>NZ_JBITFY010000005.1:0-381091 GCF_044456585.1 Streptosporangium sp. NPDC050855
CGTCCTGAGCCAGGATCAAACTCTCCAAACAATGTCTGAACAGTCCTTACCCGGCTGAAAGCCCACCACCATCCCCGAACAGGTCCGGGAACGCGATGGATGTTCAACCAAAGGAATCCGTCCCCCACCCGCAAGGGTGGTTAGGACAGGGTTGTGCTTCATGCACTGGCTTTTAACACACTGTTGAGTTCTCAAGAAACGGACGCGTACACCCGACCAACCGAACCCGTTCGGGCCGACCACCAGGGGCGTTCCATTTCGTACTGCCATTCTAGTGAATCCGCGTGATTCGTGTCAAACTGTCGGTTTCACCGACCCTCGACCCGAACCCGCCGAGACCACTAGGATGTCGACCGCCCTGCTTCCAGGGCAACCCCTCTAACTTACTCCAGCATCCGGCCGATGTCCAACCGGACTCCGGCGCGACGCGAACGTCCCGACGAAGGGAGATGATCAGAGGAGGGGATCGCCGGACAGTCCGCCTTCCCGGGAGTGATGACCCGGGGGCTCGTCGTCCTGCGTGGTGAACACTATCAGGACTCTCATGTCACAGAGACAACTTGCCAACCTTCCCCGGACTTCGCGCGTCTCAGAGAGACGTAGGAAGCCCAGGCGCGCAACCAGACGTCAAGCCGTTCGCAATCGACTCTGGATACGAAGTAGGCACGAGGGTCAGGATCCTGACTCCGCCGTGGAGGTGAGCACCATGACCCGCTCGGAGTTCGACGACATCCGCGCGCACATCAACGCGGAGGCCGATCATCCGGGCGACCTTCTCAGGGTCGCCAGGTCTCTGCTGAACGATCTCGAAGACGCACACATGCGGGAGGCGACCCTCCGCGCCTACTATCTGCGTCTCCTCACCGCGGCTCGGGCGACCGTCGCCGCGCAGGAGGCCGGCTACCCGGAGCCCCTGACCTTCCTGACCGACGAGCTCGCCAAGCGTGGCCAGCTGCCCCGGTCCGAGGACGAGGTGAACCGGATCCTCGCCGACGCCCGTACCGCCGCGGCACTTCTGGCCTCCCTTGAGGAGAACCCTCTCGGGGTGACCCCGATGACCACCGGTGGAGCTCGCGCACGCCGGTGCGCGGGAGCAAGTCGCAGCCTTCCGCGATGAGGCGTTCCGCGTCATTGACCTGGGCTTGAACCAAGATCTGTAAGACTTCGGGCATGTTGCAGCGAGGGCTGAATTGGGCTGCGGCGACCCTCGTGGGCGTCTTCGGCTTTGTCTGGACCGGTGTAGTGATGTTCGCGGCCGTCGAGACCGCCACCTGGGCGTGGGTCGGGCAGGTCTCCTTCGGGCTCTTCCTCACCTGCTGGGCGCTCTACAAGGCGAGCCTGCTGGTCCGCCGGCCCAAGCCCGGTTTCGTGCCCAGACACCGCCGGGTACGCGCCAGAGCCTGAGGCTGGACCTGACTTCAAGGCCCAGTCTCAGGGCCTGGGGCCTGGACCTGGCGAATGCCACCGGACGGAGTCCGCGCAGGCGATTCCCGGGGACGCGAGCGAGAACCGCCTTCCCGGCCGCGCCTTCCGGCTCCCGTCCCGCGGCCCTCTTCGGTGTCCCGCCTCTCCCTGCCATGCCCGCGTGTCGTCCGGCAGGTGAAGGGGCACGCCACCGAACGGTCTACGTCCCCGTACGGAACGAGCGGAGCTTCTCGGCCACCTCCTGGCACGGAACCCCCAGGTCGAACCGGCTGAGCAGGTGGATGCCCTCCCCCGTGTCGATCTCCAGCAGTTCCGTACGTGAGGTGAAGCGTGTCCGACTGTCGACGCGGATGCGCTCGACGGCTCTCCAGGGCACCCGTTCGGATCCGGCGAACCCCTTCACCACGACGAGGCCCTCCCCGTCCGCCGTCAGCCGTACCGGGACCAGGACGTCACGGACCGCCAGGACTCCCATGACCAGGGACGCGGTGCCCGCCAGGAGCATGCCGCGGAGGTCGCCGAGGCTCAGCACGGTCAGTACCGCCAGGGCGAGCGCGGCGACGGCCTTGATGATGAGGAGATCGCGGCGTACGCGCCAGCGCAGGACCGGTCCGGACGTTTCACTCACAGCGGCACGCTACCTCTCGGCCACCCGCCGCGTGCCGTCCCGGAGCGGTCGGCGCCCGCATGATCCGTGTCCGGCGCCGGGACGGTCGGGGGTGGGGCTCCCGCCGGCAAGCGGGAGAGACCTGTATGCCTGAAGCGGGGCCAGGTGTCCGTAGGTGCCGACAGGGCAGGATAGGGGTGGAAAAACCGAGAGGCCCGGATCTCTGTGAGATCCGGGCCTCTCTCTGGTAGCGGGGACAGGATTTGAACCTGCGACCTCTGGGTTATGAGCCCAGCGAGCTACCGAACTGCTCCACCCCGCGTCGGTGTGTTCAAAGACTATCCGTAATTCGGTCGCGACGGCAAATCGGAGCGGGAACGAGCGCGCCGGAAGAGGCGCCGGGAAGAAACCGCGAGCCCAGGGCCCGACGGGAACGTGGAGCCCGGCACGCACAGGGGCGGCCGGCCGCGGAACGGGGCACTGTCACGATTGACCGGAAGTGCGGGAAAAGACCAGGAAATGCAGAGACCCCGGCCGCCGTTTCCGGCGACCGGGGTCTCGTTCGTAGCGGGGACAGGATTTGAACCTGCGACCTCTGGGTTATGAGCCCAGCGAGCTACCGAACTGCTCCACCCCGCGTCGGTGTATGCCTGAAGCTTACCCGGCTTTGGGGGTGGACGCGAATCAGATGACGCCCGGCCCGATGACCTCCGCTAACTCGGTGACGGTGAGGGTGTCACCGAGGGAGCGGGGGTCGCGGACGGGGACACCGACGGGGACGCCGAGGGCGCGGGTGTCCCGGACGTCGGTGACGGCGTGGGGGTCGCTCCCGCCGCCGCGGCGCGGCCCTTGAGCCTCTCCAGGGCCGCCTGGAGCTCCTTCTGGGCGGTGCCGTACTCGACCCAGTTCGGCGGGTCCTCCTTGAGAGCGTTCTGTGCCTTGTCGTAGGCCTTCTGCACCTCGTCGATGGCCACGGCGAGCTCGCCCGTGGGCTTGGTCTCCGCCTGCTGGTTCTCGTTGGGCTTGGTCTCCTGCGGCACGGTCTGGGTGCCGCCCCCGAAGACCTGTTCGAGCGCGCCCTTGAGCGTGTCGGCCGAGCCGACCTTGCCGCCGTAGGCCACCAGGACCCGGCGCAGGATCGGGTACGGCTCCTGGCCGGAGGCGGCCGCGATCTCCACGTAGACCGGTTCGACGTAGACCAGGCCGTCGGCGAAGGGCAGGGTCAGCAGGTTGCCGTAGCGGACCTTCGCCTGGCCCAGTCCGAGCAGGTTGAGCTCGCCGGAGAACTTGTTCTGGAAGTTGTTCTGCACCTGGCCGGGACCCGGGATCGTGGTGTTGGAGGGCATGCGCAGGATGCGCAGCTTTCCGTAGTCGGGCCCGGGAGTGGCGTCCACGGCCATGAACGCCGCCAGGTTGGGTCCCTGGCGCGGCACGAACGTGGTCGTCAGGGAGAACGACGGTGCCGCGGTGTTCGGCATCTTGACCGACAGGTAGTACGGCGGCTGCTTGACGTTCTGCTCGCCCGAGGAGGGGTCGTTCGGGACGTTCCAGAAGTCCTGGCCGCTGTAGAAGGCGTTCGGGTCGGCGATGTGGTACTGGGAGAGCACGTCACGCTGGACCTTGAACAGCGCCTCCGGGTAGCGCAGGTGCTGCTTGAGCTCGGTGGACATCTGCGTCTGCGGCTTGATGACGCCCGGGAAGGCCTTGCGCCAGGTCTGCAGGATGGGGTCCTTCTCGTCCCAGGCGTACAGGCTGACGGTGCCGTCGTAGGCGTCGACCACGGCCTTCACCGAGTTGCGCATGTAGTTGATCTGGTCGCGCGGCTGCGGCACCACCAGGCGCGGGTCGGTGATGGTGTCCCGCGTCATCGCCTCCAGGCTCTTGCTCTGGGAGTACGGGTAGGCGTTGGACGTGGTGTACGCGTCGGCGATCCACACGACCCTGCCGCCGACGATGGCCGGGTAGGGGTTGTCGTCCAGGCTCAGGAACGGCGCCACCTTGGCGATCCGCTCCTGCGGGTTGCGCTCGTAAAGGATCTTGGAGTTCACGTTGACGTCGCCCGAGAGCAGCAGGTTGATCTCGCTGTACTTGGCGGCGTAGAGCATCCGGTTGAGGAACGAGCCGACCGGGACGCCGCCCTTGCCGTCGTAGGTGGTGTTCTTCTGGCCGGTGCCGCCGCTCTCTGGGTAGTCGAGCTCCTGCTTCTGCTGGCCGGTGCCGCCGACGATGACGTACTCGGTGGAGCCGGGCGCCTCGCCGAAGTAGATCCGCGACTCGGTGAGCTTGGTCCGCTCCACCAGGGCGCCGGTGACCGGCATGTCCTTGGCGTCGAAGTTGGGCAGGCCCTCGCTGTCGACCTCGTTGCCGGGCGCGGCCACGAAGCCGTTGCCGTGGGTGTAGACGAGGTGCCGGTTGATCCAGTTGTTCTGCTCGGCCGGGGGGCCGGTGAGCTCTCGCACGGCCACGACGGTGTCGCGCATGGTGCCGTCCGCGTCGGGGTAGCGGTCGACGTCGAGCGGCTCGTGGAAGTCGTAGTAACCGCGGATCCGCTGCTTCTGCTGGTAGGTCTTGGCGACCAGGCTGGGGTCGAGCAGGCGCACGCCGGAGATGGAGCTGTCGGCGGTGACGTTGACCTTGCTCGGGTCGCCCTGAGCCGTGTAGTCGATCACCTCGGCGCCGTTGACGCCGTAGGCTTTTCGTGTCGCGTCGATGTTGCGCTTGATGAACTCCTGCTCCTTGCCCTGCTGGTTCGGCTTGACCTGGAACTGCTCGACCAGGGCCGGGTAGACCCCGCCGATCAGGACGGCCGAGAGCACCAGCAGGCCGAAGCCGACCCCGGGCAGCATGCCACCGGGCCGCACGACCCCCGCGAAGAACAGGACGGCGCAGATCAGGGCGATGATCGCCAGAATGGTCTTGGCGGGCAGGACCGCGTTCACGTCGGTGTACGACGCGCCGTGCCTGAATCCCCGGTCGGAGAAGACCAGCCCGTACCGGTCGACCCAGTAGGCGACCGCCTTCAGCAGCACGAAGACGCCCAGCAGCACCGACAGGTGCGCCCGGGCGCCGCGCGAGGCGTGCACCCCGGGCGACTGGAGCCGGAACCCGCCGTACAGGTAGTGGACGACCGCCGCCAGCAGGGCCGACAGCACCACCGCGACGAACAAGAAGTTCAGCACCATCCGGATGAAGGGATAGGTGAACATGAAGAAGGAGATGTCCCAATTGAACAGCGCGTCGGTCTCGCCGAACGGCGTCGCGTTGACGAACTCCAGCCAGGTCTTCCACTGACTCGAGAACGTGGATCCCGAGAACAGGCCGAGCATCGCCACGCCGATCAGGAAGATCAGCTTGCGGTGCGGGTCGAGGGCCATCCGGTACCGGTCGGCGCCGCTGGCGCCGCCGAACATCCCGGGCCCGAACATCGGCCGCATCCGGTACGCCAGCAGCATGTTGCCGCCGACGATGCCGACCATCAGCAGGGCACCGAC
This sequence comes from Streptosporangium sp. NPDC050855, assembly GCF_044456585.1. Lineage (NCBI taxonomy): Bacteria > Bacillati > Actinomycetota > Actinomycetes > Streptosporangiales > Streptosporangiaceae > Streptosporangium > Streptosporangium sp. NPDC050855. Next base: position 5,524 of record NZ_JBITFY010000005.1, read on the forward strand.
CACGAACAGCAGGATCTGCGTGACGATCACACCGGAGAAGACGGTCGTGTAGTCGACCGAGTCGTACCAGAGGTAATCAGTGAAGATACCGGCGAAAAGGAAGAACAACGCCACTATCGCGACCAGCGCGATCGCGACGGGAAGCAGCAGTCGCGGCCGGCGGGGCAAGCGCATTGCCCTGCCGGCTCCGGGGGTCCGGAAGCTCAAGGCCAACCCCTTGTCGTAAGAGCACGGTCCGTGTCTGGCAACCTACACCGGCGGGAGTTGGGGCGGGCTCAGCCTCTCGGGCACGGTCCGGCCACAACCCCCGCACGGTCTCGGGTCCACCGGTCCCAACGTACGAGGGGCCCGATGAGTGCCCCGTGGCGCGCTTCGGAATGAAGCCGTGCCTTCCGGGGGGCCGACGGACCTGCCGCGCGGGTCGCCGGACCGGCCGCCGCGGCGGAGCGGACACGAGACCGGAGGGGGCGGTGGCCGAAGGGGGCGGCGGCCGGAGAGGTCCGGCAGGGCGGACGCGGGACGGGAGGGGTCAGCCGGCCGGGCAGCTCGGCACGGTGCCCGTGCCGGTGCGGATCGCCTCGACCGCCCGTACGGCCTCGTGGAGGGTGTCGACCTTGACCAGCCTGAGCCCCTCCGGGATCGCCCTGACGGCCTCGGCGCAGTTGTCGGCGGGGGTGAGGAAGACCGTCGCGCCGGCCTTCCTGGCGCCGACCATCTTCTGCTGGATGCCGCCGATGGCCCCGACGTCGCCCTCGGAGGTGATCGTCCCGGTCCCGGCGATGGAGGTGCCGCCGGTCATCGACCCGGGGGTGAGCTTGTCCACGATGCCCAGGGAGAACATCATCCCCGCGCTGGGCCCGCCCACGTCACCGACGTTGATCTTGACGGTGAAGGGGAAGCGGTACCCGACGCGCATGGTGATGCCCACGATGGGCGTGCCGTCCTTGCCGGCCGTGGTCGGGACGTCGACGGTCACGTTCCGCCCGCCGCGCCTGACGACGAAGGAGACCTGCTCGCCGGGCTTGTGGCGGCGGACCGTGGTGGAGACGGTCTCCCGTTCGGCCACCTGCGTGCCGTCCACCGAGACGATCTCGTCGCCGTTCTTGAACCGGCCGTCGGCCGGCAGTCCCTTCTCGATCGAGTTCACCGTCACCACCGAGGTGTAGGGGATCTTCAGCTCGGTCAGCGCCGCCGCGGTGGCGTCGTCCTGGGAGCCGGTCATCTCCTGGGTGTTCTGCTCCTCGACCTCCTTCGCGGTGGTCGCCGGAGGAAAGATCGTCTCCTCCGGCACGACCGCGATGGTGGGGTCGATCCATCCGCGCAGCGCGCTGAACAGGTCGATCCTGGTGCCCGGCCCGCCCTGGTAGGCGACGGTGACGAGGCTGAGCTTGCCGTCGGTCGGGTACGTCGGGCGCCCCTCGATGCTGATCACCGGCTTGCCGCCGAACTCGCCGATGGTGTTCTCCGTCGGCCCCGGGCTCAGCACCACGTACGGCACCGGCAACAAGGCGCCGACCAGCGCGAGCGTGAGTGTGAGGAAGCCCGCCACCATCAGGGTCAGCGCTCGTCGGGACATGGACAAAGCCTATGCCGTACGACAGGTCCGGACACCGCACCCGCGCACCGCCGCGCCGAAGGCCGCGAACCCGGCGGATCCGGTGGACGATCTCATTCGCAGGCCCCCACCCACTCCGAGGATCCGTCGGTGAAGAGCTGGTTCTTCCAGATGGGGACCTGGGCCTTGAGGTCGTCGATCAGCCTGCGGGAGGCCTCGAAAGCCTCGCCCCGGTGGGGGGCGGCCACGGCGACCACCACCGCGATGTCACCGAGCCTGAGGTCGCCGACCCGGTGCACGGCGGCCAGGGCGGTCACCGGGAAGTCCGCGGCGATCTTCTCGGCCACCCGGCGCAGCTCGTCGGTGGCGCTCGGGTGGGCCGAGTAGGACAGGGCCGTGACGGGCCTGCCGTGGTCCTGGTCCCGCACCGTGCCGATGAAGACGGCCGTGCCGCCCGCGGCGTGGTCGCCGACGGCGGCGAGCACCTCGTCCACGGAGAGCGCGTCGTCGCGAATGTCGAGCAGCCGGATGACGTCCACGTCCCAAAGCGTACCGCCCCGGAGAAACGGCCCCCGGTAGCGCATCCTGCCGCGATCCCCTCCCGGGGCGGCCTTCCGGGCACCGCCGCCTTTCTCGCCGGCCGCGTCCCCGGCGCTCCCCCGTGACCTTGCGCCGCGTTCGTCCCGACCGCCCGTGCCGCCCTGCTCCGCGGCCGTCAGGTGCGGCGCTTCTTGCGGGCGGCGCGGACGATCGCCGCGGTGCCCAGGACGGCGACGGTGGCGCCGGCCGCGGTGAGCGTGGCCTCCTTGCCCGACAGCCTGCGGCCCACCACCGTGTGCCTGCCGCCGCGCAGCTCCAGGAGCTGCTTGAACGTGGCCTCGTTGGTCCACAGCGGTCTCCAGCCGGCCTCGCGCAGCGCAGCGCAGTCGACCACCCACGGGTAGACCACATAGTGCAGGTCGGTGGCCGGGGCCGGGGTGACGCCGATGCGGTGCAGGCGCTGGGCGGTGCCGAAGGTCAGCCCGGCGGGCAGCTCCAGCCGGCGCAGCCCGGAGATCTCCTCGACCTGCTCCTGCTCCAGCCAGCCGTCGCCGCCGACGGCCACCACGCCGGAGACCGTGCCGAGCGCGGCCATCTCCAGCGCCGATACCAGGTCGTCCACGTGGCAGAACTGCCAGCGGGGGGTGCATCCCTTGACCGTCAGCAGCCGGGGGGACTCGAAATGGCGGGTCAGCACGCTGTCGATGCCGGGGCCGACGACGGTGGCGGGCCGGATCACGGTCACGTCGAGACCCGGATGGCTGCGCAGGGAGCGCCGGACCAGCGCCTCGATCTCCAGGTGATCGCCGACCACGCCGGTGTCGGACTCGGCGGCGACCGCCGAGTCCTCCGGCAGCGGGACGGGGTTGTCGGGAGCGGCCCCGTACACCATGGCGCTGGTGACGAGGACGACCCGCCGCACCCGGGCGGCGGCGCTGGCGGTGAGCACCGTCTGGGCGGCCCGCAGGTTGTAGGCGCGCCGTTCGGCCGGGTCGGCGCCGAGGGTGTAGTCGACCGAGAGATGGACGAGGACGTCGATGTCAGATATGCGGTTCGCCAAGAGCGGATCTCGGACGTCGATCACCCGCCACGTGACGTCGGGCACGTCGCCGCGCTGCTCGTCGATGGCCACGACCCTGCGGAAATCCGCAGACGAGGCGACCTTCGTGAGGAATGCGCGGCCTAGGCCCGAGGCCGCGCCGGTGACGGCGACGACGGGGGGCCGGGAGCGTTTCGAGGTAGGCACCGGGTCCTCACTTTGCACTGACCCGCCATGAGACGGATAACGTGGCGGATGTGGACTTCCTCCATCGTCCATCCTCCATCCTGCACGAGGTAGAGCGGTGACTGACTTGCCAGGTCGGGAAAACGACCCCAACGAGAACCCGTTCGCCATGTTCGGCGACCCGGAGCAGATCGCGGCGGCGATGCGCCAGTTCGCCGACATGCTCTCCGCCCCGCCGAGCTCAGGTCCCGTCAACTGGGACATGGCGAAGAACGTCGCACGGCACGTCGTGGTCGCCGAGGGCGATCCCAGTGTCATGGAGGGTGAGCGACGGCAGATCGTCGACGCCCTCAACCTGGCCGATCTATGGCTGAACGAGGCCACGGCCCTGCCGAGCGGGGTGAACAACCCGCAGGCGTGGAGCCGTTCGGAGTGGATCGAGAAGACCGTCCCGGTCTGGCAGAAGCTCTGCGACCCGATCGCCGCCCGCATGGTCGAGACCATGAGCGGCACGCTCGGCGCCGCGGGCCTGCCCGCCGAGGCCCAGGCCATGGCCGGGCCGCTGATGGGCATGATGAAGCAGATGGGCGGCATGATGGTCGGCCAGCAGATCGGCCAGGCCGTCGGCTCGCTCGCGCTCGAGGTGATCGGCTCCACCGACATCGGCCTGCCGCTCTCCGACAGCGCCGCCCTGCTTCCCGGGGGTGTCGCGGCCTTCAGCCAGGGGCTGGAGACGCCCGCGGAGGAGATCCGGCTCTACCTCGCCCTGCGCGAGGCGGCCCACCACCGGCTGTTCCAGCACGTGCCGTGGCTGCGCGCGCACCTGCTCGGCGCCGTGGAGGAGTACGCCAGGGGCATCACGGTCGACGCCTCCGCGCTGGAGGAGCAGCTCCGCGGCCTGGACATCAACAACCCCGAGCAGCTTCAGCAGGCGCTGAGCGGCGGGAATCTGCTCAAGCCTGAGGAGACCGAGCGGCAGAAGGCCGCCCTGTCCCGGCTGGAGACCATGCTGGCCCTGGTCGAAGGCTGGGTCGGCACGGTCGTGGACGGGGCCGCGGAGGGCAAGCTCCCCTCGGCGACGGCCCTGGCCGAGACCGTACGGCGCCGCAGGGCGACCGGCGGTCCCGCGGAGCAGACCTTCGCCACGCTCGTCGGCCTGGAGCTGCGGCCCCGGCGGCTGCGCGAGGCCGCCGTCCTGTGGCAGGCCCTGGAGGCCGACCGGGGCATGGACGGCCGGGACGCGGTCTGGGACCACCCCGACCTGATGCCCACCGCCGACGACCTGGAGGCCCCCGAGCGGTTCGTCCGGGGCGAGCCCGAGCTGGACCTGTCGTCCCTCGAGGCGTCCCTGCGGGACGGCGAGGACGCCACTGGGGACCGGACCGGCAAGGCCGGCGACGAGGACGGCAAGGGCGGCGACGAGGACGAGGACGGCCGGAGGGACGGCGGCGCGTGAGCCTGCGCACCGGAGCGCGTGACCTGCTCACCGGCTGGGCGGCTCCCACCGCGGAGGAGGAGATCCTCCGCAAGGAGTTCCTCGATCACCTGGACGCCAACGAGGACGCGATGTGGCGCGAGTGCGTCAGCGGCCACCTGACGGCCACGACCGCGGTGCTCTCCCACGACGGTGAGCGGGTCCTGCTGACGCTGCACCCCAAGGCCGGGATGTGGCTGCCGATGGGAGGCCACTGCGAGCGCGCCGACGCCTCCCTGGAGGCGGTGGCGCTGCGGGAGGCGGTCGAGGAGTCCGGTATCGCGGGGCTGCGGCTGCTGCCCGGCCCGCTGGCGCTCGACCGTCACGTGGTCTGGTGTCACCCCCCGCACACCTACCACCTGGACGTGGAGTACGGGGCGGTCGCGCCGGCGGACGTGGAGGCGGTGATCAGCGCCGAGTCGCTCGACCTGCGCTGGTTCCCGGTGGAGGAGATCCCCCAGCTCTCGGACGAGGCGACCCGGCGTCTGGTCCGCCGTACCCGCGAGGTCCTGCGCTCCGGCTGAGCCTCGGCCGGGCCCAGGGCTCGGGACCGGAGCAGGTGCGGGCCGGTTTCGGGGATGTGCCGGGCTTCCGCCGGTCTTGGACCGTTTTACGCTTGTCTCACCCTGTGCTGGATATCTTCGTTCCGTCAGCCGGGCGTAGTGGATCGGGGCACCGTGAGCGTGGACATCGTGGCCGACAGGGGTGTCGGGAAGACCAAGGGCCCCGTCTCGGGAAGCCCCCGGCGGCGCTGGCGGATCTCCAGTGCCCTGGCGTGGGCCGCGGTGACGCCGTTCGCCGCCTGGGCGGTGGCCCGGGTCGCCGGGCTCGAACGCGACTCGCTGACCACCCAGCTCATGACGGGCACCCCGTACGTGGCGGCGGGTTCGCTGCTGCCGCTGCTGCTGGCCGCGCTGTCCCGCAACCGGGCGGCGACCGCGGTCGCGCTGATCACCACCACGGCGCTCGGTCTCAGCGTCCTGCCCCGGGCCTTCCGCTCCGCCGAGCCGGTGGCCGGGACGCCCCTGCGGGTCCTGACGATCAACACGCTGTTCGGGCGCGCCGAGACCGACGCGGTGATGGACCTGGTCAGGAGGCTGCGGCCCGACGTGCTCAGCACCCAGGAGCTGACCCCGGGGATGGTCGAGAAGCTGGACGCGGCCGGGCTGGGCGAGATCATGCCGTACCGGGTGCTGGAACCGGAGTGGAGCGCCGGGGGCAGCGGCCTGTACGCCCGGTATCCGCTCACCGCCAGGAAGGGCCTGTTCGAGGCGATCGGGCACAACATGCCCGCCGCCCTGATGACCGTTCCCGGCGCCCCGCCCGTCGAGGTCGTCGACGTGCACCCCTTCCCGCCGCTGGGCAGGCAGGTGTACGACTGGACCGCGGCGCTGGACGCGCTGCCGTCGGCCGTCCCCGGCACGATCCGCATCCTGGCCGGCGACTTCAACGCCAGCCTCGACCACGCGGCGATGCGGCGTTTCCTGGGCCGTGGCTACCTGGACGCGGCCGACGGCGCCGGGGAGGGGCTCACCCCCACGTGGCCGGTGAACGACCGCGTCCCGCCGCTGATCACGATCGACCACGTGGTGGTGGACCGGCGGGTGGGCGTGAACGAGGTCAGCGTGCACACCGTCCCCGGCACCGATCATCGGGCCGTCTTCGCCGACCTGCGGCTCCCCCGTCCCGAGGCGTCCTGACGGGCCCTGACGGGCGCTGACGGGCGCTGACGGGCGCTGACGGCGCAGGCCGGGGCTTCTGCGCCATGGCGAGCCACGAGGCGTTCGCGGGCTTCGTGGCGCGCGTATGGTCCTGCCTTCGTCCCGGCGGCCCCGGGAGGGCTCAGGCGGACAGCAGGGCCCGGGTGTTGTCCCAGCCCTCGAGGCCCGGATCGAGGAGGCCGATGTCGGCGGGGGTGCGCAGCCGGTGCCAGCCGGGCCCCTTGGCGACCATGCGCCTTCCGGGCGCCGAGGCACGGAGCGTGGTGACCGGATCGGGGTCGTCGAGGCCGGCCTCGGCCCAGGCCGGGTAGGGCAGGTGGGCGGCCAGCGCCACGGCGCCGCCCCCCGCGGCCGGGCAGACCGCGATCCGAGCCCGGCCGAGCTCGCGGAAGAGCTTGCCGATGAGCAGCGGCGGCAGGTCGGGCGCGTCCGCGCTCAGCAGCACCGCCTGCTCGCCGTGGGGCAGGGCCGCGAAGGCGGCCCGGACCAGGGCGCCCCCGGACAGGTCGGGGATCCGCACGACCGGCGTGCCCGGCCAGACGATCTCCTCCATGCCCGGGACGCTGCTGACGACGACCGGGGAGACGAAGTCGAGCCCGGCGACCAGCTCGTAGGCGTCCTCGGCGACCGCCGTCAGGAAGGCGGCGGCGTCGACACCGGGAGGGGCCGCGGCCGCGGCCGCGGGCGTGACCAGGACGGCCACCACCCGATCCTCCGTCACCACTCCTCCGGGGAGCCGTGCTCCTCCTGGAAGCCGTGGGTCGCGGTGGAGAACCCCTCCAGGAAGCCCCGGGCCCGCTCGGCCCTGGGATAACGTTCCACCAGCGCCCAGAACCGGGGGCCGTGACTCGGCACCAGCAGGTGGACGAGCTCATGCATGATCACGTAGTCGACCACCCACGCCGGCATGCCCCGCAGCCGGGTGGAGATCCTGATGGTCCCGTGGTCGGGGGTGCACGACCCCCAGCGGTGCTGCTGGTTCTCCACCCAGCGCACGCTCGACGGTGTCGCCTGCCCGTCCAGGTAGCGGTTCGAGAGGTCGGTGGCCCGTTCGAGGAGGTCGTCGTCCGAGGGACGCCTGCGCTGCTCCTTGGCCGCGAGTCGATCGAGCATGCGACGCACCCATTGTTCCTCGTCGGTGCTGCTCAGACCGGCGGGGAGGAGCACGATCGTTTTCTCGCCGTCGCGGTACGCAGAAACCGTCCGCCGGCGGCGAGAACTTCGGCGGACCTCGACTGTCTCGGGGGGCACATATGAACGGTAGCCGAGAATGGCGAATTCACACCAGAGGGTAGAACACGTTCCCGCTGGTCAATCACTGTTCGCCGGTTGTTCGGCATGAGTGATCGACTATGGCCGCGTCTTATCGAATTAACCTGGATATCGGCCGTCTCACGCGTTGCCGAATCGCGGGGGCCGTCGTTCTCTCTGGGCGGCCAGCCCTTCGATCATGTCGTCCGAGGCCATGGTGACCGGCTGCGCCAGGGACTCCCAGCGCAGCGCGGCCCCGAGATCCGCGTGTCCGCCGCCGGCCAGGGCGACCTTGGTGAGCCGGGTGGCGATCGGGGCGTTGGCCGCGGTGCGCGACGCGATCTCCATCACCTCGGCCATCAGGGACGCGCGGGGGAAAGCCCTGGTCACCAGCCCGGCGGTCGCCGCCTCGCGGCCCGTCAGGGTCCGGCCTGTGAGCAATATCTCCCTCGCCAGGCCCACACCGGCCACCCTGGGGAGCAGGTAGGTGGCCGCCATGCCCGGGTGCAGGCCGAGCGAGGTGAAGGGGGCGAGCAGCTTGGCCTCCTCGGCGGCGTAGATCAGGTCGCACGCCAGGGCCAGGCACAGACCCGCTCCGACGGCCGCCCCGTTGACGGCGGCCAGGGTGGGCACCTCGAGGTCGGCGACGGCCAGCCAGGTCCGGTAGAAACCGAGCATGCGCTCGCGCAGGGCGGGCACGTCCTCGGCGCCCCGCTCGGCGAGCCAGGACAGGTCCCCTCCGGAGCAGAACGCGTTCCCTGCCCCGGTGACGACCACGCACCGCAGGTCCTCGTCGGCCGCGAGCCCGGCGATGGTCTCCCGCCAGCGGGCGGTCATCCCGTCGGTCATCGCGTTGCGCCGGTCGGGGGCGTTCAGGGTGAGCACCACGACACCGTCGTCGTGCCGTTCGACCAAGAGCTCGTCCATGCCGGGGAGCGTAACCCACGACCGGCCGGCGCCGGGGGTGTCATCCGCTGGCGTGCACGGGTGTCCGGGCGTCCGGGCGTCCACTGGCGTCCGGGGGTCCGGGTGCCCGGGTGCCCGGGTGTTCAGGGGTGGAAAGTTATCCACAGGCCGGGGAGAAGTCGTCCGGGATCTTCCGTGGGCGTGGCACGCTGCACGCCCGGCCCGCTTCATGGATCTCCCAGCGGGCCTTCCTCCCCTCGACCAGGAAGGACCGTTCGATGAGACCACGCCTGAAGCCGGCCCTGCGACGTGTCGCCCGGGACGGGCGCACCCTGCAGTTCGGCCTGCACTCACGGCACTCGGTGATGCTGACCGATCTCGATCCCGAGGTCCGCCGCTGGGTGGAGAGCCTCGACGGCGTACGGGACGTCGCGGGCGTGCTGGCCGGTGCCGCCGCGGCGGGGCTGGGCGAGGAGAACGGCCGGGTCCTGCTCGATCTGCTGGTCAGCCGGGGCGTGGTGGAGGACGCGGCCGCCGGTCCCGGTCCGCTGCGCACGCTCGAGATCGCCGAACGCGACCGGCTGCAGCCCGATCTCGACGCGCTCTCCCTCTCCCCCGGCACGATCGACGGCGGGCTCTCCACGCTGGAACGCAGGCGCCGGGCCCGGATCCGGGTCTACGGGGCCGGCCGGGTGGGCGCGCAGGTCGTCGCCCTGCTCGCCGCGTCGGGCATCGGTCACCTCTGTGTCGTCGATCCCGGCACGGCCCGGCGCCGGGACGTCGTGCCCGGCGGGCTCGGCTGGCCGGAGGTGGGGATGAGCAGGCAGGACGGCGCGGTCGCGGTGGCCAGGAGGCTGGCCCCCGGGATCACCGCGTGGACCGGCGACGGGGCGGCACGGCCGTCCGACGGAGCCCCGCCGCCCGACCTGGCGGTGCTCGCGCCCGTGGTGCCGCTGGACGGCCTCCTGGTCAGGGAGCTGCTGGAGTGGGAGATCCCGCACCTTCTGGTGACCGCCTTCGAGGGGTCGGGCTCGGTCGGCCCGCTGGTGCTGCCCGGGCGGAGCACCTGCCTGAACTGCCTGGAGCTGACCCGGCGGGATCGCGACCCCGGCTGGCCGGTCGTCAGTGCCCGGCTCGGAGGCTTCCCCGCGGGAGAGCACGCGTGCGGGGCGGCGCTGTCGGCGCTGGTGGCGGCATCCGCCGCCGGTCACGCGCTCGCCCTGATCGACGGCTGCGAACCGGCTGTGACCAACAGCACAGTAGAAGTATTGCCAGATTGGAGCTGGAAGAGGCGATCCTGGAGTGTTCATCCTCAATGTCGTTGCTTTCGAAACGAGTTGGGTTCGCTAACAATGGTCGCGTCGGCCACCTGTCGCTGACGACACCACAGCGAAGGGAGGGAGCGGCGTCTCGCTGTACGGGGGACACGCCGCTAATCAAGGTGAGTGACCTTCCGCGCCGCGCCGTTGCGCGCTCCGCCAAGCTGGCGGCTCTTCCCATCGGGTTCGCCGGCCGCACCGCCATGGGCCTGGGGAAACGGATCGGGGGCAAGTCCGCCGAGATCGTCGCCCAGGAGATCCAGGAACGCACCGCCGAGCAGATCTTCAAGGTCCTCGGAGAGCTGAAGGGCGGGGCGATGAAGCTCGGCCAGGCGCTCTCCATCTTCGAGGCGGCACTGCCCGCCGAGGTCGCCGGCCCCTACCGGGCGACCCTGACCAAGCTTCAGGACGCGGCCCCGCCGTTGCCCGCGGCGACCGTGCACAAGGTCCTGATCGAGCAGCTGGGCGACGACTGGCGGGAGAACTTCCTGTCGTTCGAGGACACCCCGACCGCGGCCGCGTCGATCGGGCAGGTGCACAAGGCCGTCTGGCACGACGGCCGCACGGTCGCGGTCAAGATCCAGTATCCGGGGGCGGGGAAGGCCCTGCTCTCCGACTTCAACCAGCTCGCCCGTCTGGGCAAGCTCTTCGGGGTGCTCCTTCCGGGCCTCGACATCAAGGCCGTATTGAGCGAGCTGCGCGAGCGGGTGGCGGAGGAGCTCGACTACCTGCGCGAGGCCGAGGCGCAGCACGCCTTCGCCCTGGAGTTCAAGGACGACCCCGACTTCCTGATCCCCGACGTCATCGCCGCCAACGAGCAGGTGCTCGTCTCCGAGTGGGTCGACGGCATCCCGCTGTCGCGGATCATCACCGGCGGCACCCAGGAGGAGCGCGACCGGGCCGGCCTCCAGCTCGTCCGGTTCCTGTTCTCCTCGCCGGCACGGGTGGGCATGCTCCATGCCGACCCGCATCCGGGCAACTTCCGGATCGTCGAGGACGGCCGGATGTGCGTGCTCGACTTCGGCGCGGTCAACCGGATGCCCGACGGCTACCCGCCCGTCTTCGGGAAGCTGACCAGGATCTTCAACAACGGCGACATGGAGGCCGTGCTGTGGGGCCTTCGTGACGAGGGGTTCATCCTGCCGCACATCGAGATCGACGTCGAAGCCCTGCGGGGTTTCCTCGCCCCCTACGTCGAGCCGACCCAGGTCGAGGAGTTCTCCTTCAGCAGGGAATGGCTCCAGCGGCAGGCCGCGACGGCCACCGACCTGCGCCCGGGCAACGTGGTGCGCCAGCTCAACCTGCCCCCCTCCTACGTCCTCATCCATCGGGTGCACGCGGCGGGGGTCGGTGTGCTCTGCCAGCTCGGCGCGACCGCCCGCTTCCGCGAGGAGGTCATCCGCTGGGTGCCCGGCTTCGCCGACGAGGACACCGGGGAGCCCCTCACGAACGCCTGAGGGAGATCGATGACCGGGCGACGGCGGGCCATCGGGGCCCGTTCAGGGCTCGGCCAGGGCCTGACCGGCTCTCGGTCGGCTCCGGGTCGGCTCCGGGTCGGCTCCGGGTCGGCTCCCGGCGAAAAGGGCCGGTGGCGGGGCGGCGTCGGGTCACCGCCCGGGGCCGCGGAAGATCGGGTCACCTTCCGGAGTCGCAGGAGATCGGGAGGCCCCGGGGGACGTCCCGCCTGGGGCATCGGCACCGCCCGGAGCCGCGGGAGACCGGGTCACCGCCCGGAGCCGCGGGAGATCGGGAGGCCCCGGGGGACGTCCTACCTGGGACGTCGGCGCGCGGTGATGTACGGCTCGGGGTGAGACCCAGGGTGATCCGGAAGGCTCATCCGAGGGAAACGAAAACGATCGAGGGGCGACCCCGGTGCGGGCCACCCCTCGATCATCATGCTGTCCCTCTATGTTCCTCTATGTCTCCGCCTACGCCTCAGCCGATCCTCCCTGATCAAACGCTGATCAGACGCGGATCAGATGAGGCGCAGGATCGCGGTGCGCAGACGGGCCGAGGCGCGCTCCGCATCGCGCTCGGCGCGCCGGAGGCGCTGGAGACCGGCCGCCCTGCGATGTTCCTCCGCCTCACGGTGGAGGGTTTGTATTCGGTCCCGGACCAGTTCTTGGTGCATAGACGACAGGTCGAGGCCGCCGGTGGAGAGGTAGCTCATCAGGGTGATCCTTTCGGGAACGTTCTGTGGTGGTCGATCGGGTTCTCGGTGGTACCGGTCGGTGACCGGGTCGTTCAGGCAGCGACCGGGTTCTTGCGCGGACGCCCGCGCGGACGCTTCCGGGGGACGATCGCCCCGCGCAGGACGAGCTCGCCACCCCAGACCCCCCACGGCTCCTCGCGCTCCAGAGCGCGAGCCAGGCAGGCCTCACGGATCGGGCAGCCCCCGCAGAGCGCCTTGGCGAACTCCACGTCCTCCGGGGACTCGGCGAACCACAGGTCGGGGTCGGTACGACAGGGGATTGTGGCTTCGTCGATCAGGTCCATGACCGTCTGGGCCCCCATCTGTTTCACCTCTCAGCTAGGCGTTGATCTTTGGTTACCTCTTGGGGTGGGGGTCAGGAACGACGCGGACAAACAAGAAGGCCGCGGATCCTGGTGCGGATCCGCGGCCTGAAGGCTTTTTCCTCGGTCAGGTCATGACCGGAGGATGCCTCCAGGGTTGCGGACCGCGCAGTCCACCGTTTCCGATGTGCTGGGTCATTGCTGCGTAGCTGTCGCCCACCCGGGTCTCGGCAGCCGGGACGAACGCCACCGGCTTGGCCGTCGCCGGAGCAACCGTCGCCGGGAAGGCGGCGGGCGTGGCCCAGCGTCGGGCTTCGATCTGGAAGTGGGCAGAATCGTCCTGCGAAACCGGAGCTGCCGCACCAACGGTGAGGAGGGTCCGGACGGCGCAGGGCAGAACGGTGTTACGGCGCGCGGAAGCGAGTCCCATCTGGGACGGCATCAGGATGCTTTTCACAGCGGACTCACCTCCATTCGTTGATCGTCGGACAGTAGAGCCCGACTTGCATGACCATGACCCTAAACCCCTGCCGGGGAAGTGGGCAACATATTTTCTACCTGCGGTGTTGCGACTATCTCACGCGAATCATGGCCTCCTGAACTACCGACACGGCCAGGTCTCCGGACCGGGTGAACATCTCGCCCCTGGCGAGTCCCCGCGCCGCCCCCGACCACGGCGACTCCTGGGCGTAGAGCACCCACTCGTCCACCCGGAAGGGGCGGTGGAACCACATCGCGTGGTCCAGGGAGGCGCCGGAGAGGTTGGAGGCGCCCCACGCCAGGCCGTGGGTGAGCAGCACGGTGTCGACGAGCGTGAAGTCGGAGGCGTAGGCGGCCAGCACGACGTGCAGCAGGGGGTCGTCGGGCAGCTCGGTGTCGTAGCGGAACCAGACGTTGGTCTTGGAGCCGCGAAGCTCCGGGTCGCGGTGGGCCTCCCAGGTGAGGGGGGTCACGTAGCGGGCGTCCACCGGCCTGGGCTTGGCGAGCCACTCGCGCATCGGCGAGTCGTTCCCCACGACCTGGAGCATTCGGTCCCGGAAGAGCGGCAGGGTCTCCGGGTCGACCACCTCGGGCATGGTGGTCGCCTGGTGCTCGACGCTGGTCTCGGTCACGTGGAAGGAGGCCGACATGGTGAATATCGCCTTGCCGTGCTGGACGGCCACCACCCGCCGGGTGGTGAAGGAACGGCCGTCACGGACCCGTTCGACGTTGTAGACGATCGGGATGGCCGGGTCGCCCGGCCGGATGAAGTAGGCGTGCAGCGAGTGGACGTTCCGGTCATCGGGCACCGTCCGGCCCGCGGCGACCAGTGCCTGGGCGGCCACCTGGCCGCCGAAGACACGCTGGATACGCTCCTCGGGGCTGCGGCCCCGGAAGATGTCGAGCTCGATCTGCTCCAGGTCGAGCAGGTCCAGGAGCTCCTTGAGCGCCTCGTTCACGCGTCCTCCGTCCGGTTCGCGGCGTTGCGGCACAGTTCGAGCACCGCTTCGCCGTAGCGATCCAGTTTGACGCGTCCTATTCCGGTGATCGCCAGCAGGTCCTGTTCCGAGAGGGGGGCCCGCTCGGCGATGGCCTGGAGGGTGATGTCGGTGAAGACGGCCCACTGCGGCAGCTTCTCGTTCTTCGACACCGCCGTACGCCAGGTCTTGAGCTCGTCGAGCAGCCTCTCGTCGTGGTCGGCGGGGCAGGTGGCGCACCTGCCGAGCTTCTGCTCGGCGGCGACGGCCAGGGTCTTGCCGCAGACCCGGCAGCTGATCGGCGAGGCGACCCGGCGGCGATCCGACGGGGAGGACCCGGCGCGGCCCTTCTGCGCGGAGCGGGCCTGGGGGGAACGGCCGGTGAGCCCGTCCAGGAAGGTGGAGGGCCTGCGGGAGCGCCGGCCCCCTGGGGAGCGCGCCAGCGCCCAGGAGAGCGCCAGGTGGGCGCGGGCCCGGGTGATGCCGACGTAGAGCAGCCGGCGCTCCTCCTCGATCTGCTCGGGCGTCTCGGCGTAGACGATCGGCAGCATGCCCTCGGTGACGCCTACCAGGAAGACCGCGTCCCATTCCAGGCCCTTGGCGGCGTGCAGCGAGGCGAGGGTGACCCCCTCGACCGGCGGCGCGTGCTGCTCGCTGGCCCGGCGCTCCAGCTCGGCCACGAACGCCGGCAGGTCCGCTCCGGCGGCGGCCAGGTCCTCGGCGAGGTCGGCCAGGGCCTTGAGCGACTCCCACTTCTCCCGGGCCTTGCCGCCCCCGGGGGGCTGGGGGGTGAGGCCGATGCCGGACAGGATGTGGTGCACGGTCGAGGCGAGGGTGTCCCCGGGCTCGGCCGAGCGGGCGGCGCCGCGCAGCAGCACGACCGCCTGGCGCACCTCGGGGCGTTCGAAGAACCGGTCGGCGCCGCGCAGCACGTACGGCAGGCCGGCCTTGGCGAAGGCCTGCTCGTAGGCCTCGGACTGGGCGTTGACCCGGAAGAGCACGGCGATCTCACGGGTGGGCACCCCGCTGTCGGCGAGCTTGCGCACCGCGCGGGCCACGCCCTCGGCCTCGGCGGTCTCGTCGTCGTACTCGGTGAAGACCGGTTCGGGGCCGTCCGGGCGCTGGGCGATCAGGGCGAGCTTGTGCGGGGTGCGCGCTTTTTCGAGCACCCGGTTGGCCAGCGAGACGACCTGGGGGGTGGAGCGGTAGTCGCGGACCAGCCTGATCACGGTGGCGTCGGGGTACTCGACCGGGAAGCCGGTCAGGTAGCGGGTGGTCGCGCCGGTGAAGGAGTAGATCGTCTGGTTGGGGTCGCCGACCACGCACAGGTCGTCGCGGCCGCCGAGCCAGGTGTCGAGCAGCAGCTTCTGCAGCGGGTTGACGTCCTGGTACTCGTCGACCACGAAGTAGCGGTACTGCTGGCGGATCTGCGAGGCGACCTCGCGGTGCTCGGTCATCACCGCGGCGGTGAGCTCCAGGATGGTCTCGAAGTCGACCAGGTGCCGGTCGCGGCGGAGGTTCTCGTACTCGTCGTAGAGCCGGACGACCTCCTCGACCGGGACGGGCGGCGTCCGCCCGGCCTTCCTGGCCGCGGCCACGTAGTCCTCGGGGCCGATCTGGGTGACCTTGGCCCACTCGATCTCCGAGGCGATGTCCCGCAGCTCCGAGCGGTCCTGGTTCCTGCGCAGGGAGCGGCAGGCGTCGATCAGCAGCGGCAGCTTCGACTCGATCACCCTCGGCGGGTCCCCGCCGATGACCCGCGGCCAGAAGTAGGTGAGCTGGCGCAGCGCCGCGGCGTGGAAGGTGCGCGCCTGCACACCCGGCGTGCCGAGCTGCCGCAGCCGCTGGCGGAGCTCACCGGCCGCGCGTGTGGTGAACGTCACGGCCAGCACGCCCTGGGGGTCGACCACCCCGCTGCGGACCGCGTGCGCGATGCGGTGGGTGATGGCGCGGGTCTTGCCCGTGCCCGCTCCGGCGAGGACGCAGACCGGTCCCCGGACGGCCTCGGCCACCTCACGCTGCTCGGGGTCCAGTGCCGCCAGGACGTCGTCGGGCTCCACGGAGGCTCCTTCACGCAGTCGAACACACGCGGTCGTACGGACCGGGCGGCCCCATCCTCCCAGCCGCCGGCCGGCACCGCTCATTCTGGCAACACGCCGCCGTCAACCTATGTGGTTCGCCGAGATGCACAAAGCACGTCCTTTGCTCCACAATGGGGGCTGATTGCTCCCAGGGAAGGAAAAAGGCCCGTGCGAACTGGGGTAACCGCGGGTGCGCTCGCTCTCGCGGCGGTGATGCTCGGACCCGCGGTGATGCACACGACCGCGCACGCCCACGCGACCGCCGCTCCGGCCCGGCTGGACGGCGTGACCGCCGCCACGGGCACGAGGACGCCCGTGACCGGCCCGACGTCCTCGACCGGCATGGTCTCCGCGACCCGGAGCACCGTGACCCAGGCCCGCAGTGACGCGCGCGACGTGGGCGACGTGGGCGACGCGGGCACGGCCGGAGGCGCCGGGATCGGGAGCCGGGGCGGCACCGGCGGCGAGACCGGACGCGGCACGGGGGGCGGCGCCCGCACCGGCGGGGCCGCGGAGCGCACCCCCGCGCCGACCCCGACCCCCACCGCGACGGCCACGCCCGACCCGTCGAGCCAGGGCACCGTCGTCGACACCGTCTCCTACGGCTCGCACCCCCGCCAGCGGATGGACGTCTGGTACCAGTCCGACGAGATCAAGCGGCCCGCCGTCTTCCTCATCCACGGCGGCTGGTGGTCCTCGGGCGACAAGAAGTACATGACGGAGATCAGCCGGAGCTACGCCGAGCAGGGCTACGTCGTCTTCAACCTCAACTACCGCCTGTCCGGCGACGCCTCCTGGCCGGCCCAGCGCACCGACACCCTCGACGCCATCGCCACGGCGCGCAGGCACGCGGCGCTGTGGTCCTTCGACCCGAACAACTACGTGATCATCGGTTTCTCCGCGGGGGGTCACCTGGCCACCGCGGCCGGCACCTACAAGAGCCGCCTGCGGGGCCTGCGGGGCGTGGTCGGCATCTCCCCGGTGGTCTCCCCGCTCACCGCGTACACCGAGGGCGCCGACACCTTCGACCTGAACAAGCGCAAGCTGCGCCAGGCCGCCATCAAGCTCGCCGGAGGCTGCGAGCCCACCGGCAGGTGCGCCAAGATCTGGTCCAGCATGGAGGTGCCCTGGCACGCGAGCCGGGGCGACGCGCCCATGCTGGTGGTGCACTCGGAGGACGAGTTCGTGTCGCCCGAGCACGGCAACCAGCTCAAGGACCACCTGCGCCCGTTCGGCGTGTCGGTGACGGTGCTCACCGAACCGGGCATCGAGCACAGCGCTCCCCTGTACCGTCTGCCGGGCGTGGCCGAGCAGACTCAGGAGTGGGTCGCGCAGAAGCTTCTCGCTTCGGGAAGCTGAACGCCTCTCACGTTGTTGGCAATGGCGCCGGACATTACACGAGGGGATTTCTCAGACATGGCGCTGACTGTGTACACCACCACCTGGTGCGGTCCCTGCAAGCGGCTGAAGAGCCAGCTGGGCCGCGAGGGCATCGCCTTCACCGAGGTCGACATCGACAGTGACCCCGACGCCGCCTCGTTCGTCATGAGCGTCAACAACGGCAACCAGACCGTGCCCACCGTGGTGGTGGACTCCCCCACCGGGCGGATCGTCAGGACCAACCCCTCGGTGATCGAGCTCAAGCGCATCCTGGCGGGCGCGGGCGTGTAACCGCCCGGCACCACCGACGCATCCGGCCCCGGCCCGCGGACGCACGCCGTCCTCGCGGACACCGGGGCCCTCGCGTGCCCGGCCCCTGCGGGCTCCGCTCGAACGCGCGGACGGCCGGGCCGTACGGGGAACCCTGGACCAGGGGTCACCAGTCGCCGTGCAGCGGTTCTCCGTACCAGGTCTCGATGAGCCTGCGGGCGATCGAGAGCGAGGACGGCAGGCGGACCTCGCCGCTCTCCAGCGCGGCCAGCAGCTCGGCGCGGCTGAACCAGTGCGCCTCGGCGATCTCCTCGGGCTCCAGGACGAACTCCGTCGTCGTGGCCCGCGCGAAGAAGCCGATCATCAGGCTGCGCGGGAAGGGCCAGGGCTGGCTGCCCATGTAGCGCGCGTCGACCACGCGCACGCCGACCTCCTCGGCCACCTCGCGGGCCACGGCGTGCTCCAGCGACTCGCCCGGCTCGACGAACCCGGCCAGCACCGACAGCCGCCCCTCGGGCCACTGCGGCCCCCTGGCCAGCAGGCACCGGTCCCGGTCGTCGTGGATCAGCATGATCACCGCGGGGTCGACCCGGGGGAAGTGCTGGCTGCCGTCCACGGGGCAGACGCGGACGTGCCCGCCCGCCCGCACCTCGGTGCGGCTCCCGCAGCGGGGACAGAACTCGTGGGTGGAGTGCCATGCCTCCAGGGCGACCGCGTACACCAGCAGCCCGGCGTCCAGATCGCCCAGCAGCGAGCCGACCTGCCGGAGCCCGGCCGCGGAGACCTCTCCCCGCCCGGCGGGGAGCGTGGCGGCGAGCCGGTCGAGAAAGGCGGGACCGGAGCCGGCGGCGCCCGTGACCGCCACGGCGAAGTAGGCGACCCCCTCGGCGTCCACGCCGAGCAGGTAGCGCTCCCCCTCGGGCGCCTCGGCCGTGGGCAGCAGCACCAGCCCGGCCTCCTCGCCCGCGCGGCGGACCAGGGCCCGCCCGTCGTCGACGACCACGACCCTGGTCGTCCCGTCCGCCCAGGCCCGCTCCAGCCATCCGGCGTCACCGCGGAACGCGGCCGACCGGTCGATGGCGGTGCGCGCGAGCAGCAGGGGGCCCAGCAGTCCTTCTTGTGCGGTGATCTCCACGCCGTTCCGTCCTCCCGAACCGAGTGCACATCCTATGCGCCGTGACCGGCCCTGCCCCGTGGCCCGTTCGGGTAGCCTCCCTCCCGACGGATCCCGTACGCGCCAGGGCCACCGGCCGCTCCCGTCCTGCCGCCAGAGGGCCGGACCCGGGACGGGACCGTCCCCGCGGAAAGGCCGCCGCTCCCGCGAAAGGACCGCCCCGCGGTGGGCACCGGAACGGGCGTCTCCACCGGCACGGCGTACAGGGATGAAGGAAGACCCCGATAGGCGGGCGACACGGGTATACGCGGTCAATACCCCGGTCCCCCGCACGCGATGATCGCCGTCTGACTAGGATGCGGACGGTTAGGTTAGCCTTACCTGATATGGGGGGTCTGCATTGCGGCTGTACCTCACCGCGCTGAAACCGACGGACTCGGTGACCGACGGTTTCCTCCCGGCGGCACGTGCGCTCGGCTGCGAGGTCACCATCCTCACCGACCGTCCCGAGCACCACCGCGACGCCGGGACGGAGGTGCTCCACTGCGACGTACGGGACCCGCGAGCGGTGATCGACACGGTCGCGCACCACGTCCCCCCGGATGCGATCTTCTCCAACTCCGACCACGTCCAGGCCGAGACCGCGCTCGCGGCGGCCTACTTCGACCTCCCGGCCAAGGACTGGCGGGCCTGCGTCGACACCAAGAACAAGGCGCTCACCCGGCGGAGGCTGGCCGCGGCCGGGGTCGAGACCGTGTGGTCCCGGCGGCTGGGACCGGCCGACCCGCTGCCCGCCGACCCGCCCTTCCCCGCCGTCGTCAAGCCCCGCGAGGGCGTGGCCAGCGAGGACGTGGTGCTGGTCCGGGACGCGGGCGAGCTCGCCGGGGCCGTGGCGAGGATCAGGGCGCGGCGGCCCGGTGAGGCGCTGGTGGTCGAGGAGTACCTCGACGGGCCGCTGCACACGATGGAGACGCTCGGCGACGGCGAGCGGATCCAGGTGCTCGGCGGTTTCCGCACCGTCCTGGGCCCGCTGCCGCACTTCGTGGAGGAACGCCTCGACTGGGAGCCGCCTCCCGGCCGCGACCACGTGCTGCGGGCCCTGGAGGCGCTGGGGGTGGGGCTGGGCGCCTGCCACACCGAGTACGTGATGACCCGGCGGGGACCGCGGATCGTGGAGGTCAACTACCGGGTGATCGGCGACCACTGCGAGTTCCTGCTCGCGGACCTGCTGGGCGTGCCGCTGTTCGAGCTGATCCTCGGCGTCCATCTCGGGTCGGGGCTGCCGGCTCCCGGCCGGGCCCGGGGGCACGGGACCGCGCTGAGCCTGGTCGCCGGACGTCCGGGGACCGTGGCCGCGGCCCCCGGGACGGTCGTCCCCGCGGGCGGCGAACCGGTCAGGGTCTGGCACCGGCCGCTGCGCGCCGTGGGCGACCGGATCGAGCCGAACCACACCAACCGCGACTACCTGGGGATCGTCCGCGCGATCGGGCCGGACCGGGCGAGCGTGGACGCGGCCATCACGGGCTTCACCACCGCGAACCCGTGGGTGATCGCATGACCGGTTCCGGCCAGGGACCCGCCTCCCCCGCCTCCCCCTCCGACGTCGTCACGGCCTCCGGCGTCGTCACGGCCTCCGGCCTCGGCCCGGGTCCCGGCCCGGACTCGGGGGCCGGCCTCGGCTCGGGTACCGGCCCGACGAGCCCGCGGGAGCCGTACCTGGCGGCCCGGGTGCTCAACGCGCTGCTGCGCGAGGACTACGGCGGCCTGGCCGGGCGGATGACCCGCGGCAAGGACGGTGTCGCGCTGCTG
Source organism: Streptosporangium sp. NPDC050855 (assembly GCF_044456585.1). Lineage (NCBI taxonomy): Bacteria > Bacillati > Actinomycetota > Actinomycetes > Streptosporangiales > Streptosporangiaceae > Streptosporangium > Streptosporangium sp. NPDC050855. The sequence continues at coordinate 26,140 of NZ_JBITFY010000005.1, forward strand.
CTGCCCGGCGGCAGGCGGGTACGGCTGGTCCCGGGCTCGCTGTTCCAGGACTTCGTGACGGCCCCGCAGGAGGCGCTGCGCCTGGAGGAGGTGCTGCACGCGCTGCGAGAGGTCTCCGCCCCGGCCGACGCCGCAGGGGTGGAGTCCTTCGTCCGGGAGTGCCGTGAGGCGCTGCGCGCCCTGGACCTGCACGACGCCCGGCGCGAGGAGGTGCTCGCCCGGCTGGCCCCCGTTCCCGGCGGCACGACCGTCACCGGGGGCACGCGGTACGAGACGCTGGCCGCCTTCGTCGACCACCCGGTCTACCCGACGGCCCGCTGCCGGTTCGGACTGTCCGACGGGGAGCTGGTGGCGTACGCGCCGGAGTTCGCGCCCGTCTTCGCGCTGCGCTGGGCCGCGGTGCCGCGCGAGCGGCTGACCGGGCCGGAGGTCCCGTGCGCGCCCGCCTTCGAGGCCGTCGGGCTCGCGCCGGGCCTCGCGCGGACGCACGCGCTGTTCCCCGTGCACCCGCTGACGGTCGGCGAGGTCGAGCGGGTCGGGTGGGCGGCCGTGGCGCCGGAGGCGTACCTGAAGGTCAGGCCCACGCTGTCGATGCGCACGGTCGAGGTCTCGCCGGGCACGTACCTGAAGCTGCCGCTGGCCACCAGCACGCTCGGGCTGCGCAACCGCAGGTCGATCAGACCAGGCACGCTGGCCGACGGGGCACGGGCCGAGCTGCTGCTGCGCGCCATGCCCGACCCGCGGGTGTTCCTGGCCGACGAGCAGACCTACGGCCATGCCGGGCACGAGTACCTGGGCTGGCTGCTGCGGCGCCACCCCGCCGGGGAGGCCGTCACGGTCGCGGCGCTGCCGGCACCGCTGCCCGGGGGCGGCACGGTCGTGGAGGAGCTGGCCGGGCGGTGGTGCGGAGGGGACGTCGCCGGGCTGCTCGGTGAGTACCTGCGGGTCCTGTTCGGCTACCACGTGCGCCTCTTCGTCAGGTACGGCACCGCGCTGGAGGCCCACCAGCAGAACCTCTCGCTGATGTTCGGACCGGTCACCGGCTCCCCCCTGCCCGGCTCCGGGGTTCCGGCCTCCCGCGAACCGCTCCCGCACGGACCCGTCCCTCGCGGACCGGGGCGGGACACCGGGCCCGGTGACGCCGCGGGCGGTGGTCTGGCCGGGGTGCTCGTCAAGGACAACGACGGCCTGCTCACCTCGCCCGAACGGCTGCGGGACGCGGGCCTGGCGGTACCGGACTTCACCGACCCCCGGATGCTGACCGACGATCCGCACGCGCTGGCCGACATGTTCGTGACCATCACCCTGCACCTGGCCGCCGCGGCCCCGGTGTTCGGCGCGCTGGCGCCGCGCCCGGCCTTCGAGCTGGTCCGCGGGACGCTGGCCGAGGCGCTCGACGAGTACGGGGAGGACCCGATGGCCAGGCTGCTGCGGGCCAGGACCCTGGACGCCGCCCGGCTCGTCGGGAAGTCGATGGTCACGGCCGGGACCCTGGTGGACAAGGCGCGCACCGGCGCGCGCGACGTGAACAAGTTCTACGGCACGAGCGGGCCGAACTACCTCCGCCAGCCGCCCCAGGCCGCACCGGCCACGACCACGCGAAGGACGTCATGACCAGCCTCGCCCTCGACTCCCCGGCGTCCGTCGCCGAGGAGGCCTCACTCGCCGCGCTGCTGCGCTGCTGCGTGCGGGAGATCTCGGGACCCCGCGGCCAGGTCGAGCACGCCCGGCCGTACGTGCTGCTGCGCGTCGCCGGCACCCTGCTGCGCGTCCGCGCGCACGGCGGCCTGGCGCTGCGCTTCGACGGGCGGGCCGAGTGGCTGGAGAACGGCTCCTGGCAGCCGCTCTCGGCGGAGAGGCTGGTGCGGCTGGTGGAGAGCGAGCTCGGCGAGGACAACGACGAGTTCGCCTCCCAGGTGGCCGAGAGCAGGGACGTCATGACCACGTTGCTCGCGGCGCGGCGGGACGCGTCGCCGCCCGCCGATCCGTGGCTGGCCTCGGAGCAGGCGCTGGTCTTCGGGCACCCGTTCCATCCCAGCCCCAAGGCGCGCGGCGGCGACGGCTGGCTGCGGTACGCGCCCGAGGCGCACGCGAGCTTCCCGCTGCGGCTGCTGGGGGTCAGGCGGGACGTGCTGGCCGGTGCCGGTGACACGGGCTCCCTGGACGCGCTCGGCCAGGCACCGCCGGGCTACGCGCTGCTGCCCGCGCACCCCTGGCAGCTGGAGCTGCTCACCGCGGACCTGGCCGCGCCCCTGGCCGACGGCCGCCTGATCGACCTGGGCGAGGGCTCGCGCAGGGCGGTCCCCACCTCGTCGGTCCGCACGGTCTACGAGCCGCTGATCGACCGGTGCCTGAAGTTCAGCCTGGACGTGCGGATCACCAACTGCCTGCGGAAGAACTCCTGGTACGAGCTGGCCGGGGCGGTCGAGCTGAGCCGCCGCCTCGAACCGGTCTTCCGGGACCTGTCGGCCGCCTTCCCGGGCACCCGCTGGCTGCCCGAGCCGGGTTACCGCTCGGCCGCCCTGGGGACCCGGCTGCTGGAGGGGCTGGGGGTGATCGTCCGGGTCGCGCCGTGGTCGGTCTGCCGGCCGGGGGTGACCCCGCTGCTCAGCGGCGCCCTGGCCGCCGCCGGGCACCCGGTGGCCGATCCGGTGGGCTGGTGGCGGGCGTACGTGGAGCGCGTGGCGCCACCGGTGCTGGAGGCCTACCTCGGCCACGGCGTGGTGCTCGAACCCCACCTGCAGAACGTCCTGATCGGCGTGGACGCGGCGGGTCTGCCGGTGGAGGCGGTCTTCCGCGACCTGGAGGGGACCAAGCTCGTCGCCGGGCGGCACGAGTTGTCCGGGCTGCCCGGCCGGGTCGCCGAGGCGCTCACCTACGACCCGGCCGCCGGGTGGGACCGGGTGGTCTACTGCCTGATGGTCAACCACCTCCCCGAGATCGCCGCCTCCCTCACCGGGACCGCCCCGGGCACCGGGGACGGGCCGGACGACGGGGACCGGGACGGGCTCGGACGCGAGCTGTGGGCGGTGGCCCGGGAGGTGCTGGCCGGGTACGCCGGGCCTCGCGGGTGGCCCCGGCCGGTGGCGGACCTGCTCTCCGGCAGGCCGCTCCCGGCCAAGGCCAACCTGTCGGTCAGGTGGGCCCGCTCGGCGGACCGCTCGGCCGGGTACGTACCGGTCGCGAACCCGCTGGCCCCGTTCCGACCGGTACCGGTCGCGAACCGGCAGGAGCCGTCCTGACCGCTACCGGTCGTGAACCCGCTGGAGCCCTCCTGAGCGGATGCCCGGTCGCGGGCCCACCGATGCCGTCCTGAGCGCACGGATGCCCGGTCGCGGGCCCACCGGCGCCCTCCTGAGCGCACGGATGTCCGGTCGTGGACCGGCGGGCGTCCTTCCGGGCGTGCGGAGAGGGGGCGGCCGCGGTGCGCGCGCCGCCGCCCCCTGCCCTCCCCGTCCGCGGCGGGGTCAGTGGGAGTGAACCTCCAGCTCGTAGAGGGAGTAGCCGTTCGAGGTGCCGCGGGTGACGCCCTGGACGCGCACGTGGCGCGCCTGGACCGGGGCGAACGTCACGTTGTCGACGCCGCCGTTCCCGCCGGTGACCGAGCGGACCGTGGTCCAGGCCGAGCCGTCGGCGGAGGTCTGGATCGAGTACGCCGACCCGTAGGCCGCCTCCCAGCGCAGCACCGCCCTGGCCACGGTCGCGCTCGTCCCCAGATCGACCTGGAGGTACTGGTCGTCACTGGACGAGCTGGACCAGCGGGTCCTGGGGTCGCCGTCGACGGCCCGGCTCGCCGGGTGGAGGAGCTGGCTGCTGGAGGCCCTGGCGCTCTTCCCCTGGGCGAGGTTGGCGGTCACGTCGCCCCGTCGCGCCGGGAACGACACGACCTCCTGGTAGGTCGGCCGGTTCTGCCAGGAGATCAGCGAGTGCTTGATCCCGCCGAGCGGGGAGTGCTCGATGGCGTCGGAGCACCACTGGTCGCCGGCCGAGCAGACGTCGTCGGCCGGGTAGGTCGTCGCCGCGGGCTCGGCGAGCGCCGCCGACAGGCTCTCCAGCAGCACGGTGCGGCACCCCGCCACGGTGCCGCCCCCGCAGTACCTGGCGGGCAGCGGGCCGGCGACCTGGTCCCCGAGCACCGCGCGGACGTCCTTGCTCACGTATCCCCACCAGCCGTACTGGAACGCCGAGCCCTTGTGGGCCTGGGCCTCGTTGGCGGAGGCGGGGAACGAGGACACGTCACCCTGCTGGTGCCCCGACGGCGACTCGTTGATCTGCAGGGCGTTGACCAGCGACTGGTAGAGGCCGTCTCCCAGGCCGGGCCTGAACTGGGCCCGGACCAGCTTCGGCCACCACGCGTCGAACGCGCGGATCGCCTCGGCGTGGGCGTAGTTCTTGCTGCCCGGTGAGGTCTCCACCCGCTTGGCGCCGGACGCGGCCCAGGCCGAGAGCCTGGAGACCGTCGAGGCCAGGGCCGGGTCGGTCACCGCGGCGCTGTTGAGGACCCGCAGCAGGTCGGGCAGGACCCGGGTGCCGCGCAGGTCGGTCACGGCGGCCTCCGCCATGATCTTCACGGTGCCCGCCTTGTCGAGCTTGCCGGCACCGGCCAGGGCCGCCCTGACGGGCCGGTCCAGCAGGTCGGCCCGGTGGACGGGACCGAAGCTGAAGTTGCCGTCCGCGGCGCCGTAGTCCTTGGCCTGCTTGTTGTTCCAGCTGACGAAGTAGTCCTGGCCGGCCGACTGCGGGTGGGTGGAGGCGGGGGTGTAGGTCGCGGTGTTGGTGGCGGGGTCGAAGCCCGCCCACTCGTGGGCGGCGTCGGCCGTCATCGGCAGGTTCGGGTCGGAGACCGCGGACCTGACCGGGGTGTTGCCCGACATGAAGTACGCCGCGTCGCGGGAGTTGACGTAGAACCAGTTGAACGCGAAGCCGATGGTGGAGGCGGAGTTCATGAACGCCGCCGTGTCGCCCATCTGCGCGGGGTCGTTGAACATCTGGAACCCGATCGCGGAGTCCACCTCGTGCCGGTAGGTGGAGCGCAGGGTGGTGAAGGCGGTGGGCCGCCCGCCGACGGTCCCGCGCCAGCTCACCAGGCCGTACCGGGTGCGCTGGACGACCAGGTCGTAGGAGCCCTTGGCGGTGGAGTCCGCGACGGTGGGCTTCCAGGAGTTGGTCTTCCTCAGCGTCTCCATCGGGGTGCAGACGCCCTGGTGGAGGTAGTGGTTCGAGGAGACGGTGGGCGTGCCGCCGCCGGGCTCGCAGAGCTGCAGGGCGTAGGTGTCGGTGATGTCCTGGGCGCTGGAGGTGGCGTTCCAGGCGTAGTCGGTGCCCCGGCCGAGCAGCACGTAGAGGTTGAGCCCGGCGAAGGCGGCGCCGCGCGCCCGGACGCCGGGTCCGGACAGCTCCTGCAGCATGAGGAGCTGGGGGGCGAAGTAGCCGGTCTGCGGGCCGAACACCGCGATCGGGTGCCCGGTCGAGGACTCGGCGGCCGACACCACCACGGCGTTGGACATGCCGGGCTTGGAGTTGTCGACGAGCAGGCCGTCCATCATGCCCTTGGGGGCGGTGGCCGAGGGGGCGGCCGAGGACGCGGCCGAGCCGGTCTCGTTGGCGGTGATGTCCACCGGTGCCGTGGACGGGTCGGGAAGCACGACCCCGGTGGCGCCGGAGGGCGCGTTCCCCGACGGGAAGCTCTGGCCGTTGTGCAGGGTGAGCGTCGTCTCCGGGTCGTTCTGCGAGCGGAACGCGGCCCAGACCTGGTCGCCGACGGCCGTGCCGTACTTGGCGCGGGCCGCGACGCGGACCAGCGCGGACTGCATCTCGGCGCCGCCGCCACCGCCGAACAGGCCGCCGATCACGCCGGAGATCGCCACCAGGTCGGTCATGGTGAAGTCCACCGGCCCGCCCGCGTTGGTGATCGCGTCGAGGTGGCCGGTCAGCACGTACTCGCCGGGGCAGTTACGGTCCGCCATGCAGCGGTCGATGTAGGCGTTGACACCGCCGATGTAGTTCTGCACGTCGTCGTAGAGCTGGGCGCCCCGCGGGCCGGAGGCCCTGACCCGGTCGATCTGCGCCTGCAGGTCGGCCTCGGTGTAGGGGGCGTTGCGCCAGGCGCTCTGCTCCAGCGCCCGGTTGCCCGGCGCGCCTCCGGCGAACGGGGTCAGCTCACCGCGTCCGACGTGCCGCATCAGGTCCATCACCCACAGACGGTCCTGCGCGCCCGCGTACCCGGCGCCGAACATGGTGCCCGCGCGGGTGGTCCCGGTGATGTGCGGGACGCCGGTCGCCTTGTCGCGGACGATCGTCACGTCCGGGCGGGGGCTCGTGGTGCTCTCCACCTGTCCTTCGGGGACGCCGAACGAGGCGTCGTTGAAGAAGTCGGAGATCTGCTCGTTCGTCAGGCCGGTGTAGGCCGAGACGAGGCTCGCGTACCGGCCGAGCTGGTCGTCGCTGTGCCTGGGCTTGGTCCCCAGCGCCTGGTGGGCGAGGATCCCGGCCAGGGTCGCGTTGCCGTTCTGCCCGGGGGGCAGGATGTCGGCGCATTCGCCCAGGCAGTAGTCGTCGGGGGGGAGCGAGACGGCGGCCGCCCCCGAGGTGGACGCCGCCATGGACGCCGGCGCGGACGCCGCCGTGGATCCCGTGGATCCCGTGGCGGACGCAGCCGTGGACGCCGATGCGGAGGCGGGGACGAGGGGGGATGCCAGCGCGAGGACCAGCAGCAGCGCGGGAGCCGCCGTGATCGTCCGCCTGAGGCGTGCATGCATAGGAGAATCCCTAAAACATGAGACATACTCGGATGTTGAGAGGAACATACGTTCCGTCCAACACCGAATCAATGGCCGCCGTGAGAATCGTCCGCGCCGATCCTCCGCCGCCCGGCGAGGCGGCCGGACGCCGTCCCGCCCGGCCTTTCCGGCCCTCGCGTGCCGCTCCGCCCCGCCTGCATGCCCGGCTTCGCGTCCGGGTGTCGCCCGGACGCCGGGACGTCAGGACGCCAGGATGTCAGGGCTTGAGCCCGACGCCGCCGAACGCGTCCACCTCCTCGGGCTCCCCCCAGGAGCTGGGCTCCGGCCGCCACCGCGAGACCGACACCACGCCGGGGTCGAGCACCTTCAGGCCGTCGAAGAACCGGGCGATCTGCTCGGGGGTCCGCAGCCGGTAGTCGTAGGCGCGACCCTCCTCGACGACCTGCTCCACCTGCTTGGCCGCATCCGGGATCACCACGTTCGTCCCGTCCTCGAAGACCAGGTAGCTCCCCGAGGGCAGCGCGTCCACGAACCTGCGGACCAGCGCGCGGGCGTCGTCGTCGTCGGGGACCGTGCCCAGCACCCCGAACATCATCAGCGCGATCGGCTCGTCGAAGTCCAGGGTCTCGGCCGCGCCGCGCAGGACCGTCTCCGGGTCGCGGGCGTCGGCCTCCAGGTAGGCGCACTCGCCCTCGGGGCTGCTGGTGAGCAGCGCCTGGGCGTGGACGAGCACCAGCGGGTCGTTGTCGACGTACACGATCCGGCAGGTGGGGTCAGACCGCTGCGCGACACCGTGGACGTGGTCGTCGGTGGGGAGCCCGGTGCCGATGTCGAGGAACTGCCGGATCCCGGCCTCCTCCACGAGGAAGCGGACGACGCGGCCCTGGAACGCGCGGGCCTGCCGGACGATGGCCCCCATCTGCGGGTAGCCCTGCAGGATGTACCCGGCGGCGACCCGGTCGGCGTCGTAGTTGTTCTTGCCGCCCCCGAGGTAGTCCCAGACCCGGGCCTGATGCGGAATGTTGGGGTTGATACCAGATATTTCCGTCATGGGGCTCTCTTTTGGTCTGATCATTTTCTGCCCAACATAGAGGATCTGTCCGTATCACGCCTCTCTTTCCGGAAAGATCATTCTTGTACGGCACCGGACTTGACCGCGCGGAACACCACGACCGTGCTGAACGTCGTGCCGTCGATCTGGTACGCGTAGCAGCCCGGCCCGCCGATCGTCGTGGTGCCCGGCATGCTGTTCGGCGGCGCGGTCACCTCGGCGTGGAACCCGTCGTCGCGCACCTCGCCGGTGTAGGAGAACCTGGCGCTCGCCGTGCCCTTCCCGTCGATCCGGTCGGCACGGATGAGGACCGGCCCGGCGTACCCCGAGGCGAGCCACCGGACCTTCTTCACGTACGAGCCTTCGGGGTCACGGTCGCCGGGGCGGAGCTCCAGGACCGTCCCCTTCATGAAGTAGTCGGCGATCGGGTACAGCGGCCCGTCGCCGAGCACCCCGGCCGCCTCCCCGGGTCCGGACCACGGGCGCCGGGGGGTGGTGGGGCAGGCGGCCCCCGCGCGGACGGCGGGGAGCCGGAGCGGCGAGGGCCTCAGCGCCACCGGGGACGGCGACGCCGAGGCGGAGACGGACTCCGGAGCGGACTCCGGCGCGGGCACCGGGGGCGACGCCGTCCCGCGCGGTGACGGGCCGGAGCAGGCCGCCGCGGCCAGGGCGAGCACGGCGAGTACCGACGCGCGCGTCAGCGATATCGGTGGCGTCATACGAGCCACTATCGGCCATCCCGCGCGCCGCGTCGACGCCGGCGGTCAGCCGGCCGAGGTGAGCAGCGGCAGCCTCCGTACCCCGGTCAGGTTGGGGCTGGCCAGGAACTGCGGCGGCTCGTCCGGGTCGGTGCGCAGGCGGGGGAAGCGGTCGAGCAGCATGCCGAGCGCGATCCGGCCCTCCAGGCGGGCCAGTGGCGCGCCCAGGCAGAAGTGGATCCCCCGGCCGAAGGCGAGGTGCGGGTTGGGGTCGCGGGTGGGGTCGAAGACACCGGGGTCGGCGAACTGGCGCGGGTCGCGGTTGGCCGCCGCGACCCAGACCATGAGCAGCTCTCCCGCGGGCACGTGCTCGCCGCCGAGCTCGACGTCGACGTCGGTGACCCGGCCGAGGGTGGCGAACGGGCTGAAGAAGCGCAGGGACTCCTCGATCACCGCGGGAATCGTCGACCGGTCCTCGCGGACCCGGCCGAACCACTCCGGGTGGGCGTCCAGGCAGAGCACCGTGTTGCCCAGCAGCATGGTGGTGGTGATGTGCCCGGCCAGCAGCAGGAGGTTCGCGAAGTTCACCACTTCTGTCTGGGTAAGGCGCTCGCCGTCCACCTCGGCCTCGACGAGCTTGGTGAGCAGGTCGGCGCGCGGCCTGCGCCGCCGCTCCTCGACGTGCTCGCCCAGGTAGTCGGTCAGGTGCGCGACCTGCTCCCTGACGTAGGCCAGGTCGCGCACCTGCTCCTCGCTCTGGTCGCGGAGGGAGAACTGCCGGGAGCTGTCGAAGATGCCGTCCACCCACTGCTTGAACAGGTGGCGGTCGCCCGCGGGCACGCCCAGCAGCTCCGCGATGACGATGACCGGCAGCGGGTAGGCGAGGTCGGCCACCAGTTCGAGCCGGTCCCGTCCGTCCAGCGCGTCCAGCAGTTCGCCGGTCACCTCGGCGATCCGCGGTTCGAGGTCGGCGACGACCTTGGGGGTGAAGGCGTGGCTGACGAGCTTGCGGAGCTTGCCGTGCACGGGCGGGTCCATCTGCACCAGGTTGCCCTCGGTGGGCTCCCGCATCCCCTCGGGCAGTGTCCGGGCGGTGTCGGAGGAGAACGTCCTCGGGTCACCGAGGATCCGCATCACCTCGGGGTAGCCGTAGACGTTCCACATCCCGGTGGTCTCGTCGAACCGGACCGGCCGGTCCGGGTGGCGGTCACGCAGCCAGAAGTGCCCCTCGTGCAGGCCCCATGCGTCGTCGATGATGGTCATGGCGTGCCTTCCTGGTCGGGACGGACCCGGGTCAGCCGGGCTCGTCTTGGCGTTCGTACGCGTAGATCCACTTACGGAAGGGCGGGATCAGGTCCTCGATGATCGCAGCCATCTCCGAGGCCGCGTCGGCCAGTTCCCGATCACCCGGCGGTACGGCGGGCTCCAGGGCGTTCCTGACCACGTACGCGATCGACTCCGCCTTGGCCGCGGCGTCGATCGGCTCCTCGGAAGGGTGGACGTGGAAGCCGGTCGCCACCGCCCCGAAGGTGAACGCCAGGTTCGGCACGTCGGAGCGGAACAGGCCGTGCCGGGTCATCAGGTCGTGGAACCGCTCGGCGATGAGCAGCTCGCGACCCCGCAGGGAGGCGTCGGCCCGCGTCGCGTGCGTCCCCTCCGTGAAACCGGCGACCATCGCCCCCAGCACCGGCCTGCGGGCGACGGCCAGGAACGTGGAGGAGACCAGGCGGTGCGGCAGCAGGGTGCGCGGGTCCCGGCGCAGCTCGTCGAGGAACTCCTCCAGGTACGCGATGGACTCGCGCAGCAGCACGGCCTCGAAGAGCTGCTGCTTGGTCCGCCAGTGCAGGTAGACCGTGCCCTTGCCGATCCCGGCCTCCCGGGCGACGTCCTCGACCGTCACCTTGCGGTAGCCGTGGCGTACGAGCAGCCCGGCCGCGGCGTCGAGGATCCGGTCGGCCCGGCCGACCGGCCCGGTCTTCTCCCGCACCCCGTTCCCTCCTTCTGACGCGTTGACCAATTATGAAATCCGGTCAACACGTCAACGGTAACCCCCGCCCCGGCCCCGGACAAGCCCCCACGCCCGGACGGGTCACCTGTGTCGTCCGGATCGCCTTTTCGCGACCTCCTTCTCCCCGGCGCCCCTGTCCGGCCCAGGACCGGAACCGCGCGGGATCATCCGAGCGCCGTCACGGCCAAGGGCAAGCACAGCACGGCTCATGAAACGACACGCTGCGAGAATCGGTCATGAGCGGCAAGTCTTCGATCATGACCTGACATTTTCTGGTCGGTGCCAGGAAATCCACGTGAGCCTACTGTGGACCGCAAACCCGTGGCTGTCTTACGTGGCCAGTCGGCGGTAGCAAATGAGGGCCGCGGCGATGGCGACGAAGGATGCAAAGTGGTCGGCTCGCCGTTCATAGCGGCGATGTAAGCGTCGGCGGTCGGCCAGCCAGGGACGGACGGTCCGCTCGACCACCCAGCGGTGGCGTCTCAGGCGCTGGCTGGACTCAACCCCTCGGCGGGCGATGCGCGGGATGATCCCGCGGCTGCGCAGGAAGGTTCGCATGTGCGGGTAGTCATAGCCCTTGTCACCATGTAGCTTCGCCGGTCGGCGACGTCGCGGTCCTCGGCGGGATGCTGCGTGCCAGCGGTTCCAGCGCCAGGCCGTCGTGCGTGTTGGCCGCGCTGATTGCGACAGAGATCGGCAGGCCAGTCCGTTCGGTGATGAGATGGATCTTCACCCCGTTCTTGCCGCGATCGACAGGATTCGGACCTGTCAACTCCCCCCTTTGGCCGCTCGAACGCTGACCGAGTCGATCTCGCACCGAGACCAGTCCAGTTCTCCTCGGGCGCCGAGTTCATCCAGCAGGATCCGGTAGAGCTTGGCCCAGGCTCTAGCGTCGCTCCATTCGGTGAAGCGGCGGTGGACTGTCTGCCAGAAGGCGCCAAAGACCGGCGGGAGTTGTCGCCAAGCGCAGCCGGTAGTGGCCACGTACACGATCGCGGCCAGGATCATCCGATCGTTGATCCGCCGCCGCCCGCCGCCTTGCGGCCGAGTGGGTGTCAGCGGGACCACGCGCTGGAACAGCTCCCACAACTCATCGGGGACCGGTCACTGAAGAAACACATCCACGGACGACCTAATGACCAACCGCCAAATGAGTCGCGCTCTTATCGGCCCGTACGTGCCGTGAACGACTTGGTGACCACCTGGTCTCCTATCTCAAGACGCCAGTGGTAGCGGCCGGGTTTCAGGGAAAGGGCCGGGACGCTGAGGGAGAAGGCCGCGTCGAGCGTTGTCCCCGCGGCCAGACCTGACGGACGGCCGATCTCCACGCTTCCCGCATGATTCACGGCCGCGATGTCATCACCGGGGGTGAGGATCTCCACGGGGTGACCGTCGTCGTCACGCAGTTCAAGACGCAGGGGAATCCGCTCGTCGGCGCGATCCCACGGAATGCCGAGCAGCACGGCGACGGCATGCGGGGCACTGGGAGCACCGGTGACGGACCAGCCCGCACCGAGCATGTGGACCTTACCGCTGGGGTCGGAGACGGCCGCATCACACAGGATGAGCTGGACGTCGATCGGTGAGACCATCAGCAGGAGCGGGTGACGGCGACGCCTGCGGTGCTGGTCTCGCCGAAGGAGGGAACACCGGCCAGGGTGATGTGCGCGTTGAAGCCCCGGCTGGGGTGCTTCGTGACCCGCTTCTCGCCGCGTTCGAACGCTGCGACGATCTTCTCGACGGGCTCGTCGTCCTCGTAAAACTCGTTGGCGTCCATGTTCGCCATGATGCCTCCTCGCTCCCTGCCTGCCTGCCAACGGTGATCAGATGGGATAAGCGCTTCCAAGGTTGTACACATCATCCGGATCACTCGTCGGGTAGAGGACGACGAGCACGGTCATCGACCGGATCCGCGTTCGCACCATGGCTCTCCACCCTCGATCAGGATCATGGTTCCACACGTATTCCAGGCCCTCGCGACAGACGACCGCATCTCTGACTTCGCCTTCGTAGAGCCCATGACGGTTCTGGATCTTCTCTGCGGTGCGCGCACTGGCATTCAGCCATGCCACCCGCAGATCTTTCCTCATGCCACTCCGTCACCCGCATGGATACCCGTTCGCCTTCATCCTTCGTTGCCTCCGTGTGACGGTTACGCGAATGTACTGGTTGTCGATAAAAGCTTCTGCAGTTCCAGGTGGATTGAAAATTATGATTGAATTCAACCCCCTTTAATATGTTTAGTTGATATACCTTCCCTCTTCGCGGTCAGGCCACGGACGAGCCCGTCAGGCCCGCTCCGGGGTGGGGCGGTGCAGGACGACCGCCAGCACGACGAGCGCGACCCCGGCCAGCTCGACGGCCGAGGGGAACTGCCGGAGCACCACGACGCCGATCACCGTGGCCGTGGCCGGAAGCACCGCCACCAGCAGCGCGTAGGTGGCGCGGGTCATCCGCGCCATGGCGAGCTGGTCGCAGACGTACGGGATCACCGACGAGCAGATCCCGACCCCGATCCCGGCGGCGAGCACCATCGGGTCGGCCAGTGCGGGGGCGACCTGCCACAGCGCCACGGGCGCGACGAGGACCGAGGCGACGAGCATGGCCGCGGCCAGCGCGTCGATGCCTCCGACGTCACCACCCGCGCCACCACTTGAGCCACCACTTGAGCCGCTGCCGGTGTCACCGGTGGTGTCCCCCTCGGCGGCGCTCAGCCGCCGGGACGTACGGTGGGCCAGCACGATGTAGGCGGCGAACAGCAGCGCGTTGGCGAAGGCGAACACGAGCCCGAGCCCCTCCCCGACCGGCCGGACGTCGGTCAGCGCGTAGACGCCGCCGACGGCCGCCACGAGCGCCAGGAGGTTGCGAAGGGTCCGGGCGCCGAACGCGGCCAGCGCGATGACGGGCAGGAACTCGATCGCGGCGACGGTGCCCAGCGGGACGCGGTCGATCGCCAGGTAGAAGCAGACGTTCATGGCGGCCAGCACCGCGCCCCAGGCGACGATCGTCCGGCGGCCTCCAGCGTCGAGACGGGCGAGGATCCGCCAGGGGCGGCGCCAGAGCGCGAAGACCAGCGCGGCGCTCCAGATCCTCAGGCCCGCCACCCCGAGGGGCGCGAGCCGAGCGAACAGCAGCACGGCGAAGGCCGGGCCGAGGTAGTGGAAGACGGCACTGCCCATGAAGTAGGACCACGGGGGCACCGTCGCGATGAGGGCACGCGGGCCCGCGGACGACATGCCCCCATCGTCGACCGGCCCGTAGATTGGCAAAATGGCGAATCGAAGGATCAGGCCCGAGCGGGCGTACGAACCCAAGGGAATCGACGACCTGGACCTTCGCATCCTCACCGAGCTGCAGACCGACGCCAGGGCCGGCCTCGCCGAGCTGGGCCGCAGGGTCGGCCTGTCGGCGCCCGCGGTGGCCGAACGGGTACGGCGGCTGGAGGAGACCGGTGTGATCACCGGCTATCGCGCCGAGATCGACCCGCGGGCCCTGGGCTTCCCCGTCACGGTGATGGTCCGGATCCGCCCGGCGATCCGGGAGCTGCGGCGCATCGCCGAGATCGCCGAGAAGGTCCCCCAGATCGTCGAGTGCCACCGCATGACCGGCGACGACTGCTTCTTCTTCGTGATGCACCTGCGCACGGTCGCCGAGCTGGAGCCGATCCTCGACCTGTTCACCCCCTACGGCCATACGACGACGTCCCTCATCCACACCTCTCCCGTGCCGCGCCGCCCCCTGCCCCTGGGCTGAGCCGCCCCCGCGAAAAGGCCGCCCGGAGGCCCCGGACCGGTCTCCGAGGGCCCGGGCCGGCCTCCGCGGGCCCGGGTCAGCCGAGGACGGGCACCGACTCGACCAGGGCGACCAGGCCGCGCTCGTCGAGCAGGTCGACCGGCCGGACGGTCTCGTTGAGCAGGACGTAGTGGAAGGCCGCGCCGACCTGCGCCAGGGGGACGCCCGCCAGGTGGGACCAGGCCAGCCGGTAGGCGGCGAGCTGGACCGAGGCCGCGGCCTCGGCCTTCCCGCCCGTGGGACGGCGGCCGGTCTTCCAGTCCACCACCTCGTAGCGGCCGTCGGAGATCTGGAAGACCGCGTCCATCCGGCCGCGGACCACCCGGTCGGCGATCATCGTCTCGAAGGGGACCTCGACGTCGAGCGGTTCCCGCTCCACCCACTCGCTCTCCTCGAAGCGGGCGCGCAGCTCCTCGAGGTGGGCGTCGGTCTCCTCGAAGTCGTCGGACGCGCCCGGCAGCTCGAACTCGTCCATCAGCCGCTGCTGCCCCCAGCGTCCCTCCAGCCAGCGGTGGAAGGAGGTGCCGCGCCGGGCCAGCGGGGCGGGCTTCTTGGGCACCGGGCGGCGGATCTGCCGGGCCAGCGCCTTGGGGTCGGAGGCCAGCGTGACCAGGGCGGAGACGGTCAGGTGGGCGGGCAGCTCCACCCGTCCGGTACCGCGCCTGCGGTTCAGCTCCCGTTCCCTGAGCAGGAGCTCGATGTCGCGCTCCCACGCCTTCGCCCGTTCCCTGTCCCATCCCCGCAGGTCGGCCACGGGCACCGGCCGCTGCTCGTCGGACTCGAAGGCCACGGGCGCCGTCCGCTCCACCGCCACGGGCGGCGCGTCCCCGTCCGCGGGAAGACCCTCCTGCGCGGTCGCGGGGGCACCCGCCTTCCCGTCCGCGGGAACACCCTCCCGCGCGGGGTCACCATCCCGCGCGGTCGCGGGGGCACCCTCCCGCGCGGTCGCGGGAACGACGTCCCGGGGCGGGGGGAGGGACGGCGTCGCCTCGCCCCCGGGGTCGCCAGGGAAGGGGACGTCCTGAGGGTCCCCGAAGGGGACGTCCCGGGGATCCCCGTCGAACGCGTCCTCGGGGCCGTCCGGGAAGGGCACCTCCCCGGGGTCGTCCCCGAAGGACCCGTCGTCCGGGGCGTCGGGGAAGGGCACCTCGGAGAAGGGGGCATCGGGGAGGGGCACGTCCTCGTACACCGCGTCGTGCACCGGCCCGGAACCGGCCGGCACCGCCCGCGCGGACCCCGCCGAGCCGGAGGAGCCCGCGGGACCCGCGGCACCGGGAGAACCGGCGCGGGCGCCGTTCTCCGCCAGGGCGGCCAGGGCCGCCTCGACCATGGTCGCGCCGTCCAGGACGGCGGCGTAGCGGACGTCGTCCGGCGCGATCGGCCAGGCGGACTCGGGCGGCTCGGCCAGCAGCGGGTTGGTGGCGCCCTCCTCCGGCTCCGGGGCCCAGAACGCCACCCGGCCGCAGGTGTCGCGGATCTCCACCAGGAAGTCGGACGGCTCCAGCGGCTTGGCCGCGGTGCCCCAGCGGTACCCCGACGCGATCAGCAGGTAGTGCGCGCGGGTGACCGCGACGTAGGCCAGGCGGCGCTCCTCCAGCAGGTCGCGGTCGCGGCAGCGCTCGTCGAACTCGGCCAGCTCCTCCTTGCTCAGCCCGGTCAGGACGGGCAGGTCGGAGGCGTCGCCGCGGAGCGGGTAGGGCAGCTTGCGGGGGTTCTCGGTCCACTTGGGGCTGGTCGTGGGACGGGCCGGGAACATGGTGCCGACGGTGAGCGTCCCGGCCTTCGACAGCGCCTGCGACAGGCCGGGCACCACCACCACCGGCCACTCCAGGCCCTTGGAGGCGTGCACGGTCATCAGCTTGACGCTGTTGCTCTCGCCCACCCGCCCGGCGTCCAGGCCGTTCTCCTCCTCGTCGGCCGCCTTCAGGAACGCCAGGAACGCGCCCAGCGTCGGGTCCTCGGAGTCCCCGGCGAACCGGGAGGCGGCGTCCAGGAAGGCGTCCAGGTCGGCGCGGGCCGCGAACGGGCCGACGGCCGTCCCCCGGGCCGCCACCTCGATGTCCAGGCCGAGCCGGCGCTCCACCTCCTGGATCAGGTCCGGGAGCGGCTGGCCGGTGTGGGCGCGCAGCAGGCGCAGCTCCTGGGCGACGGAGACCAGCCGGACCCGCGCCAGCGGGGAGAACAGGTCCTGCCACTCCGGACGGTCGGGCAGCTCGTCGAGGGCGTCGATGAGGCTGCCGCGCTCCTCGGCCATGTCCGCCACCACCTGGTCCAGCGGATCGGCCACCGGGGAGGCGCCCTCGCGGGTCTCCCGGTTCAGCTCGCGGGCCCGCTCCCCCAGCTCCCGCAGGTCGGCGGGGCCGATCCGCCAGCGGGGACCGGACAGCAGCCGCACCAGGGCGTCCCCGGCGCTCGGATCGTAGATCACCCGCAGCGTGGAGACGATGTCGGCCACCTCGGGCACGGTCAGCAGGCCGCCCAGCCCGACGATCTCCACCGGGATGCCCCTCGACTCCAGCGCCCGGCGCAGCGCGGGGAACTGCGAGCGCTTGCGCGCCAGGATCGCCACGTCGTGGGGCTGGAGCGCCTGCGGGCCGCCCCAGACGCTCTGCTTGGCCCGCTTGCGCTCCCCCTCGCCCCAGGGCATGCCGTCGGGCGCGCTCTCGGCTCCCAGCACCCGGGCGATGCCCGCGGCGATCCAGTCCGCCTCGTCGTCGGCGGTCTCGTGGAAGGCGCACACCACCCGGCCGCGCTCGACCCGGTTGCCGCCGGGCACCAGGACCGGCACCTCCCTGGCCTCCATCCGCAGCGGCAGCTGGAGCCGGGCGGCGACGTCCAGCACGGCGTCGCCGTTGCGGAAGCTCACCGACAGGCGGCGGATCGGGGCGAGCTCCCCGGCGGCGGTCCTGAAGTCGCGGGGGAAGCGGGTCAGGTTGCCCGCGGAGGCGCCGCGCCAGCCGTAGATGGACTGGCAAGGGTCGCCCACGGCCGTCACCGGGTGGCCGCCGCCGAACAGGGCGCGCAGCAGCACGAGCTGGGCGTGGCTGGTGTCCTGGTACTCGTCCAGCAGGACGACGGCGAACCGGCCGCGCTCGATCTCGCCGACCTCGGCGTGCTTGGACGCGATCCGGGCCGCGAGCGCCATCTGGTCGCCGTGGTCGACGACCTCCCGGCCCCGCTTGAGCCGGTCGTACGCCTCCACCAGCGGCAGCAGCTGCTCCCTGGCCCGCTGGGTGAGCAGCGGCCTGCGCTGGTCCTTGATCGGCGTGCCGGGCAGCTCGGCGAAACGGGCGTCCAGCCAGGCGCCGACGTCGCGCACGTCCTGCGGGGTGCGCAGGTGCTCGGCCATCTCCCCGGCCAGCTCCAGCACCGCGCGGGTGACGGTCGCCGGGCTCCACTCGACCTCCGCCATCGGCCCGTCGTAGGCGCTGACCACCCGCACGGCGAGCTGCCAGGCGACGGCCGGGGAGATCAGGCGCATGGTCGGCTCCAGCGCCTCGCGCAGCGCGTGGTCGGTGACCAGGCGGGCCGCGTACGCGTGGTAGGTGGAGATGGTCGGCTCGCCCTCCATCTGCTGGGCGGGCACCTGGCCGGTCTCGACCAGGCCGGTGAGCCGCTCGCGCACCCGGGCGGCCAGCTCGCCCGCGGCCTTCCTGGTGAAGGTCAGGCCGAGCACCTGCTCGGGGCGGACCAGCCCGTTGGCCACCAGCCAGACGACGCGCCCGGCCATGGTCTCGCTCTTGCCCGACCCGGCCCCGGCCATCACGACCATCGGCTCCAGGCCGGCCTCGATCACCTCGGCCTGTTCCGGGGTCGGCGGCAGGATGCCCAGCTTGGCGGCCAGCTGGACCGGACTCAGCACGCGGCGCCCCCGCGGCGGTCGGCGGGCCTCAGCACACCTGGTCCCCGTTCTTGCTGACCGGGCAGCTCGACCGTACGGCGCAGGTACGGCAGCCGTCGTTGACCTTCGCCTGGAAGAACGGCCCCGACATGCCGGTCGCGACGGTGTCGACCATGTCGCGCGCCCAGCCGGGGTCGGGGTCCTCCGACAGGGGCGGCTGCGTCTGCTCCTTGGCGCCCTTCTTGCCCGCGGCGTCGCCCACCTGGACCAGGGCGGCACCGCCCGGCTCGGTCATGCCGTGCCGCTGGAAGGCTCCCAGCAGCGCGGCGAGCTGGTAGACCCCGAGCTGGGGGTGGCGCTCCAGGTCGGCGTCCCTGGGACCGTTCTTCCCGGTCTTGATGTCGATGATCACCGCCCGGCCCTCGCCGTCGCGCTCGACCCGGTCGACCCGCCCCTTGATCTGCACCCCCTCGGAGACCGTGGCCGTGAACGCCTCCTCCAGGCCGACCAGCTCGCGGGGGTTCTCCTGGTGCCAGCGGACGAACTTGGAGATCATCTCCTCGGCGACCCTGCGCTGCTTGCGGTTGTACCAGACGCCGCCGAAGTCGAGCTCGTGCCAGACGTCGTCCAGGCGCTTGCCGAGGGTCTCCTCGGTGGGCATGCCGGTCGCGGCGAGCACGGCCAGCGCGTGCACGACCGTGCCCAGGCCGCGGGCCACGTCGGTGCCTCCCGCGCCGACCGAGGTCTCCAGCAGCCAGCGCAGGCCGCACTTGCTGAAGCTCTCCACCGCCGAGGGCGAGACGCGCACGATGTCGTCGGGCCAGCTCAGCGGGCGGTCGTCGGACAGGGGCGTCAGGGCGTACCAGTCGTTGGGGTGGGCGCCGGGCACGCCGGCGGCGGCGAGCCTGGCCAGGTGCGCGGCGGCGGACCTGCGCAGCGGTTCCGGCCGGGTGGAGTCGGCGACCGCCGACCGCAGGTCGGCCACGAGCGCGGACATGCTCAGCCAGCGCGAGCGCTCGTCCATGCCGCTCTCCTCGGCCGAGCCGGGCACCAGCTCGGTCAGGAAGCGCGAGGGCCGCTCCTCGGTGTCGTCGCCGCCCACCGCGGTGACGACGAGCCGCTTCCTCGCCCGGGTCGCGGCCACGTAGAACAGCCGGCGCTCCTCGGCCAGCAGCTGGGAGGCGAGCGCGGCGTGGACGGCCGCCGGGTTCTCGTGCTCGGAGCCCTCGGCCCTGGCGACCATGTCGTCGGTGCTCAGCATGGACCCGCGCAGCCGCAGGTCCGGCCAGGCGCCCTCCTGGACCCCGGCCACGACCACCACGTCCCACTCCAGGCCCTTGGCGCGGTGCGCGGTCATGATGCGGACCGTGTCGCCGTCGGGGGCCCGTTCGGCCAGGGAGTCCCCGGGGATCTCCTGGGCGACCAGGTCCTCGACGAACACGTCCACCCCGGCGTGCGGGAGCCGGTCGACGAACCGGGCGGCCTGGTCGAAGAGCGCCACCACGGCGTCCAGGTCGCGGTCGGCCATGGCGCCCCTGACACCGCCCCGCAGGCTGGTCTCGGTCCACCGGGAGGCGAGCCCGGTGGCCTGCCAGACGGCCCACAGCACGTCCTCCGCGGTGCCGCCGCGCCGTACGGCCTCGGTGGCGGCGGAGAGCAGCCCGGCCACCCGCTCGGCGGGCGCGGCCACGTGCGGCTCGACCCGCACCAGCTCCCGCGCGTCCTTCAGGGCCGCGACCAGCAGCTCGCCCGAGGAACGCGGCCCGGTGGCCTCCCGCTCGACGGGCAGGTCCGCCATGCCGTCCGCCCCGTCCGCCCCTTCCGCGGTTCCCTTCGCCGGCCCGTCCCCGTCCGTTCCCTCCGCGGGCCCGTCCCCGTCCGACGTTCCCCGCGCCGCGGTCCCGGCGTCGCCGGTCGCGTTCCCGTCGCCGGGAACGGTCTCGCTTTCGTCGCCGGAACCGCCTTCGGCCTCGGTCCCGGCCTCGGTCCCGGTCCCGGCCGTGGAATCGCCTGTGGAATCGCCCGCGGGCCCGTCCGCCGGTCCGGTGCCGCCCCCGTCGGCCGTGCTCCCCTCGGCCCCCTCGGGCCCGTCTGCCGGTACGCCTCCGGGGTGGGCCAGCGCCTCGTGCTCGGCGACCCGCAGGGCGCGGCGCAGCCGGCGGACGCCGATCATGTCGGTGCCGCCGAGCGCGCCGGTCAGCAGCTCCTCGGCCATCCCCTCGTCCAGGTTCTCCGGGTGCAGCGCCACCTGGATCAGCCTGATCAGCGGCCGGACCCCCGGCTCCTGGAACGGCGGCACCTCGCCGCCGGTGACCATGACCGGCACCCCCGCGGTGACCAGGGCCCGGCGCAGCAGCGGCACCTGGCGGGTGGCGGAACGCACCAGCACCGCCATCCGCGACCAGGGGACGCCGTCCAGCAGGTGCGCCCGGCGGAGCGTGTCGGCCACGATCGCCGCCTCCTGGGGGGTGCCGTCGGCCACCAGCACCTTCACGTCGCCGGGAACGGCGTCCGGCAGCGCGCGCAGGTCGCGGTGGGCGGCCCCGCCCGGGGTCGCGGGCAGCCGGGAGGTGATCCGGCGGGTGGCCCGGAGCAGTTCGGCGCCGCTGCGGCGGCAGACGCGCAGCGCGACGACGGGCGCCTTGGCCCCGGCGGCGTCGCGGAAGCGGTCGGGGAAGTTCATGATCCCCCGCACGTCGGCGCCGCGGAACCCGTAGATCGACTGGTCCGGGTCGCCGACCACGACCAGGTCGCGCCCCTCCCCGGCGAGCTGCTGGAGCAGGAACTCCTGCGCCGGGTCGGTGTCCTGGTACTCGTCGACGAAGACGGCGTCGTACGCGGACCGCTCGCGGGCCCGGACGTCGGGGTCGGAGAGCAGCGCACCGGCGGCGCGGATCAGCTCGGCGTAGTCGAGCACCGGCTCGACGTCGAGGTCGAACCTGGCCTGGTAGCGGCCGGCGAACCTGCCTGCGGCCACCCAGTCGGGACGGCCGTGGCGGCGGCCCAGCTCGACCAGCTCGGGCCCGTCGAGGCCGCGTTCGGCGGCACGGGCCAGGAAGTCGCGCAGCTCCCCGGCGAAACCCCGGGTCTTGAGGGCCTCGTGCATGTCCTGCGGCCAGTGCACGGCGCCGTCCTCCAGCTCGCCGTGCAGCAGGCGACGGATCTCCAGCAGCTGCTCGGGGCCGGTCAGCAGGCGCGGCGGCACCTGCCCGGCGAGCAGGGCCTCGCGGCGGAGCAGGGCGTAGGCGTAGCTGTGGAAGGTGAGGGCCAGCGGGGTGCGGGTGGTGCGCCGCAGCCGGGCGGTGATGCGCTCGCGCAGCTCCTCGGCGGCCTTGCGGCTGAAGGTGAGGACGATCACCCGCTCGGGGTCGGTGCCGCGGCGCTCGATCCGGTCGACCAC
This sequence comes from Streptosporangium sp. NPDC050855, assembly GCF_044456585.1. Taxonomy (NCBI): domain Bacteria; kingdom Bacillati; phylum Actinomycetota; class Actinomycetes; order Streptosporangiales; family Streptosporangiaceae; genus Streptosporangium; species Streptosporangium sp. NPDC050855. Next base: position 47,670 of record NZ_JBITFY010000005.1, read on the forward strand.
GCTCTCCACGATCGTGGTGGTCTTGCCCGTACCGGGCCCGGCGAGCACGAGCAGCGGGCCTCCCCCGTGCGCCACCACCGCCCGCTGGTGCTCGTCGAGCACAGGGGCAACAGCCCTCCCTGCATCCTCACGACGTACCAGCCGCCAGTCCCGACCACTCACAACTCGCCATTCCACCAGATCCCGGACGATGATCGTGCCGAGTCCGGGGGTACGGCATGGCGGATTCCGCGCCGGGCGTGGCGGACGGCGGGCGGGTGCGGGACGGCGCGGCCCTCGGGGCACCGCCCGGACCTGGGCGGAAGCGCCGCAGGGCGCCGGAGGCGGGGGCTCCCGGGAATCCGTTCGAGAAAACGGTGCCCGGGAGCCCGCCGGGCGGGTCAGGAGGCGAAGACGTGGTCCACGAGTCTCGCGGTCGCCTTGCCGTCGTCGCGGGGCGCGTAGGTGCGCTGGAAGAGCTCGTAGCGCTCGGCGTGGGCGGCGGCCACCTCGTCGATCGCACTCAGGGCACCGACGACCTCGGCCGAGGTGGACAGCAGCGGTCCGGGCGCCTCGGCGGCCAGGTCCAGGTACAGGCCCCGCTTGGAGGAGTAGCGCTGCAGGTCGTAGGTGAAGAAGAGCATCGGGCGGCCGGTCGCGGCGAAGTCCACCATGACCGACGAGTAGTCCGTGATCAGCACGTCCGCGATCAGCAGCAGGTCCGTGACGTCAGGGTACGTCGTGACGTCGCGTCCGAGGCCGGCGGGCACGTTCGGCGCCGCCTGCATCGAGTGCGCCCTGATCAGGAACTCGTGGCCGGGGCCGAGCGCCCGTCGCGCCTCGGCCAGGTCCAGGCGGACCGAGGCGTTCCTGCGGTCGTAGTCGCGGTAGGTCGGCGCGTAGAGCACCACCCTGGCTCCCTCGGCGATGCCGAGCCGCTCCCGCACCCGCGCCGCCAACTCCTCGCGGTCCGGGGCCACCAGCACGTCGTTGCGCGGGTAGCCGCTCTCGAGGACCTCCCCCTGGTAACCGAAGCCCCGGCGCAGCACCGGGGTCGCCCAGGGGCTCTGCGAGATCAGCAGGTCCCAGCCGCGCACCTCGGCGGCCTGCCGGTGCCAGGCCGGAGGGCGCGGGTCGCGGGACATGTGCGGCAGGTCGTTGCCCATCCGCTTGAGCGGGGTGCCGTGCCAGGTCTGCACGACCGTCTGGTCGTCGCGCGCCCGGAACCACGGCGGCAGGAAGCCGTTGGTCACCACGTACCGTGAGCGGGCCAGCACCGCGTAGTGCTCGCGGCTGCCCGCGCGCACCACGGTCGGCGCGGCGCCCTCGGCCCCCAGTTCGGCGGGTCCGGGGGGCGTGAACGCGCCGTCCTTGACCACCCAGATGTGCTCGCCGCCGTCACCGCGCCGCACCCGCTCCTCGTAGATCGCGCGGACGTTGCCCTCGTACTGCCGCCCGTCGTAGGCGACGTAGACGGTCGCGTCGGTGAGCTCGCGGGCCCGCTCGGCGGGGTAGAAACCCCGGCGCAGCGCGTACAGGCCGCCCGCGCCCTTCTCGTCGTCGGGCAGGTGCTCGGCCACGGAGAGCACCGGGATGTCGAAGCGGGTGGAGATCAGCCGGTACTCGCGGTCGTCGCGGATCTTCGGCTCCTCGTCCAGCCCGTCCAGGATGGCGTGGTCGACGCGGAACGGGACGATCTGGCCCTTGCCCGTCCCCGTGCGGACCGCCATGCTCCAGGTGCCGCTGCCCAGCGGGGCCGTGTCGCCGAACCTCGGCATCGCGGCGGGGGTGAACCGCACCGTGAACCGGGAGCCGTCGCGCTCCAGGGGGACGGCGTGGATCAGGCCGGTACGGTGCTTGAGGGTCAGCTCGGCCGCGCCGGAGCCGGGGAAGGAGCCCTCCAGGGTGAGCGCGCCCCTCTCGTCCCAGACGGCAGAGGTGATGACCGGCCGGATCCGGTGGGCGGAGACGATCACCCGGTCACGGCGGTCGCGCAGGACGGTGATCTCCCGGTCGCCGACGACCGTGCGGCTCTCCTCGGCCTTGCCGATCATGACGGAGGCCGCCGGGTCGCCCTTGGGCTCGATCCAGAGCCGGCCGCCGTCGCGTTCCTGCAGCAGCGAGTCGACCGCGAGCGGCACCACGACGGCGGTGCCGCCCTCGACGGGGGTGAAGTCCGCGGCGATCCGGTGACCGTCCAGGCGGGCCTGGCCCCTGGTCACCTCCTTGCCCGGCAGGAAGACGTCCACCTCCAGGCGCTCGCCCTCCAGCCGCACACCGGTCAGCTCGGCCCGGGTGGGCTGCAGCACGATCTGCAGCGCCCGGTCGGAGGTCCAGACCGGGCGGATCCACCAGCCCTTGCCGAGGTCCAGGCCCGAGGGCCGTTCGGTACGGCCGGTGCTGGGCCCGCGCAGCAGGCCGACGGAGCGGGCGCCCCGGCTCCAGATCACGATCTCGGCGCGCCAGGTGGTGGTGTCCTGCACGGCCTCGCGGTGGCGCAGCATCCGCTTGCCGCCGCGCACCACGGCCCGCACCGCCGAACGCCAGCGCAGCGGCCAGGGGCTCAGCTCGGCGACGAATCCGGACCAGTCGTAGTTGCAGCCGGCCTCCTCGGCCCCGTGGGTCGCCTCGGGGTGGAAGACCCTGCGGGTGCGCATCCGCACCGGCGGCAGCCAGCGCGGGCCGCGCAGCACCACGCTCGCCCGGTTGAAGCGGCGGCTGCGCACCGACAGGCCCGCCAGGTAGGCGTGCCCGCTGACGCGCAGCCGTCCACCCGACCAGGACAGGTCCTCGACCTGCGTCATCGGGATCAGGTCGGCGGCCCGCAGCCGGTACAGCGCCTCGGGCAGCTCGTCCTGGAGCGGCAGGTCGGCGTACCAGCGCAGGTTCTTGCGGACGCGCTTGGACGGCTCGGCCGCGGCGGTCACCAGCTTCTGCAGCGCGTCGCCGTCGGCGAGCTCGTCCACGGGGCGGTGCTCGATCAGGTGGAAGGCGATCCTGCGGGCGACCGGCAGCTCGCGCTTGACCTTCGGGTCGACCCCGGTCACGTACGGCTTCACCAGCGTGACGAACTCGCGGCGGCGGGCCGCGCCGCGCTTGGTCGCGATGTCCAGGCGGGTGCCCAGCGGCCCGGCCAGCACGTCGGCGTCGAAGCGGCGGCGTTCCTCCGGTTTCAGCCCGCCGGCCAGGACGGCGTCCATGACCGCGCCGAGCGGCTCTCCCCGGTCGCAGAGGTCCTGGACAGCCCGCAGCCGGTCAACGACGGGATCGCCGCTGGCTCGTACGGGGGTGGCACCGGTGGCCATGGGGAAAGCACCGCCTTTCGGACAGAGCGCTGTCCTTGGCCATGGTAGTGCGCCCCGGCGGAGGCGGTTACGCCGTGGAATACGGGCCTGAGCGATTTACAGGATTTCGTGATCTATGGTTTCCCGTCCCATCTGGCCGCGCGCATGTCCACGCGCACGCCCCGCAGCGGGGTCCGCTCCGCCCCCCAGCTCTCCAGGCAGCGCCGCTCGTGGCCGGGCGGGGCGGTGCCGTCCGCGTGCACCACGCGCCACCAGGGAACACCCCCGCCCCAGGTGGACATCACCCTGCCGACCTGGCGCGGGCCCCCCTCGCCCAGGTACTCGGCGATGTCGCCGTAGGACATGACCATGCCCGGCGGGATCCGCTCGACCAGGTCGAGCACCCGCTCGGCGTACGGCGTGGGGTGGCCTACCTGCTCCATACGGTCGGCCCGGCCGCGAGGATCTCGTCGAGCGTGCCGAACTCGTAGGCCGTCGAGCCGTTCAGCTGCTCGACCAGGCCGTCGCGGATCGCGTAGGACTCGCCGTCCTCACCGACCAGCCGTGCCCCCAGGAGCGCGGAGACGCGCGCCAGCTGGGCCACCTGCCAGTCGGAGCCCGGAGTTCCGGACAGGCCGCCGTTCCATACCGCTATGGCATGGACGACCCCGTCGTGCCGGGCCAGGATCTCTCCCGCCTCCTGCGTCCCCCTGAACTCGAACCCCGCCTGCCCCAGCACGGCCGCGAGCTCCGCGAAGGCGAGAGGCGCAGGGCGCTCCACGCGCAACTCGTACCCCATAGGGCGCGAGACTAGCGAACGCGGCCGACGTTCCGGGGCGGGAATTCAGACATCCGGGCTACCGCATCCGAACGTTGTCCAAAACGCAGTCGAATCGACGTCGAACGGTGCTCACGCCCGCGACCTCCGGCGCCATCTCCCCGCGGGCGCCACGGCCCCGGACGCGCCCTGGCCGGTACTCCGGCCCGCGCTCCGGCCGGCACCCCCGCCGGTGTCGCGATCGGGGCGCCGGTTGAGCATCACCACGCCCCCGGCGAACGCCAGCAGGCCCCCGACGAGACCCGCCCCGTACAGCCAGAGCCGCGCCGGCTCGGGGCCGGGCGTGCTGGGCCCGGCGGAGGGCAGTCCCTCCCCGAAGTGCATGCCCTCGGGCACCGGGAGCGGCACCCGCACCGCGCCCGCCGTCAGCCGGCCCGCCTCGGCCAGGGCCCCGGCGGCGTTCACCACGCCGAACCCGAGGTGGTCGTCGTAGCCGCCCCGGGGACGGGCCGTGGCCGAGGAGGTGAGGGCGCGCGCCACCAGGTGCGGGGAGATCGTGGGATATTTCGCTTTTATCAGTGCGGCGACCCCGGCCACCAGGGCGGCCGCGGAGCTGGTCCCCTCCGACGAGCCGTACCCCCCGCCGGGCAGGACCACCGGGACGCCGACCCCCGGCGCCACGACCTGCACCGACAGGTTGTCGCTGCTGAACTCCGCCGGCCTGCCCATCTCGTCCACCGCGCCCACGCCGATGACGCCGGAGTAGCCGGCCGGGAAGTTCCAGAAGGACGTGCCCTTCTCCAGGGTGTAGGCGGAGTCGCCGTCGTTGCCCACGGCCGCGACCAGCACCACGCCCTTGGACAGCGCGTACGCCACGGCCTCCCGCTCGCTCTGCTCCGGCCCGTAGGCCCCCAGCGACATGCTGACGACCTGGGCCCCGTGGTCGACGGCGTAGCGGATCGCCAGGGCCAGGGGGCTGCCCGCGTTCGAGCCCAGGTTCTCGTCGCGCAGGGGGGAGCGGCCGTCCGCCCGCTCCTCGACGATCAGCGGCAGCGAGAGGACCCGGGCCTCGGGGGCGGTCCCGAACACTCCCTGGGTGCCGCTCCTGCCGGCCCCGGCGATGAGCGAGGCCATGGCGGTGCCGTGCCGACCGGCGTCCGGCCGGTCCCGGTCGAACTCGATCGATCCCATGTCGGGACCGGAGATCACCCGCCCGCGCAGCTCGGCCACCCGGTCGTCGACCCCGCTGTCCACCAGCGCCACGGTGACGCCCGCGCCCCGGGTGACCTTCCACGCCTGCTCGACGCCGAGCATCTCCAGCACCCAGCGCTGGTCCCTGCGCGCGTTCGCGGCCTCGTCCGGCGGGGCCGAGGCGTCCGGGGAGGCCGAGACGCCGTCCGGGGAGGCGGGACCGGCGAGGGCACGGGCCGGAAGGGCGGGACCCTGAAGGACGGGCCCCTGAAGGGCGAAGACCTGAAGGGTGGAGGACCGAGGGGCGGAGACCTGGAAGGCGGAGGCCGCCGTGGCCGGGGACGCGACCGGCACGGCCAGCGCCGTCAGCGCCGTCAGCGCGCAGAGCGCGGCCCGCGCTTTCGCGGCACGGAGCCGGAACGGCCTCAGCACACGTTCCCCTGGGTGCACTGGGGCACGGCGCTGGGCTCGTCGCCGAGGGCGCGGGCGATGCGCCCGGCGACCGCCTGGGCGGCGGGCCACAGCTCGCTGTGCAGGATCTCCTCCGGGGCGACCGCCTGGCGGGTGCGGCCGTCGGCGTAACCGGCGGCCGAGAAGACGAGGTAGGGGCCGACCCCGGTCCAGGCGTTGCGCTGGCGCTGCGCGGCCCCGAACAGCTCGCTCGCGGTGCCCGGGAAGGCCACCGGGCGCACCCCCACCCGGTCGTCCACGGCCAGCTGGCCGGACGCGGCGATCCGGCGGTCCTCGTCGCCGAGCACGGCGATGCCCACGGTGAAGACGAAGGTGGACGTCTGGTCGGCGTAGGTGGCGCGCAGCAGCGTGCGGCAGCCGTACTCGGTCAGCACCGAGCCGACGGGCGCGTCCGTGCCGGCCGCGCAGGAGACCTCGGGGGCCAGGCCGATCCTGCGGGCGTACTGCTGCACCCGGCCCAGGCCGATGTACTCCAGCTCGACGGGGAAGACCAGGTCCGCCGACCAGGTCCGCCAGCGGCCGGCGATGTCCTCCCGGATGTAGCGGGCCTGCTCGGCGGCGGTCAGCGGGCGCGAGTTCGTCTCGCGCAGCAGCCCCACCGCGCCGGTCAGCACATTGGTCCCGGCGACGGCGAGGATGGTGCCGATCAGGATCAGGAAGATCGTACGGAAGCGGATGCCCTGTTCCAGGTCGGCCAGCTCGGCGCGCTGGATCGCCGCGCGGTCACGGCGTGTCGCGGGCCAGCTCCGCACCCGTGCCCGCCTGGCCCCGGCCCCGGGTCCTGCCCCGGCACCCGGCCCGGCGGCGCTCCGTCCGGGCACCCGTCCGGGCACCCGGCCGGCACGGCCCGTCCCGGGACCGCTCACCCGGGAACCGGACGGCGGCCAGCCGCCGCGAGCGCGGGGGGCGGAGGCTCCCGGGCGCCGCTCCGGCTCCTGGGACCGCCCTGGCTGCGACATACTCCGATGCTACGTCGCGGCGCCTCCGCGCCCTATCGGCACGGGGTATTTTCACCTCGCCCGCTCAGCCCGCTCAGCCCGGTCAGCCCGCCACGCGCCCGCTCAATCGTGTGCCCGCTCAATCGTGTGCTCGCTCAGCCGTGCGCCCGCTCAGCCGCGCGGCACCGTCACCGGGTCGCGCACCGGCCCGCCCCGGGCCCTCGGCGGGCGCCTGCGGCCCACGGACACCGCGATCGCGACCAGGGACACGACCGCGCCGAGACCCGCCGCCACCGCCACGCCGCCGTAGAGGGTGATCCTGGCGCGGTCGCGGTGGACGACGCGCACCGGCTCGGCCGACGGGCCCAGCGGACGGGCGGGATCGTGGCCCCCGGCCCCCCTGGCGGTGAGGGTGTGCCCGGAGATCCTGGCCGCCGCGGCCAGGGCGCGGCCGGCGTTGACCACGCCGAACCCCATGCCGGTGTCGTAGCCGCCGGTGGGCCGCCGGATGACCCCCGCGGTGATCGCCTGCACGACCAGCCCGGGCGACATCTTCGGATGTCTGCTCTTGATGAGGGCGGCGACGCCGGAGACCAGGGCGGTGGCCTGGGAGGTGCCGCGGCCGACCCAGTACTCGTCGCCGGGACCGGCACCGAGGATGTCCACCCCGGGCGCGGCCACCAGGACCGAGGGGTTGCGGTTGGAGAACGAGGCCCGGCGCAGCCCCCGGTCCGCCGCCGCGACCGAGACCACCCCGGGGAAGGCCGCGGGGTAGGAGTAGGGGGCGTGGCCGCCGTCGGCGGGCTCGTCGGCGCCCTCGTTGCCCGCGGCCGCGACCAGCACGACCCCCTTGGAGATCGCGTAGCGGATCGCCGACCGCTCCTGCCGGGTCGCCAGGTCCTTGGAGATCGACATGTTGATCACGTCGGCGCCGTGGTCCACGGCGTACCGGATGCCCTTGGCCACCACGTTCTCGTAGCGCCGGGCGGAGTTGAACTCCTGGAAGCCGGGCTCCTCGTCCTCCAGGATGACCCGTACCGACAGCACCTTCGCCTTCGGAGCGACACCGATCACCCCGTCGGCCCCGCCGGGACCGTGACCGTGACCGGCGATGAGCGAGGCCATGTACGTGCCGTGCAGCCGCAGGGGTCTCACCCACGGCGGGTTGGCCCCCGTCGTGAAGTCCCTGCCCTCGACGACCGAGCCGGCCAGGTCGCGGTGGGAGCGGTCCACTCCGGAGTCGAGCACGGCCACGGTCACGCCCCTGCCCTCGGAGATCCGCCACGCCGCGGGCAGGCCGAGCGTCCGCAGCACCTGCCGCTGGCTGTCCCGGACGTCGTCGGCCCGCGCGGCCGGTACCGGTGCCAGCGACACCAGCGCCAGCGTCGCCAGGGCCGTCATCACCGCCGTCGCGGCCGTCGCCGCCTTCACCGGCCCGGCGGGCGGCCGCGGCGCGCTCAGCACCGCCACTCCGCGGACAGGCAGTCGGGGCGGGCGGGCGTGGACAGGCCGGAGAGGATGTGGTCGGCGATGTCGCCGGTGAACGCGAAGAGGGTGGGGCGCTGCTCGCCGACCGCCTTGGCGGGGCGGCCGTCGGTCTGGCCCGCCGTGGCCATCACCAGGTACGGCCCGGCGTGGCGGGCCACGCTCGCCTGGCGTACGGCCGAGGCGAAGCGGTCGGTGACGGTGCCCGGGAAGGCCAGCGCCCTCAGGCCGGGCGACGGACGGCCCTTCGCGGGCAGCGCCGCCTTCACCCGGGCGGCGCCGATCTCGTCGTTGAAGACCGCGACGCCCACGGTGACGACGACCCCCTGGAGGGCGTCGATGTAGGTGGCGCGCAGGACGCCCAGGCAGCCCGCGCGCCGGAGGGTCCCGCGCAGGCGGGCGTCGACCGCGCCGTCACAGCCGGTCTCCGGGGAGATGCCCACCCGGCGGGCCCGCTCCTCACCACCCTGCTCGGCGGCGTACCGGACGGTCGCGGGGAAGATCCTTCCCGCGGGCCACGCCTGCCAGCGCCTGGCCACCTCGTCCAGGGCCGCCCGGTCCAGCTCCGCCCGGGTCGGGCCGCGGGTGAGCTCCGCCCCGGCGGCGCTGGTCGCCACCCCGGCCACGACCGCGCAGAACAGCGTCAGCACGGAGGCCACGAGCAGCGTCGGCCAGGAACGGCGCCGCTGACGTGGGACTTCATTCACGCTCTCGACCTTAATGCGGCAAGGCTGGTGTCATCCTCCGTTCCGTCCTGATCCGTCGAAACGAAAAGTACTTGACGGTTTGGAAAGTAGAAAGTACTTTCCATAGTAGAAAGAGAGCGAGGAGCCCCGATGAGCATCTCCCCCGAGGACGCCGCCCGCACGCTGGCCGACGTCCGCACCACCCAGGCACGGGCCCTGCGCGCCGAGCCCTGGTTCCCCGCCTGGTACCCCGTCGGCGTGGCCCTCTTCGCCACCGGGGTCACGTTCGTCTCCGAACCCGGCACCGATCCGGCGGTGACGGCCGGTGGCATCGTCGTGCTGACGATCGCCCTGGTCGGACTGGTGCTGAGGCTGACCCTCACCGCCCGGATGCGCGCCCACCGGAGCCTCCTGGAGCCGGCGGCGCTGACGGGGTTCGTCGTCTGGGTGCTGGCGAGCGTGGGCGTGGCGTTCGCCGTCGCCTTCCCCCTGGACGCCGCCGGGGTCGCCTACTCCGGGACGTACGGCTGCCTGGTGATGACGGCGTTCATGGCCGCCACCGGGCCGCTCGTCGGGCGCTGGATATCGAGCCGGCTCGCGGCGGGCGTGGAGCAGGCCAAGGAGACCCGGTGAGCGAGCTCGACCCCGTCATCCACGCGCCCGCCCGGTTGCGGATCGTCTCGCTGCTGGCCGCCGCGGAGGAGGCGGAGTTCGGGTTCGTCCGCGACCAGGTGGGGCTGAGCGACTCGGTGCTGTCCAAGCACGCCGCAGCCCTGGAGGCGGCCGGATACGTCGACATCCGCAAGGGGTACGTGGGCAAGCGCCCGCGCACCTGGCTCAGGCTCTCGGCCCCGGGACGGCGGGCCTACCGGGCGCACGTCTCCGCCCTCCAGGAGATCGTCGCGAGCTCGGGGCTCACCCTCGCCCCGGAGTGACCCCGATCGGCCCGCCCGGTCGGGCGGGGCGGCCCCGGCGGGCACGACGGCCGACGGGACGGAAACGCACAGGACAAAAAAGCGCAGGACGAAACGAAAGGCGCCCCGCGGAGCGATCGCTCCGCGGGGCGCCCGCATACGGGGGGCCGTGCCCGCCCAGCCCTCGAACAGGCCCTAGTAGGCCGGCAGGCTCGGGTCGACCGTCTTGATCCAGCTCAGCACGCCGCCACCGACGTGGACGGCGTCGGAGAATCCGGCGTTCTTGACGACCGCCAGCACCTCGGCGGAACGGGCGCCGGACTTGCAGTGCAGGACGATCTTCTTGTCCTGCGGGAGCCGCTCCAGGGCGGAGCCGTTGAGGAACTCGCCCTTGGGGATGAGCACGGCGCCCGGGATGGAGACGATCTCGTACTCGTTCGGCTCGCGGACGTCGATCACGTAGATGTTCTCGCCCCGGTCCTGCATGGACTTGAGGTCGGCCGCGGTGATGGTGGAGCCGGAGGCGGCCTCCTGGGCCTCCTCGGAGACCGCGCCGCAGAACGCCTCGTAGTCCTCCAGCAGGCTGGTGACCGTGGGGTTCTTGCCGCACAGCACGCACTCGGGGTCCTTGCGGACCTTGACCGAGCGGTAGTTCATCTCCAGGGCGTCGTAGATCATCAGACGGCCGACCAGCGGCTCGCCGATGCCCGCGAGGAGCTTGATGGCCTCGTTGACCTGGATGGAGCCGATCGACGCGCACAGCACGCCGAGCACGCCGCCCTCGGCGCAGGAGGGGACCATGCCGGGCGGCGGGGGCTCGGGGTAGAGGCAGCGGTAGCAGGGGCCGTGCTCGGCCCAGAAGACGCTGGCCTGCCCGTCGAAGCGGTAGATCGAGCCCCACACGTACGGCTTGCCGAGCAGGACGGCCGCGTCGTTGACCATGTAGCGGGTGGCGAAGTTGTCGGTGCCGTCCACGATCAGGTCGTAGCCGGAGAAGATCTCCATCACGTTGTCGGTGGTCAGCGCCTCGTTGTGGACGACCACGTCGACCAGCGGGTTGATCTCACGGACGCTGTCGGCGGCGCTCTCGGCCTTGGGGCGGCCCACGTCGGACTGGCCGTGGATCACCTGGCGCTGCAGGTTGGACTCGTCGACCACGTCGAAGTCGATGACGCCGAGCGTGCCCACTCCCGCGGCGGCGAGATAGAGCAGGGCGGGCGAGCCCAGGCCGCCGGCGCCCACACAGAGCACCCTGGCGTTCTTCAAGCGCTTCTGCCCGGCCATGCCCACGTCCGGGATGATCAGGTGGCGCGAGTAGCGGCGCACCTCGTCGACGGTCAGCTCGGCTGCCGGCTCTACCAGCGGTGGCAACGACACAGTTCTGCTCCCGTTTCAGGGGGTCTCGGCGAATGCGGCTAGCGGCTAGCACAGCACGCTCCCTGCACAAACCAAACCGGTGCCCGGCTCATTCCCCGACCGGCGCGAGGAGCGCCTCACGGATCAGGAGCCTGGCCTCGCGGGCCACCCTTTCGGGCAGTTCCATCTGGGCCACGTGCCCGGCGTCGGGCAGCAGCACCAGCCGTACGCGGGGGAAGGTCCGCCCGGCGCGGGCGGCCATCCGGGGGTTGACGAGCCGGTCGTGGCGGCCGTGGATCACCAGCGTGGGGGCGTTCACCGTGGCCGCCTGGCGCCACAGGTTCGCCTCGCCGCGCCGGAAGTACTCGGCGACGATGCCCCGGGCCGAGTTGACCAGTGCCGCCCCCGAGTACGGCAGCCCGTCCCTGCGCCGCAGTTCCTCGGCCGCCTCCCGCAGGCGGTCCGGGTGGATCCGCCCGACGTCGGCGTAGCACATGGCCATGGTGGCGCCAAGCCTGCGCTCGGCGGGCAGCATGGTCAGCCGGTCCGCGGCCCACTCGCCGAGCCGGGGCACCGTGGTCAGCGCCACCCGCGCCGGCCCGTACCGGGGGACGAGGTCGGGCATGGCCGGTGAGATCAGGGTGAGCGAGCGGACCAGGTCGGGGCGGGTGGCGGCGACCCGGACCGAGACGGCCCCGCCCAGGGAGTTGCCGAACAGGTGGACGGGCGCGGCCGAGACCCGCTCGATCAGCGCGACGACGATCCGGGCGTGGGCGTCGACGGAGTAGTCGCCGTCCGGCGGCTCCGGCGAGTACCCGGCGCCGGGCAGGTCGAGGGCGTGGCCGGTCACCAGGTCGGAGAGCTCGCCCATCAGGTCGGTCCAGTTGGTCGCCGAACCCGCCAGCCCGTGCACGTAGACGGCGGTCTCCGCCGCGTCCCGGGGCGTGGACCGTACGTGGACCCGCTGCTCGCCGAGGTCGACCATCTCCCCCGGCCAGTGGGGGATCGGGATACGCGCCACTGTTCCTCCTACTCGTCCGGCCTCCTTCCACGATAGTTCGGCCCGCGGCGGTTCGGCCGGGGAGCCGCCGGAAGTCCGCGCTCACGGCCGGACGGAGACGCCTTCCCGCGGCCCGCGAGAGCCCCCCCGGGACCGACAAAAGCCACATAAGACCATTTTCATCTAATGCCTTTTATTACAGCATTTATCGCCATTAGGTGGACGGCCTCCCCCGGATTCTCGCCCGGACGGCGGACGGTCGACAACCTCCTTCTCACGCCAGAACCCCAGAACAAATACGACATTAAAGACATTTCATAATATAAGTTACGTTTATTATCTAAGTTCGATAATGGCCAGCCAAGGAAAGGGCAAAAGCCCGCGATCTTCGTTTGTCGTAAGAGATGCGAGGAAACCATGACAAGCAGGGATGGCTGATTGCTGGTCATCTCCGACAATTTCTGGCTTGACCAGAAAATGCCGAAAATCGGGTAACCGAACCTTTCAAGGGGGAAACGCAATGCCCAAGTTCAACAGTGTCATCGCAGGGCTCGCGATCAGCACGGCGCTGACCGGTGGAGTCGTCGGTATGGGCGCAGCGACCACCGTCACGTCCGCCGCCGCCTCGGTCACCACGGTGACCGCCGCCGCCTTCCCGACCCACGGCTGCGGCTACGGCTGGGGTCACCGTCGCCACTGCTGTGGTGACCGGTACCGTCACCACCACAAGCGCTTCAAGCTGATCATCAACAACAACAACGACAACAACAACGAGCTGGAGAACCGCACCGACCGCGTGGTGCCGCTCGTCGCCACCAACCCGGTCGTGCCGGTTCGCTAGTCGCCGAATCGCGGCCACATCCTGATCCGGTGTGACGCGACCTCGGAACGTCGTGAAAATCACGGAAGGATCCGCGGCTCTCCGCGATCCGGACCGTGACGGAGGGACAGGAATTCCGCATCCGCCCAGATCGCTTTCTTCCAGAGGGACGCGACCCGGACGGTGAAGGCGGGAATCCGGGAGCGACTTTCCCGGAGTCCTGACTCTCGACACAGTGCGAGTTCTCATTTCTCACGAACACGGGCGGGGGCAGCGCGGTTCTCGGACCGCGGTGTCCTCGCCCCGCGCCGTCCGCCTTCTTCTCCCCGCTTCCCCTTCTTCCCGGCCGTCCCCCGTCCCCGTCCCCTTCACGACCCCCGCCACCCCGCCGCTCCGGTGCCGCGTCCTTCCCGGCGTGCGGCACCGGAGGTCGTACGCTGGGCCGTGTCCGACGTTTGCGGGAACCGGCACGGGAGATGGAAGGTGCCGTAGCCCGGATGACGACAGGGGATGTCAGATCATGGACGTGCACGGCAAGACCCAGCGTGACGGAACGGCCGACCACCGTGCCGAGGAGCTGCCGGTCGAGACGCCCGAGGCCGACGCCGCCGAGCAGCACCGGCCGGTGCGCGAAGGCGGTTCCGCCTCACCCCTGAGCCCGTCCGCCGACGGTGAGGCCGACCCCTCCGACGTCGTGGAGCAGAGCCGCGCGCCGCGCGAGGACGACCCGGAGTGGCCCGAGGTCATCCCCCTGGAGGCCGACCCGGCCGACGCCTTCGAGCAGCGCCGCACGGTCGAACTCGACGAGGACGACTATCGCTGACGCGCATTACCCACGCGTAGGATGACCCCAGACGCCAGGAGCATCACCCGAGGAGACCCACGTGACCGCTACCCCGGACGCCAAGCCCCGGGGCACCCGGCTGCCCCGGACGGCCCGCCGCCGCCAGCTGCTCAGCGCGGCGCAGGAGGTGTTCGTGGAGAACGGTTACCACGCGGCCGCGATGGACGAGATCGCCGAGCGGGCCGGGGTCAGCAAGCCGGTCCTGTACCAGCACTTCCCCGGCAAGCAGGAGCTCTACCTGGCCCTGCTCGACCTGCACGTGGACGACATGATCACCCGCTGCCGGGACGCGCTCGCCTCCACCACGGACAACAAGCAGCGCGTCCAGGCCGCGATCGGCGCCTTCTTCGACTTCGTCTCCAGCCAGGGTGAGGCGTTCCGGCTGGTGTTCGAGTCCGACCTGCGCAACGTCGCCCCGGTCCGCCAGCGGATGGAGCGCAACCTCCGCGAGAGCGCCGAGATGATCAGCCAGGTCATCCAGGAGGACACCGGCTGCTCCAGCGACGAGGCGCGCCTGCTGGGGGTCGGCCTGGTCGGCATGGCCGAGGTCAGCGCCCGCTACTGGATCACCAGCAACGGCTCCATCCCCAAGGACGCGGCCACCCAGCTCATCGCGCGGCTGTCCTGGCGCGGCATCTCCGGCTTCCCCCGCACCGTCGCCGACCACTGAGGAACGGCCCCGCGTCCTTTCGGGGGCGCCGTCGTGCCGTCCTGAAGCGTCCCGGAGCGACGGAACCGTCCCTCACCGGCGCGATCTCTCCTACGACCGTCCGCCCCGAAGCCCCCCGGACCCCCGGGACCGGCCCGTCCCCGTTCACCCGCCGCGATCACTGTTCGCTTGACGCGATCAGACGGCGCGTCGGATCCCCGATGGGGCGACCATGGGACGAGCAACCCTCATCGAAAGGGAGCAGGATGGAAATCAAGATCGGCGTACGTTCCGTGCACCGTGAACTCGTGGTGGAGACCGACCTCACGGCCGAACAGGTCGAGAACGAGCTGAGCGCGGCCCTCGCGTCCAGCGGCGGCGTCTTCACCATCACCGACGTCAACGGCCGCAAGGTCATCGTCCCCGTCGCCTCGCTCGGCTTCATCGAGATCGGCGAGGAGGAGGCGCGTCCCGTCGGTTTCGGCGGCACGCTCTGACGGATCCCGGGCTCGCGCCAGGTCGTCGCCCCTCACCGGCGTGGCGCGGTCCGCGGATCCGGCACGACGGCCCTCAGGTGCCCGGGCACTCGTCCCGTTCGCCGAACCCGCAGCAGCGGGGGCGCCGGACGCGGCGCAGATGCTCCCGGCCCCGGCCGACGGCCGGGCAGGTCGCGCCCTCCCTGCGCAGCACCGGACGCGAGGTCCAGCGGTTCGGTCCACATCTCGTCAAGGAACTGCCATAGCGGCGCGAGGCCCTCATGCCTGGCACGCTACAGCGGTTCGTCGCCGGACGCTCCCCGATCCACGGACCGGCCCGCCGGTCCGCCTCTCGCGGTCCGCCGACGGACCCGAGGCCCCCCAGGCCCACGACGCCCTCGCGCGGCTCCCACGAGGCCCTGAGGGCTCCCGGGGCGGCGCTCAGGGACCCGGGGTCAGGCCCAGGGCGGCCATCCGCTCGCCGTGCTCCTCGGTCAGCCGGGTGACCATCTTGCCGATCTCCCCTCCGGCCGCCTCGGCCAGCAGCTCCGCCAGCGCGGGCCTGGCCTCGGCCACGTACCGGCCCTGGCTGAGCGCCTCCCCCACCAGCCGCCGGGACCACAGCGCCAGCCGCCCGGCCAGCTTCGGGTCCTCCTCCAGCGCCGCGCGGACCCGCTCGACCGCGAACTGCGAGCGCTCCTCGTCGGCGAGGACCTCGTCGACCAGGCTGCGCGTCTCCTCGCCCATCCCGGCCGCGGCCTCGCGGTAGAACGCCTCGCGGTAGAAGTCGAGGGCGATGCCGGTGCCCACGTACGCCTTGACCAGGGCCTCCAGCCAGTCTCCCGGCGTGGTCCTGGCGTGCCAGGCGTCCAGCGGCCCGACGAACGGCGCCATCGCCTCCTCCGGGTCCACGCCCAGGGAGGCGATCCGGTCGCGCAGAAGCTCGAAGTGCGCGTACTCGACCGCGGCGAGGCCGCCGAGGGCGGCCCGATCCGTCAGCGAGGGGGCGTGGCGGGTGGCGTCCTCGGCGAGTCTGAGGAAGGCTGTCAGCTCGGCGTACGCGAGGACACCGAGCAGGTCGGCGATGCCCGGAGGGGAGTCACTCATGAGGGCAGCCTACGAGCTCTCCGACCTCACGATTCACCGGGAATACGAAGAAATCGGTTCTCCGTTGTGGTATCGAGTACACTGCTCTTGAAAGTGCGACCGCACCGTGTTAATCCGGGATATCCACTCCCGTACGCCCCCAACAGTCGGCGTGACGCCGCAGCGGTCGCTGATGACATGAGAGGGCTGGACCTTCCGCGAGGACCCGGCACGGGGAACACGTTTTCTGCCCGTGGTCCCGGCAGGCCTGCCTTCAACGGAGAATGAGGCAGGCCAAGCTGACGAC
Source organism: Streptosporangium sp. NPDC050855 (assembly GCF_044456585.1). Lineage (NCBI taxonomy): Bacteria > Bacillati > Actinomycetota > Actinomycetes > Streptosporangiales > Streptosporangiaceae > Streptosporangium > Streptosporangium sp. NPDC050855. The sequence continues at coordinate 63,934 of NZ_JBITFY010000005.1, forward strand.
GTTCCGAGACCTCGGAGTCACCCCAGAGATCGCCGATGCCCTCGAGACCGAGGGCATCATCGCGCCGTTCCCTATCCAGGAGATGGCACTCCCCCTGGCCCTCAACGGCCAGGACATCATCGGCCAGGCGCGTACCGGCACCGGCAAGACCTACGCCTTCGGCGTGGCCATGCTGCAGCGTGTCGGCAAGCCCAGGAAGAACCGCAAGAAGCCCCGCGGGCTGGTCGTCGTGCCGACCCGCGAGCTCGCCGTCCAGGTCACCGAGGACCTCGTGACGGCGGCCGGCAAGCTCGGCTCGCGGATCCTGACCGTCTACGGCGGGCGGGCCTACGAACCCCAGATCGAGGCGCTCAAGCAGGGCGTCGACGTCATCGTCGGCACCCCGGGCCGTCTGCTCGACCTGGTCAAGCAGAAGCACCTCGACCTCAGCCAGATCGGGACCCTCGTCCTGGACGAGGCCGACCGGATGCTCGACCTGGGCTTCCTGCCCGACATCGAGCGGATCATCAAGCTGATCCCGGCGGAGCGGCAGACGATGCTGTTCTCCGCGACCCTGCCGGGCGAGATCGTCGCCCTGTCCCGGCGTTACCTCACCCGTCCCACCCACGTGCGGGCCGAGAACAACGACATCGAGGCCGAGGCAACCCCGCAGACGACCCAGTTCGTCTGGCGCACGCACCGGATGGACAAGATCGAGATCGTCGGCCGCCTGCTGCAGTGCGAGGGCCGCGGGCTGACGATGATCTTCTGTGAGACCAAGCGCGCCTGCGACATGGTCGTCGAGCAGCTCAAGGAGCGCGGCTTCGCGGCCGCGGCCGTCCACGGCGACCTCGGGCAGGGCCAGCGCGAGCAGGCCCTGCGGGCCTTCCGCAACGGGAAGATCGACGTACTGGTCGCGACCGACGTGGCCGCGCGCGGCATCGACGTCGACGACGTCACCCACGTCGTCAACTACGACTGCCCGCAGGACGAGAAGGCGTACGTCCACCGGATCGGCCGCACCGGCCGGGCCGGCAAGACGGGCATCGCGGTGACCTTCGTCGAGTGGGAGGACATGACCCGCTGGAAGGTCATCAACAACGCGCTGTCGCTCTCCTTCCCCGAGCCGGTCGAGACCTACTCGACCTCCCCGCACGTCTTCAGCGACCTGAACATCCCCCCGGGCACCAAGGGCGTGCTGCCGCGCGCCAACCGGTCCCGCGCGGGCCTGGCCGCCGAGGAGGTCGAGGACCTCGGCGAGACCGGGCGGATCCGTTCCCGCTCCCCCCGCAAGGGACGCGAGGACGACTCCCCCCGGGGACGCGACGACTCCCGCAGGGGACGCGACGACGAGCGTGAGGAGCGCCGCGAGCGCCCCGCGCGCACGTCCCGCGAGCGCCGTCGCACCCGTGGCGGCCGGACCGGCGAGGAGACCCCCGCGCCGATCACGTCCGAGGAGCCCCGGCAGGTCCGGGACGTCCAGCCGGTGCAGGACGCCCTGCCGGCCCAGGACGTCCTGGCGGTCCGTGAGGTTCAGCCCCCTGTCGTCGAGATCGCCGAGGTGGAGACGGACGTGGCACGCCGCAAGGACATCCGTGACGACATCCGTGACGACCGGCACGCCGAGTCCGCGCCCCGCCGGGGCCGGGCCCGCAAGGCCGGCCTGAACCCGGAGGTGAGCCTCGTCGGCACACCCGAGACGCAGGCCCACGCCGAGCCGGCCGAGGACGAGACGGCCCCGCGCCGGCGCCGCGGCAGGCGCGAGCAGGTGGCCGAGACGGCCCAGGCCCCCTCGTGGGCCGAGGAGCCGGTGACGGATCTGAGAGAGGACGACGACACCATGGCCGAGCGCTGGGACGACGAGCCCGTGGCGGAGGCCCCCGCGCCCCGGCCGCAGCCCGAGAAGATCATTCCCCCGAGCCCGTTCTCGGTGATCTTCAAGTCGCCCGACCTGGCCTCGGAGGACGACGAGATCGCCCCTTCGGCGGCCTCCGAGCGTGTGCAGAGCCGTCGCCGGCCGCAGGTGCGCGGCCAGCAGCAGCGGGGACCGCGCCGTCCGAGCTGACGGTGCCGGTGCCGGAAAGGGGCGCGACCGTACCGGTGGCGCCCCTTTTCGCGTTCCCGCACGCACGGAGCGATCCCAACAAGAGAGGTATCGTGGGGCCACGTGAGTACGCCGCGTTTTCTGACCCTGCCTCCAGGCGTCCGCTCCCGCCGGATCGAGACGGCCGTCGGCGCCTTCGCCGCGCTTGAGGCCGTACCCGTCAGCGGCATCCCCGAGCGCCGGCCCGCACTGCTGGTCCCCGGCCTGACGGGCAGCAAGGAGGACTTCATCGCGGTCCTGCAGACGCTCGCCCAGTCGGGGCGCCAGGTCGTCGCGATCGACATGCGGGGCCAGTTCGAGACCGGCGGCCCTGACGACCGGTCCGCCTACACCTGCGCCGCGCTCGGCAACGACGTGGACGTGCTGGCCCAGGTGATCGGTCACGGCGCCCCCGTCCACCTGGTCGGCCACTCCTTCGGCGGCCTGGTCACCCGGGAGGCGGTCATCGACGGCCGTACCCGCTTCGCCTCCTACACGCTGATGAGCTCCGGGCCCGCCGCGATCGTCGGTCCCCGGGCGCGGGCGGGCCGTTTCATGATCTCCGAGCTGCCCGAGCAGGGGCTGGAGCACATGTGGCACACCCGGATGGAGCCCGAGGCGATGGCGGCCGGCGTGTCGGAGGAGATCGTCGCCTTCCTGCGCAAGCGGCTGTTCGCCAACTCCGTCACCGGCATGTTCGCGATGACCGAGGAGGTGCTCTCCGCGGTGGACCGCTGCGACGAGCTCACCCAGGTCGAGGTCCCCACCCTGGTGCTGTACGGCGAGCACGACGACGGCTGGCCCCCGCACATGCAGGCGGAGATGGCCCACCGGCTGGACGCCGACTGCGTGGTCGTCCCCGGGGCGGCCCACTCCCCCGCGGTGGAGGCCCCGGAGACCACCGCCGCCGCCCTCATCCGCTTCTGGAACGCCGCCGAGAACCCGCTGAGGAGCTGATCCGGCACGGGGACGACGTGTCCCGCCGGGCGCGGTGCGGCGGTTCCCCCACCGCGCCTGCCCGCCGGGTGCACGGACGTCTCGGCCCGCACCGCGTGTGCGGGGGCCGGACGGGCGCGTCCCTAGTCCGCCAGCGCGGCCCAGGGCTCGCGGTCCTCGCCCGCGGCCTGCCCCTCGGGACAGTGACGGCGGAAGTCGCACCACGAGCAGAGCGGTCCGGTACGGGGCGGGAAGATCGCGTCGATCTCGGGGGGCACGGCGGGCGGGGTCCGGTCGGCGCCCGCGGCCCGCGCGGAGGTCCGCCCGCTGGCGGGGCGGGCCTCGGCGGCCCAGGCCCGGTAGCCGTCGTCGGCCCGCGACGCCTCCTCGGCGATCTCCTCGGCGTGGCCGAGGTGGCGGGCCAGGGACTCGTCGGTGTGCTCCCACTCCACGATCGAGGCGGTCGGCAGGTGGTGGAGCTCGACGCGGTGGCAGGGCCGGTGCAGCATCCGCGAGGAGGCGATGGCGTAGACCGCCAGGGCGAGCGAGGAGCGGGCGTCGTCGGTGTCCAGCGGGCGGCGGCCGGTCTTGTAGTCGACCACGACCAGTTCCTCGCCGCGCCGGTCGAGCCGGTCGATCCTGCCGGACAGGGCCAGGGTCGCGGTCCGCGTGGCCACCGTGCGCTCGACGCCGACCGGTTCGGCGGCGGGGTCCAGGCTCGCCACGTACCCGGAGACCATCTCCCGGGCCCTGTCCCGCCAGGTGGCCGACTGCTCGGCGTCACGGAACCCCTCGCCGATCCACCCCCGGTCGAGCAGCAGTCCGGCGACCTCGGGCGTGCGCCGCTCGGGCGGCTCCCGCCACCAGGCGGCCAGGGCGTTGTGCACGCTGGCGCCCACGCTGTTGTGCGCCCAGGGCCGGCCCCTCTGCGGCGCCGGCCGGTCCATGTAGGTGAACCGGTAGCGCCGGGGGCAGTCGAGCCAGGTGTTCAGCCGCGACGGCGTGCAGGAGTACAACCGCCGCGGCATGCCCTCCAGGGGAAGCTGGTCCATCGAGGACTATTCGTCCCGCAGGTTCAGCCGGATTCCCGCCGCGCGCGTGCCGTCGGTCAGCGGACCCTCCTCCTCGGGGGCCTCCGCACCACGGGTCAGCGAACCGGAGAGCCAGGCGTCGAACTGGGGCTCCAGGTCGCCGACGGTGCTCTCCTCGCCGTGCGCGGGCAGCACCCGGGTGCGGTGGGGGAGGGTGAACAGCCGTCCGCCGATGGCGGTCAGCTGGTCGGCCAGGGCGGGGTACTCTCCGCCGATCCGTCCCGGGCCGTCGGCCTGGAGGGTCTTGCCGGTGAAGACCGCGTCCAGGCCCTCGCAGTAGAGCGAGACGCCGCCCTGGGAGATGCCCGGGGTGGACATGACCTCCAGCTGGACGCCGGCGACCTCGAACAGGCCGTCGTCCTCCATGTCGATGTCGGGCCAGGTGTCGGGCCAGGTCAGCCGCCACAGCGGCCGGTCCTTGGGATGAAGGGCGATCACCGCCTCGTCCCTGGCCGCCACCTCGATGGCCGCGCCCACGTGGTCGGGCAGGCCGTGGGTGCAGATGACCGCCAGCACCTCACGCTCCCCGACCTTCTCCAGGATCTTCTCCGCGTCGCGCGCGGGGTCGATGACGATGGCGTCCTCGTCGTCGCCCAGGATCCACGTGTTGTTCTCGACCTTGTGCTCGACGCCGTCGACATCGACGACGCCCTCGGTCACCACTCGCTCGATACGCGCTGTCACGCTTCCGAACTTTACTGCCTGATCCCGCCCCGCGGTCCGGAGCGGCGTCCGCGATACGCGCGCTGCTGGCAACCTCTGGAGCAGTACGCCCGCGGGCGCCCCGTCCCGCCGCGTTCCATGGCGGTGCCGCACACCACGCACGAGAGGCTTTCATCACGTCTTTCGTCACGTTGACGGACCAGCACCTCGACGCCGTCCAGCACCCGCCGCAGGCCGAACTCGAAGGGGTCCTCGGGCTCGTCGTAGCCGCCCGCCTCCCACACGGCGGTCAGCGTCGGATAGCGGGACAGCTCCGCGTACAGGGACTCCCTGGCCCCCCACCAGTCCTGTTCGGAGACGCCCGTCCGCCGCTCGACCCTGGCGACCTCCGCCTCCCTGACGGCCTCGCCCTCCACGAAACGGCCGACCAGGCCCACCACGGCGACCATCTCGGCGGGGCCGAGGCCGATCCCCGCCACGGTGGCGAGCGCGTGCTCGAAGCCGGCGACCGCGTTCGGCCCGGGGACGGTCCGCGTGCCGCGCACCCCGGCCAGCCAGGGATGGCGGTGGCACAGCGCCCGGTGGCGCCGTGCCCACGCCTCCAGGGCCTCGCGCCACCCGTCCCGATCGCCCGCACCGGCCGGCGGTTCCGCCTCGGCCACGGTCTCGCCCAGCACCGCGTCGCACATCAGGTCGACGAGCTGCGTCTTGCCCGGAACGTGCCGGTAGAGCGACATGCCGGTGAAACCGAGCCGCTCGCCGACCCGGCGCATGGACAGCGCCTCGATCCCCTCGGCGTCCGCGATCTCGACGGCGGCGCGCACGATCGCGCCGACGCTCAGCCCCTGCCTGGACGCGGCGTCCCGCGGCTCCCGCCACAGCAGCTCGACGGTCCGGTCCGGATCCTCCTGGGCGGCCACCGTCCTCCTCCCTTGACGCTCGGCCCCGGCATCTGTTTATAGTGTATAGATTTGTTTACAGCATAAACAAGGAGCCCTTCTTGAACGAACTCTACGTGTCCCCCTCCGGTGACGACGCCGGGCCCGGCACCTCCGGGCGGCCGCTGGCGACCCTCGCCCGCGCCCGCGACCTGGCACGCGACCTGGCACGCGACCTGGCACGCGACCTGGCAAGAGATCGGGCGGAGGATCGAGCGGGGGATCGGACGCGGGACCCGGCACGTGACGCGCCCGTCGTGGTGCACCTGCTCCCCGGCGTCCACCGGCTCACCGAGACCCTGGAACTCACCGAGGCCGACTCCGGCGTGACCTACCGGGGCGGGGACGGTGGCGAGACCGTCGTCAGCGGCGGCAGGCGGATCACCGTCCGGCACGGGCTGGACGGCGTCTGGACGGCCGAGGTCGGCGACCTGGAGACCCGCGGCCTGCACGTCGGCGGACGCAGGGTGGAACGGGCCTGGATCGACGGCCTCCCCGGCAACGCCGTCAGGACCGCCACCGGGTACGTCACCGACAGCGCGGAGCCGCTGAGCTGGGGCAATCCCGCCGACGTGGAGTTCGTGCTGCGCGGCGTCTACCCGTGGACCGAGGCCCGCCTCGGCGTCGCCGCCGTCGAGGCCGACGGGGACTCGACCGTCGTCACCATGGCCGAGCCCGCCTTCGGCTGGGCCGTCGAGCTCTACAACTCGGTGGTGCCCTGGGAGGGCGGGGGCGAGTCCTACGGCCCCGGCCTGCCGACCCGGGTGGAGAACGGCACGGGGTTCCTGACCGAGCCGGGCACCTTCGTCCTGGACACCTCCCTGCCGGGAGGGCACGTACTGCGCTACCGGCCCCGCCCCGGCGAGGATCCGGGGCGGACCGAGGTCGTCGCGTCCGCCCTGGAGACCCTGGTGAGGGTCACGGGCGCGCGCGACGTCGCCTTCGAGGGCATCACCTTCGCCGACGCCACCTGGCTGCGGCCGAACCGTCCCGAGGGCTTCCTGCACTACCACGGCACCGGCTACTACGACGGAGGCCCGATCGAGAAGGTGTCGTTCGCCGAGGGGGCGTGGGTGACGGTCCCGGCGGAGTCCCTGACGATCCCCGCCAACGTCGTGTTCGAGGACGCCGTACGGGTGACGGTCGAGGGGTGCCGCTTCACCCGGCTGGGCGCCACGGCGCTGCGGTTCTCCGGCGGCGCGGACGTCCTGGTCCGCGGCAACGTGTTCGAGGAGGTCTGCGGCGGAGGGCTCACCGTCACCGGGAGCCGGGCGGTCACGATCGAGAACAACCTGGTCCGCGACACGGGGCTGGAGTACTCCGGCTCGCCCGGTATCGCGGTGGCCGGGGGCGAGGACTGCGTGATCGCCTGCAACCAGGTGAACGACGTCCCGCACTGCGGCATCGTGGCCGGTCCAGGCCGGGGCACCCACATCCTGCGCAACCTCGTCTTCAACACGCTGAAGGTGCTGGCCGACGGCGGCGGGATCTACCTGTCCGGCCCGCAGGGCGGCTCCCACGACGACGGCGCGCTGATCCGCGGCAACGTCGTGCGGGACACGCTCACGCCGTACAACTTCGCGCTCTACACCGACTACGGCGCCGCCTGGGTCACCGTCGAGGGCAACGCCGTCCAGCGCGCCGACAACACCGCGACCCTGCAGGTGTGGCCGCCGCTGGAGAACGTCGTCCTGCGCGGCAACCTCTGGGACGCCGCCCCGGTGGGCTGGGACGAGCCCCCGCCGGGCGTGACCGTCGAGGGCGACGTGGTGGTCACCGACGAGGCCGACTTCGCCTCTCGCGCGGCCGGCGTCGTCGCCCTGGCGGGCCTGGAGGCCGGTCACGCCCACCTGAGGGAGCGGCGACCGGTCTCCTGACCGCACCGGGAGCCGGCGCCGGCCTTCCGTCCGGGAAGCCCGCGACCGGCCCCGGCCGTCCGGGAGCCGGTGACACCGGCCTTGGCCGTCGGGAGGAACCGTTCCGCTAGCCTTCCGGGGTGCCGAGGGCCGCCAGGCGCGGGGAGAACGCCCCGAAGGGGAGGTCGAGGGCCTGGTCGCGCTCGCGCAGGTCGCGCAGGGACAGCTCGGCCAGGGTGATCAGATGGCCCGCCTCGACCGGCCACACGATCGCCCAGAGCCAGTTCCCCAGGGCCTCCCCGGCGTAGACGGCCCGGTCGGGGGCCGCGGTGACGCACCACAGGGCGGTCGGGTGTCCTCTGACGTCGACCTTGGCGTGCGGCGGGCCCTTGTCGAACCCGGTCCCCGGATCGGTGCCCTCCAGCCCGGCGAGGGCCGCGCCCAGCCCCACACCGGGCTCCTCGGCGACGATCAGCAGGTCGGCGGGCCCGTGGGTCAGCGAGGGGCCGGAGAGCGCGGTCACGGTCGCCCGCGCGCCGTCGCGCTCGTCGCCCACGTCGGCGAACCCCGTGACCAGCCAGCCCGCGGGCAGCGGCCAGGGGACCCAGACGGGGACCTGGGACAGGCGGGTGACGGCCTCCACCGAGGCCGCGGAGGGGGATCTGGGCGGCCGGAGCGGGAGGACGTCGCCGTGCGGACCGCAGCTCCATGCACTCGACCAGGCACCCGGCGGGCGGAGCGGACCGAAACACCGTGGGCACGTAGGGGCGGCTTTCACGCCTACCCACGCTGCTTCTTCCGGCGCCCGTCGTCAAGAGGTCTGTCCGTTATCACACTGTAATGTTGTTCAGGTGCGCGTAAATTGTGTCGGGGCGATCGTCGTCGACGCCTCCGGACGAATGCTCCTGGTCCGTCGCGGCCGTCCCCCCGGCGAGGGGCTGTGGTCGATCCCCGGTGGCCGGGTCGAGCCCGGGGAGTCCGATCCCGAGGCGGTGGCCAGGGAGGTCCTGGAGGAGACCGGCCTGACCGTCGCGCCCGGCCCCCTCGCCGGGACCGTCGACCGTCCCGGCGTCGACGGGGCCGTGTACGAGATCCGTGACTACCTGGCCGAGGTCACCGGCGGCGCGCTCACCCCCGGGGACGACGCCGTGGACGCCCGGTGGGTCGCCCCGGCCGAGTTCGGCTCGCTCCCCCTCGTCCCCGGCCTGCTGGACGCGCTGACCGGGTGGGGCGTCATCGGGCCGAGGTGAGCGTGGAGCGCCACAGGATGAGGTGGTCGGCGCTGTAGGTCGTGGAACGCCCCAGGGCCAGCACCTGCCCCGCGGAGACCGCCACCGCGCCGAGCCACTGGGCCCCGTCGCCGTCCAGGCCGTCCGGCCCGCCCCGGCCCGGGGTGTGCCGCTTCCAGGTCAGCCCGTCCTCGGAGATCCAGGCCACGCTGTCACCGGAGCCGGGGACCCCCTGCCAGCCGACCGCGATCACACCCTCCGGTGTCGCGGCGAGGTCGTGGACCGCCGACGCCCGGTCGGCGGGGAGCCAGGAGAACTCCCAGCTCATCCCGTTGTCGGTGGAGACGGCGCCGAAGGCCCGGACGCCGTCCTCGGTACGGGCGGTGCCGCCGACGACGACGTACCCGCCGAACAGGACCACGTGCCGCAGTCCCGCGGAGGTCGCCCCCGGGGGCAGGACCGGCTTGCGCGCGTTCCAGGTGACCCCGTCGGCCGAGACCCAGACCACCCCGGTCTCGCGCTCGGCCGTGCCGGTGCCGCCGACGGCCACGTACCCGGACGAGGTCGCGGAGACGTCGTGGAGCCGCACCCCCGTGCCGCCCGCGGGGAGCCTGGCCGCGCGGGTGTAGCGCTTGAGGTCGGGGGTGAACCACAGCACGGGCACGGTCGCGGCCGGGCCACGGTCCTCGCCCGCCATGACGTAGCCGGACGCGCCCGCCGCCACCGCGTGCGGGGCGAGGAAGTCGTGGTCGGCCGCGGGCGCCAGCGGGCCCAGCAGCGGCACCCTGCGCCAGCTCTCGCCGTCCGTCGAGGTGACCAGCAGCGGCTCGGTGGAGGAGGCGTCGGTCATCGTGCCGCCCACGGCCAGCCATCCCCGCTCGCCGTGCGCGACGTCGGCGAGCGCCTGCCGCCACGGGCCGCCCAGCAGCCGTGCCGGGCCGCCCGACGTCCAGTTCTGGCGGCCGGTCCCCATGCTCCAGATGCCGGCGTCGCCGGAGACGGAGCCGACCGCGACGAACCGGCCGTCCCCGGCGGCGACCCTGGCCGTCTCCCTGGCGGCCCTGGTCAGGCCCTCGATCCCGTCCAGGGTGACCGGCCGCGGCTCGCCGCCCTTGGGCGCGGTGATCAGGACCACCCGGTTGTCCACGTCGGCGGCGCGCTCGTCGCCTCCGACGACGAGCGTTCCGGCGTCGGACAGGGCCAGGGCCCGCAGCGAGCCCGGCACCGTGCCGAGGTCGGTGGTCCTGCGCCAGTCACGGCCGTCGGTGCTGGTGTGGACGGTGTAGCGCTCGAAACCCGACTCGACGACCGCGGCCACCCCGGCCGAGGAGGAGGCCAGGCGCTTGACGCCCGAGCCGTCGGGTCCCAGGCCGGTGATGGTCCCGCAGGCCTTCCAGTCGGCGCCCTCGGGCGAGCAGTGGACGCGCACCTCGCCCTTGTCGTCGCGCTGCTGGGTCGGGACGAGCACGAACCCGTTCCCGGCCACGGCCAGCGCGCCCGGCTCGGGGACGACGCCGTCGAGGGCGGCACCGGTCCGCTGCCACGTCCTGCCCCCGTCGGTCGAGCGCAGGACGACCGAGGTGGACTGTCCCTGTCCGGGATCGGCCAGCGCGACGACGGTGTCCCCGGCGGCGACGACCGCCTTGATGCCCCGGACCTTGTCCGGTGTGCCGATCTCCCGGGTCTCCACCCGGTCCCAGGTCCGCCCGTCCGGGGAGACCCAGGCGACGGCGCCGGTACCGCCGTCCTGCAGCACCGTCGCGCCGACCGCGACGAAACCGGACCGGGTCCTGGCCAGGTCCATGATCTTGTCGCCGCGTGAGAAGGCGTCCGCCAGCCCGGCCGGGTCGACGAGGGTCCACTCCTCGCCGTCGGTGCTGGTCCACAGGCCGTGCCCGGAGCCGAGGGGGTCGTTGCCCGCGGCCAGCCAGCGGCCGTCGCCGCCCGCCACCCGGCCCACCGTGGTCGGCCCGGTCTCCTGCCCCGCCGGGCCGGTGACCTTGCCGAGCCGCCAGGTCGCGCCGGAGTCGGAGGAGACCAGGAACAGCGGCCGGGGAACCGGGCTGGTGGTGTCGCTGCCGACCGCGACCATGACCGATCCCACCGCGCTCACCGCGTTGAGCACCTGGTTGGAGCCGTTGCCGCCGACACCGGCCTGCGGCACGAAGTCGTCGTCGCCCGTCCCGACCTCGTCGCCGACGAGCTGGAGCCCGGTGGCGAACGGGCTGTTCACCCAGCCCCAGTAGACCAGGCCGCCGCCGACGGTGACCGCGAGGACCACGACCATCAGGAACGGGAGCACCAGGCCCCGGCCGCGCCTGCGCCTGGTCGGGCTGGAGCGCCGGACGGCCGAGGGCGCGGCGGCCGGCCGGTGGTGCCGTCCGCCGTTGGGGCCGCGCCTGCCCGGCGGGCCCTGCGCGACGAGCAGGTCGGGCCTGGCGGGCCTTCCTCCCGGCGGGCGGCCCACCCGGCGTACCGGCTCGAAGTCGTCCTCGACCGGCTCGGCGTGCCGGTCGGGCTCGGCATGCCGGTCGGGCTCGGCATGCCGGTCGGGCTCGGCGTGCCGTTCCGGTCCGGCGTGCCGTTCCGGTTCCGGTACGGCCGCGGCGGGCCGCTCCGGCTCCGGTGCGGGTTCGGGGGTCGCCGGGATGCTCGGTCCCACCCTGATCCCCTCCCGGGGCGGGACGGGCGGCGGGGCCGCGTCCTCTCCGGCCCGCTCACGGGGCGGGACGGGCAGTGGGGCCGCGCCTTCCTTCCCGGTCCGCTCCCGGGCCGCGTCTTCCTTCCCGGCCCGCTCACGGGGAGGGCCGGAGGCCACCAGGAGGTCGGGCCGCTCCGCCCGCCTCCTGCCCCTGCGCTCGGGCGCAGGGCCGGAGGCGACCAGCAGGTCGGGACGGTCCACCAGGCGCGGGCGGCCGCCCTCGGGCACGGCGTGACGTCCCGGCCCCGGCGGCCGGTCACCGGAGGGCCCACCCTCGGCGGAGGCCGGGGCAGGAGGGCCGGAGGCCCGGTCAGAGGGGCCGGATGCCGGGCCAGGGAGGCCGGAGGCCGGCAGAGGGGGTGGGGACACGGGCGGGGGTGCCTGCGGGGACGCGGGCGGTGGCGTCGGCGGGGTGGCGGGGGGTGACTCGGACGGCGTCCCGGAGGCCGAGGGCCCGGCCGGGCCGGGAGCGGGCGCGTAGGGCCTGCTGTAGGGACGGCGGCGCTCGCCACCGAGCCCTTCGGGACGGGCCCGGGGCGGCTCGTCGTCGTCCGGGGTCGGCGCCGAGAACGGCGGGAGCATCCACGGGGAGGCCAGCGGCACCCCTCGCGGGTCCTCGCCGGAGGGGCCGGGCGGGGAGTGCTGGAGGGTGGGCGGGGAGTCGTACGAGCCGGGCGCGTGGGGGTCCGGGGTGTGAGGGTGGTCCGGGGCGTGAGGGCTGGAGGTGTGGGGGTCCGGGGTGTGGGGGTGCCGCCGTCCCGCCTGGTTCGTGGCGTCGTCGCGGTCGCCGTGCCGGTGCGCGCCGGGGTCGCGGACGTCGTCGCCGTACGCATCGTCGTGGACGCCGTCGTGGACGCCGTGGCCGTGCGCGCCGTCGTGGATGCCGTCCTGAACGCCGTGGCCGTGCGCGCCGTCGCCGTGGACGCCGCCGTCGCCCTCCGGCCACTCTCTCGAGCGCGGGTCGTGGGAGCCCGAGGCCACGCTCAGCACCTCCTCGTAGGAAGCCCGTTTCGGCCCGGGGTCACCACCCCGGATCGTTCCAGTCATCTCCGCGCCGGTAGGCCGCAACCTCTACGGATGCGGCAAATCGAACGCGACCCTACTCCTACCCCGTTCCCCGTAAACGATCACCTCCCGCGATCCGCCGCCTGAGGCCGGTCGCCCACAGTCCAGAGCAACACGTCCGGGCCGCGATGACGAGACCTCTCTAGTCAGATTTATCGAGCGAGCGCCGGACTTGCGATGGTTTGTCCGCATAATTTTGGGTTCACCGGTCGGCCAAGAACCTGTACGAAAGATTTCGGCCATCTTTTCCGGACGCTGGGGTTCGCTTCGTGCCACCCTGTGCGCATTAGTTCACAGACTGCCGGGGGCGGCGGCATGTAGACCTGAGCCTGAAACCCACCACCCCAGGGAGCAGACATGAAACGGCTGGGGCCCGTATACACACTGGCCGCCGGAGCGGCGATGGCCGTCGCCCTCGGCACGATCAGCGCCACCACCACACCCACCGCCCAGAACGCCGCAGCTCAGGGCGACACGGCCGCGGCGGTGATCGAGGCCACCTCCGAGGCCACGCCCACGGCCACCCCCGATGCCGCCAAGACCGTCAAGCCCACCCCCGTCAAGGCCGACTACGCCGGGCGGGTCACCGGCAACGGCGGGCTGATCGCCATCTCCATCCGGAACGGCAAGGCCGTCGCGTACTTCTGCGACGGCAGGATCGAGGCCTGGCTCAAGGGCAAGGCCGCCGACGGCAAGGTCACCCTGTCCGGCCGGAACGACGCCTCGATCACCGCGAAGCTCGGCGGCGGCAAGGCCGCCGGGACCCTTGCGTTCAACGGCAGGAAGTGGACCTTCAACGCCCCGGTCGTGAAGAAGCCCTCCGGCCTCTACCGGGCCACCGCGGTCGTCCGCGGCGCGAACGTCCGCGCCGGGTGGATCTACCTGGACGACGGCACCCGCGTCGGCCTGACCGTGGTGAACGACGAGGTCGCCGACGTGGCGATACCCGAGCCGGGCCAGAACGCCGTCGTCGACGGTGTCGAGGTCGACCCCCAGGACGTCGACGAGTTCATCGAGGGCTTCTGATGAGTGACACACAGATCACACCGGTCCCGCAGCGTCAGAACCTCACCCCGCTCCTGGTCCCGCTCGTCGTGGGCGGGCTGGTCGCGGTCGGCCTGGGCGTCTACGGACGCCTGCACGCGCCCACCGGGTACGCGATCGGCGTGGCGGGCTTCTCCGGTGCGCTGGCCATGAAGTCCTGGCTCACCACCGGCGCGTTCCTGCTCGCGCTGGTCCAGCTGTTCTCGGCCCTGGTCATGTGGGGCCGGATCAAACTGGACGTACCGTGGATCGGGACCCTGCACCGCTGGTCGGGACGGCTGGCGTTCGTGCTGACGATCCCGGTGGCAGTGCACTGCCTGTACGCGCTGGGCAGCCAGTTCGACGTGCCGCGGGTGATGATCCACTCGCTGCTCGGCTGCTTCTTCTACGGCGTCTTCACCGCGAAGATGCTCTCCCTGCCCAAGCGGGGGCTGCCCGGCTGGACCCTCCCGGTGCTGGGCGGGCTGACCTTCGTCGCCCTGACCGGGCTCTGGCTGACCTCCTCGTTCTGGTTCTTCACCACCATCGGGGTCAAGCTGTAGGCGGCGTGAAGGCGGTGGTCCGCTCCAGACCGGCGGCCCTGCCCTTCGCGGCCACCACCAGCGCCATCTTCCGGGACGCCTCGTCGATCATCTCGTCGCCGAGCATGACCGCGCCGCGCATCTCGACCGTCGTGTGGTACTCGTACGCGTCGAGGATCAGCTCGGCGTGGTCGTAGTCCTGCTGCGTGGGTGAGAACACCTCGTTCGCGGCCTCGATCTGGGAGGGGTGGAGCACCCACTTGCCGTCGAAGCCGAGCGCGGCGGCCCGGCCGGCCACCCGGCGGAAGCCGTCCAGGTCCTTGATCGCCAGGTAGGGGCCGTCGATGGCCTGGAGGTCGTGCATGCGGGCGGCCATCAGGATGCGCATCAGGACGTAGTGGTAGGCGTCGCCCTCGGTGTAGCCGGGCGGCTGCTCGCCGACCACCAGGGTCCGCATGTTGATCGAGGCCATGAAGTCGGCCGGGCCGAAGACCAGCGTCTCCAGGCGCGGGGACGCGCCGCCGATGGCGTCCACGTTGACCAGGCCCCTGGCGTTCTCGATCTGGGCCTCGATGCCGATCCGGCCCACCGGCAGGCCGTTGGCCTTCTCGATCTGGGTGAGCAGCGTGTCCAGCCACATCACCTGGGCGGCGTCCTCCACCTTGGGCAGCATCAGGCAGTCGACGAACTCCCCCGCGCCCTCCACGACCTCGATGACGTCGCGGTAGGTCCACCGGGTGCCCAGGTCGTTGACCCGGACCACCCTCGTCCTGCCCGACCAGTCGCCCTCCCGCAGGGCCGCCACGACGTTCTTGCGCGCCCCCTCCTTGGCCGACGGCGCGACCGAGTCCTCCAGGTCGAGGAAGACCTCGTCGGCGGGAAGGCCCTGGGCCTTCTCCAGGAAGCGGGGGTTACTACCGGGGACCGCGAGACAGGAACGTCGGGAACGCATGAGTAGAGCTTATGGCGGCTGTTTCATGGCGTGGTCTTCATGAGGGGGTCCCCGAGAGGTGGTTCGTCGTGGGGCGCGTCCCGGGGTGGGGCTATGGCGTTCGTACAAAGACCCCGGTCTGTTCTTGGTGGGGGTCTCGTAGGACCCTTACCGGAGGTGTCAGGAGAATGGCATCAAGAATCGGCTAAGGGAGACACGCACGATGGCAAACGCTTCTTCGATGGCCAGGCCCGCCGTCCTGTCCGATCTCATCCCGGGCTCCCGCGTCCGCGACGCCGCACTGGTGGTGGGAGGCGCGGCCCTGACGGGCCTGGCCGCGCAGCTCAGCTTTCCGCTGCCCGGTTCGCCCGTCCCGGTCAGTGGCCAGACCTTCGCGGTCGTTCTCGTCGGCGCCGCCCTGGGCATGAACCGCGCCGTGCTGAGCATGCTGCTCTACCTGATGGCCGGCGTCGCGGGCGTGCCGTGGTTCGCCGACGGCGCCTCCGGCTTCGGCGGGGCGTCCTTCGGGTACGTGATCGGCTTCATCGCCGCCGCGGCCGTGGTCGGCAGGCTCGCCGAGCGCGGCGGGGACCGCACCGTCGCGCGTACGGTCGGCACGATGGTCCTGGGCAACCTCGTCATCTACGCCTTCGGCCTGCCGGTCCTGATCGCGGTCGCCCAGGTGGACCTCGTCAAGGGCCTGGCCCTGGGAGTGCTGCCCTTCCTGCTCGGTGACGCCCTGAAGATCGCCGTCGCGGCCGGGCTGCTCCCCGCGGCCTGGAGGCTCGCGCGGCACTGACCTCGCGGCGCGTACGGCCTGTGCCCTCGCCATGGGCGGCACAGGCCGTACATTCGTCTCATGGGCGTGATCGAGGAGGGCGCGAAGAAGTCGAGCGTTCTGTGGCTGTCGCTGGACCGGCCCCGGCTGGCCTGGCACACCTGGCACGACGACGCGATCTACCTGGTCACCGGCGGGGGCGAGCAGTCGCTGCCGGGGCTGGCCGAGGCCGGCGAGGTCCGGGTGACGCTGCGCAGCAAGGACAACGGCGGGCGCCTGGTGGCCTTCGACGCCCTGGTGGAGGTGGTCGACCAGGCCGAGGCGCCCGGTGCGGTGGCCGCGCTGGCCAAGGAGCGGCTCAACGCCCCCGACGCCGGGCGGCTGGTGGAGCGCTGGGCCGCCGGTTCCCGGGTGATCCGCCTGGTGCCGCGCGAACCGGTCCCCTCCTGACCGGCGGTGCCCCGCGAGCCGGTCCCCTGACGCCACCGGGGCCATGCGAGCCGGTCCCCCGACGCCGGGCCGGTCTCCTGACCACCGCGTGGCGCGGGGGCGCCCTACGGGGTCGGGGACGAGTACCGGGGGCGCGGAGCCCGGGGCTCGGGAGCCGTGTCCGGCACCGGGAGGCCCCGGGGCACGACGGCCGCGTCCGGTGCCGGTACGGGAGCCGCGGTGGCCCGCTGCGCCAGGTAGGCGCCGACCAGCACGATCGCGCCGCCCGCCATCTGGAAGGGGCCGAGCGCCTCACCGAGCAGGATCCAGGCGGCCACGGCCCCGGCGATGACCTCCAGTGAGGCGACCGTGGAGCCGATCGCGGCCGACAGGCGGCGCACCGCCAGGACGCCGAGGATGTAGGCGATCACCGTGGCGACCACGATCAGGCAGACCAGCGCCACGACCGCGGGAAGGGTGTGACCCGGGACCGGGGTGGCCGTACCGCCGAGCACCCCCCAGGGGATGTCCCACGGCCGGGAGATCGGCGTGAGCACCACGGCGGCGCCCAGCAGGCCCCAGGCGACCAGGCCGAGCGGGTCGATGTCGGCGCCGGAGCTCTCGCTGAGCAGGAAGTACCCGGTGCAGCAGGCCGCCGCGCTCACCGCGAGGAGCAGGCCGAGCGGGTCGAGGGTGAGACCGGACCAGATCTCCACCACCACGCCGAGACCGAGCACGGCGACGACCGCGCCGACGTAGGCCGTCCGCGGCGGGCGGGCCCTGCGGACGAACCGCACCCACAGGACCACCAGCACCGGGGAGGTGAACTCGATCAGCAGGGTGACGCCGACCGGGAGACGGGTGATCGCCGCGAAGAAGAGCGCCTGCACCCCGGCGACCGCGATCACCGCGTACGCCGCGAAGAACGGCAGCCGCGAGCGCGGGATGCGCAGGGCCGCGGGCCGGGCGACGGCGAGGATGCCTGCGAGCAGCAGGCCGGCGCCCGCCATCCGGATCCACGCCGCCTCCAGCGGGACCAGCCCGGCCGCGCCCAGGTACTTGGCCATGGGGCCGGAGAAGGCGAAGCACAGCGAGGAGGAGAGCGCGATCAGCACTCCGGCACGTCTCATGGGCCACCGTTTTCTGTAATTACCGTCGAGCCGTTTTGATGCTGTCATGCTGGTGAGCGGGCTGCAACCCGGATTCGGTGAACGCGCCGGGAGCGTGCCGACCACGAGCTCTCTCCGGGGGCCGCCTACGCTTCGGATGTGAGGATCTTCATCGCGCGGCTCGCCGGCACCCCGGTCTTCGACCCCGCCGGGGACCAGATCGGCCGGGTGCGTGACGTGGTGGTGGCCATCGCCGGCAGCACGCCACCGCACGTGCACGGCCTGGTCGTCGAGGTACAGCCCCGGCGGCGGGTCTTCCTGCCGATCACCCGGGTGCGTTCGGCCAAGGCCGGGGCGGTCGTCTTCAGCGGCACGCTCAACATGCGCAGGTTCGAGCAGCGGGCGACCGAGACCCTGGCCATCGCCGAGCTGCTCGACCTGAGGGTCGAGGTGGACGGCAGCCGGGCGACGGTCCTGGACCTGGCCATGGAGGAGACCCGGCGCGCCGAGTGGCTGATCACCAAGGTGGCCGTGCTGGGCAGCCCGCCCGGCATCGGGCTGCGCCGGCGCGGCGAGACCAGGATCGTCGACTGGGCCGAGGTCCGCGGCTTCGGCGCGGTCCAGCAGGACCAGGGCGCGGCCAACCTGCTGGTCGCGTTCGAGTCGATGCGCGCCGCCGACCTGGCCGGGGCCCTGCACGAGCTGCCCGACAAGCGCCGCACCGAGGTGGCCGCGGCCCTGGACGACGTACGGCTCGCCGACGTGCTGGAGGAGCTCCCCGAACGCGACCAGATCGGCATCCTGAGCAGGCTCGCCCCGGAGCGGGCCGCGCACGTGCTGGAGGAGATGGACCCCGACGACGCGGCCGACCTGCTGCAGGACCTCCCGATCGAGCAGGCCGAGGCGCTGATGGCGCTGATGGAGCCCGAGGAGGCCGCGCCGGTCAGGCGGCTGTTGGTCTACCCGGAGAACACCGCGGGCGGGATCATGACGAGCGAGCCGGTGGTGCTGCCGCCGAACGCGACGGTCGCCGAGGCGCTGGCCCACATCCGCCAGACCGACCTCACCCCGGCGGTGGCCGCGCAGATCTACGTGGCCCGGCCGCCGGTCGAGACGCCCACCGGCCGCTTCCTCGGCCTGGCGCACTTCCAGCGGCTGCTGCGCGAGCCCCCGTCCACGCTGCTCGGCAGCATCCTGGACACCTCCCTGGACCCGATCAGGCCCTCCTACACCCTGAACCAGGTCACCTTCTACCTGGCCACCTACAACCTGGTGGCGGTACCCGTGGTGAACGAGGCCGGCCGCCTGGTCGGCGCCGTCACCGTGGACGACGTGCTCGACCACCTGCTGCCGGCCGACTGGCGCGAGCGGGACGACCGGCCGGAGAGGGACGAGAATGCCTGACCGCCTCGACCAGCCCAGGCAGCCCGGCCTGCGGCTGCGCCCCCACTACGACCCCGAGGCGTTCGGGCGGCTGTCGGAGAAGATCGCCCGGTTCCTGGGCACCGCCAGGTTCCTGGTGTACATGACGGGGTTCGTCGCCCTGTGGGTGCTGTGGAATGTCTTCGCCCCGGCCTCGGTGCGGTTCGACCCCTACCCGTTCATCTTCCTGACGCTGATCCTGTCGCTGCAGGCCTCGTACGCGGCGCCGCTGATCCTGCTCGCCCAGAACCGGCAGGACGACCGGGACCGGGTCCAGAACGAGCACGACCGCAGGGCCGCCGAGCGCAACCAGGCCGACCTGGAGTACCTCACCCGGGAGATCGCCGCCCTGCGGATGGCGCTCGGCGAGGTGGCCACCCGCGACTACATCCGCTCGGAGCTGCAACGGCTCCAGGAGGACCTTCAGGAGGACCTCCAGGAGCCGCAGGCGCCCGCGGAGAGGTGAGCCGGGCCCGCGGGCCCTCCGGCCTCGACCCGTACCGCCCGGGACCCCTGTGGGCCCCGGGCGGTCATCGGTCGGCAGGGATCGATCAGTAGAAGAGGTTCTCCGGCTCCGGCAGGTCGACCAGTGCCGGGCCGCGCCAGCGGGCGGCGTCGGAGGGCACGTCGCGGGCGCTCAGGGTGCTGAGCGTCAGCGGGACCAGCACCTTGCTGGCGGCCAGGTCCACCGTGACGTTCGCGCCGGTGGCGGCCTCGTCGCTGTAGGTGGCGTCGGTTCCGGCGATCACCAGGGCGAGCCGGTGTCCCTTCCTGAAGACGTACTCCTGCGGCAGGGTCTCCCAGGCGATCCTGGCGTAGGCGCCCGGGGTCATCGGCGAGGGGTCGCTGAGCGAGCCGCGGTTCTGCGCGTCGATCCAGCCGCGGGCGACGATCTCCAGCGGCCGGGTGGCCCGGTTGGTGACGACCTTGCGGTAGCAGGCGTCGTCGGCGGCGGTGCTCTCGCCGTGGCAGCTCTCCTCGGTGACCGTGCTGATGCCCTGGCCGCGCCTCCAGTCGATGCGGCTGTCCTCGCCGAAGTCGACGAGCAGCGCGGTCAGGTTCGCGGTGGGCGCGTCCAGGGCGACGCGCAGGTCCACCACGGGGGTGCCGGACATGCGCAGGTCCAGCGGGAGCGCGCCGGTGGTGAAGGCCACCCTGCCCGGCTTGGCCGTGCCGACGTCGGCCACCATCTCGTCCTCGGACAGGCGCAGGTCGGCGAAGGCGGCGGTCTGGCCCTTCCGGGCCGGGACCAGGCCGAAGGAGCCGTTCGCGGCCGGGCGGAAGGGGATCTTCACCGAGAGCGGCGCGGGCCAGTCGCGCTGGGTGATCCAGCGGTCGAGGCTGGTCTGCACGTCGGCGCGGGGCTCGCGCATGATGCCGTTGTCCACGCCGTGCAGCCAGCGGTCGAACCAGCGGTGCAGCGTGTCGACCCAGGCGTCACGGCGTCCCTCGAAGTCGAAGGGGTCCACGTGCTGGTACTGCCCGACCCAGATCTTGCGGGGGACGTTCCGGTCGCCCAGCGCCTTCCACCACTTGGAGAAGTTGTCGGGCTTGACGTTGAGGTCGTTGACCGTGTGCACCGCGAAGACGCTGGCGCGCACCTTGGAGACGTCGGCCATCGAACCGGCGATGTAGTCGCGCTCGGCCCAGAAGGGGTTGTGGTTCCCGGTGTCGTCACCGTCCTCGGCGTCCAGCCGCGACCAGGTGGCGGCGCACTTGGCCGGAGGGTCGGTGTCCACGTAGTTCCCCAGCCACGACATGTAGTCGTAGTTGTAGACCACCCCGTTGGAGCGCTGGTACCGGTACCAGGAGCTGATCGCCGAGATCGGCACGATCGTCTCCAGCCCCTGCACGCCGGTCGCGGCCACCGCGTTGGCCAGCGTGCCGTCGTAGGACTTGCCGATCATCCCGGCCTTGCCGGTGGTCCAGTCCGCGGCCGCGGGCGTGCCGTCGGCGCGGTAGGCGGTGGCGCGGCCGTTCAGCCAGTCGATGACGGCCTTGCCGCCCATCACGTCGGCCCGTCCCCCGACGTCGGGGCAGCCGTCGGACCGGGTGGTGCCGATCATGTCGACGTGCAGGACCGCGTAGCCGCGCGGCACGAAGTAGTTGTCGTAGTACAGCGGGAACTTCGTCACGTTCCCCGCGTCGTCGTAGACCTTCCGCTCGGACTCGTTGCCCCGGCCCGAGTTGTCGTAGTACGGGCTCTCGTCGATGATCACCGGGACCCGGAGGCCGGGGCCGGACTCCCGCGGCCTGATGATGTCGACGCGGACCCGGTCGAGACGGCCGTCGGCGTCGCTGTCGAGGCTCGACTCGACGTAGACGTGCTCGCGGACGGCGTCGGCGTAGGAGAAGACCGGCTGGGTCCTCCCCTGTTCGACGGTGATCGAGGGCCGTGCGGCCGCGTGGGCCGGGGGGGTGACGCCCGCCGCCAGCACGGCGAAGGCGATGAGGGCTGCTCGTGACTTCCGCAAGCGGAGCCTCCAGGAAATTGGGGAAACACCCGCAATCTCCATGAATGTCCATATATTCGGAAGATCTCTTTATACCTTTGACATCACCCTGGGTCTGGCATGTGACACTGCCCCCGCCTCCTTTGACCGCCGGACGTCACAGGGCGGAGGGCCGGTGAATACCGGAAAAGAACATCCGGGGGTACGCGGGGCCCCCAGGGCGTGGATCCGCACCGGGGCCGGATCCGGGGACGACACGGGCCGGGCTGCGGGGTAAGGCCGCCCTCGACGGGGCCGGCCTCCGGGGCGCGGGCGGCGGAGAGGAGCTTGGCCGGCACGGCCTCGCACTGTCGCAGCTCACCGGGGTCGAGCAGGTCGAGGAACTGGGCGCGGACCCGCGCAGGTAGGTGGGACCGGCCTCGGCCAGCCGGGCCTCGCCCGCGTCGGTGAGGACCGCGAACAGTCCTCGCGCGTCGCTGGCGCAGGCCTCGCGCTCGACCAGCCCGTCACGCTGGAGACGGTCGACGAGACGGGTCAGGCCGCTGCGCGAGAGCAGCACCCGCTCGGCCAGGTCGTTCAATCCTCAGCCGCCGCTCGGACGCCTCGGAGAGCCGCAGGAGCACGTCGTAGGAGGCCAGGGCCAGGTCGTGCCCGACGAGCAGGTCGGCCTCCAGGCCGCGGGTGATGCGGACCTGGGCCTGCTGGAGCATGCGCCAGACCGCAAGCCCCTGTGAGCCGACACTCTCTCCGGGCTCGCCCGCCGTCAGGGTCACGGAGTAACCTTAGAACGTTGCACGCGCATCTACACGTGAATTGTCCGGATCCGGAGACCGTCGTCGGAACCGGAATTACCTCCGCCGTTCCCGGGTTCTTACCATGGATCCACAACGTCGGCCTTTTCCGACCGGATCAGCCTCTCGCACGCCATGACGGCACCGCGTCGGGCGGTCCCGCCCGCCGCACGCCTCTTCGATAACAGACAAGGAGGGACGGCATCCCCGTCGCCTCAAGGTGGCGGTGTATTGCCGACACTTCGATGGCACCTACCCCGGAACTGGTGATGGCCGCCCTGGCGACCGTCAACGATCCTGAGATCCGTCGGCCGATCACCGAACTCGACATGGTCAAGAGCGTCGACATCTCCCCCGAGGGAGCGGTACGTGTCGCGATCTTCCTGACCGTGTCGGGCTGTCCCATGAAGGACACCATCACCCGGGACGTCACCGGCGCCGTCTCCAAGGTCGGCGGAGTGACCGGCGTCTCGGTCGAGATGGACGTCATGAGCCCCGAGCAGCGCAAGACGCTGCAGACCAAGCTGCGCGGCGGCAAGGGACCCGAGAAGGAGATCCCCTTCGCCCAGCCCGGCTCGCTGACCCGCGTCTTCGCGGTCGCCTCGGGCAAGGGCGGCGTCGGCAAGTCCTCGGTCACCGTCAACCTGGCCGCGGCGATGGCCGCGAGCGGCCTCAAGGTCGGCGTGGTCGACGCCGACATCTACGGCCACAGCATCCCCCGCATGCTCGGGGTCTCCGAGCGACCCACCAAGGTCGAGGACATGATCATGCCGCCGGTGGCGCATGACATCAAGGTCATCTCGGTCGGGATGTTCAAGCCCGAGGGCAACACCCCGGTCGTCTGGCGCGGCCCGATGCTCGACCGCGCCCTGCACCAGTTCCTCGCGGACGTCTACTGGGGCGACCTCGACGTGCTGCTGATGGACCTGCCCCCGGGCACCGGTGACATCGCCATCTCCGTCGCGCAGCGGATGCCGTCCGCGGAGCTCCTGGTGGTGACCACCCCGCAGCAGGCCGCCGCCGAGGTCGCCGAGCGGGCCGGATCCATCGCCGTCCAGACCCACCAGCAGATCGCCGGCGTCATCGAGAACATGTCGTGGCTGCCCTGCCCGCACTGCGACGAGCGGATCTCGGTCTTCGGCGAGGGCGGCGGCCAGACCGTGGCCGACGCGCTCACCCGTACCCTCGGCGCCCGCGTCCCGCTGCTCGGCCAGGTGCCGATCGACATGCGCCTGCGCGAGGGCGGCGACGAGGGCAAGCCGCTGGTGCTGACCGACCCGGACGCCCCGGCCGCGGCCGAGCTGGGCCGCATCGCCGCCGCCCTCGGCAAGAAGTCGGGAAGCCTCAGGGGCATGCAGCTCGGCATCTCGCCGACCCGGCGCGGCTGACCGCGCCGCGGTCGGCGGAACGGCGTCCCGCCCCGGTGGTCCAGCGGCCCGGCCGCGCACCGGGGCCACCGGCCTCGGCGACCCGAAGGCCCGGGAGCCTGGGTGGCCCGGCCGGTCTAGGTGGCCTCGGAGTCGTACGGGGGGATCTCCCCGTAGCCCAGCTCACCGGCCGGGTAGGACGTGGCGGGTTCGGCCGTGGCCGTCGCCGTCGTGCTCTTCCAGTCGTCCTCCAGGTCCGCGGTCAGGTGCTTGCGGACGAAGTTCTTGGGATTGAGGTCGGCCGGGTCGAAGTCGGCGAACTCCGGCCCCAGGCCGGTCCGCAGGTCGTCCCTGGCGTTGTTCGCCATCCGGCGCAGGTTGCGCAGCGTCCTGGCCGCCTGTGAGGCGGCCTGGGGCAGTTTCTCCGGCCCGAAGACGAGAAGCGCGATGACCACCAGCGCCACGATCTCAGGCCAGCCGAGTCCGAACACGGTGATCTCCTACCGGGACGATGCCATGAGCACCTCTCCGGCGGCACGCCGGAGAGGTCCCACACTAATACCCCGGCCAGGGGCACGCGCCCGCGGCCGGGGGGCGACGAGGGCTCAGGAGGGCTCGGGCGTCGGCTGGTCCGGCGCCGCGCCGACGGTCACGGTCGCGGTCTTCTCCTGACCGCCCCGCTGGTACTTGACCGTCAGCTTCTCGCCGGGCGCCCTGTTGCGGATCATCGCGATCAGCTCGTTGCCGTCCTGCAGGACGACGCCCTCGACCTCCAGGATGACGTCGCCGGGCTTGAGACCGGCCTGGGCGGCCGGGCCGTTCGGCTCGATCGGCTGGGTGCCCCGCGTGACCTCGGTGGCGATCCGCACCCCGACGCCCTGGTAGCTCGGGTCGATGGCGACGCCGATCCGCGACTTCCTGGCCTTGCCGGTGGTGATCAGCTCCTGGGCGACCCGGCGGGCGTGGTTCACCGGGATGGCGAACCCCAGGCCGATGCTGCCGCTCTGGCCCCCGACCGACCTGCCCAGCGTGGCGATCGCCGAGTTGACGCCGATGACCTCGCCGTTGGTGTTGACCAGCGGCCCGCCCGAGTTGCCGGGGTTGATGGCCGCGTCGGTCTGGACGGCGCTGAGCCAGGTGGTGTCGGAGCTGTTCTCCTCGCCCGCCTGGACGGGACGGTTGAGCGAGCTGACGATGCCGGAGGTGACCGTGCCGGTCAGGCCCAGCGGGGAGCCGATGGCGATGACCGGGTCGCCCACGACCACGTTGTCGGAGTTGCCGAGGGTGATCTCCGGCGCGCCGAAGGTCTCGTTCGGCTTGACCACGGCCAGGTCGGACTCGGGGTCACGGCCGACGATGACGGCGGAGGTGGACCTGCGGTTGTTGAACTGGATCTGGATCTGGCCGTTCGGGGCCGCCGCGGCGACCACGTGGTTGTTGGTCACCACGTACCCGCCCTTGATCAGGAAGCCCGATCCGGTGCTGGAGCTCGCCCCGCCCTCGACGGCCAGCGAGACCACGCTGGGCAGGACCTTCGACGCCACGCCCGCGACCGAGTCGGGAGGGCGGACGTTGGAGCCCGAGGGGGCCTTGTCCAGGCTGAAGGAGGGGTCGCGGCCCGAGTCCGTCGGCCGGGTGAGCAGGTAGGTGCCGACGCTGCCCAGCAGCGAGGCCAGCAACGCGATCACCACGGCGAGGATGACCAGCGTGGGGGTACGGGGTCCGCGCCGGGCCGCCGCGGGCGCCGTGCCGCCGAAGCCCGCGGGCAGGCCGGGACCTCCGGGGGGCGGCGCCCAGCCGGGACCCATGCCCGCGGCCTGGGCGGGCGGGGGCGGGCCGATCGGCGGGCCGAAGACCGCCGTCTCCTGCCGCGTCCTGCCGGAGGGGTCGCCCCAGCCCTCCCCGGCCGGTGAGGAGCCGTGGGCGGGGCCGGGCCCCTGGGCGAACCCCTGGACGGGCCGCCGGCCGGGGTCGGAGGAGGCCGGGTCGCCCTCGCCCGGTGCCGTGGAGGCGTCGTGGCGGAGCAGCTCGGGCTGCCCGTGCCGCTCACGGTCCCACGTGCCGTGGCCGTAGGGGTCGTCGGACCGGTTCCAGACGTCGTCGCGGGGACGCTCCGTGCCGGCGGGGGCGGTCTCCCCGGCGGGCAGGAACTCCGGGCGGGAGAACTCGGGGCCGGAGGGGCCGGCGCGGCGGGACTGCTCGACGCCGTGTCCGCCGTCGGCGAATTCCGACGGCGTACGCCCCTCAGCATCGTGCGCCTCGTGGGTACGGGCCTCGTCGGTCATCGGATACTCACCACTCCTTGCCTCGCAGGCGGCCGCTCACCGAGTCGACCCGGCAATCTTCCCCCGAGCGGCATACGAGATGTGTAAAGCACGCGTCATTCGAAGGGATTGACCCAGGAGAGCACGCGTGCGGCACCGCGGCCGAGCCTCGCCCAGAGATCGGGGACGGGCTCGTGCGGCAAAGCCGCGACGGCTGCGTCGGCCATGTCGGCCGGCGCGTCCGCAAAGACGGTGTAGACATGACCCCCACTCGCCCAGATCGTCTCCTGCCCCGCCGGGTCTCGAACCCAGATCGTATGCCCGTTACGCCGCTCGGCATGCCAATCACGGAGACGTTCCTCATCAAGCATCCCAGGCTGGATGAAAACCGACACGACCGACAGGCCGTCGGAGTACCCGAGATACACGTGACCGGCGGCGGCGCGGTGCGCGGCGAACAGCTCCAGGCGGCCCGGCAGGGCGGTGGGGAAGTGCCAGCCGGCGGCCCGCAGGCGGGGGATCTCCGCCAGGTCGAGGCCGCCCGCGGGCATCGCGGGCACCGTGCGCCGTGCCGGGGTGGCCGGTCGCACGGTCAGGTCGACGAAGGCGGCGGTGTGCACGATCCGGCCCCGCGCGTCCAGCAGGTCCCGGCGCAGCACCGGCCCGGCGGCGCGGTCGAGCCAGTAGCGGGCCGCGACGGTGCCGTCGGAGCGCAGCACGTGCACCAGGCGGGCGGGGCGCCCGCAGGCCCGGCCCTCGCCCGCGTCCACCACCCGGTAGTTGCGGGCCAGCACCTCCAGCATCGTCTCGGACGGGCTGGACATGCCTCCGGCGAGGGTGCCGGGATCGGCGCTCTGCGTGAGGCCCGAGGGCTCGGCGCGTACCGTCAGCCCCACCCCGGGGGCGTTGTGCACCTCCTGCACCACCGAGGCGGAGCCCGAGGCGCCCCAGACGGTCACGTACCGGGTGCCGGAGTATCCCCGGGTGCGACCGGCGATCGCGGCGTCGCGCAGCAGGGCCAGGCCGGTGTCCTCGCTCTCCGCGTCGTCCGGCGGACCGGTCTGGGAGGAGCGGACGGCGTGCGCCGGACCACCCGTCACCAGCCCCAGCAGCATCAAGGCCGCCAGGAGCAGGGTGACGGGCAGCCGGATCACGGAGTGGGCGAGTAGGTCGGCGTCGCCGACCCGCCGTAGGGCGCGGTGTTCCTGTGCTGGTTGGCGAACATGTCGACCGGCGGCACCACGCGCGGGTTGGGGTCGGTGCCGCCTACCACGAACAGCGTCCCGATCGCCACGGCCGCCGAGGCGACGCCCACCGCGACGTACCCGGCTCGCCGGGCGCGGCGGGGACGGCCCCCGGCGCGGCCACGGGGCCGGTTGTCGGGGGGAGCGACGCTGTGCATGCTCGGGATGGGCGCCCCCGCGAAGGTGCGCGGAGGCGGAAAGGGACGCTCGCGCGGGGGCAGCGGCCCACCCGGCTCGGCCATCCGCAGCAGGGACATCGTCAGGTCGGTCGGCATCGCGGGCCCGTCGAGGGACCGCAGCCGGCTCTTCAGCGCCCGCACGGCGTCGACCTCGGCCCGGCACGGGGCGCAGAAGGTCAGGTGCGACAGGGCACGGTCGCGCTCATGGTGATTGAGCTCACCGTCGACCAGTGCTGATACACGCTCTCCGAGATGACTCATGCGCACTCCTTGCCAAGAGGCTCGTCGTGACATTCGTCATGACTGTGGTTTCTCATGCGAACTCCTCCCCGTGAGTAACGCTCGGGGGGAGTTGGTCGTTCCGCGGCGCGCGGTGCTCCAGCGCGTCGCGCAGCTGCGCGCGCCCGCGGTGGATCCGGCTGCGGACCGTGCCGAGCTTCACGCCGAGCGTCGCGGCGATCTCCTCGTACGACAGGCCCTCGATGTCGCACAGCACGACGGCCGCGCGGAACTCGGGCGCGAGCGCGTCGAGCGCCGCCTGGATGTCGGGCTCCATGTGGGCGTCGTCGTACACCTGCGCCGGGGAGGGCTCGCGGCCGCGCAGCCGCTCCGCGGCGTCGTCGGCGAACCCCTCGAACCTGATGCGCTGCTTGCGCCGCGCCATGTCCAGGAACAGGTTCGTGGTGATGCGGTGCAACCAGCCCTCGAACGTGCCCGGCGTGTAGTTCGACAACGACCTGAAGACCCGGACGAAGACCTCCTGCGTGAGGTCCTCGGCGTCGTGCACGTTGCCGGTCAGCCGATAGGCCAGCCGGTACACCCGCGCCGAGTGCGTCCGGACCACTTCCTCCCACGTGGGAGGCGTCCAATCAGACACGGGAGCTCCTGACTGGTGGTCGGGCTCGTCCACCAGCACTCCTCTCTCCGGGACCACCGCTATCGCCATAGTGCCTGGTTTCGTCCCTCCGTGCGCACCGACTGTCCTCCGGACCGGCAAAGGCCGCTTAAACCGTGCAACGCACCGGGGGTCACATGAGTTCCCGATCGGGCCTGCCTCCCTTAGGCTGCGACCGAGCGTCTATATGACGGTGTACGGAGAAAGCGGGAGGAGAGGCCGATGGCAGAGACGCCGCCCAGTCCGTTGGAGGCCACTCTGGCCTATGCCGACGAGTTCCACCGGGAGGACGACATCCTCCGCGCCGCGCGCCTGCGCGGGGCCGAGGTGGGGGCTCCCCCGATCCTGCCCGGCGGCGGCGCCGCCCTCTGCTTCCTCGCCACCGCGGTCAACGCCCGCGCCGTCGTGGAGATCGGCACCGGCTGCGGGGTCTCCGGCCTGTGGCTGCTGCGCGGCATGCGCCCGGACGGCACGCTCACCAGCGTGGACGTCGAGCCCGAGCACCAGCGGCTGGCCAGGCAGAGCTTCGCCCAGGCCGGTTTCTCCGGCGGCCGGATCCGCCTGATCACCGGCCGCGCCCTGGACGTGCTCCCCCGCCTGTCCGACGGCGGCTACGACCTGGTCTTCTGCGACGGCGCCATGCACGAGTACGCCGACTACCTGGCCGAGTCGATCCGGCTGCTGAGGGTCGGCGGCGTCGTGGTCTTCGACAACGCCCTGTGGGGCAACCGGGTGGCCGACCCCGTGCAGCGCGACCCGGACACCGTCGCCATCAGGGAGCTGGGCAAGCTGGTCCGCTCCGACGAGCGGCTCCGCCCGCTGATGATACCCCTGGGCGACGGCATCCTGGCGGCCGTCAAGCTCGCCGACTGACCGCCGGCCCCGGGCCGGGACCGGTAACGAGCCGGGCCGGCGCCGGGAGCCGCTTTCCGGGACCCCGAGGCCGGGGACACACCGGTGGCGGCGTGCCCTCACCGTTCCGGCAGCCCCGCCAGCCACTCCAGCAGCAGGCGCACGCCGTACCCGGTGGCGCCCTTGCTCAGCAGGCCCTCGTCGGCGCCGCTGCGGCCGACGCCCGCGATGTCCAGGTGCGCCCACGGCCGTCCGCCGGTGAACTCTCGCAGGAACAGCGCCGCGGTCACCGAACCCGCGCCGTAGGTGGATCCGGTCTCGATGTTGGCCAGGTCGGCCACGGACGACTCCAGGGCCGGGACGTAGTCCTCGATCAGCGGCATCCGCCAGAGCGGCTCCCCACCGGCCTCCCCGGCCGCGGTCAGCGCCTCGGCCAGGGCGTCGTCGGAGGCGAAGACCGCGCCCAGGCCCTTGCCGAGCGCGATGCCGATCGCCCCGGTCAGCGTGGCCACGTCGACCATGACGTCCGGGTCCAGCTCGGCGTCGGCGTAGGCCAGCGCGTCGGCCAGCACCAGCCGGCCCTCCGCGTCGGTGTTCAGCACCTCCACGGTCCGGCCGCCGTACTGGGTGATCACGTCGGAGGGGCGCTGGGCCGAGCCGGAGAAGGCGTTCTCGGCGGTGGCGACCAGGCCGGTGACCCGGACCCGCACGCCGAGCGCGGCCAGCGCGCCCAGGACCGCGATGACCACGGCCCCGCCCGCCATGTCGGTCTTCATGAAGACCATGTTGCCGGTCGGCTTGAGGGAGATCCCGCCGGTGTCGTAGGTGATGCCCTTGCCGACCAGGACCACGTGGCCGCTCGCGCCCTCGGGCCGGTAGTCCAGCCGGATCAGCCGGGGCGGGCTCTGCGCCCCCTTGCCGACGGCGAGGATCCCGCCGAACCCGTCGTCGGCCAGCTCCCGCTCGTCCCACACCCGCACGGTCACGTCCCGGTCCGCGACGTGCTCGCCGGCGCGCTCGGCCAGCCAGGCCGGGGACTTCACCGAGGACGGCGTGTTGGTCAGGTCCCTGGCCAGGGCCACGGCCTCGGCGATCACCCGCGCGTCGTCGACCTCGGCCTCGGACTCGTCGCCGACGAACTCCAGCGTCACCCCCGGCGTCTGCTCCTCCCCGGCACGGAAGGCGTACGTGGCCAGCAGCGCGCCCTGCACGAAGGCGGCCACCGGACCGGCGGGCAGCACGATCCTGACGGCGTCCCTGCCCTTGCCGCGGCGTGCCACCGCCGCGCCGGCCTTGCGCAGGGCCGTCGCCGACCCGTCGCCGATCCCGTACAGGAGCACCCGGCCCACGGCGTCGCCGGTGGCGACGGGAACCTCGACGATCTCCCCGGCCTCGCCCTTGGACCTGTGGTGGGCGAGCAGCGCCGCCGCGGGCAGCGGCAGGTCGATCTCGGGGGCCAGGCCGGCGTCGAAGGGGACGGCCAGCAGCTCGGCGTCCCCGAAGGACGGGCCGGCGTCTCCGGAGGCGGTCTCGGGGTCGGCGTCGGCGTCGGGGGCGGTGACCCACAGCCCGCGGGCGTACGGCTCGCGGGGCAGGAGCAGGTGGGGGGAGATGGGCATGGGGCGACTCCAGTCATCGGGTCCGGCGGAAGGGAGAACGCCGGGGAAAACACCGGGAGGACACGGGGAGGACACTCGAACACCGTCGACGACGTCACGGAGGGGTCCGCGGAGAACACCGCGGCCCTGGCGCGAGCCGCCGTGAGGCGGTCCGACGGCCAGGGCCGTGTTCATCGTCGGTCGCGCGGGCCGTCGCAGGTGTCATGCTCCCCGAGCAAGCTCAAAACAGGGCCCGGCTCCACCACTGTCGTCAGATCGGGATCAACCGACGATCTTCTTCAATTCCTCACCAAGGGCGCTCGCCTCGTCCGCCGAGAGCTCGACGACGAGACGTCCGCCACCCTCCAGAGGAACCCGCATGACGATGCCCCTGCCTTCCTTGACGACCTCCAGCGGACCATCACCGGTCCTCGGCTTCATAGCCGCCATGCGTGTATCCCTTCCTGCTTCGGGCTCCGGATCTCCGACTGACCCGAGGGTGGCCGACGCATTCACGTCTTCTGTGATGTCCTATTATCCCGCCTCCGCACGGAGAATGGGAACGATCAGTATCAGCGTCGGCTCATCCGGCGATCAAGACCGTTGTCCGAGCCCCCTCGGACGACCAAACTTGTCCTCGTGAACGCCCGCGCCGCTCTCTTCGATCTGTACGGGGACCATCTCCGGTCCCGGGGCGGCCGTGCCTCCGTCGCCGCCCTCGTCCGGCTGCTCGCCCCCCTGGACATCGCCGCCCCGGCCGTGCGCACCGCCGTCTCGCGGATGGTGCGGCAGGGCTGGCTCTCGCCCACCCGGCTGCCCAGGGGGCCCGGGTACGAGGTCACGCCCAAGTGCGTGCGCCGCCTGGACGAGGCGGCCCTGAGAATTTACCGAGTCGGGACGATCACCTGGAACGGCCGGTGGCACGTCCTGGTGGTGGACCCCGTGCGCGAGCGGTCCAGGCGGGAACGCCTGCGGGCCGAGCTCTCCTTCATCGGGTACGCGCCCATGTCCGAGACGACCTGGATCGGGCCGCGCCCCTCCCTGGAGCTGGACGCGATCCTGGGCGGCCAGGGCGTCCGCGCGGACCGGTTCGAGGCGGTGCTCGACGGCGACCCCGCCGCGCTGGTCGCCAGGACGTGGGACCTGGACGGCATCGGAGCGGCCTACGAGGAGTGGCTGGCCCGCGCGCGGGACCTGGTGGACGCCCTGCCCGCGGACGCGGGCTGCGACGAGGTCTTCGCCACCCGGAGCAGGCTGCTGCACGGCTGGCGCAACTTCCTCTTCCGCGATCCCGGGCTCCCCGCGGAGCTGCTGCCGCGGGGCTGGCCCGGGGAGAGGGCCAGGATCTACTTCGAGCGCGAGGCCGGGCGGCTGCTCCCGGCCGCCGCCACCTTCGTCGACCGCCACCTCGGCGAGCCGTGGGACGGCCCGCGGGAGGGGCCGCCCCAGGGGACACGGAGAGCGACAACGCAGGATGTGCCGTAAAGGACAGGCCATAACCCCCCAGAACCCCTCAGAAGGCCGTACAGGGCTCTCAGGACGCATCTTGAGGGGCATCCTGGGAGAACGCGGACCCGGGCCGGCGTCGACGACGTCACGACCCGGACGAGCAGAGCCGAACCATCCGGAAGGAGCACACGTTGAGCGACGTTCTCTACTCCGTCGACGACGCCGTCGCCGTCATCGTCATCAACCGGCCGGAGGCGATGAACTCGCTGACGACCTCCGCGAAGGAGGCCCTGCTGGAGGCGGTGACCGAGGCGTCGCGGGCGGACACCGTACGGGCGGTGCTGCTGACCGGGGCGGGACGGGCCTTCTGCGCCGGGCAGGACCTGGGCGAGCACGCCGCGAACCTGGAGGCCGGCCGGAGCCTGGACGGCACCGTGCGCGCCCACTACAACCCGATCGTCCGGACGATCGCCGAGATGGACAAGCCCGTGGTGGCGGCGGTGAACGGCGTCGCCGCGGGAGCGGGGGCCTCCCTGGCCTTCGCCTGCGACCTGCGGATCGCCTCGGAGAAGGCCAGGTTCGCGATGGCCTTCTCCGGTATCGGGCTCGCCCCCGACTCGGGGGCCTCCTGGACCCTCCAGCGCCTGGTGGGGCAGGCGCGCGCCACCGAGCTGCTGCTGCTCGGCGAGCCGCTGGGCGCGGTCCGCGCGCTCGAACTCGGGGTGGTCTCCCAGGTCGTCCCCGCCGAGGAGCTCGACGCCGCGGCCCGGACGATGGCCGTACGGCTGGCGCAGGGTCCCACCTGCGCCTACGCGGCGACCAAGCGTGCCCTGCGGTCCGCGGCCACCGGCACCCTGGCCGAGGCGCTGGAGGTGGAGGCCGACCTCCAGGACGCCTGCGCCAAGACCGGTGACCACCTGAACGCCACCCGTGCCTTCCTCGCCAAGGAACGGCCCGTCTTCCAGGGCCGCTGACCCGTGGCTTCCCAGGACCGCCGACCCGGGGCCGCCGGCTCCGGTGATCGCGGGGTCGCCGGGGACGGCCGGGACCGGGATCCGGCCCTTGGGAGCGGTGATCCCGGGCCGCGAGGGGTGACCGGGACCCAGGGTCCGGCCCTCAGCGGCCCCGGCGCGTCCAGCAGTCGGCGACGTGGTCGTTGACCAGGCCGATGGCCTGCATCAGCGCGTAGGCGGTGGTCGGGCCGATGAAGCGGAAGCCGCGCGACTTCAGCTCCTTGGCCAGCGCCTTGGAGCCGGGGGTCTGCGCGGGCACGTCCGCCAGGGTCGAGGGCACGGGCGAGCCGGGGTCGGCGTGGGACCAGACGAGGTCGGACAGGCCGATGCCGAGCGCGACCCGCGCGTTGGCGATCGTCGCCTCGATCTTCGCCCGGTTGCGGACGATGCCCGCGTCCGCGAGCAGCCGGTCGACGTCCGCCTCGCCGAAGGCGGCCACGGCCGGGATGGAGAACCCGGCGAAGGCCGCCCGGAAGTTCTCCCTCTTGCGCAGGATCGTGATCCACGACAGGCCGGACTGGAACGCCTCCAGCGCGATCCGCTCGAACACCCGGTCGTCACCGGTGACCGGACGACCCCACTCGTGATCGTGGTAGTCGATGTAGTCCGGGGCCGAGGTGACCCAGCCGCAGCGTACGAGCTCCGTCCCGGCGGAGCCCTCGGCGCTCTGGAGGGGTGTGATCCCCCCCGGGCGCGAGGGCTCGCTCATCGGGCTCCCCCGGGCCCGCGCGGCTCGGGACGGTCGTCGTCGGGGTTCCCCGTCCCGGCGGGGTCCCGCGGGGCCGTGGGCCCGTGGGTCTCGACCGGTTCCGGGCTCCGAGGGGCCTGTGAGATCACGGCCGGTTCCTGGAGCGCGGTCGCCCTCTCCGGGATCGGTGTGACCCTGGACGCCGCGGCGGTTCCCGAGACCGGGGTGGGATCCGGGTCCCGCACGGGCTCCGGATCCGGCGCGACGTCCCGGACGGGCTCCGGGTCCGGCGCGACGTCCCGGACGGGCTCCGGGTCCGGCGCGACGTCCGGAACGGGCTCCAGGGCGGGCACGAGGCCCGGAGCGGGCGCCGGGTCGGGGGCAGGGTCCGGATCCGGAGCGGGCTCCAGGTCCGGGACGGGGTCCGGGACAAAGCTCGGGTCCGGAACAGGGCTCGGGTCCGAGGCGGGCTCCGGGTCCAGGACGGACCGGGAGGGGTCTTCCCGCGCGAAGGGCGGCGCGTCCGGCCGCCACGGGTCCGCGGCCACCGGCCCGGAGGAGAGCTCCTCGACCTCCACCGGCCCGCCCGTACCGGGCAGGTCGTGGTACGGCGCCTCGCGCCCGGGGCGCTTCGAGGCCGGCAGGGCCGGATCGGGTTCGTGGCGCGCCTGGAGCCTGCCCGCGAGCAGCTCGGACACCCGCTGCTCCAGCACGGCGATCCTGGTGTCGCGCTCGCTCAGCGCGCCGGCGACCCGGTTCAGCGTCTCGTCGACGCTCTGCGTGTGATAGCCGACGAGGCTCACCGGCAGTTGCAGGGCCATGAAGTCGACCGCGCCGAGCCGGCCTGCCGCGGGCAGGTCCAGGGGGGGCACGTCGGGGGGGAATTCCTTGAGCTCACCTCCCCGCCCCATGGCGACCGCCGTGACACCGGCGATCACGGCTATGGCAGCGAGGGCTAAGACGACCAGCACATACGAATCGTGCCACAAGTCCGCTGGCCTAGGATCGGCTCGTGACCCCTCCGTTTCCCGAAGCGTTTCCCGAAGAGGCCGGAGCGTTTCCCGAAGGGAGCCGCCGTCCGTCCCCGTCCGCCGAGCCGGCACCGGGGGCGCTCCCCGTCGTGCTCGGGCCCGGTGACGAGGGCGATCCCGGCTGGGTCGAGGCAGCCTCGACCGAGGAGGTCGAGAAGCTCGTCCGCGCCGGGCACACCGTGGTGGTCACCCCCGCCCACCTGGCCGGGGTCCCCCACGGGGACGGGCCGGACGCCGAGGCCGCGGAGCTGGCCGCGGCCTCGATCTGCGCCTGGCTCGGTGCCCGTGTCTTCCGCACCGGCCGCCCCGAGCAGGTACGGCGGGCGGTGGAGATGACCGAGTCCCTCGCCGGGAGGCGCCCGCCCGCGCTAACCCGCCGTGGCCTCGCCTAGCTCCTCGGGACTCGGCTCCAGGTGCCTGGTCGTCTTCTCCAGCAGCTCGAACGCCTCCTCGACCGTGGTGGCCCAGGAGATGGCGTCGAAGACGTTCGGACGGGTGAAGCCCTCCTCCTGCATGTTCAGGACCAGCTCCCGCAACGGCGCGTACAGGCCCCAGGGGTCGAGCAGTACCAGCGGCTTGTCGTGCAGGCCCAGCGTGCGGGAGGTCCAGATCTCGAACAGCTCCTCCAGCGTCCCGATGCCGCCCGGCAGCACCAGGAAGGCGTCGGAGCGGGCGTCCATGACGCCCTTGCGCTCCCGCATGTCGGTGGTGACCACCAGCTCGCCGGACTCCTCGTCCGCGATCTCGATGTCCACCAGCGCCTGGGGGATCACCCCCACGGTGTGGGCGCCGCCCGCGCGGGCGGCGCGGGCCACCGCTCCCATGCAGGAGACCGTGGCCCCGCCGCTCACCAGGGCGTGCCCGCGCCTGGCGAGCTCGTTCCCCACCTGCTCGGCGAGCTCCAGGTACCTGTGGTCGATCCTCTGACTTGACGCGAGGAATACGCAGATGAACACCCGGCGATCCTATTCGGCGTCGCCGACCGTGGTCATGGCCGACCTCTCCTCGTCCCCCAGTCTCCCGCCCCGGTTCTGGTCGGCCTCCACGATGATGCGGACGGCCTCGTCCACGTCGTCGGTGACGTGGATCAGGTCCACGTCCGCCGGGGAGATCTTGCCGGTGTCCACCAGGGTCTTCTTCATCCAGTCGATCAGGCCGCCCCAGAACTCGGTCCCCATCAGCACCACGGGGAACGAGGTGACCTTCCTGGTCTGGACCAGGGTGAGGGCCTCGAAGAGCTCGTCCAGGGTGCCGAACCCGCCGGGCAGCGTGACGAACCCGCAGGAGTACTTCACGAACATGGTCTTGCGGACGAAGAAGTAGCGGAACTCGATGCCGAGGTCGACGTACTCGTTCATGCTCTGCTCGAACGGGAGCTCGATGCCCAGGCCGACCGAGACGCCGTCGGCCTCGACCGCACCCCTGTTCGCGGCCTCCATGCAGCCGGGACCGCCACCGGTGATCACGGCGTAGCCCGCCTGGGAGAGTTTCCGGCCGAGCTCGACGCCCATCTCGTACTCGGGGGTGCCCGCGGGGGTGCGGGCGGAGCCGAAGACGGTCACCGCCTGGGGGAGTTCGGCGAGCTGGCCGAAGCCCTCCACGAACTCGGCCTGGATGCGCAGGACCCGCCAGGGGTCCATGTGCAGCCAGTCGGCGGGGCCTCTCCTGTCGAGAAGCCGCTGGTCGTGGGTGGAATCGGAGACGAGGTCGCCACGGACCACGGCGGCCCCCTGACGGCGCTCGGGACGTTTTTTCTTCATGCCGGTCACCGTACTGCCGCCCCAGGTGCCACCCTTGGAAAAATCTTGAAAAATCTCCATGAAAACGTGGAACCGGATTTTGAGCGGTGCACGTCTAACTGCCGAGGGTGCTGCTCGGGACTGAAAGTGGCTTTCCCCGCCAAATGGCCGGCGAGGAAAGCCACTTTCATTGTGTCCGGGTCCTCTCCGCTCCCGCCCGGCGGGATCCCCTGCCGGGACGCCCAGCCCGGGACGGCCACCGGCCACCGGGACGGGCCGATCGGGATCACCCCCGGGACGACTACCGGGACCTGCCGCTCGGGACCGCCGCTCGGTGCCGTCGCTCAGGACAGCCAGTCGAGCATCCTGCGCTCGCAGTCGGCGATCTTCTCCAGCGCGACGAACTCTCCCCGCTGGTGGGCCAGGTTCGGGTCCCCGGGGCCGTAGTTGACCGCGGGCACGCCGAGGCCGGAGAAGAGCGAGACGTCGGTCCAGCCGAGCTTGGCCCTCGGCGTGCCGCCGACCGCGTCGACGAAGGCCGCCGCCACCGGGTGGGTCAGGCCGGGCCTGGCCGCGGCGGCACCGTCGGTGAAGCGGACCTCGAACCCGTCGAACACCTCGCTCACGTGCTCCCGGGCGGCCTCCAGCGACAGGTCGGGGGCGAACCGGTAGTTCACGGTCACCACGCACTCGTCGGGGATCACGTTGCCCGCGACGCCCCCGCCGATCCCCACCGCGTTCAGGCCCTCGTGGAACTCCAGCCCGTCGACCACCGGCCTCCTGGCCCGGTACGCGTTCAGGACGGCCAGCACCGGCTCGGCGGCGTGGATCGCGTTGACCCCGAACCAGGACCTGGCGCTGTGCGCCCGCTTGCCCCGGGTGACGACCTGCGCCCGGAGCGTTCCCTGGCAGCCGCCCTCGATCATGCCGTCGGTGGGCTCCATGAGCACCGCGAAGTCACCGGCGAGCAGGTCCGGGCGCGTGCGGCTGAGCCGGAGCAGCCCGTTGCGCTCGGCCTCGATCTCCTCGCAGTCGTAGAAGACGTACGTCACGTCCCTGCACGGCTCCGGGAGCGCGGTGGCCAGCTTCAGCGCCACCGCGACGCCGGACTTCATGTCCGCGGTGCCGCACCCGTACAGCAGGCCGTCCTCCACCCGGGAGGGCAGGTTGCCCGCGACCGGGACGGTGTCCAGGTGCCCGGCGATCACCACCCGCTCGGTGCGGCCCAGGCCGGTGCGGGCCACGACCGACTCGCCGTCGCGCTCGACCGTCAGGTGCGGCAGCGGGCGCAGCGCCTCCTCCACGGCGTCGGCGAGCGCCTTCTCGTCGCCGCTGACCGACTCGACGTCCACGATCCGGGCGGTGAGCTCCCCGACATCCTGCGTGAGGTCCAGACGCGTACTCATGCCCGCGACCCTATCCGTGTCCGTGGCCGTGCAGGATCCGTCCCAGCTCGGCCCGGCCGGGCCTGTGGCCCTCCTCCAGGCGCTCCAGCAGCAGGACGCAGCGCAGGCCGAACGCGCCGCCGGTGAACTCGCGGCTCCGGATGCCCCCGGCCGCCACCCACCGGTCGGGAACGTGGCCCCGGTCCACCTCCTCGCCGGTGCGCACGTCCACGATCGGGGTCGAGCCCGACAGGATCGTCCCGGCCCCGATCACGGCGCCCCGGCCGACGCGGGCCCCCTCGGAGATCACCGCCCGGCCGCCGATCAGCGCCCCGTCCTCGACGACCACGGGCGCCACCGCGGGCCGCTCCGCGAGGACCTCGGGGTCCTCCGCGCCGTCCCGGCAGGCGGCCTCCCCCACGCCGACCCCCGCGGACAGGTGGACGTTCTTGCCGATCTGCGCGCACGAGCCGATCGAGACCCACGTCTCCACCGTGCTGCCCTCG
The DNA here is from genome assembly GCF_044456585.1 of Streptosporangium sp. NPDC050855. Taxonomy (NCBI): domain Bacteria; kingdom Bacillati; phylum Actinomycetota; class Actinomycetes; order Streptosporangiales; family Streptosporangiaceae; genus Streptosporangium; species Streptosporangium sp. NPDC050855. Next base: position 102,163 of record NZ_JBITFY010000005.1, read on the forward strand.
TCCACGTGGGCGCCGATGTCGACGAACGAGGGCATCAGCACGACCCCCGGCGCCAGGTAGGCGCCCCAGCGGGCGATGGCCCCGGGCACCACGCGCACCCCGTCCACGGCGGTCTTGAGCGGGACCCGGTCGCGGTGGTGGAAGTCGCCCACCTGGGACCTGGCCAGGCCGAGGACCCGGAACGCCAGGGCGACGGCCCGCCGGGCACGCTCGTCCACGACCACCTCGCCGGTCCGGGAGACCGAGGCCACCCGGGCCTTTCCGCTGTCGAGCATGTCCACCGCTTCCACCACGACGGCGCGGGCCTGGCCGTCGGCCGGGCTGAGCTCGTCCCGGCGCCACCACAGCTCGTCGACGGCCGCGGGCAGCGGGCTGGCATCGCTCTGGGTCATGGCCCGGAGCTTAGTGTTCGTGACCTTGCGACAGACCGGGCAATCGCTGGGGGCCTGTAGGTTCTTGACCGTGCAACGGCCGTTCTCAAAAGGGGTCATCGCGATCGTCGTGATCGTCGTCGTGCTCGTGGTGATCGTCACCGCGGGCCTGTTCCTCCTGTTCAGGAGGACACCACTGGTCGATCTCGGTGAGGGGTGCAAGGTCACGACCCCGTCGGCCTCACTGGACCTGAACATCGAGCAGGCGCAGGTGGCGGCGGTCATCGCGGCCGTGGCGGCCCGCAGGAGGCTGCCCGAGCGGGCCGTCGTGATCGCGTACGCCACCGCGATCCAGGAGTCCAAGCTGCAGAACCTCTCGGGCGGCGACCGCGACTCGGTCGGGGCGTTCCAGCAGCGGCCCTCGCAGGGGTGGGGCAGGCCCGACCAGCTCATCGACCCCGTCTACTCCGCAGGGAAGTTCTTCTCCGCGCTGGTGAAGGTGAAGGGCTACCGGAAGATGCCGCTGCACGAGGCGGCCCAGGCGGTACAGCGCTCCGCCGACGGGTCGGCGTACGCCCAGCACGAGGAGGACGGGAAGATCCTGGCCGCGGCGTTCACCGGACGCGTCCCCGGGGCCGTGCACTGCTGGTTCCCGACCCCCGAGGGCAGGACGCCGCCACCTCCCGACACCAAGGAGGCGGCGCGCAGGCTCGGCCGGGCGCTCGGGCCCGGGACGGCGTTCGAGGCGCCCTCGCGCGGCCGTGGCTGGCTGATGGCCGGCTGGGCGGTCGCCCACGCCAAGGAGTTCGGGCTCGCCAGGGTCGGCTACGACGGCCGGACGTGGGTGTCGGCCGACGGGCACGACGGCTGGAAGGCCGACTCCCGGTTCACCGCCGGCAAGGTGCGGCTCTTCTGAGTCCGGGGCTCGTGAACTCTCCCGGGTTCGAACCCGGGAGACCTTCACGAGCCGGGCAGGCGCGGCAGGCCGGTCAGCCCTTCTGCCCCTTCTCGATGCTGATCGTGCCGGGGGCGAGCGGCTGGGCGTAGGAGGAGGTCCAGGGCTGGCCCTGGAGGCGCTCGAAGCTGAGCAGGCGGCCGTCGGCGGCCCGGTAGTCGGCGAAGTCCAGCAGGCCCCGCTCGGGCATCGACGTCACCCCCTCACCGCGGAAGGCCGCGGTCCCCCGGTCGACCGGGAAGAAGTCGACGCCCTCGACGCTCAGCGTGGCCTTGGCGGGGATCATCCCCTCGGCCGGCACCGGCGTCCACAGCAGCACCTCCAGGTGCGGAGGCTCGCCCGCGGTACCGGAGCGCATCTCGATCGAGAGCCACTGGTAGCGGCGGGTGCCGTCGTCGAGCAGGTACTCGGTCCACTGGTTTCCCTGCCAGGACAGGTACAGCGCGCCGAGGACGCGGCTGCGCACTCCCTGGCACTCGATGGTGTCGCCGACCTTGATCGTACGAGGGTCGGGGTAGTCGATGCCGACGCGGCCCGCGGTCGGCGCGGGCAGCGGCGGCGCGGTCTCGACCGGGGTGGGGGGTGTCTCGCCGGGAGCCTCCGGGGCATGACCGTTCCTGTCCTGGCGGGTCGTCGTGAAGAACGCGACGAGCAGCAGGACGATCGTGGCGACGCTCAGGCCGAGTATCACGGCGACCGCAGGGGTCATGCCGCGCGATCCTACTGGAGGCGGCGCACCGCCGCACTGATGCGTTCGTCACTCGCCGTCACGGCGATCCTGACGTGCCGCTCACCGGCACGGCCGTAGAAGTCACCCGGAGCCACCAGGATCCCCCGCCCGGCCAGGGCGCGGACCTGCTCCCAGCAGCCCGTCCCGTCGGAGGCCCACAGGTACAGGCCCGCGGTGGAGTGCTCGATCTTCCAGCCGGCCGACTCCAGGGCGGGACGGAGCGCGGCGCGACGGGCGGCGTAGCGGGACCGCTGCTCCTCGGCGTGCTCGTCGTCGTCGAGGGCGGCGGTCATGGCCGCCTGGACCGGCGCCGGCATGATCATGCCGGCGTGCTTGCGCACCTCCAGCAGCCGCGCGATCAGCGCGGGGTCCCCCGCGGCGAATCCGGCCCGGTAACCGGCCAGGTTGGAGCGCTTGGAGAGCGAGTGCACGGCGATCAGGCCCTCGTGCGAGCCGCCGCAGACGTCCGGGTGCAGGATCGAGACCGGCCGCTCCTCCCAGCCCAGCTCGATGTAGCACTCGTCGGAGGCCACGACCGCGCCGCGCTCGCGCGCCCACGCGACGACCTTGCGCAGGTGCTCGGCGGGCAGGACCCTGCCGGTCGGGTTGGACGGGGAGTTCACCCAGACCAGCGGCACCCGCTCGGGCCCGAGGGCGAGCAGCCCGTCGGTGGCGTACGGCTCGGCGTGCGCCAGGCGCGCGCCCACGTCGTAGGTGGGGTACGCCAGCTCCGGGAAGATCACCCGCTCGCCCGGCCGGACGCCGAGAAGGGTCGGCAGCCAGGCCACGAACTCCTTGGAGCCGATCAGCGGCAGCACGTTCGCCTGGTCCAGGAGCACGCCGTGCCTGCGGCGCAGCCATCCGGCCGCGGCCGAGCGCAGGCGCTCGGTGCCGTAGGTCAGCGGGTATCCGGGGCTGTCGGAGGCGTCCGCGAGGGCCTGGCGCACGACGGCGGGGACCGGGTCGACGGGGGTGCCGACCGACAGGTCGACGATTCCGCCGGGGTGCGCCGCCGCCTGCTCCTTGAACGGGACGAGCCGGTCCCAGGGGAAGTCCGGCAGGCCGGTCACCGCGACCTCACCGGGGTGCCCGGGGAGTCCAGGGCCTCCGGGGCCTCCGGGGCCTCCGGGGCGGGGAACCGGTCGGGAATGGCGTACATCGGGATCAGCCGTCGTCTCTCGCTGGATCGGGTCGTGAGCGGTGGCGCGTGCGGGACCGGCCGGGAGGGCCGGACCGGTGGCGCGTGCCGGAGGGGAAGCGCGTTCACCCCCTCCGGCACGGCCACTAGTGGCTCTCGGCCTGCGGGGGCAGGGCCGCGACGACCGGGTGGTCCTTCTCGATCTTGCCGACCTTGGAGGCGCCGCCCGGCGATCCCAGGTCCTCGAAGAAGTCCACGTTCGCCTTGTAGAAGTCCTTCCACTGCTCGGGGAGGTCGTCCTCGTAGAAGATCGCCTCTACCGGGCAGACGGGCTCGCACGCGCCGCAGTCGACGCATTCGTCGGGGTGGATGTAGAGCATGCGCTCACCCTCGTAGATGCAATCGACGGGGCACTCCTCGATGCACGCCTTGTCCAGGACGTCCACGCAAGGCTGCGCGATGACGTAGGTCACCTCGGGCTCCTTCTTCTTTACGCACCTAGGCACGACTTCGACCGCGGGTTGCTAAGCCCTAGTATTGCCGTGCCTGCCACATGTCTGAAACGCGAGGGGGCAAAAGTCGATGGCCCCTGGTTTCAGTGCTCGCCTGAACGTCACCCTAACCTCATCCGACGTGGGCAAAAGGGTCACCACCCGCAGACGGGTGCCCGAGGGGTTCCGCGACGCCGTGGGTGAGCTGGAGTTCTGGCGGGACGGAGTGCTGGGCGTGCGCAAGCGTGACGGCACCCTGGTGGAGATCGCCGAGGAGACGCTCGCCGCGGCGAAGGTCGTCCCGGACCCGCCGCGCGGCCGGACCTCCGAAGGGCCCCCCGGGTAAGCCGCTCGCCAAGACACGTGTAAGCCGTGCGATGGGAAGGGCCGCGCCGCTCGACCTCACAGGTCGCGGACGGACAGTATTCGGCCCGTGACCCTACGTACCAGATGCACCGGCACCTCCGCCGTGATCCTCGTGACCGTGATCGCCGGATGTGGCGCCCCGGCCACCCAGAACGCCCAGCTCCCGCCGATCGACGCCCAGGCGGCCTCCATGCGGGAGGGGTTCTCCACGATGGAGCGCCTCGTGGAGGCGGCCAAGAAGGAGGGCACGCTCAGGGTGATCGCGCTGCCCCGCGACTGGGTGAACTACGGCGAGATCATCGACACCTTCGGCGACGAGTACGGGATCAAGGTCGAGCAACTGGAGCCACAGGCGAACAGCGCCCGGGAGATCGAGGCCGCCGACCGGCTCAAGCCCGACGTCTTCGACCTCGGCATGGACGTCGCGGTGGCCAAGGCCGAGATGTTCGCCCCCTACCGGGTCCAGAACTGGCACGACATCCCCGACCACCTCAAGGACCACCGGGGGGCCTGGTACGCCGCGTACGGCGGCTACATGTCGATCGGGTACGACCCCGCCAAGGTGGCGACCCCGGCCTCCTTCACCGATCTGCTCAAGCCGGGGCTCAGCGTCTCGCTGCCCGGCGACCCCCGGGAGGTCTCGGCCGCCTTCAACGGGGTGATGGCCGCCTCGCTCCAGGACGGTGAGGCGCGGGCGGAGCGGGGCGTGGACTTCTTCCAGCGCCTCAAGAGCGCGGGCAACCTCTCGTCCGCCCCCAAGGCGGCCTCGGTCGTCGTCGACTGGGACTACCACAACGCCGAGCGGGCGGCCGCCGGGAAGGGGTGGAAGGTCGCGGTCCCCAAGGACGCCGTCCTCGGCGCGTACTACATCCAGGCCATCAACAAGAAGGCCCCGCACCCGGCCGCGGCCCGGCTCTGGCAGGAGTTCCTCTTCTCCGACCGGGGACAGAACCTCTTCCTCAAGGGCTACGCCCGCCCGGTGCGGATGGAGGCCCTGGAGATGCGCGGCACCCTGGACAGGGAGCTGGCCGCCAAGCTCCCGCCGGTCAAGGCCAGGCCCGTGGTCCTCACGGTTCCGGAGATCGACCGGGCCCGCGCCTATCTCCAGCGGGAGTGGGCCAAGAAGGTGAGATGAGCGGGGCTGGTGGGACTGATAGGTCAGGGTCGCCCAGAGGCTCTAAAGTGTCTGGAGAGTACCGATAAGAGGCCTTGACGTCTCAGAATGAGAGCTGATCGTCTTGCGATACGACACCCCGGGTTTGATGAGGTGGAACGCTCGCACCCACGACAACAGCTTCGGATACGTCTCGGCGCACGGCGCCCCCCTGGTGGACCTGCTCGACCCGCAGCCGGGGGAACGCATCGTGGATCTCGGCTGCGGCACGGGGACGCTGACGGCCGAGATCACCTCCCGGGGCGCGTACGTCCTGGGGGTCGACGGGTCACCGGCGATGATCGAGAAGGCCCGGGCGGAGTACCCGGGGCTGGACTTCGTCGTCGCCGACGGCGGTGACTTCACCGTCTCCCGGCCCTACGACGCGGTCTTCTCCGACGCCGCGCTGCACTGGATGGGGCGGGAGCCGGACGCGGTGATCGCGGGCGTCCGCGAGGCCCTGACGCCGGGAGGGCGGTTCGTGGCCGAGATGGGCGGCGCGGGCAACTGCGCGGCGCTGACGGCCGCGCTGTCCACCGCCTGGCGGGAGTACGGGCTGCGCGAGCCCGACCTGCCGTGGTACTTCCCCACGCCCGCCGAGTACGCCTCGCGGCTGGAGAAGGGCGGCTTCGTCGTCCGCCTCCTGGAATACTTCGACCGGCCGACCCGGCTCGACGAGTGCCCGGGGGGCGCCGCCGACTGGGTGCGGATGTTCGCGCGTTCGCTGCTGCAGGAGGTGCCCGCGGAGACGGTCGATCCGCTGCTCCGCCGGGTGAACGAGCTGGCCGCCCCCGCCCTGCGGCGGGAGACCGGCTGGATGGCCGACTACGTACGGCTGAGGTTCGCGGCCGTACGCCGCTGAACCGACTCTATGCGCCGGGGCGATTTGCCAGACTATGGTCTGTTCCATGAGTCTCGTTCCCCGGCCACACGGAGTGTCTCGGGCGGCTTGAGGGGCTGGTGAAGGGAACGGATGAACTTCTGTCTGAGTGACCTCGTGCCGCCGCTGCGCTGGAGCGACGCGGCCACGATCCCACTTCTGCGCGACCAGCCCGACCTACCGGACGCTTGGTGGCGGAGCCTGCCGGTCGCCCGGGTGCTCGCCGTGCTGGGCCCGGAGCGGCTGGCGGAGATCCTGACCGAGATCGCCCTCAAGCACTGGCCCGCCGCCGCCGTGGGCGACGTGCTCCCCGCCCTGCACGTGCTGGACCCCGAGGACGCGGACGAGCCGTGCACGGCCATCGCCCTCGACCGCGCCGGATCCTGGCCGGGACTGCTCGCGCTGACCGGCCACGACCTGCGCGACCAGCCGTTCATCCAGCCGGTCCCGCTGCTGCACACCCTCTTCGCGGCGGTCCTCACCCGCCTGACGGCCTCCGCCCCCTCCGCGGACGTCGCGGTCCGGCCGGCTCCCGTCCGGGACGTCCAGGAGGCCCAGGACGTCCGAGAGGTCCTGGAACCGGGGAGCGTGAGGGACCGCGCGGCCTTTGACGTCTCACGGACCCCGGAGAGCCGGACGGCCGTGGAGACCCGGGCCGTGGAGGGCCCGAAGGTCCAGGCGATCCCGGACGCCCCGGAGGCCCTGAAGGTCGCGGACACCCCGGACACCCCGGACGCTGCGGAGATCCCGAACACCCCCGACAGCGTGAACGCCCCCGAGCCTCCTGACGCCCCGCAGGTTCCGGACGCCCCGGAGACCCGGGCGGCCTCGGACGCCTCCGAGGCCCTCCCGCACGGTGCCGAGGTCGAGGCCGCGTCGGCCGCCGAGGCTCTCCGGGACCGCCGGGCGGAGGAGGCCGAGGAGGACGCCGCGCCCGGGTCCCTCTTCCGGCCCGCCGCGGCCAGAAGGAGCCGCTCCGAGGCCGGTTCCACGACGGGACACGGGCCCCGGACCGCTCCCGAGGACGCCCCCGAGACCGGTGTCACCGGTCCCGAACCGGGTGACGTCCCGGTGGCCGGGTCCCCCCTGACGACCGGACCTCCCGCCGGGCACGTGGCCGAGACCGGTGAACCCGCGAGCGGGACGGGACCGCAGGACGAGCCCGAGGCGGAGCACGCGGATCCGGACGGAACGCGGGACGCCCCCGAGGACCGGCCCGAGGACCGTCCGGAGGACCAGGCCCGCGACCGGCTCGACGACCGCCCCCTGGACCAGGCCGACGACCGCCTCCAGGACCGTGCGGACGACCCGGCCCAGGACCGAGCGGACGATCAGGCCGGGGACGAGGCCGAGAGCCGGGCCCACGACCGGCACGGGGACCGGGCCGACGACGACCTCGTCCCCGATGCCGTGCCGCACCTCCCGCGGGACGCGTCCGAGCCCGGCGACGAGGCGTCCGGACCGGTCTCCGGCGACGAGCCCGGGACGCGGGCGACGGACCTGCACGCGCTGGTCGACGGTGTCTTCGCCGACGCCGAGGACAGGCGCTGGGCCGTGGCCCAGAACAGGCTGTTCAGCGACGTCCCGGCGACCGTGGAGGCGCTGGCCAAGCTGTTCGCCGTGTCGCCGGACGTGATCCGCGACCTGGAGACGGACCTCCGCCGCGAGCTGGCCGAGTGGATCGCCTCCGACGAGGCCGCCCCGTACCGGGAGCACCTGGAGAGCGTGAAGGACCTTCTCGGCAAGGCCGCGCCCCGGGAGCGGCTGATCAACGCCGCCGACTGGCACACCCGGGAGCTGCGCTCGCTCGACGTACCGGCCTGGCAGTTCGTGCTGGCCTCACTGCCCGAGTACCACGTGGTCGACGAGTGGCTGGTGGAGGGCGACATCACCGAGCTGCGGCACCGTACCCGCGACATGATCAGCGCCGCCACGCCGCCGCTGACCATCAACAAGGCCCTCGACATGGTCTCCTCCCTGGGCATCCACCCGGAGGTGTCCAAGGAGTGGCTGGAGAACGTCCCGCAGCTGCGCATCCTCGGCGCGGGCGAGCGGCCCCCGCAGCGCGGCGGCGCCCCCTCGCTGACCGCGGAGAAGCCCGGCGACGGCGCGGGCGACCGGCTCGGCGGCGACGGCGGTGCCGAGGGACGGAACGGCGGCGGTGCCGACGGGCACAAGGCCGGGGAACCGGCGAAGGCCCCGTTCCGCCCGCTGAAGGACGTCTCGCTGACCCGGCGCTGCTTCCGGCAGCCCGACGGCCGCTGGTGGCTGAGGATCGACGTCACCGCCGACCACCTGCGGGGAGCCGAGTGCCCGCTGCCCAGCGGGTTCGCCGCCTACCTCGGGATGGCGCCCGGTGTCGGCCGTACGGTCAGCAGCGCGGTCGGCGAGCTGGCCCTCAACTGGCAGGACAGACCCGTCCTGGAGTCGCTCGGCACGCTGCTCGCGGACGTGGGCGCCAAGGAGGGCAGCCACCTGTTCCTGACCCTGTCGGACGAGGGGGTCCTGCGCGCCAGGCACCTGCCGGCCGCGGGGGACGAGGTGGAGACGACCGCGCGGGCGTTGCGGCTGGTCGGCTACACCGCGGCCGGCGGGACCCCGGAGCAGGCCGTACGGGTCATCGCCACCCGGGTCGGCATGGGCGGTCCCGCGGCCCTGCCCGACCTCCTCACCCGGCTACGAGAACGCGGGGACCGCGATCTCCTGGCGCTCCTGGCCTGACCCGTGCCCCGCCTCGCCCTCTCCCCCGAGTTCCCGGCCGGACTCGCCGCCCTGGCCCAGCCGGTGCGGCGCGACGTCGTGGTGTCGGCGCGCAGGTTCCTGCAGAACGTGGCGGGCGCACCGCATCCCGAGCGGGTCAGGGGGGCCAGGGACCCCAGGGTGGCGACCCTGAGGCTGGCCGACCGGCACCGGGGCGTCGTGGTCAGGCAGCGGGACGTCTACTGGCTGCTGACCGTGCTCCCGGACGCCGAGGCGTGGGCGTACGCGCAGCGCCACCGGTTCGGGGTCAACACCGCGCTCGGCGTGGTGGAGATGTGGGACGCCGAGGCGCTGGACCGGGTCAGGCCCGCGGTGCGCAGGGCCGCCGAGGCGACCACGTCCCGGTTGTTCTCCGACATCTGCGACAGCGACCTGGCCGAGCTGGGCGTCGACGGCCGCTTCCTGCCGCTGGTGCGGCAGATCACCGACCAGCTCACCCTGGAGGCCCTGGAACCGCTGCTGCCCCCCACGCAGTACGAGCCGCTGGCCGCGCTCGCCCGGGGCGAGTCGATGGCCGGGGCCTGGCGGGAGCTGGAGAACTGCCGCGCGGTCGCCCCCGATCCCGAGCCGGTCAACCCCGAGGACTTCGGCGCCGCGCTGCTGCGCAGCCCGGACCGGGCCGTCTTCACCCCGCACCCGCGCGAGCTGAACCGGGTGCTGGAGGCGCCCGGCTGGTGCGTGTTCCTCTACCCGCCCCAGCACCGCATGGCCTACCGGGACTCCTACCCGCAGCCGACGCTGGTCACCGGGGGCGCGGGCACCGGCAAGACCCTCGTCGCCCTGCACCGGGCCGCCCACCTGGCCTCCCGCGCCACCGGACAGGTCCTGCTGGTCACCTTCTCCCAGGGGCTGAGCGCCGACCTCGCGGCCCGGCTGGACGTCCTGATCGAGGACGAGGTGATCCGCAAGCGGGTCGAGGTCGGCAACGTCGACCGGCTGGCGCACCGCATCGTGGCCGAGGCCGAGGGACGGCCGCCCTCGCTGGTCGGCGGCGCCGAGCTGACCGCGCTCTGGGAGGAGACCGCGACCGGTCACAGCCCGGCGTTCCTGCTGCGCGAGTGGGAGCAGGTGGTGCTGGCGCAGAACCTGCGGACCCTGGAGGAGTACCTGGAGGCCCCCCGCCCCGGGCGCAGCGTCGAGCTGTCGCGGCGGGAGCGGGCCGTCGTCTGGGACGCGGTCGGGCACGTCACCGAGCAGTTGCGGCTGCGTGGCAGGCGGACCCTGCTCCAGCTGGCCTCCGAGGCGTCGACGCTGCTCGGCCGGACGACCGGGGACCTGCTGGAGGAGACCGAGCCGGTGCGGGAGCCGTACCGGCACATCGTGGTGGACGAGGCGCAGGACCTGCACCCGGCGCAGTGGCGGCTGCTGCGGGCGGCGGTGCCGCACGCCCCCGACGACCTGTTCGTCGTGGGCGACCCGCACCAGCGCATCTTCGACACCCGGGTGACGCTCGGAGCCGTCGGCATCGACGCGATCCAGCAGCGGCTGCAGGTGTCGTACCGGCTCCCGCGAGAGATCCTGTCCTGGGGGGTCCGGCTGCGCGGGGGCGGTCCCGCCGACGGGCTCGTCAAGGGTGTGCAGGAGCTTTACGGGTTCCGGGGGGTCCGGTACGGGCCGCGGCCGACGGTCCGCGCCTACGATTCTCCACGGGATGAGCTGACGGGGCTGGTGGCACAGGTGGGACAGTGGGTGGACGAGGGTGTGCCTCCGGAGGAGATAGCGGTGGCCGCCAGGACCTCCGGCCTCGTGCGCGACGCACGGGCCGCCCTGCGCGAACTGGGAGTACGGGTGACGACACTGCACGGCATGAAGGGGCTGGAGTTCCGGCGGGTCGCGGTGATCGGCGTCAGCGACGGGACCGTGCCCGACCCCGGCGCCCTGACCCCCGTCGGCGAGGACCCGGCCGCCAGGGCGCACGACCTCCAGCGGGAACGCGGGCTGCTGTACGTGGCCTGCACCCGGGCCAGAGAACTTCTCTACGTATCCCACTCCGGACGGGCCAGTCCCTTCCTTCCTACTTGATCACATAGTCTCTGAACTGCGGATATATTCCCCTTTGCCGGTTGGACCTCAATGAACCTCAGCCTGAGCGACATCGCGCCACCCCTGCGCTGGACCTCCCCCGGCCAGGTAGCGCCGATCGCCACCGACCCCCGCCTCCCCGAGGCGTGGTGGCAGGCGCTTCCGCTCGACCGGGCCTGTTCCACCATCGGGACCTCCGAGGTCGCCGGACGCCTGACCGACCTCGCCCTGGCCTGCTGGGGCCACCTGATGCTCGGCGACGTCCTTCCGCTGCTCAGGTTCGCCGACCCGGCCGCCAGCGTCCGCACCCCCGAGGGGCTCGGCCGCGAGACCGTGCACAAGCTGTTCACCGGCGTGCTGGAGCGGTTGCTCGAACCGGTCACCGAGGAGAGCGTCGCCAGGATCCGCCCGTCCCGGCCCGATCGTCCGCTGCCCGAGCTGATCGACGAGGTCTTCGCCACCCTGGACGAGCGGCAGCGGGCCATCGCCAGGGACCGGCTGTACGCCTCCCAGCGGGCCACGCTCGACGACCTGGCCCAGCGGTTCTCGGTCACCCGGGAGCGCATCCGGCAGATCGAGCGCGACCTGCGCGACCACGTCGAGGCCTGGCTCGCCAAGGAGGACGCGGCACCGCTGATCGGGCACGTCTCCTGGCTGCGGGGACGGCTGGGCTCGGCCGTGCCCGCCGACGACCTGGCCGCGGCGGTGCCCTGGCACCGCAGTGACCTCGCCACCCTGGGCATCCCCGCCTGGCGGTTCGTCCGCACCCTGCTGTCCGGCTACGAGCAGGTGGACGGCTGGCTGGTCGCCGGGGGCGCCGACGAGCTCAGGGAGAAGACCCGGCAGCTGTTCACCGACGGGCCCCGCCCGCTGGACGAGGCCGTCACGCTGGCCAGCCAGCTCGGCATCCGCGAGGACGTGGCCGAGCGCTGGCTCATCGCGGTCCCGCAGCTGCGGGTGCTGGACGGCCACGTGGTGCCCTGGCCGCGCAGCGTGAACGACAAGGCCGAGGCCGTGCTCGCGGTGGCGGGGGCCCCGCTGAGCCCCGAGGAGATCCAGGAGCGCATCGGCGAGGACTACAGCCTCGTCGGCATCCGCAACCAGCTCACCGCCGACGACCGGTTCCTGCGGGTCGACCGGAACAAGTACGGGCTGACGCGCTGGGGCGGCGAGCAGTACCTGGGCATCCGGGAGATGATCGTCAGGGAGATCGAGCGGTCCAACGGCGAGGCCTCGGTCAACACGATCGTCACCAGCCTCACCGGCCGCTACGACGTGAGCGAGAGCTCGGTCCGCGCGTACGCGGGCGGCCCCGGCTTCGAGCGCACGCAGCGGGGCTGGATCCGGGTGGCCGGGGCCGAGCAGGCCGAGTACCAGCCGCGCCGCGACGTCTCGGAGACCCGGCGCTGCTTCCGCAGCCGCGACGGGCGCTGGTGGCACCGGGTGGACGTCAACGCCGAGCACCTGCGCGGCTCGGGATCCCCGCTGCCGACCGGTTTCGCCGCCCACCTCGGCATGGCCCCCGGCGGCCAGCTGACCGCCTCCACCCCCTCGGGCGACGTGGTGATCAGCTGGCACAACCAGCCGACCATGGGCTCCATCCGGCCCGTCCTGGTCGCCGCCAACGCCTCCGAGGGCGACCACGTGTTCCTGACGGTCTCCGACGGCGGCGAGCTGCTGACCCGCTACCTGCCGGCCGCCTCGCCGACCCTGCCCGCCCTGAACCGGGGGCTGCACCTGATCGGCTACACCGCGCCGGTGGCCTCCGAGGCCGAGGGCCTGCGCCTGATCGGCGCCCGCATCGGCCTGCCGGACGGCTGCACCCGCGAGGAGGTCATCACCCGCCTCCGCGACCGCGGCGACCGGGACATCCTCACCTTCCTCGAGGGGTGAGCCGTGTTGATGGCGCCCGCTCCGCGAGCGCGGACCCGGGCGCCACACGGCCATGCCTTCCCTCGTCAGACGAAATCGCTCGTACCTCACGATCCCGCCCTCCTCGGTCCAGGCACGGCCGCGCCCGGGTCGGGTCGCGGCGTAGGCTCGACGCATGTTGCGCCTGTATGACACGCGGAATCGCCGGATCGAGCAGATCGTGCCGGAGGGGAGCCGTTCCCTGCGGATGTACAGCTGCGGCCCGACCGTCTACAGGTCGGCCCATGTCGGCAACCTCCGGTCGTACCTGCTGTCGGATCTGATCAGGCGGGTCAGCGAGCGGCAGCGGGTCCGGGTGGTGGCCTGCCGCAACATCACCGACGTCGGTCACCTGGTCGACGACGCCGAGATCGACTCCTCGGGCGAGGACAAGGTGCTCGCCCAGGCGCGGGCCGAGGGGCGCAGCCCCCTGGAGGTCGCGCGGTTCTACGAGGAGTCCTTCCTCGCGGACACGACCGCGCTGAACATCCGCCCGCCCGACCACTCGCCCCGGGCGAGCGAGACCATCGACCTGATGGTCGAGATGATCGCCAAGCTGATCGAGAAGGGGCACGCGTACGCGGTGCCCGACGGGTCGGTCTTCTTCGACGCGACCTCCTTCCCGACGTACGGGGAGATCTCCGGCAACCGGCTCGACCAGCTGCGGCCCGCGCACCGGATCGAGGGCGTCGACCCGCGCAAGCGGTTCCACGCCGACTGGGCGCTGTGGAAGCCCGCGGAGGGGGAGCCGACCTGGGAGACCCCGTGGGGCCGTGGTTTCCCCGGCTGGCACATCGAGTGCTCGGCCATGTCGCTGCGCTTCCTCGGCGAGCACATCGACGTGCACACCGGCGGCATCGACCTGCGCTTCCCGCACCACGAGGACGAGCGCGCCCAGTCCGACGCCACCGCCGGGCACGAGGTGGTACGGCACTGGGTGCACGGTGAGCACCTGCTCTTCGACGGGCGCAAGATGTCGAAGTCCACCGGCAACGTGGTCCTGCTCAAGGACGTGGCGGAGGCCGGGCTGGACCCGCTGGCCGTGCGGCTGGCGCTGCTGGAGCATCGTCACCGCCAGCAGATGAACCTCACCTGGGACACCCTGCGGGCCGCCGACAGGACCCTGCGGCGCTGGCGCGGCCTGGTGGCCCAGTGGTCGGAGTCCCCGAGCGGCCCGATGCCCGCCGACCAGGTCTCCCGGATCGAGGCCGCCTTCGACGACGATCTCGACACCCCGCTGGCGCTGCGGCTCCTGCGCGAGCTGGAGCGCGACGGGTCGGTGGCCCCCGGTTCCCGCTTCGAGGCGTTCCTGCACCTCGACCAGATCCTCGCCCTGGACCTGTCCATCGACATCGGCAGGACCAGGAGCCTCCCGGCGGGCGCCGCCGAGCTGCTGGAGCAGCGTTCGCGGGCCCGCGACGCCAGGGACTGGGCCGCCTCCGACCGGCTCCGCGACGAGCTGGCCGCCCTCGGCGTGCGGGTCACCGACACCCCGGAGGGCCAGACCTGGTCCTGACGGCCTGACGGCCCCGGGACGACCGTGCCGGGGCCGCGGGACCCGTTCCCGCCGACAAGGCGGGCCGTCCCGGGGAAGGCCGGGTTCTCGCCGGGAAGGAGGGCCGTCCCCGGGAGAGTCCCGCTCTCGCGGAAGGGGCACCCGTCTCCCGGGAGGGGGCTCACCTCCCTGGAAAGAGCGCCGCCCCGCCCGGAAGGGGGGAAAGCAGCAGATCACTCGTAATGTCGGTCGCGACCGGTAGCGTCCGGCCCATGAGTGAGAGCACCGTCGCCGTACGACCCGGCACGATCGCGGATCTGGACGAGATCGTCGCCTGCAGTTCGGCGCTGTTCGCCGAGGACGCGGGCACCCGCGATCCCGCCCTGAACGTGAACTGGCCGAAGGAGCACGGCCGGGCCCGTTTCGCCGACGCGCTGGAGGACCCGAGCCGGCTGGTGATGGTCGCCGAGGACGGCGACCGGATCGTCGGCCACCTGACCGGCGCGCTGTCCGAGCCCACCCCGATGCGGCCGGTCACCGTCGCGACCCTGGGCAGCATGTACGTCCAGCCGCCCTACCGGGACCGCGGGATCGGCACCAGGCTCGTGGAGGAGTTCAGGCGGTGGGCCCGCCTGCACGGCGCCCGCTACGCCGGGGTGACGGCCTACGCGAGCAACGAGGGCGCCGTCCGCTTCTACCGGAGGAACGGTTTCGCGGTGCAGTCCACGGTCCTGGAGACGGTGCTGTAGGCGGTCCCGGAAAGGTCCCGCAAAGGCCCTGGAGCGGTCCCGGAACGGTCCCGGGCCGATGTCGGCGGCGTTGCGGGACGGGGCGGCGATACGACCGTGATCGATGGGTGTTCAATGACCGGGTGACGAATATCGCGCCCACCGGGACCCAGCACACCATCGCGGCCGACGGCTTCGAGGCCGTCATCACCGAGCTCGGGGCCGGCCTCAGGAGCCTCACCCAGGACGGCAGGCCGCTCGTCGTCGACTTCCCCGCCGACCGGCCCCCGGTCGGCGGGGCGGGGCTGCCCCTGCTCCCCTGGCCGAACAGGATCGAGGACGGCCGCTACACCTTCGACGGCGAGGAGCGGCAGCTCGCGCTGAGCGAGCCCAAGACGGGCAACGCGATCCACGGCTTCTCCCGGACGTTCCCCTGGCGGGTCCTGTCCCATGAGGAGTCCTCGATCCGGATGGGGCTGCGGCTGTTCCCCCAGCTCGGCTACCCGCACATCCTGGACCTCTCCATCCGGTACGCGCTGAGCGCCACCGGGCTGGAGGTGGAGATTGAGGCGGAGAACGTCGGTGCCACCGACGCGCCGTACGGCTTCGGGGCCCACCCCTATCTGACCCTCGGTGCCCCGGGCACCTCCGTCCCCCTCGACGAGGCCGTGCTGGAGCTGCCCGCCGCCCAGTGGATCGCGGTGAACGAGCGGAAGATCCCCACCGGCCGCAAGGACGTCAAGGGGACCGAGTACGACTTCCGGACCGCCCGCCCGATCGGCGGGACCGAGCTCGACACCGCGTTCACCGACCTGGAGCGCGGTGACGACGGGCTGGTGCGGGTCAGGCTGACCTCCCCGGACGGAACCGACGGAACCGGCGGGACCGGCGGGGTCCAGCTCTGGGCGGGCGAGGGGATCGAATGGCTCCAGCTCTACACCGGTGACACCCTGCCCGAGGAGCACCGCAGGCAGGGGCTGGCGGTGGAGCCGATGAGCTGCCCGCCGAACGCCTTCGCCACCGGCGAGGACGTCGTCCGGCTGGCCCCCGGCGGCCGTGCCGTGCACCGCTGGGGGATCGGCCCCGCCTGACGTCCGCCGCGAACACCCCGCGCGGCGCCCTTCTCGGCGCTCCTGGCCGGGTTCGGCCCGAGGGCCTCGATCCCCAGGTCCGGCCCGGCCAGGGCGACGGTGTCACGGACGGCGCCGTCGGCCACGACACCGGACCGGCCGTTCGAGACGGCCGGGGCGTCGACCAGGCCGTCGGCAGAAAGTCTCATGCCCGCATCTTCGTCAATGATCATCATGCCGGGACGGCGGAGGTGGTGCCACACTTGCGGGACCATGCCGTCTAGGAGGTTTTCGTGAGGTTCCGCCCATATGCCCGGCTCCCCCGCGCGCTCAGGTGGCCCGCGCGGGTGCTCACCGTTCTCCTGGTGCTGGGCCTGGCGCTCGCCGGTGCCGGGGTGTGGGGCGTGCGGGCCTCGTTCCCGCAGCTCGGTGGCGAGCTCACCGTGGACGGCCTCACCGCCAAGGTCACCGTGTACCGCGACGGTACCGGCATCCCGCACATCTACGCCGACTCCCCCGACGACCTGTTCATGGCCCAGGGATACGTGCACGCGCAGGACCGTTTCTTCGAGATGGACTTCCGCCGCCACGTGACCGCCGGCCGGCTGTCGGAGATGTTCGGGGCGGCGACGCTGACCGAGGACAGGGTCATCCGGACCATGGGCTGGCGGCGGGTGGCCGAGAAGGAGCTGCCCCTGCTCGACGAGCGGACCAGGCGCTACCTGAACGCCTACGCGGCCGGGGTGAACGCCTGGATGCGGCAGAGCGGCGGCTTCGCCGACCGGAGCCTGGAGTACGTGCTGCTGCGGACGACCAGCCCGGACTACCGCCCCGAGCCGTGGACCCCGGTCGACTCGCTGGCCTGGCTCAAGGCCATGGCCTGGGACCTGCGTTCCAACATGAGCAGCGAGATCGGCCGCGCGCTCGCGGCGAGCAGGCTGCCGCGCGGGCGGGTGGAACAGCTCTGGCCCGACTACCCGTACGACACCAACCCGCCGATCGTCACCCGGGGCTCGCTCGGCGAGCGCGGGTTCGACCAGGACGCCGAGCCCGGGGCCAGGACGACCGAGCCTCCCCGGCGTCCGGGCGAGCGGGCCCCGGAACCGACCCAGGGTCCGGTCGAGCGGGCCCCCGAACCGACCCTGCGGCCGGACGGGCCACCGGACGGCCGGGTCGCAACGGGGGCCGGGGCCCTGGCCAGGGCGGCCGCGGCCGTGCGCGCGGTGCCGAGCCTGATGGGCGACCCGTCGGGCGGCTCCGGCATCGGCTCGAACTCCTGGGTGGTCGGCGGCGGGCACACCAGGTCCGGCAAGCCGCTGCTGGCCAACGATCCCCACCTGTCGGCGGGGATGCCCTCGGTCTGGTACCAGGCCGGGCTGCACTGCCGGATCAAGAACGCCGAGTGCCCGTTCGACGTCACCGGATTCACCTTCTCCGGCGTGCCGGGGGTGATCATCGGCCACAACGACAGGGTCGCCTGGGGCTTCACCAACCTCGGCCCCGACGTCGCCGACCTCTACCTGGAGCGGACCAGGGAGGACTCCTACCTGTTCATGGGCGACTGGAAGCCGATGGCCACCAGGGTCGAGACGATCAAGGTGGCGGGTGGCGCCGACGTCCGGCTCACGGTGCGCGACACCATGCACGGGCCGATCATCTCCGACGTCATGAAGGACGCCGAGGGCACGCTGCCCGGCATGGGCGCGGTCCTGGGGCAGGAGGCCGACGCGGTCGCGCTCCAGTGGACCGCCCTGGAACCGGGCAGGACCGCCGACTCGATCTTCGCGCTGAACACCGCGCAGGACTGGCAGCAGTTCAGGAGGGCGGCGAGCGGGTTCGAGGTGCCCGCGCAGAACCTGGTCTACGCCGACACCGCGGGCAACATCGGCTACCAGGCCCCGGGCCGCATCCCGGTACGGACCCGCGGCGACGGCACCTGGCCGGTGCCGGGCTGGACCGGCGAGTACGCCTGGCGGTCGACGATCCCCTTCGACGAGCTGCCCAGCGTCTACAACCCGCCGCAGGGCTACATCGTGACCGCGAACAACGCGGTCGTCGACCCGGACCGCTACCCGCACGATCTCACCAGGGACTGGGCCTACGGGTACCGCTCCCGGCGCATCCTGGACCGCCTGGGCCGGGCGGTGAAGGACGGCAAGGTGGACGTCGCGGCGATGAGCGCGCTGCAGCAGGACGACCACAACGGTTTCGCCCGCTTCCTGGTGCCCAGGCTGACGGCCGTCGAGGTGGCCGGGCCCGTCCGGGACGCCCTCGCGCTGCTGCGCGGGTGGGACCACTCGCAGGGGGCGGGCTCGGCACCGGCCATGTACTTCAACGCCGTCTGGCGCCACCTGCTCATCGAGACCTTCAACGACGACCTGCCCGAGGGTGCCCGGCCCGACGGCGGCGACCGCTGGTTCGAGGTCGTACGGGTCATGCTGGAGCGGCCGGACGACGCGTTCTGGGACGACCGGGCCACCCCGCGCGCCGAGACCCGCGACGACATGCTGCGCCGGGCGATGGCCGCGGCCTACGACGAGCTGACCGCCGAGCTCGGCCCGGACCCCGGGGACTGGCGCTGGGGCGACCTGCACTCGCTGGAGCTCGTCCACCAGACCTTCGGCACCTCGGGGATCGGCCCGATCGAGTGGCTCTTCAACCGCGGGCCGTTCCCGGTGGCCGGTGGTGACGACGCGGTCAACGCCGCCGGCTGGGACGTGCAGGAGGACTACACGGTGGGCTGGCTGCCGTCCATGCGGATGGTCGTGGACCTGGCGGACCTGGACGGGTCCCGCTGGATCAACCTGACCGGCGCCTCCGGGCACGCCTTCCACGACAACTACTGGGACCAGGCCCCGCTGTGGGCGGACGGGCGGACCGTCCCGATGCTCTCCCGCCCGGAGTCGGTCAAGAAGGCGGCCGTCCACACGCTGGTCCTGACCCCCTGAGGGCGGGCCCGGGCCCCCGCCGGGGGTGCCCGGGCTCCGCGGCTCAGGTCGTCAGCACGCGGGACTCGCCGATCGCCAGGTCCCACAGGTCGGCGCGGTCCCGCCCGGCCGCCTCCCAGGCCGCGCGGGCCTCCAGCACCGGCGCGAGCAGCGGCTCGCCGGACAGCACGAACGTCCCCCAGTGCATGGTCGCCATCCGGCGCGCGCCCACGTCCGTGCACGCCCGTACGGCCTGCTCGGGGTCGACGTGCGCGGCCTTCATGAACCAGCGGGGCTCGAACGCGCCCACCGGCATCAGGGCCAGGTCGATGCCGCCGGGGTAGCGGGCCCCGATCTGGGCGAAGCGCTCGCCGTACGCGGTGTCCCCGGCGAAGTAGATCGTCCGGTCGTCGCAGGCGATCACCCAGCCGCCCCAGAGCGTCCGGCAGGTGTCCCAGACCGACCGGCGGCTCCAGTGGTGGGACGGGACGAAGTCGAACCGGACGCCGCCGACCCAGGCGCTCTCCCACCAGTCGAGCTCGGTGACGTCGCGGAACCCGCGCCTGGTGAACCAGGACCTCAGCCCTGCCGGGACCAGGACGGGCGTGTCGCGAGGCAGCCTCCGTACGGTCTGCGCGTCCAGGTGGTCGTAGTGGTTGTGGCTGATCACCACGGCGTCGATCCGGGGCAGGTCCGCCCAGGCGACGCCGGGCGGGGTGAGGCGGGGGCGGACGCCCGGGATCTTCCTCGCCCATACCGGGTCGGTCAGGACGGTCAGCCCGCCGATCTGTACCACGTACGTCGCGTGCCCCACCCAGGTGACGACCGCGTCGGTCCCGGCCGGGCGGGGAAGCCCGTCCCGGTGGACCGGGATGAGGTCGGCGTCCCCGACGTCGGGCCGCAGCGTGCCGTGCCAGGCGACCGCCAGCAGTTCCTGGAACGTGGGGATCGGCAAGGTCAGCCGGTCCTTGAAGCCGCCCGGCCAGGTCCGCTGCGGCGCGGGCGACCGGCCCGGCCGCAGCGGGGGCGCCGGGCGGGTGCGTGGCGGAGACGTGGGAGGCGGCGCGGGCGCGTGGCGCACCGGGCCTGTCGGGGAGACCGAGGAGACCGGGGAGGCCGGAAACACCGGGGACACCGGGGACACCGGGGACACCGGGGACACCGGGGACACCGGGGACACCGGGGACACCGGGGACACGGCGGCCGGGGGCGTGCGCGGGGCGGGGACCGCGACGGGCGTCCCGGGCCCGTTCCCCGGGAACCCGGTGGCACGATCACCTCGCGGCTCTCCCGGGGCCCTGCCCAGCCGTCTCAGGGCGCGTACCGGCCCCGCGGCGAACCGGGCCGACCAGCCGGAACGTCGGCGCGGCTCGCCCGGGAGGACGGGCTCCTCGGCGACGCGTGAGGCGGTCTCGGGGTGGGATGTCGGCGACATGGGCGGCCCCCTTCGGTCATCGTCGGCTCACCCTCTGTTGATCCCCTCACACGGGAATTCATTCCTTTTGCGGGGGTCCATTCCGCGAACCCCGGGACCACCAGGGCGATCTGCGGACGTAGTTGCCGTCCTCCAGGTTCGCCAGCCGCTCGAAGACGTTCCAGGACGCCTGGTTCCCGCAGACCAGGACGGAGACGACCACCGCGAGGAGGTAGAGCGGGAGCATCGGCAGGCCCACGCAGAGCATGTACTGGGAGGCGTGCCGGTCCTCGTGCCGCAGCAGGGCCTCGGTGAGGTACCCCTCCTCGTGCCGGGTCAGCACCACGTTCCCCACGGTGAAGGCCGAGGCGATCGGGAACCGAAAGCGATAGCCGTACGCGAGGATCAGCCCGTCCGGTCCCGGGGCCGGCCGGGCGCGGCCGAGGCGCGCCACCAGCAGCCCCAGGGGCGTCGACAGGTTGATGTAGTTGAGTGTTCGCCGTACCCGGTGGAACCGCCGCATATCGGGATTGTGCGTCATCCGGATGCCCCGCGGTAGCGCTGTCGCGCCACGGAGCCCTCCCCGGCTCAGGAGACGGCGGGAGCGCCCGGCGGGGCGGGCGCGGGCGGCGGGGGCGGCGGGGGCGGCAGGGGCGGGGTGGACGCGCCGGGGGCGGCGGACGGGCGGGGCCCGTACCCGTGCTGGGTGAGCAGCCAGGATCCGCCCCCGGCCGACGGCGCCAGCAGCACCCCGGCCGTGATCGCGACCAGGCCGCCGTAGAGGTAGACGTAACCGGCCACGTCGTCGGCGATGACCAGGTCGCCCTCGGGCCGTCCGGCGGCCCAGATCACGGTGATCAGCGTCCAGCCCGCCGCGAACGCCAGGGACACCGACTTGCCGCGCGCCATCCGGCCCGCCCCGTAGGAGATCGCGAACAGCAGGGCGACGCAGCCGAGGGCGGAGACGGGGACGGGGACGGCCCCGACCGACCAGGAGTGCTGGAAACCGCAGAGCAGGCCGACCAGGAACCCGAGCACGGCGAGCACCGCGCAGGCCGCCACGGTGACGACCGTCTCCGAGGGGCTGCGCACCACCGGCACCTGCTCCATCACAAGCACCGAGGCTAGTGGATACCGGCGAAGAGGTCGTCCTCGCGGTCGTACGGCTCGCCGAGCCCTCCCGTCTCGATCGGCGCTCCGGCTCCCGGGGGGCCCGGCACGCCGGAGGCCAGGATGAAGTGCTCCACCCCCAGCACCTCCTGGCCGACGGCGTTGGACAGGGCGTACCAGGGCGGGACCACGCTGATCTGGGTGGCGTGCGCGCGCATCGCGTCGATCTTCCGGCCGAGGTGGGCGCGGGCGTCGATCTCGGTGGTCACCTCCTCGTCCGCGCAGCCGAACGGCAGGTCCTCGACCGCCTCGGCGAGGAAGGGCGTGTCGCTGTCGCGCAGGGCCTCCGCGCTCCTGCGCAGCACCGACCGGGGGACGGCGGTGTGGTAGAACTTGGCGACCCGCCACGGCCCCGTCCCGCCGGTCACCGGTGTCCCGCCGGGTGCCGCGACTTCACCGGAGGCGGGGTTCCCGTCGGAGGCGGGGTTCCCGTCGGAGGCGGGGTCCCCGTCGGAGGCGGGTGGCTCATCGAAGGCGGGGGCCGGGACGAAGGCCGGGTCGGCGGCCAGCTCGACGGCGCGCCGGGAGACGCGGTGGGCCTGGATGTGGTCGGGGTGGCCGTAGAAGCCGTTCTCGTCATAGGTGACCAGGACCTGCGGCCGGACCTCGCGGATGATCGCGGCCAGCTCGCCCGCGGCCTCGTCCAGGTCGGCCCGCCAGAAGGCGTTCGCCCGGTCGTTGGAGGCGACGCCCATCATGCCGGAGTCGCGCCAGCGGCCCGCCCCGCCCAGGAACCTGTGGTCGGTGACGCCGAGCGCCGCGCAGGCCGCGGCGAGCTCCCCCACCCGGTACGGGCCCAGGGCGTCGTCCCGGTCCGCGGCCAGGTGGGCCAGCTCCGCGGGGATGACCTCCCCCTCCTCGCCGAGGGTGCAGGTCACCAGCGTGACGTGCGCCCCCTCCGCGGCGTACCTGGCCATGGTCGCCCCGGTGCCGATCGTCTCGTCGTCCGGGTGGGCGTGCACGAGCATCAGGCGCCGATCCGTCAGCCGCTCCGTCATGGGTCGAGGGTACCGACGCCGATTTCACCCGACATATCGGGATCCGGTCGGTACCGTGGCCGCGAGAGCACGAGCCGGGCGGGACGGAGCTGGCAAGATGGCTCGTATGAGTGAGACCTTCCCTCGCCTGCACGCCAGAACCCGCCGCTTCACCCTCGGGGCGCCCCGGGGGTTCACGATCGCCCCGGGCGGCGACCGCGTCGTCTTCCTGCGCACCCGGGGCGGTTCCGACCCCGTGACCTGCCTGTGGGAGTACGACGTGCTCAGCGGGGAGGAGCGGCTCGTCGTCGACCCGCGCGACCTGGCCGGGGGCGACGAGGACCTGCCGCCCGAGGAGCGGGCGCGCCGGGAGCGGAGCAGGGAGCAGGCCGGGGGCATCGTCGGGTACGGCACCGACGCCGCGGTCACCGTCGCGGCGTTCGCGCTCGTCGGCGGCCTGTACGTGGCGGACCTCGCGAGCGGGCGCGTACGCCACCTGGAGACCGCCGGGCCGGTGATCGACCCGCGCGTCTCCCCCACCGGCGCCCACGTCGGCTACGTCACCGGCGGCGCGTTCCACATCCAGGACCTGCGGGACGGGGTCGACCACGCGCTGGCCCGTCCCGAGACGGCGGAGGTCACCTACGGCCTGGCCGAGTTCGTGGCCGCCGAGGAGCTGGACCGGATGCGGGGGTACTGGTGGTCGCCCTCCGGCGACGCCGTGCTCGTCGAGCGGGCCGACGAGTCCCCGGTGCAGCGGTGGTACATCGCCGACCCGGCCAACCCGGCCCGCCCGGCCGTCGAGCAGCGTTACCCCTCGGCCGGGACGGCCAACGCCACGGTCGAGCTGTTCGTGCTCACCCTGACCGGGGCCCGCGTCCCCGTGCCCTTCGACGACGAGTACCTGGTCAACGCCGTCTGGGACGCCCACGGCCTGTCGATCGTCACCATGACCCGCGACCAGCGGACGATGCGGCTGCTCGCCGTCGACCCGGCCACCGGCGCCTCCACCGTGGTGCGCGAGGACACCGACCCCGCCTGGGTCGACGTGGTCACCGGCGTCCCGGGCCACCTGTCCGACGGCCGCCTGGTCTGGGCCGCCCACTCCGAGGGCGGTCACCGCCTGATCGTCGGCGACGAGCCGGTCACGCCGCCCACCCTGCAGGTCCGCGAGATCCTCGACGTCGACGGCGAGACCGTGCTCTTCCGGGCCAGCGGCGAGCCCACCGAGATCGCCGTGTGGGCCTACCGCAACGGCCGGATCACGCTCGTCAGCCCGCCCGAGAGCGGCGTCTACAGCGGCCACACCGCGGGCGGCACCCTGGTGCTCACCGGCCAGACCCTGACCGGCGAGGGCTCGGTCACCCGCGTCCTGCACAACGGCACGCCCCGCGGCCACATCGCCTCGCACGCCGACCGTCCCGGCCTGGACCTGCGGGTCTCCCTGATCAGGACGGGCGAGCGCGAGCTGTCCACCGCCGTGCTCCTGCCGTCGGGCCACGTGCCCGGCTCGGCCCGGCTCCCGGTCCTGATGGACCCGTACGGCGGGCCGCACGCCCAGCGCGTGCTGGCCGCGTCCGGGGCGCACCTGACCAGCCAGTGGTTCGCCGACCAGGGGTTCGCGGTGGTCGTGGCGGACGGCCGCGGCACCCCGGGCCGGGGCCCGGAGTTCGAGCGGGCCGTCCTGCACGACCTGGCCGGGCCGGTGCTGGAGGACCAGATCGACGCCCTGCACGGCGCCGCCGCGCGGTTCCCCGACGACCTGGACCTGTCGCGGGTCGGCATCCGGGGGTGGTCCTTCGGCGGCTACCTGGCCGCGCTGGCCGTGCTCCGCCGCCCCGACGTGTTCCACGCGGCCGTCGCCGGTGCCCCAGTGACCGACTGGCGGCTGTACGACACCTGCTACACCGAGCGCTACCTGGGCCACCCGGACGAGGGCCACTACGACTCCTCGTCGCTGTTCGGCGACGCCGAGAAGCTGGACCGCCCGCTGCTGCTGATCCACGGCCTGGCCGACGACAACGTGGTCGCCGCGCACACCCTGCGGCTCTCCTCAGCCCTGCTGGCGGCGGGCCGCCCGCACACCGTGCTGCCGCTCTCGGGCGTCACCCACATGACCCCCCAGGAGGTCGTGGCCGAGAACCTGCTGCTGCTCCAGGTCGACTTCCTGAAGAAGGCGCTGTCCTGAGGCCTTCCCGGGAAGGATCCGCGCCTCCCCGGGTATGACCAGCCCTTTCCCGGGGAGGACCCGCGCCTCCCCGGTGAGGTCACCGTCCGGACGTCCCCGCCCGTTCGCGGGCGGGGACGGTCGGCGTCAGTGGTTCCGACCGGGAGGGTGGGGGAGGGTGTGGCCCTGCCGGGGGTCGTACGGCTGCGGTGCGGCGTGCCCCTGCCAGGGGTCGTGCCCCTGCCAGAGGTCGTGGCCCTGCGGGGGGTAGGGCTGCTGAGCCGGCGCCTGGTGAACCGGAGGCTGCGGGGCGGGGGGTTGCTGAACCGGGGGCCGCGGGACGGCCGGCGGAACGTACGTGGTCCTGCGCTCGGCGGCTCCGCAGGCGGCTCCGGCGACCATCAGCCCGATGCTCCCGAGCGCGAAGACCTGTGCCCGTTGCATGTTCGCGGGTTCGTCGTCGTCGAACGTCCACATCAAGGCGAAGATCAGCATCAGGGAACCGAAGGTGAGATAGAGGATGCGGCCTATACCCATGGGGCGAGAGTGTAGCTTCCGGCGTCAGAGGACCTTCGGCCCCGCGGTGGCCCGCAGGTCCGGGGCATCGCCGTGACCGGACGTGCCGTGCCAGCTCCCCCACAGGGCCGCGTACGAGCCGCCCGCCGCCACCAGCTCGTCGTGGGAGCCCAGCTCGCTGATCCTGCCGTCCTCCACCACCGCGACCCGGTCGGCGTCGTGGGCGGTGTAGAGGCGGTGGGCGATCGCGATCACCGTACGCCCCTCCAGCACGGCGGCCAGCGAGCGTTCCAGGTGGCGGGCGGCGCGGGGGTCGATCAGCGAGGTGGCCTCGTCCAGGACCAGGGTGTGCGGGTCGGCCAGCACCAGCCGGGCCAGGGCGAGCTGCTGGGCCTGGGCGGGCGGGACGGACTCGCCGCCGGAGCCCACGATCGTGTCGAGCCCCTCGGGCAGGGTCTCGACCCACTCCCAGGCCTCGACCGCCTCCAGGGCCTCGCGGACCCGCGTGTCGTCGGCCTCCGGGCGGGCGATCAGCACGTTGTCCCGGACGGTGCCCCGGAAGATGTGGTGCTCCTGGGTCACCAGGGCGACGTGGCCGCGCAGGTCCTCCAGGGGGAGCTCGACCAGCGGGACGCCGCCGACCGTGACCGAGCCGGTGCGGGGGCCGTGGACGCCCGCGAGCAGGCGGCCCAGCGTGGACTTGCCCGCCCCGGACGGGCCGACCATGGCCAGCCGCTCGCCCGGCTCGACCACCAGGTCGATGTCGTGCAGCACGTCGTGGCCCTCGCGGTAGGCGTAGCGGACGCCGTCGGCCCTCAACCGGCTGCCCTCGGGCCTGGCCGAGCCGGGCTCGCGGTCGTCGGGCACCTCGGAGACGCCCAGCAGGCGGGCCATGGAGGCGCCGCCCACCTGGAGCTCGTCGATCCACATGAGCAGCCGGTCGAGCGGGTCGATGAGCTGCTGGACGTAGAGGGTGGCCGTGGTGACCTGCTCCAGCGAGGCCCAGCCCCGGATGTAGAACAGGCCGCCGACGACGAGCGTCGCCACGACCGGGATCACGTAGCCGAGCTCGACCGCGGGGAACCAGACCGTGCGCAGCCTCATCGTGTAGCGCTCGGCCGCCCAGGACCGGGCGATGTCGGTGTCGGTGCGCCGGTGCCTGCGCTCCTGCAGGCCCAGCGCCTCCACGGCGCGGGCGCCGGTGACGGTCTCGGCCAGCCCGTCGGTCATGTCGGCGTACGCCGCGCTCTCGCGCAGGTACCCGTCCCTGGCGCGCTTGAGGTACCAGCGGGTGGAGATCCACAGCAGGGGGACGGCGAGCAGCGAGGGCAGCAGGAGCAGCGGCCCGACGACGGCCAGGGCACCGATGGTGATCACGCAGGTGACCAGCGCGATCAGCGTCTCGGGCACGGCGTGCCGCACGGTGCGCGAGAGCGCGTCGACGTCGCGTGAGGTCCGCGAGATCAGGTCGCCGGACCCGGCGCGCTCGACCGTGGAGAGCGGCAGGCCGAGCACCCGGTCGACGAACTCCTCGCGCAGCTCGGCGAGGACCTTCTCGCCGAGCCGGGAGGAGGCGTACACCGCGAACCTGATCAGCACCGCCTGGGCGATCAGGAAGGCGCCGATGCCCAGCGAGACCGCGGTGACGTCGACGCCGGCGCCGCTGTGGAGCCCCTGCACGAGGCCGCCGAGCAGCCACGGCACCGCCAGCCCGGCGACCGCGGCCAGGCCGTGCAGGGCCAGCGCGCCGAGCAGCTCGCGCGGGTACTTCAGGGCGAGCCTGCGGGCGTAGGCCCGCACCTGCGCGCGGTCGGCGACGGGCAGGACCTGCCTGCTCATGGTGTCTCTCCCCGGGTGACGACGGCGGTGTATCCGGGGTGGGCGGCAAGCAGGTCCCGGTGTGAGCCCTGGGCGCGCACGACGCCGCCCTCGACGTAGACGACGTGGTCGGCGCGGTCCAGCACCAGCGGGCTGGTCGTGCAGACCAGGGTGGTCCGGCCGGCGCGGGCCTTGGCCAGCCGGTCGGCGATGCGCGCCTCGCTGTGGGCGTCGACCGCGCTGGTGGGTTCGACGAGGACGAGCACCTCGGGGTCGAGGACGAGCGCCCTGGCGAGCCTGAGCCGCTGCCGCTGGCCGCCGGAGAACTCCCGGCCCGCCTCGGCGACGCGCCCCTCCAGGCCGCCGGGCAGCGCCTCGACGATGTCGGTGGCGCACGCCGCCCACAGGGCCTGGGAGATCTCCTCGGCCGAGGCCGTGCCGGTGACGTCCAGCTCGTCCCGCAGCACGCCGGCGAAGAGCAGGGCGTCGTTGTCGGCGACCAGGATCCGGCGCCGTACCTCCGAGACGGGCAGGCCGTCCAGGGACACGTCGCCGAAGTCGACGTCGCCGTCGTCGTAGCGGCCGAGGCGGTCGGCGATGGCCGCGGCCTCCTCGGGGACGGCCGCGGCCAGGGCGGTGAGCATGCCGGGGCGTACGGCGACCCCGGAGGCCACGTCGCGCAGCAGGCCGCCCTCGGACCGGCCGGTGCCGCCCTCGATCTCGGGCCGCAGCGAGAGGATCCGCACCACCCTGCGGGCCGCGACATGGCCCTTGGTCAGCTTGTCGGCGGTCTCGGTGAGGGTCCGCATGGGGCCGATCAGGAAGGTGGCGTAGCCGTAGAAGGCGACGAGCTGGCCGACGCTGATCTCGCCGCGCTGCGCGAAGGACGCGCCGAGCCAGGTCACCCCGGCGATCAGCAGGCCGGGCAGCAGGACCTGCGCCCCCTCCAGCACCGACTCCACCGCGGCCACCCGCACGCCGGCGTGGCGCACCCGCTGGGACTCGGTGCCGTAGCGGTCGGCGAAGACCCGCTCGCCGCCGATGCCGCGCAGCACCCGCAGGCCCGCGACGATGTCGGCGGCGCGGGTGGACAGGTCGCCCTGCAGGTCGCGGTGGGCGTTCTGGCGCCGGTGCAGCGGCTTGAGCAGGGGGGCGACCGCGCCGGCCATCAGGGGCAGGCCGACCAGGACCGTCAGGCCGAGCGTCGGCGAGGTCCTGATCAGGATCACGGTCACCGCGGCGATGGCGACGACCGCGCCGACGCCGCGGAGCAGGATGTCCATCGCGTTGCCGATGTGGGCGATGTCGGAGTTGCCGACGCTGACCACCTCGCCGGTGGACATCCGCCTGGGCAGGGTCGCGCCCAGCCGGGTGGACTGCCTGACGGTGACCTGGACGGTCCGGTAGGCGGCGCTCAGCCAGTTCAGGACGGCCATCCGGTGGCGCAGGACGCCGGTGACGGCCTGCGCGACGCCGAGCGCGAGCACGACCCCGCCCCAGGTGAGCAGGCCGTGCGGGTCCCCGGCCCGGAGGGCGTCGATACCGTTGCCCACGGCGGCGGGGACGAGCGCCATGGTGAGCCACCACAGGGTCGCGTACAGGGTGCCGAGGAGCAGCGACCTTCTCTGGGTACGGGCGATCCACCGCAGGTAACCGATCGGGCTGCGGGCGTCGGGAACGCCGGGATCGGCGACGGGTAGGGAGCGCATGGCCCTGCCAGCCTGACAAAGTCCGCCCTCGTCAGGCAAACCATTTACTGACAGCGAGCGCGTCAATCACGGTTGACATCGGGGCGACGTCAACTTAGATTGACACCATGAGCGATACGGCACAGCTGGCCTCCGACGCCGGCAGCCGCGATCCGGCCGTGGGCCTCAGGGCCGTGCGGGCGCTGCGGACACTGGTCGACCGGCTGGAGGCACTCCAGGTGGAGAACGCGAGGGAACAGGGCTGGTCCTGGCAGGAGATCGCCCACTGCCTGGAGGTCACCAGGCAGGCGGTCCACAAGAAGTACGCGGGCGGCCGAGGGCTGCTGAGAAGGGACAGATGACCATGTTCGAGAGATTCCATCACGAGGCCCGCCAGGCGGTGACCCTCGCGCAGGAGAACGCACGCCGCCTGCGGCACGAGATCATCGGCACCGAGCACATCCTGCTCGGGCTGCTCGGGCTGCCGGGCAGCCTGTCGGCCCGGGTGCTGGTCCGTCACGGCCTCGACCACGACGCGGCCTTCCGGGCCGTCGCCCGCCTGTCCCCGCGCAGGCCGGGCGCGGCCCTGGACGCCGAGGCGCTGGAGACGATCGGCATCGACCTGGCGGCCATCAGGGAGAAGGTCGAGGCCGCCTTCGGCCCCGGTGCCCTGGACCGCGAGCCCGCCCCCCGGCGCGGCCGGCTGCTCGGCGGGTCGCACATCCCCTTCAGCCCCCGCGCCAAGAAGACCCTGGAGCTGTCGCTGCGCGAGGCCGTGCACCTCAAGCACAACTACATCGGCGACGGCCACATCCTGCTCGGCATCCTGCGCGAGGGCGAGGGCCTGGCCGCCCGCGTCCTGAAGGACGCGGGCGTGGACGCCGCGGCCCTGCGGCGGGAGGTCGTCGCCGAGCTGGGCTGAGATCCCGTCGGCCCTGCCGCGCCCCCGGCCGCCCGGAGGAGCCATCGGAGGGACCGGCCGGGGCCGGGCGGGCGTGACGGGCCTACCGGGAGGCCCGCAGGTAGTCGTGGTTCATCTGGGCGATGGTGTCCAGCGGGATGCCCTTGGGGCAGACCGCCGTGCACTCCCCGGTGTTGGTGCAGCCGCCGAAGCCCTCGGCGTCCATCTGCTCGACCATGGCCCTGGCGCGGGAGTCGCGCTCGGGCTGGCCCTGCGGCAGCAGGCTCAGGTGGGTGATCTTCGCGGCGGTGAAGAGCGAGGCCGAGCCGTTCGGGCAGGCCGCGACGCAGGCGCCGCAGGAGATGCAGGTGGCGGCGTCGAACGCCGCGTCGGCGTCGTCCTTCCTGACCGGGACGCTGTGCGCGTCCGGGGCCGACCCGGCCGGGACGGAGATGAAGCCGCCCGCCTGGATGATCCGGTCGAACGCCGAGCGGTCCACGACCAGGTCCTTCACCACCGGGAAGGGCGCGGCGCGCCACGGCTCGATGGTGATGACGGCCTCGTCCTCGAAGTGCCGCATGTGCAGTTGGCAGGTGGTGGTGGCCACCTGCTCGCCGTGCGCGACGCCGTTGATGACCATCCCGCACATGCCGCAGATGCCCTCGCGGCAGTCGTGGTCGAAGGCGATCGGGTCGTCGCCCTCCAGGATGAGCCGCTCGTTGAGGACGTCGAGCATCTCCAGGAAGGACATGTCCGGGGACACGTCCTGGACCCGGTAGGTGACCATCCGCCCGGTGTCGTCGGGGTTCTTCTGCCGCCAGACCTTCAGGGTGAGGTTCACTTGTAGCTCCGCTGGCTCATCGTGACGTACTCGTAGTCGAGATCTTCCTTGTGCAGGACCGGGCCGTTCTCGGAGTGCTCCCAGGCGGCGACGTAGGCGAAGTGCTCGTCGTCGCGCAGGGCCTCGCCGTCGGCGTCCTGCGACTCCGCGCGGAAGTGGCCGCCGCACGACTCGGTGCGGTGCAGCGCGTCGACGCACATCAGCTCGGCCAGGTCGAAGAAGTCGGCCACCCGGCCGGCCCGCTCCAGCGCCTGGTTGAGCTCGCCCGCCTCGCCGGAGACCTTGACGTTCCTCCAGAACTCCTCGCGCAGCTCGGGGATGCGCTCCAGGGCCTTGCGCAGCGACTCCTCGGTGCGCTCCATGCCGCAGTAGTCCCACATGAGCTTGCCGAGCTCGCGGTGGTAGGAGTCGGCGGTACGGTCGCCGTCGTTGGTCAGCAGGGCGTCGATCCGCCGGCGCACCCCGATCTCGGCCTCGGCCACGGCCTCCTCGTCGACCTCCCCGTAGGGGCCGTTCGCCAGGTAGTCGCCGATCGTGGTCGGCAGCACGAAGTAGCCGTCGGCCAGGCCCTGCATCAGCGCGGACGCGCCGAGGCGGTTGGCGCCGTGGTCGGAGAAGTTGGCCTCGCCGATCACGAACAGGCCCGGGATCGTGGACTGCAGGTCGTAGTCCACCCACAGTCCGCCCATCGTGTAGTGGACGGCCGGGTAGATGCGCATCGGCTGGGCGTAGGGGTCCTCGCCGGTGATGCGCTCGTACATCTCGAAGAGGTTGCCGTACTTCTTCTCCACGGCGGCGCGGCCCAGGCGGCCGATCGCGTCGGCGAAGTCGAGGTAGACGCCCAGGCCGCCGGGGCCGACGCCGCGCCCCTCGTCGCAGACGTTCTTGGCGGCGCGGGAGGCGATGTCACGCGGGACCAGGTTGCCGAACGCCGGGTAGATGCGCTCCAGGTAGTAGTCGCGCTCGGCCTCGGGGATCTCCGCGGGCGGGCGGGCGTCGCCCCGCTCCAGCGGCACCCACACCCGGCCGTCGTTGCGCAGCGACTCCGACATCAGGGTCAGCTTCGACTGGTACTCGCCGCTGACCGGGATGCAGGTCGGGTGGATCTGGGTGTAGCAGGGGTTGGCGAACATCGCGCCGCGCCGGTGCGCCCGCCAGATCGCCGTGGTGTTGCAGCCCTTGGCGTTGGTGGACAGGAAGAACACGTTCCCGTAGCCGCCGGTGGCCAGCACGACCGCGTCGGCCAGGTGCCGCTCGATCTCGCCGGTGACCATGTCGCGGACGATGACGCCGCGCGCCCGGCCGTCGGAGACGATCAGGTCGAGCATCTCGTGGCGGGTGTGCATGGTGACGGTGCCCGCCGCGATCTGCCGCTCCAGCGCCTGGTAGGCGCCGAGCAGGAGCTGCTGGCCGGTCTGGCCCCGGGCGTAGAAGGTCCGCGAGACCTGGGCGCCGCCGAAGGAGCGGGTGTCGAGCAGGCCGCCGTACTCGCGGGCGAACGGCACGCCCTGGGCCACGGCCTGGTCGATGATGTTCACGCTGACCTGGGCCAGCCGGTAGACGTTGGACTCGCGGGCGCGGAAGTCGCCGCCCTTGACCGTGTCGTAGAACAGCCGGTAGATCGAGTCGCCGTCGCCGCGGTAGTTCTTGGCCGCGTTGATGCCGCCCTGGGCGGCGATGGAGTGCGCGCGCCGGGGCGAGTCCTGGTAGCAGAACGAGGTGACGTTGTAGCCGAGCTCGCCGAGCGTCGCGGCCGCCGAGCCGCCCGCCAGGCCGGTGCCCACCACGATGACGTCGAGCTTGCGCTTGTTGGCCGGGTTGACCAGCTTGGCGCTGAACTTGCGCTTCTCCCAGCGGTCCTCGATCGGGCCGTCCGGCGCCTTGGTGTCGCGGATGGGCTCGCCCTCGGTGTACCTTCCGACCGGTCCGTTCACTTGATCACTCCGATCACGACGGCGGCCGGGACCGCCAGGAAACCGACCACCAGCAGCACCGACAGGCCGGTGGCCGAGGCCCTCAGCGTCCGGTAGCTGCGGCGGCTCGCCAGGCCGAGCGTCTGGAAGGCGCTCCACAGGCCGTGGCGCAGGTGCAGGCCGACCATGACGACCGCGAGCACGTAGAACGACGTCACCCACCAGCGCGACGGGGCGAAGCCCTCCACCAGGCGCTCGTACGGGGTGGAGGCGGTCCCGGCGGGGTTGGCCGTGCCGAACGTCAGGTCCAGCAGGTGGTAGATCAGGAACAGCACGATGACGACGCCGCCGTAGCGCATGGTGTGGACCGCGTACCCGTTCGAGCGGGACCTCCGCCTGACCGCGTACCTGACCGGCCGGGCCCTGCGCGCCCGCCGGGCCAGGGAGACCGCCGCCCACATGTGCAGCGCCACCGCGACGACCAGGCCCACCTCGACGATCGTCAGCAGGACGCGGCTCGGCAGCAGCGGCTCGCCCATGGTCCGCAGGAAGTCCGCGTACTCGTTGAAGGAGTCGGCGCCGAGGAAGCTCTTGAGGTTCCCGGCCATGTGCCCGACGAGGAAGAGCACCATCACGGCACCCGTGACGGCCATCACAACCTTGCGGCCGTTGGTGGAGGCCAGGAAGCCGCCCTTGCGCGCGGGCGGGGCGGGGCGGGCTCCCCCGGGGCTCTTCGCGGTGCCCTTCGAGGGGGTCACCTGCGCGGTGGCGGATCCGCGCTCAACAGTGGCAGTCACACACGTGACGCTAGGTAGGAGCCTTTACCCCCGTCCAAGTCATCATGGATGTGGTTTCCATAGCCTGTGGCTATCAGCGGTGCTTTGTCGCCTGTTCGGCGCCGTGCCCGCCCGCGGGGTGCGAGCAATCTCACATCCTCCCGGGCCCTGCCGCCCGCCCCGGATCCGCCCCCGGCCACCCGGTGCGCTATGGGGCCCGGGGCTCCGCGGGACCGACCCCCTACGCTGGAGAACGTGCAGTTCCAGCAGCTGGCCTACTTCGTGGCGGTCGCCGAGACCCGGCACTTCACCCAGGCCGCCGAGCGGATGCGCGTCGCCCAGCCCTCGCTGAGCAAGCAGATCAGGGCCCTGGAGGCCGAGCTCGGCGCGCCGCTGTTCAGCCGCGCCCGGGGGAACGTCACCCTCACCCCCGCCGGTGAGGCGCTGCTGCCGCTGGCCCGCCGGATGCTGGCCGACGCCGAGACCGCCAGGAGCGAGGTGGGCGAGCTGGCCGGGCTGCGCCGCGGCCGGGTCCGGCTCGGCGCCACGCCCTCGCTGTGCGCCGGGCTGCTCGCCGACGTGCTGGCCAGGTTCCACCGGACCTACCCGGGCATCGAGCTGTTCGTGGAGGAGGGCGGCTCCCGCGACCTGGTCCGCACGCTCGCCCGCGGCCAGCTCGACCTGGCGCTGATCATCATGCCGCTGCACAGCGACGACCCCGCCCTGGTCACCGAGGAGGTCCTGAGCGAGAACCTGGTCGTCGCATCCCCCTCGGCCGGGCACACCCGCAGGCCGTACGCGCGCATCGAGGAGCTGCGGCGCCGGCCGATGGTGATGTTCCGGCGCGGCTACGACCTGCGCGAGGCCACGCTGACCGCCTGCCGGCAGGCCGGGTTCGAGCCCAGGTTCGCGGTGGAGGGGGGCGAGATGGACGCGGTGCTCCGCTTCGTGGAGGCCGGGCTGGGGGTCGCGCTGGTGCCCTCGATGGTCCTGGACGGCCGCCCGGGGCTGACCGGGACGCCGCTGGCCCCTCCCGGGCTGCGCCGCACGGTCGCCATCGCGCACCGCAAGGACGTCGAGCCCACCCGCGCGGCCCAGGCGTTCCGGGCGACCCTGCTGCTGTTCCTCACCGACGCCGCCCGCGACGGCGACCTGCCCGAGGGCCTCGACCTGATCACCGACACGGGCACCGGCACATGATCGGCGCGGTCGCCGGCCCGTGAGCGGCGGGGCCGCGGGTCCCGCGGGCGCTCCCCGGGGTGACGACGGTGACCTCATCGAGATCGGCCGGGTCCGGCGTATCGTTCCCGACATCTGGCAAGATGTGGAACGTCTCACACGGGCATCCTCAGTTACCGGACCATCGCACTATTCTACGTAGCGTCGATAGGTTCTCCGATCCCACGAAGAGGCGTCAGTGACCGCCCCCGCCAACGAAACGCTCACGCTGCTTCTCATCGAGGACGACGCGGGCGACGCCTTCCTCGTGGAGGAGCTGCTCAGCGAGGCGGAGCAGCCACCCAAGATCATCTGGGTGCGGACCATGGCCGAGAGCCGGGAGCGGCTGACCGACGACGTGCAGTGCGTGCTCGTCGACCTCTCGCTGCCCGACGCGACCGGCCTGGAGGCGCTGGAGCAGGTGCTGTCGATGGCGCCGCACGCCGCCGTGCTCGTGCTCACCGGGCTGAACGACACCCACGTCGGCGTGGAGGCCGTCGCCGCGGGCGCCCAGGACTTCCTGGTCAAGCAGGACGTGGAGGCCCGGCTGCTGGCGCGGGCCATCCGCTACTCCATAGAGCGCAAGCGCGCCGACCTGGCCCAGCGCAGGCTGGTCGAGGCCGAGCTGCTGACCAAGGAGAACTCCCGCCTGGAACGCGGCCTGCTCCCCGTTCCGCTGCTGACCTCGGACGGGCTGGAGCATCAGGCCCGCTACCTGCCCGGACGCAGGCGCGCCTTGCTGGCCGGTGACTTCTGGGACACCGTGCAGAGCCCCGACGGCGCCGTGCACGTGGTGGTCGGCGACGTGTGCGGGCACGGCCCCGACGAGGCCGCCCTGGGGGTCGCGCTCAGGATCGCCTGGCGGACCCTGGTGCTGGCCGGGCACACCGGCAACGACCTGCTGGCCACGCTGGAGTCGGTGCTCCGCCTGGAGCGCAAGTCCGCGGAGATCTTCACCACGCTGTGCATCGTCACGATCGACCCCGCGCTCGACCACGCGCGGATGCACGTGGTCGGCCACCCGCCACCGTTGCTGATCCGCGACGGGGAGATCGGCGTGGTGCCCGGCACCCCCTCGGGGCCCCCGCTGGGCATCTTCCAGGGCATCGAGTGGTCGGCGATCGACGTACCGCTCGGGCAGGACTGGTCCCTGTTGCTCTACACCGACGGCCTGATCGAGGCCACCGTGGGCGGCGGGCCCGACCTGCTCGGCACCGAGGGCCTGCTCAGGCTCGTCCAGGAGGAGGGCGGCATCGAGCTCGACCGCCTGATCCAGCGGGTCATCGAGCTGAACCGTGACGCGCTCAGCGACGACCTGGCGACCGTCCTCATCTCCCGGAGCACGCGGCGGTGACCGGCCGTTCCGGCGACGCCAGCCCCCGCCCGCTCTCCGTCCCCGACTCCGGCCCTCCCGGAAGGTTCGGCCGGTTGCCGGTACGGCGCTGGTTCCTGCTCAGCGGGATCGGCATCGCGCTGGTCTTCATGATCTCGTCCGCCGTCACGATCAACGCGATCGAGGAGACGCGCCAGGCCAGGGAGGCCCTGGTCGACGTCGTCGACCCGGCGGCGCTGCGCACCCTGGAGATCTCCAACGCGCTGACCTCCCAGGAGAGCTCGGTGCGGGCGTACGGCAGGACCAACGACGACGCCTCCCTGGCGGCCTACCGGGACGCCATCGCCGCGGAGAACGTGGCGCTGGGCGCGCTGGCCGCGCTGGTCCCCCGGATGCCGGAACGCGAGACGGTCGGCGTCGAGGTGGACCGCCTCAGGACCGCCGGGCAGGACTGGCGGCGCGACTACGCCGAGCGGGTCGTCGCCGCGGTGCCCGTCCTGAAGACCGAGGCCGCCCGGGAGAACGCCGCCGTCAACGCCGCCCGGTTCAACGAGGTCCGCGCCTGTCTGACGACCCTGCAGGAGCACCTGAACCGGCTGCACGACAACGCCACCGCCCGGTTCGACGCCGGCTGGCAGGCCCTCTACATCGCGCTCATCGGGGTGGCGGTGGCGCTGCTGGTCGCCGGGATCGCCGCGGTGCTCATCGTGCGCCACGCCGTGCTGCGCCCGCTGGCCGAGCTGACCGACCAGGTCCGCGCGGTGTCGCAGGGCGACTTCGACCACCGGCTCGCGGTGGAACGACCGGCCGAGCTGGCCGAGCTCTCCGGCCACGTCGACGCCATGCGCCGCCGCATCCTGTCGGAGTGGCGCCGGGCCTCCGAGACGCAGCGCAAGCTGGAGGACCAGGCCACCGAGCTCAAGCGCTCCAACGCCGAGCTGGAGCAGTTCGCCTACGTGGCCAGCCACGACCTTCAGGAGCCGCTGCGCAAGGTGGCCAGCTTCACCCGGATGCTGGAGCAGCGCTACGGCGACCAGCTGGACGAGCGCGCCAAGCAGTACATCTCCTTCTCGGTCGACGGCGCCAAGCGCATGCAGCTGCTGATCAACGACCTGCTCGACTTCTCCCGGGTCGGCAGGGCCGGCGGCGAGCGCGTCATGATCGACTCCGCGGTGCCGTTCAAGGCCGCGATGCACAACCTGGACGCGCCGATCGAGGACGCCGGGGCGACGGTGACCCACGACGAGCTGCCCGAGGTGCACGGCAACCGCGCCCAGCTCACCCAGCTGTTCCAGAACCTCATCGGCAACGCGATCAAGTTCCGCGGCCAGGACCCGCCGCAGATCCACATCGGGGTGCGCCGCGAAGGGGACATGTGGGAGTTCTCCTGCACCGACAACGGCATCGGCATCGACAGTAAATACACTGACCGCATCTTCCTGATTTTCCAGCGCCTGCACGGCCGGGACGCCTACGCCGGCACCGGCATCGGGCTGGCGCTCTGCAAGAAGATCGTCGAATATCACGGCGGCCGCATCTGGCTGGACACCGACAGGCCCGACCGGCCCGGCACGACCTTCCGCTGGACCCTTCCCACTGGAGACCCCGATGAATGACCTGCGCTGGATAGACGTTCTCCTGGTCGAGGACGACCCGGGTGACGTCCTGCTGACGCGGGAGGCGTTCGAGCTCAACAAGGTCCGCAACAAGCTGCACGTGGTCAACGACGGCGAGCAGGCCATGGCCTTCCTGCGCAAGGAGGAGGGGTACGAGGACGCGCCCCGGCCCGACCTGATCCTGCTGGACCTCAACCTGCCCCGAAAGGACGGGCGGGAGGTGCTGCAGGACATAAAGGCCGACGAGCGGCTCCGCGGGATCCCGGTGGTCGTGCTGACCACGTCGGAGTCCGAGGAGGACATCCTGCGCAGCTACAACCTGCACGCCAACGCCTACGTCTCCAAGCCGGTGGACTTCGACCAGTTCATCAGCGTGGTGCGGCGGATCGACGACTTCTTCGTCACCGTGGTCAAGCTGCCCAGCTCCAACCAGCACTACTGACGCGGGCTCCGGCGTCACACCCCTGCCTCCCGGTCCCCGCGGCGGGGACCGGGGGCACGGGTCGTACCGGGCGATCTCCACGCGATCCTCACCCGGCTCCCGCCCGGTCCTCGTCCGGTTCTCGTCCGGTCCTCGTGAGGGGCCGGCACAGCGGTCTCCCCGGCCTCCGAGACCTCCCTGTGATCATCCACCCCTTGAGAACCCGCAGGCGAGGAGCCCTGCCCCGCCAACGTGACAGGAATCACACCGGGTCAGTGAAATTGTGAGTGACCCCTCTGACACAAGCCCCGGGCTCCGTCGTAACGTATCCCCCACCAATATGCGCGCGCACGTGTGAGCCGGCGCGACCATGGCCCGACACGTGGCAGAACTGAAACGACCCGGACCCCTGGGCGAGCGGGGTCCGTGGGAGGTGGAGAGGTCTCGATGACCCAGACAACGGCCGAGAGCCCGGCCAGAAGACAGCGTGCGCAGATCAAGGAGCGCACCCTGCGAACGGACCAGTGGTGGCGCTATCCACTGGTCACATTCCTCATCTTCACGGCATTCATCGTCTACGCCACATGGGCGATCTTCGATAAGAGCTACTTCGTATCGCCGTACCACGCGCCCTTCGCGTCGCCCTGTCTGGCGACGAGCTGCCCGCCGGAGTCGCGGCTGTTCGGTCTCGCGCCCTTCGGCGACTGGTACACCCTGCCCCCGGGGCTGCTGATCCTGGGCCTCCCCGCGGGCTTCCGCTTCACCTGTTACTACTACCGCAAGGCCTACTACCGCGGGTTCTGGCTCTCCCCGCCGGCGTGCGCGGTCAACGAGCCGCACAAGAAGTACACCGGTGAGTCGCGCTTCCCGCTGATCCTGCAGAACGTGCACCGCTACTTCTTCTACGCGGCCATCGTCATCGGCCTCATCCTGGCCTACGACGCGGTGAAGGCGCTGATCGAGCGGCCGGGCGGCCTGGGCACCTGGATCCTGATCGCCAACGCGATCCTGATCAACCTCTACACCCTCTCGTGCCACTCCTGCCGGCACATCACGGCCGGGCGCCTGAACCACTTCTCCAAGCACCCGATCCGCTACCGGGCCTGGGGCTTCGTCTCCAAGCTCAACGCCAGGCACTCGCAGCTCGCGCTGATCTCCATGTTCTCCGTCATGGGCGCCGACCTCTACGTCCGCCTGGTCGCCAAGGGCATCATCGCCTTTTCGTTCGCATAAGGATCACCTGTGGAAATCGAGCGTCACGAATACGACGTCGTCGTCATCGGCGCCGGCGGTGCGGGCCTGCGGGCGGCCATCGAGGCCCGTCAGCAGGGCAAGCGGACGGCCATCGTCTGCAAGTCGCTGTTCGGCAAGGCGCACACGGTCATGGCCGAGGGCGGCGCCGCAGCCGCCATGGGCAACGTCAACAGCGACGACAACTGGATGGTGCACTTCCGCGACACCATGCGCGGCGGCAAGTTCCTCAACAACTGGAGGATGGCCGAGCTGCACGCCAAGGAGGCCCCGGACCGGGTCTGGGAGCTGGAGGCCTGGGGCGCGCTGTTCGACCGCACCAAGGACGGCAAGATCAGCCAGCGTAACTTCGGCGGGCACGAGTACCCGCGGCTGGCCCACGTCGGTGACCGCACCGGCCTGGAACTGATCCGCACCCTGCAGCAGCGCGTGGTCGCGCTCCAGCAGGAGGACGAGCGGCTGCACGGCGACGCCGAGGCGTACATCAAGGTCTTCCAGGAGTGCACGGTCACCCGCCTGCTCAAGGACACGGGCGTCGCCCCCGGCGAGGGCGGCGCGATCTCGGGCGCCTTCGGCTACTGGCGGGAGAACGGCAGGCTCGTCCTGTTCGACGCCCCCGCGGTCGTGCTGGCCACCGGCGGGATCGGCAAGTCCTACGTGGTCACGTCCAACTCCTGGGAGTACACCGGCGACGGTCACGCGCTGGCCCTGCTGGCCGGGGCGAAGCTGATCAACATGGAGTTCATCCAGTTCCACCCCACCGGGATGGTCTGGCCCCCCTCGGTCCGCGGCATCCTGGTCACCGAGTCCGTCCGCGGCGACGGCGGCGTGCTGAGGAACTCCGAGGGCAAGCGGTTCATGTTCGACTACATCCCCGAGGTGTTCAAGGACAAGTACGCCACCTCCGAGGAGGAGGCCGACCGCTGGTACAACGACCAGGCCAACAACCGCCGTCCCCCGGAGCTGCTGCCCCGCGACGAGGTCGCGCGGGCGATCAACTCCGAGGTCAAGGCGGGCCGCGGGTCACCGCAGGGCGGCGTCTACCTGGACGTCTCCACCCGCCTGCCGGCCGCGGAGATCGTCAGGCGGCTGCCGTCGATGCACCACCAGTTCAAGGAACTGGCCGACGTCGACATCACGAAGGAGCCCATGCAGGTCGGCCCGACCTGCCACTACATCATGGGCGGGGTCGAGGTGGACGCCGACACCGGCGCCGCGGCGGTCCCCGGGCTGTTCGCGGCCGGTGAGGTCTCCGGCGGCATGCACGGCTCCAACCGGCTGGGCGGCAACTCCCTGTCCGACCTGCTGGTGTTCGGGCGGCGCGCGGGCGCGGGAGCGGCGGCGTACGTGGACGCCCTGGCGGCCCGCCCGAGGATCTCCGAGGAGAGCGTGGCGACCGCGACCGCGGAGGCGCTGGCCCCGCTGGAGCGGTCGGGCGAGAACCCCTACGAGGTCCACCACGAGCTGCAGCGGACGATGAACGAGCTGGTCGGCATCATCCGCAAGGCCGAGGAGGTCACCGAGGCGCTCGAAGGGGTCGAGAAGCTCAAGGAGCGGGCCCAGGGCGTGGGCGCGGCCGGGAACCGGATCTACAACCCGGGCTGGCACCTCTCGCTCGACCTGCGCAACATGCTCCTGGTCTCGGAGTGCGTGGCCAAGGCCGCGCTGCTGCGCGAGGAGAGCCGTGGCGGCCACACCCGCGACGACTTCCCCTCCATGTCGGCCGAGTGGCGTACCAAGATCCTGCGTTGCGGCCTCACGCCGGACGGCTCCTCCGTCACGGTCGAGGAGCAGGTCCAGACCCCGATGCGGGACGACCTCATCGCGCTGTTCGACCGCGACGAGCTGAAGAAGTACATCACCCAGGAAGAGCTGGCCGCCTTCGACGCGCTGGCCAAGGAGTAACCATGAGTTACAAGGCGAAGTTCCGCGTCTGGCGAGGCGAGGGCGGGGAGGGCAAGCTCGAGGACTTCACGGTCGAGGTGAACGAGGGCGAGGTCGTCCTCGACATCATCCACCGGCTCCAGGCCACCCAGGCTCCCGACCTCGCCGTCCGGTGGAACTGCAAGGCCGGCAAGTGCGGCTCCTGCTCGATGGAGATCAACGGCAAGCCGAAGCTCGGCTGCATGACCCGGATGTCCACCTTCACCGAGGACGAGACGATCACCGTCACGCCCATGCGGACGTTCCCGGTGATCAAGGACCTGGTCACGGACGTGTCGTTCAACTACCAGAAGGCCAGGGAGATCCCGTCCTTCACCCCTCCGTCCGACGTGAAGCCGGGCGAGTACCGCATGCAGCAGATCGACGTCGAGCGGTCCCAGGAGTTCCGCAAGTGCATCGAGTGCTTCATGTGCAACAACGTCTGTCACGTCATCCGTGACCACGAGGAGAACAAGCCCGGCTTCGCCGGTCCGCGCTTCCTGATGCGGATCGCCGAGCTGGACATGCACCCCTACGACGTGGCCGACCGCAAGGACTCCGCCCAGGAGGACCACGGCCTGGGCTACTGCAACATCACCAAGTGCTGCACCGAGGTCTGCCCCGAGCACATCAAGATCACCGACAACGCGCTCATCCCCATGAAGGAGCGCGTCGTCGACCGCAGGTACGACCCGCTGGTGTGGCTGGGCAACAAGATCTTCAGGCGTCCGAACTCGAAGTCCTGACCCACCCCTCGCGCGACGGCGCCGCCACGGGACCTCCCGGGCGGCGCCGTCGCGTTTCCGCCCTCAGTCCCGCCACAGCCTGCGGGTCTGTTCCCGCATGACGTCGTTTGCGCGGACGGCGAAGTCGTGGATGACCGCCAGCTCCGCGTCGCTGTAGCGCCCGGCGAGCTCGGCGTAGGCCCGGTTGACGTCCGCCAGGATCTCCTGCAACGCGCGGTAGGGGCCCTCGCGTACCAGCTCGACCAGGACGCGGCGCCGGTCCGCGGCGTCCCGCTCGCGGCGCACGTAGCCCGCCTTCTGCAGCCGGTCCACGACCGCGGTGATGGCGCCGC
This sequence comes from Streptosporangium sp. NPDC050855, assembly GCF_044456585.1. NCBI lineage: Bacteria > Bacillati > Actinomycetota > Actinomycetes > Streptosporangiales > Streptosporangiaceae > Streptosporangium > Streptosporangium sp. NPDC050855. The sequence goes on from NZ_JBITFY010000005.1 coordinate 144,181, forward strand.
CGCGCGTCAGCCCGATCCGCAGGGCGAGGTCGTGGGGCGTCAGGGGCCCTTCCTTGTCGAGGAGGGCCAGGCAGTTGAAGTCGGTCACGTTGATCCCGGCCCGCCCGGCGATGCCGACGTGGAACAGCGCCGCCCGCATGGCCGTCAGGCGCCCCTGGTCGGACACGGCCATGATCATCTCCGTGCGGCTCCCCGGCTCCGTTGACACGTCGGCCTCCTCTTCCTATTCTCTCTAAAATAGAGATGCTCTAAATGCGAGAGTCTCTATTTTGGTTCAACAACCCTAGTCGATCCCCCCGGAAGAGGCCATGCCCGTATCCGCTCCCCCGACCGGCCCGCCCCTGTCCCGGCGACGCTGGATCGCCCTCGGCGTCGTGCTCAGCGCCGCCTTCATGGACAACGTCGACGCGACCATCCTCGGCATCGCGCTGCCCCGCATCCAGCGCGACCTCGGCGCCGGCCACACCGCCGCGCAGTGGAGCCTGGCCGGGTACGCCCTGGCGTTCGCCCTGCTGCTGATCACCGGTGGACGGCTCGGTGACATCTTCGGCCGCAGGCGCCTCTTCCTGATCGGCGTCGCCGGGTTCACCGCCGCCTCCGTCGCGTGCGGCGCCGCCATGACGCCGGAGGCCCTCGTCGCCGGTCGCCTGGCACAGGGCGCGATGGCCGCGCTGATGGTGCCCCAGGTCATGTCGGTCATCGTCACCATGTTCGCCCCCGCCGAGCGGACCCTGGCGTTCTCGCTGCTGGGCGCCGTCCTCAGCGCGGGCAGCGTCAGCGCCCCGCTGCTGGGCGGGCTGCTGACCGAGTACGACGTGCTGGGCACCGGCTGGCGCGCGATCTTCTACGTGAACGTGCCCGTCGGGATCCTCGCCTTCTGCGCGGCGCTGCGGTTCATGCCCGAGACCCGCTCCGACCGGCCGCTGCGGCTGGACCTGACCGGGGTGGCCCTGGTCACGCTGGCCACGCTGGGGATCATGTACCCCCTTGTGCAGGGACCGGCCGAGGGCCTGCCCGCCTGGACGTTCGCCGTGACGGCCGGGGGCGTCGCGGTCCTGGGGCTGTTCGTCGTCCAGCAACGGCGGCGCCACCGCCGGGACGGCTCCGCGCTCGTACCGCCCACGCTGTTCCGGCGGAGATCCTTCACGGCCGGGGTGGTCGTGGTGCTGCTGGTCTTCTCCGGCGTGACGTCGTTCTTCCTGGTGCTGACCTACCAGCTCCAGTCCGGCCTGGGGTGGACGCCGCTGCGCACGGCGCTGGTGACGCTGGCCTGGCCCGTCGGCATCACCGCCACCACCCATCTCGCGCTGCGCCACGGCGCGGCCCACGGCCGCCGCCTCATCGGCGCGGGCGCGCTCACCATGGCCGCGGGCACCCTCGTCATGATCGCCTGTGTACGGGTCCTGGGAGCGGGCCTGGCCTGGCCGCACGTCGCCGCCGCCGAGCTGGTCGTCGGCCTCGGGATGGGACTGTGCGTGCCGATCCTCACCGGCGTGGTGCTCGGCGACGTCCCCCCCGACGACGCCGGTGCCGGCTCCGGTGTCGTCAACACCGGTATCCAGTTCGGCACCGCCGCCGGGATCACGGTCGTCGGGGCCGTCTTCTTCGCCCTGGTGACCGCGGGAACCGGTGACCTCGCGGACCGGTTCGGCGCGGCGACCGCGACGGCCCTGTGGTGCAACGTCGGCGTCTTCGTCCTGGCCGCGCTGCTGAGCCCCCTGCTCCCCGCCCCGTCCCCGGCCGAGCCGTAGACCGTGCCGGACGACCGGCCCGTTCGGGGGCGCGGGAGTTCCATGAGGCGACCACCCGGGCTCGGACTCGGGCTCGGCCCGGGCTCGGGAGGAGCGGCGGAACCGGGCTCGGACTCAGGTTCGGCCCGGGCTCGGGAGAACGGGCTGAACCGGGCTCGGACCCGGGTTCGGCCCGGACTCGGCTCGGGCTCAGGAGGAGCGGCGGAAGAGGCCGCGCTTCTTCTTGCCGGGCTCCGCGCCGCCCTCGCCCGTGCCGGGCTCCGCGCCGGTCTGACCCTGGGTCGGGTAGGCCGCCGTCCGGGTCGGCTCGGCCGCGGGCCGCTCGCCTCCGGCCGGCCGGTCCCCGGGAGCACCCGGGCCTGCGCCCAGGACCTCGGGAGCACCGAACGTGCTCCCGGTGGGGTCCTTCGGCTCAGGACCGAGGGGCCGGACGTCGTCGCGCGGGCCGCTCTGGAAGCGCGGGCCGTCGAAGTCGGTGCCGCCGCGGGGCGGCTCCTGCGGGAACGGCGCCCCCGGGTACTCGGCCACGGCTCCCGGCGGGAAGCCCTTCTCGTCGGCCTCGGGCCTGGGAGCCGTGGTCTCCCGGGGCTCCCTGAAGGCGACCGTCGAGCCGTCGTGGCCGAGCGGCCCGATCGGGCCCACCGGACCCGCCGGGCCGGGGACGGGCCGCCCGTACGGATCGACGTGTCCACCGGGCTGCTCGTAGCCGGGCCCCGGCATGTAGGCCGTGGTCTGCTCGTACCCGCGGGGGTACTGCTCGGGGGCGTAGCCCTCCGGATAGGCCGGGCCGTACATCTGCATGGGGACGAGGCTGATGATCGGCGCGTACGCCGTGCCGGACTGGTAGTGGGCGGGGACGAACGCCGACCCGGCCTGATACATCATCGGGTCCACCGGCTCCCCGCGGGGACCCGCCATGCGGGGACCGGCCCGGCGGACCGCGGCGGCATGGGCCAGGCGGCGCAGCCTGCCCTCGAAGATGAGGACGGCGAACAGCACCAGCAGCACCAGGATCAGCGCCGGGATGCCGAGCTGGCGGCTCAGCGTGGCCCCGTCGAACTCCGAGCCCGCGTTGCGGATCTCGTACACCGAGCCGGAGGCCCCGTCGTCGAACGTGGCGGTCTCGGTCGGCGCGGCGGACGGGAGCGGGGTGGTCGGCGGGGTCTCGTTCGGGGGGAACTGGACGTCCGGCTCCTGTGTCGGCTGAGTGGCCGGGGCGGTGTCCGTCGGCATCGTGGGCGGCGGAACGACCGGGGCCGTCTCCTGCGCGGGAGGCTGGGTCGCCGGAGCGGTGTTCTGCGGGGGCGCCGCCGGTGCCGTGGTCTTCGGCGCCTTCGGCACCTTCGTCGACTTGGGCGGGACGGTCACCGTGGTGGTCACGGTCTTCTGCGGCTCGGCGGGATCCTGGGGCGGGTCCTCCGGCGGCGGGTCCTGGGTGACCGTGACGGTGACGATCGGCTGGGGCTCCTCGCAGGGCGCGGCCGGGTCCACGTCACACCCGGGGATCTGCGACGGGTCGGCGACCAGCGCCCTGACCGTCGTCGCACCGGCCGCCGGAGAACCGGCGAGCGGTGCCACACCGAGCAGGACGACACCGCTGAGTCCCAAGGACATCACAACGGCGGAGACAGCTGCTCTACGCCGCACTCGCGTCACCGGTGTCCTCCACGCAATCAACCATGAACACGTCAAGGAAATACTAGTCGGGCAAAAGTAACAGTAAACCGTGTTTTACAAAACGGAACGGGACCGACGACGTTGCTGGATCCGCCTCTGCAGCCAGAGTAGGCCCAGCAGCGACGCCACCGCCAGCGCGACCACCGGCAGACCGCCCATCCCTGTCAGCAACGGACCCGACTCCGCCATCGGCCGGGCCTGTCCGGCCGGGGCGTCCAGGTCCTGCGGGAGGGGTGCGCCCTGCGGCGCGGAGGCCTGTACGGAGCCCTGCGCGCCGGCGGGGAAGGGACCCGCGGGCGGCAGCCGGAGCTGGGAGCCGTTCGCGGTACCGGGCATCTGGAGCGTCCCCGCCATCCCCATGGAGAACGGCGGCATCTGTCCCTGGGGGCCCTGAGGGGGCATGCCCGGCACCTGCGCACCCGGCATCTGCGTCCCGCCCTGCTGACCCGCCCCGCCCTGACCGAAGCCGGGCTGGCCGACACCGGGCTGACCGACACCGGGCTGGACCATCGTCAGGTGGCCCGGTCCCATCGGGCCGCTCATGGCCCCGCCCGCGGGTCCGCCCACGGGTCCGCCCGCCTGGTGGTTCGCCGCTCCCCGCTTCGGCCCGTCCGCCCGCCGGCCGGGTGCGACGACCGGCCCCTGCGGAATCGCCCCGATCTGCCCGATCATGTTCTGCGGCATGCCGGGGCCCGTCGCCCCCTGGCCGGGGAAGAGCGGGCGCCCGACGGGCTGCCGGCCCGCGCCCGGGTACTGACCGACGGCCGGATACTGGCCGATGTTCGGTTGCTGGCCGATGTTCGGGTGCTGGCCGATGTTCGGGTGCTGACCGACCGCCGGCCCGGCCTGTGCCCGGCGCGTCCCGGCCCGGCCTGCCGCCTTCTTGGCGCCTTCCTGCCGCCCGGCCCCTGTCGCACCGGGTACGGATCCGTCCGTGCCCTGACGGCCCGCTCCGGCCCGGCCGGTCGTCCCCTGCCCGGCCTCACGGCCGGTGACCCCGCCACCCGCCTCGGGGCTCAGGGCCGCCTGGTCCATGCCGCCCTGGGGGGCGGGGGCGACCGGTGCCGCCGCCTGCCTCCCGACGGACGGGGCCGTGGGAACACCGGCCGTTCCCTGCGCACCGGGCCCGCCGGTGACCGTCCCGGACGTCCCGGGGGCTCCGGCGACGGCCGCTCCCGCTCCCGATCCCGCGCCCGGTCCGCCGGGAGCGATCCCGGTCGTACCCGCTCCGGAGGGCTGCCCCAGGGTGGTCCCCGTCGCGCCGGGTCCGGAGGGCTGTCCGAGCACGCCGGGCCTGCCGGAGATCATGCCGAGCGCACCGGAGGGCACGCCACCCGGTGCGTGCGCCGCGCCGTGCGAACCGTGCTGCGTCTGTGCCGCACCACCCGGAACGACGGTGCCCACGGAGGGCCGTGCACCCATCGTGTCCGGGCCGGCGTTCCCCGCACCCGGTACCGGGTTCACCGGGATCGTCCCGGTGCCCGTCCCGGTGGCGGGGGTGCCCGTCGCGGGGATGCCCGTTCCCGCGGGGGTGCCGCCGACGGCGCCGAGGTTCGTCCCCGCGCCGGGGTTCGTCCCTATGCCGGGGTTCGTCCCCGTGCCGGAACTCGTCCCCTGGTCGGGGTTCGCCCCCTGGCCGGGCGCCTGTCCTGCGCCCCCCGTCCCGGCCACCGGACCACGCGCGATGATCGCGGGCCGTTCCCCCAGGGCGTCGAGCATGGCCACCAGGGTGCGCTGGTCGGCCTCACCCGGCTTCACCACCATCACGTCCCACCGGGGCGTGGCGACCTGTCCTGCCGGCTGAGGGGGCTCGGGAACCGAACCCACCCCACCGGGCGTGCCGACACCGGGCCTGGAGGCATCCGGCGTACCGACGCCGGGCCTGGCGACACCGGGCGTGCCGGTTCCGGACGCGCCCGTGCCGGGCCTGGCGACAGCGGGACCGCCCGTACCGGGGGTACCGTCGGCACCGGGCCTGGCGGCGTCGGGCGTGCCGGTTCCGGACGCGCCCGTGCCGGGCCTGGCGGCATTCGACGTACCGGCGCCGGGACCGCCCATCCCGGGTGTACCCGCACCGGATCCGGCGACGCCGGGCGTGCCTGCAGCGGCACCGCCCGTAGCGGGAGCACCGCCCGTAGCGGGGGCACCGCCCGTAGCGGGGGCACCGCCCGTAGCGGGGGCACCGCCCGTAGCGGGGGCACCGCCCGTAGCGGGGGCACCGGCACCGGGCCTGGCGGCACCTGGCATACCTGCACCGGGCGTACCGGTGCCCGCGTCCGCGCGTCCTGGTTGCGGGGTGGTGTTCGCCCCCTGGTTCGCCCCCTGGGCGGAGGCGGCCCCGGTTCCGGGAGCACCGCCCTGACCCCCCTGGGTTCCGGGAGCCGCCTGCGCGGGCGTCCCCGGCGTTCCCGGTGCCGTCGGCGTACCGGAGGTGCCGGGGGTCGTGCCGTCGGCGGGTCCGGACATGACGAGCCGGAGCTCTCCCACCGGGCGGGAGACGTCGACCCTGCTGGGCTCTCCCGCGCCCTGTCCCCGCGGTTGTCCCTGGCCCGCCTGGACCGCCCCCGCCTGCGTCATCGGACGCCTGATGACGCCCCGCGCCTGCTGCGTCACCATCGTGCCGTCGGCCGCGCGCATCCGGGCCACCGCGGTCAGGATCATGTCCCGCGCGTGCACGGGCACGCTGAGCAGGACGTCGACCGAGCCGCCCCTGGCGGGCAGGTCACCGACCCGGCACACCGCCATCCCCCTGGGAAGCGAGGCCGGCGACTCGGTCCTCATCGGGCACAGCACGCCCCTGAGCACCCAGTGCGGAGCCGTCGCGACCGCCAGCCGGACGCCGGTGCCCGGCCCTTCGAGCCGGATCCGGAAGGAGACCAGCTCGTTGCTGCGATTCGCCTCCGACCCGGTGAGGGAGTCGACGGCCGCGGCCAGGTCGAAGGGCGGCCGGACCGGGTCGTCCCCCTGGACGGCGTACGCACCCGTGGCACCGCCGAGGACGAGCACCCCCGCTCCCACTGCTGACATGATCCGAATACCACGACACCAACCGGTCACCGTATATCTCCGTTCCCCCGAGTGCGGGCGCGCGACATCGCCACGTCCAGTAGCAGTTATGTCACGTCACGGAGTCGATCAATCCTTATTGAACCGATCTTGCCCATCGTTGAGGCGACCTTGTACCGCGCGGACGATGGGCAGGTCCGCCGGGAGCCAGGCGACGTCGTCGAGTTCGTCCGCGCCCAGCCAGCGCAGGTCCAGGTGCTCCCTGGCCTCCGGCCTGCCCTGGGCGATGACCGCGAGCCAGACCCGCAGGACGTAGCCACCGGCCAGCGCCCAGTCCCCGCCGACCCGCTCGCCCACCTCGATCAGGACGCCCAGTTCCTCCTGGCACTCCCTGACCAGGGCCGCGTGCTCGCTCTCACCGGGATCGACCTTCCCTCCCGGAAGTTCCCAGCCCCCTGCCAGCTCGGGAGGGTCCGCGCGCTGGGCGGCGAGCAGTCTCCCCGCGCCGTCGACGATGGCGGCGCCCACAACGACTTTTTCCATGGGGCCCGATTCTGTCAGCCCTGCTCCTTCAATCTCAGTTGCTCGAGAATCTGGGGGTTTTGCAGCGGCCGGGTGTATCCCACGATTCCGGTGCGGTCCCGGTAGGTGGTGACCTTGATCGGCCCGCACAGCCGGCATCTCGCCTCGACCATCTTCCCCGGCGAGACCACCATGCCCACGTGTCCGGGACGGTCCGGGCCGGTGCCGGGGCCGGAGTTGAAGAAGACGAGGTCGCCCGCCTGTTCCTCGCCCGCGGGCACCCGCACCCCGAACGGCCACTGCCCGAACGTGGTGCGCGGGATGGTCAGGCCGACGCTCCGGTAGGCCATGTAGATGATGCCGGAGCAGTCGTACCCCGCGGGTCCGGTGCCGCCCCAGATGTAGGGCTTGCCCCGCTGGGCCATGGCGTACTCGAGGATCGCGGCCACCGTGTCGGACGGCGCGGCCTCCAGCAGGGGCTCGTCGCAGCTCTCGTCGGCCTCCGGCGGCGTGGTGACCTCGCCGTCCTTGGCGTACTTCCCGGCGATCTCCATGACCTGGTCGACGTACCACCAGGCCCGGTTGTAGACGAACAGCGCGCGGCGCACGTCCTCCGGCGCGCCGTTCCGCTTCAGCATCTTCGCGGCGCCTAGGATGGCGTCCGCCGGGTTGTACACGTCGGCCCAGCCGTCTCCGTCGCCGTCGGAGGCGTAGCCGTTGAACGTGGACGGGATCTTGATCTTCGCCTTGCCGCCCCAGGTGCTGATGAGGAACTGCATCGGCCCGGCGGCACCGGCGTAGTTGACGCCGCTCTGCACGCCGGGGAGCTTGGAGCGCCCGTGGTCGGTCTCGCGCTTGCCGACCCCGGCGAGCACGTTCCACTGGACGCCGATCTCCTCACCGTGCTCGCGGTAGAGCTTCAGGTACTTCTCGGGGATGTCCGAGGTGGCCGTCTCCGACTCCTCGCCCACGGTCCGCGCGCCCGGTTCGCAGGCGGCCTGGGCCTCCGGGCCGCTGACGGACGGGAACGAGGGGAAACCACTGATCATCATCATCGGCGCCATGATGAGCGTGATCATGCAGATTGCGGCGACGCCGAGGATCAGCCCGAGACGAAGGTGCCTGTTCTGTCTCATCGGCTCCCGCCGCTCATCCGACCCCGCCGTTCATGGTCCCGCGGTTCATGGTCCCGCGGTTCATCCGCCCTCGCCGCTCGTCCGGGCCCGCCGTTCACCGGCCTCGCCGTTCATCCGGCCTCGCCGGTCTGACCGGTCTCGAGGGGCTGGTCGTCTCCCTCCTGGCCGGAGTCGGCCGGCTGGAGGTCGTGGACCCGCCATTCCGCACCGGCCTGGATGAGCGTGACGGCGTACTCCGCGGTCCGCCGGCTGCTCCCGCTCTTGGCCGTGACGTTCTGGGTGCCGACGACCACGAACACCACCGAGGCGCTGTCGATCTGCCGGATCTCCTTCACCCGCGCCGTCCCGACCGAGACGATCTCGTCGGCCTTGTTCGCCTCGATCGTGCCCGGTGAGGTCACGGTCCGCAGCAGCACGCCCGAGAACTCGGCCGTGGTGTAGCCCTTGAGGCGGTCGCCGTAGACCGCCGGGTCCTCGTCGTGGCCGAAGGTGCCGTACTCGGCGGTGAAACGCCGCGCGTAGTCCGCGGCGGCGGCCAGCTCCTGCCTGGTCATGGGCAGGTAGGAGTAGACGTCGAACGGGGCGTCGCTGGCCGTCGCGGCCGGGCGCGCCGGCTCGGCGTCGCCCTGCCCCTCCGTCCCGGCCACGCCGCGGGTGGCACCGGCCGGGTCCGGCCGGCCCCCCGGTCCCGCGCCGGGGTCGGACCCCATGGTCAGGTAGACGCCCACCGCGGCGAGCAGCGCGACCAGCACCGCGAAGACGACTCCCCGCCGGTTGCCCAGCTCGGTCATGGTCAGTCCCTGCCTCAGTCCCTGCCGGGCTTCGACGGGCGGAGCCAGAACGGTGGCGCCGCCTCACCGGACTCCCCGTTGCGCTCCGACCGCCTGGTGATCCACAGCGGGGGCGCCTCGGAGGACCTGCCCCCGGAACCGGAGCTCCGCGAGCCGCCCGAGGAACTGCGCGGGCCGCCGGAGCCCGCGGGACCGCCGCCGCTCCTGCCGCCACCGCCGCCTCCGCCGCCGCCGCCGCCGAAGATGCTCCCGCCCGACGACCCGCCCCGCGAGGAGGACCCGGAGGAGCCGCCCCGCGAGGAACCGGACGAGGACCCGCCCGAGGACCCGGAGGAGCCGCGGGAGGAGCCGCCGAAGATGCTCCCGCCCTGCCTGCCACCGCCCGTGGAACCCGAGGAGGGCGCCGGGGGCCTGCCCGCCGGGGGTGCCGAGGGCCTGACCGACGGGGAACCGGACGACCTGCCCGTGGAGGAGGGCCCGCCCGAGGAACGACCGGCCGGGGCGGACCCGGAGCCGCCCTGCGGCGCCCAGCCGCCGGAACGGCCGCCGAACCAGCCCCCGGAGTTCCGCGCCGAGGAGCCGCCGGACCTGGCCGGGGGCGTGCCGCCTCCCGTACCCGTGCCGGAGAGGTTGAGCGGTGGTGCGGCGCCGGGGCGTGTCGTGGTGACCGGGCGGCCCGTGCCCCTGCGACGGCCGGCCGCCTGGGCGTCGGTGTCGAGCGGGGCCGGTTGCGCGCCGGCCGGGACCCGGGTGCCCGACGGGGTGGCCGGTGTGGCACCGCCCTCCTCGCCGCGGACCCTGCCCTGGGCGACCGCGGCCGCCGCCGCGCCGACCGAGGCCCCACTCGCCATCGCGGCCGCCTGCAGCATCGGTTCCGCCTTGCGCATGCCCCACCGTCCGACCCTGGCCGCCGCCACCGGCGGCAGCGCGGACGCGGCCCGCTGCAGGGTCGGCGCGGTGGCCGCGTCGCCCAGCATCCGAGTGGTGAGGGTGTGCCCGTCCATGGAGGCGAACAGGTGCTGGAACGGCCGCCGGTAGAAGAACACCGCGATCGTCAGGATCGCCATGAACATGACCTGAAGGCCCCACGGCATCGCCGTGGAGATAATCAGCGCGTAGCCGTACACGAGCACGCCCAGGACCAGGGCCAGCACCGCCTGTCTGAGCAGGGTGCCGATCAGCATCTCCACCCAGCGCATGGCGATGATCCGACCCGATCCCGGATGGACGCCGATCAGCAGGAAGACCGGGGCGAGGATCAGCAGCAACAGGAACCCGACCTTGAGCACCAGCAGCGAGACCGCCACCAGGAAGATCAGCAACCCGGCGACCACCGCGGCCATGAAGGCGCCGATCGCGACCCCCAGCCGGTTCGTCCAGTCCTTGCCCTGGAAGAGCGGGAAGACGGGCGCGTTCTGCAGCTTGTCGGCGATCTCCGTCTCGTACCGTTCCTGGTGGGAGCCGGCCTCGGGCATCTCGGCGCTCTTGATCTCGGCCGCGTCGATCGTCTGGATCTCCAGCAGCCTGGCGCCGAACAGCTTGATGATCGGGGCGTCGGCGTCGGCCGTGCCGAACTGTCCCATCAGCCACGGCTTGCAGACCAGGGTGGACCAGAGCGCGTCGGCGTTCTGCTCGACACCGGGCACGCCGCTCTGGCCGTACCCGCCGCCCTGGGCCTGCGGGGCGGCCTCTCCCGGCCGCGGTAGGCAGGACGTCCCACCGGCCCCGGGCAGCCCGGAGAAGGCCGAGTTGATCACTTCTCCGGTCTTGTCGGTGACGACCTTCCCGACCCCGGTCAGGTCGCCGGGACGGCTGAAGAACCAGACCGCCACGGTGACCGCGAGGACCATCCAGATGACGCCCTCGGCGGTGGTGGTGGCGCGCTTGCGGATCAGCCCGTACCAGGCCAGCCAGATGGCGCCGAGGATGACGATCGGCCGCAGGTACGGCCAGTACATGGCGTCGGCGAGCCGGATCACGATGTCGTCGACGACGTTCTTGATCGCTTCCAGCGGGCCCTCGGTGGCCGCCGCCTGGTAGGTCGTGATGGTCAGCCGGTCCAGCGCCTTGGCCCACAGGAAGACCGTGTTGGCCATGGCGTTGCCCATCACCGCCGCGATGTCGTCGCAGCCGAGCAGGTGGGTGTGCCAGAACTGGCCGCTCATGCCGTAGGTCGCGTAGTTGCTCTGCGTGCCGAGGGCCTGCGCCGGCAGGGTGCCCGGCGCGGGGTCGGCGACCGGCGGTTTGATCAGCCCGTCCACGCCGCCCGCGACGATGTCCGGCGACAGGTCCGGGGACATGTCGCAGGGCGCCGCCGCCACGGCCGTGGACGTGTCCGAGGGCAGGACCAGCGGCAGGGCCAGGAAGGCGGCCAGCATCACCAGCCCGACGGCGATCCGCCTGCCGAGCCGTCCCCCGCGGACGCGGCCCTCGCCGCCGCGCCGCAGGAACCGCCCGTGAGATCCGCCTGATTTGCGGGGGACGCGCCTCGTCCGTGAGCCGGGCCCGCGGGTGGAGCCCTGCCCGCCCGGGTCCCGCCCGCGCGTGCCCGTGATTCCCCTGAGGGAGCCTTTCATGACCGCACCTCCAGCGCCGCAGCCCCCGGACCGTCGACTCTGCCGCCCCCAGGAAGATCATGCACTTTCTCGTCGGGTCTGTCTCGGGTGGGATTCGTGTCCAGCCAGCGCAGCAGCTCGTCCGAGACCAGGTCCACCCCGATACGGCCCGCCCGGCCGTCCAGGTCCCGGAAGACGCACTCGCCGTTGCCGAGCGAGCGGAGCACGGCCTTGTGCTCCTCGGACGGCTCGACCCCGAGCAGCGCCATCACGTGCTCCACCTCGACCCGTTCGGTGGAGCGGAACGCGAACACCGACGACAGGCAGTTCGTCACCTGCTCGCTCAGCAGGTCGCCGGCGTTCTGGGAGACCAGGACCAGCGCCGTGTTCCGGGAGCGGCCCATCCTGCTGACCTCGGGCACCAGCTTGGCGCCCTCGGGCGTGGAGGTGATCGCCCACGCCTCGTCCAGGAAGATCGCCTTGGGCGACCGGCGGTCCAGGCCGTTCATCAGGCCCCGCGCGAACTGCGCGACGAGGTAGAGCAGCGCCACCGACAGGCGCTGCTCGTAGGAGTAGTCGTCGCGGCCGGTGGAGGCGTCGGGCAGCGTCAGGCCGCCCAGGGTGAAGACCGTGGTCCAGCCCTCGGTGTCGATCTGGTCGCCACCGGAGGGGTCGAAGCAGAGCCGGGCCAGATGCATGTCCGACATGGAGCGCAGCACCGCGCCCAGGTTCTTGGAGGCGGCGTCGTCGGTCCGCTCCAGGAAGTCGACGACCTTGCCCAGCGAGGGGTCGTCGGCGTTGGAGACCGCCGCGACCGCCTGGATCATCGCCGACTCGCGCTCCTCCGACATGCGCGGCAGCAGCAGGCGGAGGGTCTCGGTGGCCATCGTCTTCTTGGCCGCGAGGTCGTCGCCGAACGAGAACGGGTCGAGCAGGCCCGGCGCCGCCGAGCCGAGCGGGATGATCCGCGCCTTCCTGCCGCGCTGCTGCAGCAGCCGTACCAGGGAGTCGGCGTCGCCCTTGGGGTCAATGACCGCGACCGTCACCCCGCGCAGCGCCATCTGGTAGATCATCAGCAGTGCCAGCGTGGTCTTGCCGCCGCCGGGCTCGCCGGTGATGGCGATGGCCGTCGGCCGGTTGCGCGTCGCCGCCACCAGCGGGTCGAAGTGCACGATGCTGCGGGCCCGCCCCAGGGTCTCCCCGATGTACGGGCCCATCCAGCCCGAACCGTTCTCGTCGGTCCGGTCGCCCAGGTCGACGGTGGCGGTGGCCATGCCGCCCGCGATCGTGCGCAGCGGCTGCCGCTGCGCGTAGGCGTTGACCCGGACCTTCTCGCCCGGCAGCGTCTCGCAGAACAGCGAGAACTGGTCGCCGGTGGAGTTGACGATGTCGATGCCCATGTCGCGGTAGTGCTCCACGACCGCCTCGACCCGCTGCACGCAGATCTCCTCGGTCGGGGCCGACACGATCAGGCGGTGCCAGCCGTAGACGAACGGCAGGCGCTCCTTGGTGATGCCGTGCTCCAGCATCCGGGCCGCGTCGATCTGCTCGGCCAGCGCCAGCGGTGCCTCCGCCCCGGCCTCCCGGATGTGGATGTCCATGTCGCGGGCGTGCGCGAGCTGGCGCGCCACGTCCTTGCTGGCCTTGACCGGCGGGATCAGCCGCATCCTGGAGCTGATCTCCACCGGGAAGGGGAGCTGGTCGGCGAAGTGCATCCAGGGCTCGCCGTCGGGGAACGGCATCAGGTCGGGGAACCGGGCGAAGGACATGTGCGCCACGTACGAGTCGCCGTGCGGCTGCTCGATCCTCAGCAGCGCCCTGCCGTTGTGGATCTGCCCCTCGACCAGGGACTCGATCTCCCCCTGCCCCCACCTGCGCTTGGGGCTCGCCGAGGCGGGCGGATCCCCCAGGGAGCCGGTCGCGGCGTGCTGGAAGAGCCAGGCGAGCTCGACGGAGGTGGCGTGCCTGGCGTACAGGGAGCTGGCCGCGAGCGCCCTGCCCAGCCGCTCGGCCTGCTCGGACCACTTGGCGATCTCCGCCTTGGGGACGTGGTCGTCCTCGATGCCCAGGACCTTCTCGCTGCGCTGGTAGAAGCCGAAGAGCTGGGAGAGCACCCCGGCCCCGAGCTGGCGCCCGCGCTGGCCGAGCCGCACGCCGAGGTAGACCTCCTTGGTCCAGAAGTCCTTGGCCCAGACGTGCCGGTACATGTCCTCCAGGTAGTCGCGCCAGCCGGGTCCCTCGTCGGAGGTGGCGTTCAGCGCCATCGCCCACTCGGCGGCCGGGTAGGTGCGGTGCGCCACCCGCAGGTGGACCTCGGCGTCGGGCATCCGGATCGCGGCCAGCGCGATCGTGATGTTCGTGGCCAGCGCCTCCCGCTCCTCCGGGGTGATGAACTCGTAACTCACGGTGGGAAGCCTGAAGTAGGCCCAGACCGACGAGTCGGTCAGCAGGATCCGGTCGTCGAAGTACCGGACGGCGAGGCGGCTGCGCGCCCGGGAGGCGCGGCTCACCGTCCCTCCCCCGCCGACCGTCCGGCCGTGCCCGCACCGCTCGCGGCCGTACCCGGACGGCCCTCGGCCGGGCCGCCCGCCCTGCGCCGGCACGGCCCGCTCACCCGCGTCCGGTCCAGCCCGTTCACCACATCTCCTCGTGCCCGGGGGATCACTGGGCTATTTCCTCCTCGCTGGGTCGGCTCGACTGCACCGTTCCGAAGCCCGCCACCACGACGCCGGCCAGGGCCAGGTACGCCCGGCGGCCCGGCGCCCTCAGGTGGGACGGTTCCACCCGGTCGTCCCTGCCGGGGGCCAGCGCGTCCTCCCAGGGGATCCGGACGATCGCCCGGCACCTGCCCCGCGCGACCGCCTCGGCGTGCTCCACGTCCTCCATGCTGCGGCGGCTCACCCCGTTGACCACCATGACGGCCCGCTGGCGGAGGTCGGCGCAGCCGTGCCCGTCGAGCCACTCGTAGGTCATGGCCACCGCGTCCGGCCCGTCCTCGCTGGCCGGGACGACGAGGACGAGCTGGTCGGCGTAGGGCAGGACGCGGGCGGCCAGGGCCGCCGCCGGGTCCACGACGATCATCTTGTAGTACCGGTCGAGCATGTCCATCGTCTGGCCGAGGCGCCGGTCGGAGAAGAGCGTGCGGTCGGCCAGGCGCTTCTCGGCGTCGGCGTCGCTGTCCCCGGCGACGACCTCCAGTCCCGAGGCGCAGCGGCTGGTGTAGGCACGCATCCCCAGGTAGCCCTGGACGCCGTCGAGCCCGGCGAGCAGGGAGCTCAGCGTCTCGGGCGACTCCCCCTGGATCCTGCCGGACAGCGCGTGCGAGCCGGTGCTGGCGTCGACCGCGAGGATCCGGTCCTCCCGGTAGCGGGCCAGCGTGTGACCGAGCATGAGCGCGGTCGTGGTCTGCCCGGCGCCGCCGGTGCATCCCAGCACCACCACCCGGCGCGCGCCGCTGAAGACCGCCCTGGCCCGCGCCTCGTCGATCTCCGAGCCGTCCGTACGGCCACCGCCGCCGGGTCCGATCACCACCTGGGCCAGGCGTCGCCAGCCGCCGGAGGAGTCCCGGCCGACCACCGACTCCACCCTGCGGACCCTGGTCTCGGCCTCGCCGTACGAGGAGGCGGGCACGGGAGGCGCGGGGGTCACCGGATCGGCCTTGGCCGCCCCGGTGGGGACGGCACGGATCGACATCCCGGCGCCCGGCTGGGCACCGCTCGGGTCGGCCGGACCCGTCTGCGCGCCCGCGAGCCGCTCGGGAGGCCAGGCCCGCGCGGAGCCCGCGGAGCCCGCGGAGCCTGCGGAGCCTGCGGAGCCTGGAGTGCCCGGGGTGCCCGGGGTGCTCGAGGTGCCCGGGGTGTCGGCCGGGCGGCCGATGGGGGCGGGACGGCCCCTGCGGTGCCGGCGTCGCGCGCTCTCCTCTGCGTCCATCGCGTCCACGGTGTTCTTGGTATCCGTGGTGTCCGCGGGGTCGGCCGCGCTCGCCGCGCCGGTCGCGTGCGTCCTGCCGGTCGTGTTCGTCTCGCCGGTCGTGTTCGTCTCGTCGGTGGGGAGCCCGGTCGCCCCCGCGGTCCGCCACCCGGCCGGGGCCGGGCCGACGAACCTCGGCACGAAGGGCGCGACGGCCGGGTCGGCGGGGTCGCGCACGGGATCGGAGACGGCGGGCCGCCCGGGTGTCCCGGCCGGCTCGGGCCGTTCAGGACGCTCGGACCGCTTCGGTGTGCCGGTCTGCTCGGACCCCTTGGGTCGCTTCGGTGTGCCGGTCGGCTCGGGTCGCTCGGGTCGCTCGGCGGGAGCGGTCGGCACGGCGGGCGGAACGGAGGCGGACGGGACGGGCGTGGACGGGATCGACACGGGCGGGATCGACGCGGGCGGGATCGACGCGGGCGGATCGGTCAGGGGCGGCACCGGAGCCGGCGGGACCTGCGGGGCCGCCGCGGCGCGCTGGGCGTCGGCGGAGGCGGCCAGCCTGCGCAGGCGGCGCAGCGCCTCGGTGCCGATGGGGGCGGACGGAGCCGGTGAGGCCTCGGACGCCACCGGCCCCCCGGCGGCCACCGGCGCCTCGGACGGCGACGGCCTCCCGGACGCCCCCGGCGTCTCGGAGGACACCGGGGACGCGGGGGCGACCGGGAACGGGGACGCGGAGGACGACGGGGACGGCGAGGACGGCGAGGACGCGGAGACCCGCTCCCCGGCCCTCGCGGAACCCTTCGTCCCCCCGGCCGTCCCGGAGCCCTCGGCGACTCCGGAGTCCTCGGCCTCCCTGGCGTTGTCCGTGCCCTTCGTCCTGTCTTCCGGCTTCGTGCCCTTCGCCTCGACGGTCCTGCCGAAGCCCCTCCCGGCCCGGCCGGCACCCATCGCCTCGACGGTGTCGTCCAGGGCGGCGATGTCGTTCCCGGCGGACGCGGTCACGGCCGGGGCGCGCTCCTCCTCACCGGTCCGCTTCACGGACGACGAGGAGGACGAGGAGGACGATCCCGCACGACCGGAACCCGCCCGGCCCACACCTTCGGGACGCGTACCCGACACGACGGGTCCCCCGGCCGACCCCGCGGCCGATCCCCCGGCCGGTTCCGCCGCGGAGACGGGCAGCGGAGGCATCGGTGGCATCGACGGCACGGTGACCGGCATCGCGACCGGAAGCACGGCCGGCGCCGTCTCGACGGCCGTGGCCTGGCCGAGTGCCGGGGCGACCCCCTGGCGCTGGGCGCGGCTCTGGCTCCAGGTGATCCGCTCGCGGGCGACCGGGGCGGTGGCCGCCGCCGCGGCCGCGGCGGCCACGGCCGGACGCACCTCGCGGGCCGCGGCGCGCTTGGCCTGTGCCTGGCGGACCTTGCGGGACGCCTTGACCTTGACCGATCCGTACTGCGGCGAGGCACGCCAGACCCGGCCGTTCAGCGCGACCTCGGCGGGCTCGGAGACGGGTGCCATCCGGCACCAGGTACGCGGCTCGCCCACGTAGCGCAGCTGCGACTGGAGCAGCTCGGTGAGCCTCTTGCTCTCGATCACCGGCCGGGTGGAGAGCCAGGTGACGATGCCGGGCGGCACCAGGTAGATGACGTGCCAGGGAGCCGCGAAGGGGAGACCGAGCAGGTAGAGCAGGAGCGACCACGGGGCCAGCACTCCCACGAACCCACCGATCCAGACGATCGGGAGCGGCATCGGCAGCCGTAGGTCGTACAGCTTGTAGAGCCGCTTCTCGATCCTCCAGATATTGGTGTACGTGGGCAGATCCACGTGATCCTCCTCTCCGCCTCTCCTTGTGTGACCGTTCGGGCGCGGTCTCAACCCCCCGAGATGCCCAGCGCGCCCGCGATCGCCTTGGCCGTCACCTCGATGATGTTCGGCACGTAGAAGATCACTCCGATGGCGATCGCCAGGATGATGAACTGGACGAACCTGGTGATCTCACGGGTGAAGAGGAAGAAGAGGGCCACCACCGAGACGATGACCAGGAAGAGGGGGGCGAAGAAGCTGCGGAGGAAGTCGGCGAGGCCCTCGGTGTTGACGCCTGCGGGAGGAGCTGTGGGCTGAGCGAGCTCCACGACGCTCAGCAACATGGTCTTGAGAATCACTTCTTGTCCTCCGTACTCACGATCGCGCCCGCCGGGTGATGACGGGCCCGCGACGCGTACGCGCCGGGGCCCGGACCGGTGGATCGTCGATCAGGGGGGGTCTGCTCACCATGGACCGGCACCATTCGATCATGAGTCATCCCGCCACGGATCGGTACGCGCCGCGGATGTCCTTGACGAACCATTTGTCGCCCTGCTTGACCATGGTGAGCAGGTACGCCTGTTCGAGCTTGCCTCCCATTTGGCCGGGGTCCGCGGGCTCCGGCTCGTCGGACGTCGTGGTCTTCGCCGGGACGCCCCACGAGACCGTCGCGGTCACCTGGCGGGTGCTGCCCGCGGGGAGGGGCACCGAGAGGTCCTTGAGCTGCAGGAAGGTCAGGGCTCCGGAGAAACCCTCCAGGGTGGTGCCGGCGTCGGCGTAGAGCCGCAGGGAGGCGGTGTCGCTCGCCGCGTACGCCTTGAAGAAGCCCTCCAGCGAGGGGCGCAGTTCCTGTTCGGCGGCGCGGTCGCGGTCGGGCGCGGGCTTGGGCGGCAGGTCGGCCGCGCCGGGCGCGGGCAGGATGCCCGGCCGTCCCGCGACGACGAACCTCTTGGCCGACCGGTCGTGGTAGATGGGCACCGACAGCAGCTGGCGGCGGTCCTCGGACTGGTAGGCGACGGTGACGACGGCGTTCTCGGCGTCGACGACCTCGATCCCGTACGGTTGCACCGCTCCAGCGCTCATCCGGCCGAGACCGTCCCAGCCGAACTGCGACTCGACGCCTTCGGGCAGGTAGGGGGCCAGCCTGGACTCCCGCTCCTCCAGGCGTGCCCCGTCGAAGTTCAGGTAGACCTCGGCGAACTGGGCCGCGAAGGCCGAGCCCTGGACGGTGGGGAAGCCCTCCCCCGCGACGGGGGCCGTGCCGGTGGGGGCGTTCGGCTGGGTGAAGCGCTCGAAGGGGGCGCGCACCCCGTTCACCACGATGACGATGATCAGTGCCCAGAGCACGGCGCGGCCGGCCCACACCAGCCAGCGGCCTCCGCCGCCGGACCAGCGGTTGCGGGGCGTGCCCCTGCGGCGTGCCGGAACACGGTCGAGGTCGGGATCGTCGGGAAAATCCGGGTATGCCGACAGCTCGGGGTCGCCAGCGATCCGGGGATCACGCTGGACCGTCGACCTTCGAGCCATCACGCCTCCGCTCGCGTCACTTCCGGCCGGTGCGGTGTCGTATTGCCGCCGATCCCGTTGGCCAGGGTGACGCACTTACTCTAGCCGCCCCGCCGATTCTTCCAGGAAAGCCACGCCTATGCTGCAGGCATCGTGATGACTGAGCAAACCGGGTCTGGAACCCCGGCGAGGCCGCCGATGCCGCAGATGCCCGACCGAATGTGTATTACCCCTGGCCAGGGCGCGGGTCGATTACCCAAACGCCACCCATTGCTAACTGGACGGTTCGCGGACTGTCGCGACCTGCGCATTTAACGCGAAATACGTCACCCAGTGTCACAAACGACAAAAACCCTGTTCCAGGGGGCCGAGTCGTGCGCGGGCTCCCGGGACCGAAACGGCCCGGCCCGGCTCGCGTGGAGCCGGACCGGGCCGGAGCGTGTTCTCGGTCCTCGCCGGACGCGGGCCCCTCGCCGGACAAGGATCTTCGTCGGACGCGGGATCTTCGCCGGACGTCGGATCTGAGCCGGACGTCGGACCTCCGTCAGACGTTGAAGCGGAACTCCACCACGTCGCCGTCGCGCATGACGTAGTCCTTGCCCTCGATCCGGGCCTTGCCCGCCTGGCGGGCCGCGGCGATGGAACCGGCCTCGACCAGCTCGTCGTAGGAGACGATCTCGGCCTTGATGAAGCCCCGCTGGAAGTCGGTGTGGATGACCCCGGCCGCCTCGGGAGCGGTGGCGCCCTTGCGGATCGTCCAGGCCCGGGTCTCC
Source organism: Streptosporangium sp. NPDC050855 (assembly GCF_044456585.1). NCBI lineage: Bacteria > Bacillati > Actinomycetota > Actinomycetes > Streptosporangiales > Streptosporangiaceae > Streptosporangium > Streptosporangium sp. NPDC050855. The sequence goes on from NZ_JBITFY010000005.1 coordinate 163,613, forward strand.
TTGGGACCGGCGGTCAGGTAGGTCTGCAGGCCCAGGGTCTCGAAGCCCACCCTGGCCAGCTGGGTCAGGCCCGACTCCTGCTGCCCGACGGACTGCAGCAGCTCCAGCGCCTCCTCCTCGTCGAGCTCGACGAGCTCGGACTCGATCTCGGCGTCCAGGAAGACGGCCTCGGCCGGGGCGACCAGCTCCGACAGCCTGGCGCGGAGCGCGTCGTCCACCAGTTCGTCGGCGTCGAGGTTGAAGACGTACAGGAACGGCTTGGCGGTCAGCAGGTGCAGCTCGCGCAGGTCCGCGGGGTCGATCCCGGCGCCCTTGGCCCCGGCGTACAGGGTGGTGCCGCCGTCGAGGAGCTTGAAGGCCGCCTCGGCCGCGTCCAGCGCGGACTTGCGGTCCTTGTTGGTCCTGGACTCCTTCTGCAGGCGGGGGATCGCCTTCTCCAGCGTCTGCAGGTCCGCGAGGATCAGCTCGGTGTTGATCGTCTCGATGTCGCGTCCGGGAGAGACCCCGCCGTCCACATGGGTCACGTCCGGGTCGTCGAAGACCCGGATGACCTGGCAGATCGCGTCGGTGTCGCGGATGTTGGCGAGGAACTGGTTGCCCCGTCCCTGCCCTTCCGAGGCGCCGCGGACCAGCCCGGCGATGTCGACGAACTCGACCTTCGCCGGCAGGATCTTCGCCGACCCGAAGATCTCGGCCAGCTTCTCAAGACGCGGGTCGGGGACGCCGACGATGCCCACGTTGGGTTCGATGGTGGCGAACGGATAGTTCGCCGCCAGGGCGTTGGCGGTCTTCGTCAGCGCGTTGAAAAGCGTTGACTTGCCGACGTTGGGCAATCCGACGATGCCGATGCTCAGGCTCACGTGAGCCGAGTTTACGCGGAATGACCCGGTGCCGGTCGCCACGGACCCGTCAGCCGGTCGACACGAACCCGTCACGGGGGGCGATCGGCCCGATTTCGGAGGCGTGTCGGCGCGCCAGGAGGGGCCGGGCCTGGAATCATGCCGGGGTGGACGTCATGGCGCTCTCCTTCCAGCTGGCGGTGGGCCTCGCCGCGGGACTCGCGATCGGGTTCCTGCTGGGGCGGGCACGGGCCGCCTCCGGAGCCACCGACATGGCCGCGCGCCTGGCCGACGCCGAGGCCCGCGCGAAGATCGCGGAAGAGAAGCTCGCCTACGTCGAGGGACAGCTCGCCGACCGGTTCCAGGCCCTGTCCACGCGCGCGCTCGACGTCAACAACCTGCGCTTTCTGGAACTGGCCGAGACGAGGCTCGCCGCGGGCCGGGCCGAGGCCGCCGGGGAGCTGGAACAGCGCAAGCAGGCCGTCGAGCACCTGATCGAGCCGCTCAAGGACACCCTGTCGCGCGTCGAGACGCAGCTGCGCGACACGCAGGCGGGCCAGCGGGCCGCCCACGCCGAGCTGGCCAAGCACATCGACGTCGTCCGCGAGAGCAACGAGCAGCTCCGCGCCCAGACGAGCACGCTGGTACGGGCCCTGCAACGCCCGGAGGCCCGGGGGCGGTGGGGGGAGCTCCAGCTCCGCAGGGTGGCCGAGATCGCCGGGATGCAGCGTTTCTGCGACTTCGACGAGCAGGTCAGCGTCACCACTCCGGACGGCGTCCTGCGGCCCGACATGGTGGTGCGCCTGGCCGGGGGCAAGAACATCGTGGTCGACTCCAAGGTCTCGCTGGCCGCCTACCTGGAGGCCGCCGAGTCGACCGATCCGGACCACCAGTCGGCCCGGCTCGACTCCCACTCCCGGCACGTGCGCGAGCACGTGGACCGGCTCGCCTCCAAGTCCTACTGGCAGGCGTTCAGCCCGGCACCGGAGTTCATGGTGCTGTTCATCCCCGGCGAGGCGTTCCTCGCCCCGGCCCTGGAACGCGACCCCGCCCTGCTGGAGTACGCCATGCGGCGGCGGGTCCACATCGCCACCCCCACCACGCTGATCACCATGCTCCGCACCGCGCAGTACGCCTGGCAGCAGGCCGCGCTCAGCGAGAACGCGCGGGCGATCTTCGAGGTCGGCAAGGAGCTGTACGAGCGGCTGAGCAGCATGGGCCGCAACGTCGAGTCCCTGGGACGTTCGCTGAGCCGGGCGGTGGAGTCGTACAACAGGACGGTCGGCTCGCTGGAGACGCGGGTGCTGGTGAGCGCCCGCAAGCTCAACGACCTGGGCCTGGTCGAGGAGAAACTGGAGGGGCCGCAGCCTCTGGAGGACCTGCCGCGCGCCCTGACCTCACCCGAACTGCTCGCGGAAGAGGAGCCAAGCCCGTCTCTCGTGTCCCGCCTGAACGGTAGGTTGACCAACGACCTGCCCTGAGACCTATCCCTGTGGACGCCTGCGGCCGGACACTGGAGGCGACGGGACCGATGACGCGGGGGCCGAGGTCAAGGGGACGAGTGGTGGACGAGCGAGGCGGCGTGCAGCCGCCCGGCGGGGTGATCGCATGAGTGAGCTTGACCGGCCCGGCGGCATCCGGCTGACCGTCCGGGGCGCGCTGGCCCTCGTGCTGGTGGCCACGCTGCTGGGAGGTGTGCTGCAGGCCCTGTCGGGGCTGTCCGCGCTGACCGGCGTGGCGTTCGTGATCGGCTGCGCGGGTGCGACGGCGCTGGTCAACCCGAGGGAGCTGCTCTCTCTGGTGGTCTCCCCGCCCCTGGTCTTCTTCGTGACCACCGTGCTCATCGAGGCGGTCCGCTCCCTGTTCGCGGCCACCCCGCTGCAGGCCTTCGGGCTGGGCATGTACACCGCGCTGTCCCAGGGCGCCCCCTGGCTGTTCGGCGGCTCGCTCCTGGTGCTGGTGATCGCCTGGCGTCGCGGGCTGACCCGCTGCGTCCGCGAGCTGCGCGACGAGCTCAAGGCGACCAAGGCGTCCGTGCCCCGCCCGAGAAGCGGGGAGACCGCCTTCGCCCCCGAACCCGAGGGGTACTTCGAGCCCAAGGTCTACGGGACGCCGCGCGACGAACGCTGACCCGTCCCTGCGGCCCCGGCCGGCCGCCGTCGCGGGCGGGGCCCTCGGACCGGGTGGTGGTCACCGGCCCGCCCCGGCCCGGAGGCCGGGACGCGGGACGACCGGTCAGACCGCCGTGACGCGCAGGTTCTTACGCAGCTCGTGCGGGAGCGCGAACCGCACGTTCTCCTCGACGGACTCGACCTCCTGCACGTCCTCGAACCCGTTGCGGGCGAGGCGGGCGAGGACCCCGGCGACGAGCTCCTCGGGCACCGAGGCGCCGCTCGTCACACCGACCGTGGTGACGCCTTCGAGCCAGGCGTCCTGGATGAGCGAGGCGTCGTCGACCAGGTAGGAGGCGTCGGCCCCGTGGTCGAGGGCGACCTCGACCAGCCGCTTGGAGTTGGAGGAGTTCTCCGAGCCGACGACGATCACCAGCTCGGCCTGGGCGGCGATCTCCTTGACCGCGACCTGACGGTTCTGGGTGGCGTAGCAGATGTCGTCGCTGGGCGGGTCGATCAGGTTGGGGAAGCGCTCCTTGAGGCGGGAGACCGTCTCGACCGTCTCGTCCACCGAGAGCGTGGTCTGCGAGAGCCAGACCAGCCGCTCGGGATCCCTGACCTGCACCGTGCCGACCGACTCCAGCCCGTCGACGAGCTGGATGTGGTCGGGGGCCTCGCCCGCGGTGCCCTCGACCTCCTCGTGGCCCTCGTGCCCGATGAGGAGGATGTCGTAGTCCTGGGAGGCGAAACGCTTGGCCTCGTTGTGCACCTTGGTCACCAGGGGGCAGGTGGCGTCGATCGTCCTCAGGCTGCGCCGGGCGGCCTCGCGGTGGACCTCCGGGGAGACGCCGTGGGCGGAGAAGACCACGATGGCCCCCTCGGGCACCTGCTCGGTCTCGTCGACGAAGATCGCGCCGCGCTCCTCCAGCGTCCTGACGACGTGGGTGTTGTGGACGATCTGCTTGCGGACGTAGATCGGCGCACCGTACTGCTCCAGCGCCTTCTCCACGGCCTGGACCGCACGGTCGACCCCCGCACAGTAGCCACGGGGCTTCGCCACCAGTACGCGTCGGTTCGCAGGGGTCATGGAAGTCATGCTCTTATGCTACGTGGACGCGTCCGCGAGACGGCCCATACGTCCCATGAGCCCGGCGCAACATCCCGCAGGCCCGTACTTGTCACATCTGTCCTTCCCGACACAGACCTCCAGGGAGACGCCATGTCAGTCCCCGACATGATCCGCAGTGTCACACAGAAAGCAAAAGATCTTCCCCTGCACATGCTGCAGACCGCCCTGAGCGGGGTCGGCCAGGCTCTGCTCCTCGGCGACCGGGTCCGGAACAAGATCAAGGGCTCCTCCGGCCGTGAGGACGACCTCGACGAGTCCCGGGAGGCGACCGCCGACGTGCCGGTGGACGTCGAGGAGAGCGCCGTCGAGCAGGTGGAGGAGACCGGGAAGCCCGCCCGCCGAGAGCCGGTCATCTTCGCACCGCGTCCCTCCAGGAGCGCGGACGAGGCACCGGCCGAGAGCGCCGCCGGGAAGGTGGAGGAGGCCGAGAAGCCCGCCCGCCGAGAGCCGGTCATCTTCGCACCGCGACCGTCCAAGATCACTGAGAAGGCACCCGCCGCCGAGAGCAACGGCACCGGGACCTCCCACGAGCCGGTCATCTTCAGCCCCGCCAAGCCCGCCGCCCCCAAGCCCGCCGCCCCCAAGCCCGCCACCCCCGAGACCGCCGCTCCCGAGACCGTGGCCGAGACCCCCGCCGCCACGCCCGAGACCCCGGCCGCCGAGCCCGCCAAGGCCGCCGCGGCTTCCGCGGCCCCGGTCACCGAGCCCCCGGTCACCGAGACTCCGGCCGCCAAGACCTCGGCCGAGAAGACCCGGACCGACGAGGCTCCGGTCGCCGACACTCCGGACACCGAGACCTCTGTCACAGAGACTTCCGTCACAGGGACCTCCGTCACCGAGGCCCCCGCCGCGAAGCCCAAGGCCGCCAAGCCCGTCAAGGCCGCGAAGACGGCGAAGGCCGCGAAGGCCGCCCCCGCCGAGGAGGCCGCTCCCACGAAGGCCGAGAGCACGAAGACCGGCGAGACCAAGGCCGACGAGACCAAGGCCGACGAGACCAAGGCCGAAAGCGCGAAGACCCGGGGCACGAAGGCCGGCAAGAGCAAGGTCGACGAGACCGAGGCGGCCACCGCCACCACGACGCCCGCGGCGAAGAAGCCCAGGACCACCAAGGCGACCAAGGCCGTCAAGGAATCGGCGCAGGCCCCGACCACGTCGGCCACCCCGGCCACCCCCGCCGCCACCGAGACTCCCGAGACCGGCACCGCCGAGACCGGGAACGTCGAGCCAGGGAACGTCGAGACCGAGACCGTCGAGAACGGGACCGCCGAGACCCTGAGCCCGCGGCCCGAGTCCGAGGCCACCACCGCGAAGCCCGCCACCCGGAGGACCGGCACGAGGGCCACCGCGAAGCCCGCCACGGCGGCCACGTCCACCCCCAGGACCCGCAAGGCCCCCAAGGCCGCTCCCGCGAACGCGAAGACCGCCTCCGAGGTCACCGGGAACACCGGAGACGTCAGGGAGGCCGGGGACGCCGGGGACGCCACTCCCGTCCCGGTGGACGCCGTGGTCGAGACGCCCCCTGCGACGAAGGTCGAGCTCGCCGAGGTCAAGGTGGCGAAGCCGGAGACCCAGGACGCCGCGCTGGTCGAGGTGACCGGCACCCGGGTCGCTCCCCCGGAGACGGCCGGGTCCGTCACCGCGCCGACCGCCGACGTGGTCGCCGCGGCCGGTGCGGTACCGGCCGAACCACTGCCCGGTTACGCGGACCTGACGGTGGCGTCGCTGCGGGCGCGCATGCGCGGCAGGACGGCCGAGCAGATCAGGGAACTGATCGCCTACGAGCGGGCCACCTCCGCCCGCGAGGCCGTCGTGCGGATGTACGAGAACCGTCTGGCCAAGCTGGAGGCCGGGGAATAGTCGCGTCCGGCGCGTAGGCTCCCGCCCATGAGCTCGAAGTCCACTCCTGAGCAGCCCCTTCCGGTCCGCACGGTGTTGCAGATGGTCGGCGGCTGGATCGGCAAGCTCGGCACCGTCTGGGTCGAAGGGCAGATCACCGAGCTGACCGCCCGCGGCGGCACGGTGTTCCTGACGCTGCGCGACCCGGTGGCCAACATCTCGGCCCGGGTCACCTGCCCGCGCGGCGTCTACGAGGCCACCGTCCCCCGGCCGGTCGACGGCGCCCGGATCGTGACGCATCTCAAGCCCGACTTCTGGGTCAACAAGGGTTCTTTCGCGTTCACCGCGCTGGAGATGCGGCCGGTCGGGGTCGGTGAGCTGCTGGCACGGCTGGAGCGCCTGCGCCGGCTGCTCGCCTCCGAGGGTCTCTTCGGGGTGGACAGGAAGCGGCGGCTGCCGTTCCTGCCCGGTACGGTCGGGCTGATCTGCGGCCGTGACTCGGCCGCCGAGCGCGACGTGCTGGAGAACTCGCGGCGCCGCTGGCCCGCGGTCCGGTTCACGGTGGAACCGGTGGCCGTGCAGGGACCGTACGCGGTCGGCGAGGTCATCGAGGCGCTGCGCAGGCTGGACGCCGACACCGACGTGGACGTGATCGTGATCGCGCGGGGCGGCGGGTCGATGGAGGACCTGCTGCCCTTCTCCGACGAGGCCCTGGTGCGGGCGGTCGCGGCGTGCCGTACCCCGGTGGTCAGCGCGATCGGGCACGAGCAGGACAACCCGCTGCTCGACCTGGTCGCCGACGTGCGCGCGTCCACGCCCACGGACGCGGCGAAGAAGGTCGTGCCGGACGTCGGCGAGCAGCTCACGCTGGTCCGCCAGCTCCGTGACCGGGGGCGCAGGGTGGCCAAGGGCTGGCTGGACCGCGAGACGGCCTGGCTGGCCGCGGCCCGTTCGCGCCCCGCCCTCGCCGATCCGGTACGCGAGGTCGAGCGCAGGGCCGAGCAGGCCGAGCAGCTCAGGGACCGGGCGAGGCGTTCCCTCACCGGTTCCCTGGACCGCGCCCAGGACTCGCTGGAGCACCTGCGCGCCCGCCTGGTCTCGCTCTCCCCGGCCGCCACGCTGGAGCGCGGCTACGCGATCGTGCAGCGCCCCTCGGGCGACGTCGTACGGCTGGCGAGCGAGATCTCCCCGGGCGACGAGCTCACGGTGCGCTTCTCCGACGACCGGGTGACGGTCAGGAGCGATTCCACCACGTGAGCGAGGGGTAGCCGTCGTCGATGAACCCGAACTCCCGGTAGAGGGCCTCGGCGTCGGAGGTGGCGTGCAGGTCGACCCGGCGGACCCCGGTCCGCCGGTACCACTCCATCAGGGCGTTGACGACGGCCCGGCCGTGGCCCCTGCGCCGGTGGCCGGGGTCGGTGGCCATGCCCTGGATGTAGCCGTAGCGCCCGTCGGGGAGGCTGGGGCCGGGCATGCGCTCGAAGATCAGGCCGATCCCGCAGGCCGCCAGCCTCTTGCCGGGCGCGTCCACCACGTAGACGGCGGTGTCGGCGCTACCGAGCCGCTCCGCGAGGCTCTCCGCGTAGGCCGGTCGCCAGTCCTCCTCGATCGGGAGGCTCCCGTCCAGGGCCATCCTGTCGGCCAGGATCTGACGCAGCCGCACCAGCTCGGGAATGTCGTCGAGGGTCGCGTCACGAACGCTCATCCGGGCATTCTGCCAGCCGTACCGGGCGGTGGGACGGGCGGGGAGGCGGCGCGGACGATCTAAGGTGGGGTCCGTGGCCGATGAGAAGACACCGTCGTACGAGCAGGCGCGCGAGGAGCTGACCGAGGTGGTCCGCCGCCTCGAGGCGGGCGGGCTCACCCTGGAGGAGTCGATCGAGCTCTGGGAGCGCGGGGAGAGGCTGGCCTCGCTCTGCGAGGAGTGGCTGCAGGGGGCCCGGGTGAAGCTCGCCGCGGCCATGGCCCAGCGGCGGCAGCCCGACCCCGGCGCGGACGCCCCCTTCTGAGCGACCGACGCCGCCCGCGGCCGCGGAGGGGCCGTACGACACGACCGAACCACGAGGGCCGGACGGCGCGCGGTGCGCGAGCGGCCGGGCCTGCGGCCGTTCCCGGACGTTAGGACGTGATCTTCGGCTGCTGCCTGAGGGACCCGGCCAGGGTGGACAGCTCCTGCCAGGAGGCGGTGCCGGTGACGACGACCGTGACGTCGGGCAGGAGGCGTACCAGGGAACGCTGGTCCTTGTCCTCGCGGACGCGCTGTTCCCAGGTCACGCCGCCGATCTGGACGGTACCGGTGGCCGTGGAGGTGTTGGCGAGCCGGTTGGCGAACTCGGCCGCGGGCTTCTCGTCGCTCTGGGCGAGCATCGCGTGGCGGCGCTCGGCGGTGGCGAAGCCGAGCCTCCAGGTCGTCCAGCCGCCGTCGTTCGTCCTGCGGGAGCTGTTCGGCACCCATCCGGGGGCGACCTGTCCGGGCGCCCACACCTGGAAGGGGGCCGTACGCCGCAGGTCGGCCAGGGCGAGCGAGTAGTCGACCTTGGGGATGCGCTCGGTCCGGCTCTGTGGCGTGATGAGCAGGAAGAGGCCGACGGCCGCCAGGCAGACCGCCATCGCGAACGCGTAGCCGTAGAAGCCCTCAGTGAACCTTCGCACGACCACCGACACTATCCGTTCCGCGGGGCGGTCCCGTCTCAGGGGCGGCGGATCTGCGCGACGATGGCCAGCACGTCCTCGGCGAGCACCCGGGAGGCGTCCTCGTCGTCGGACAGGGCGACCTCGGAGACGGCGGCGGCGAGCGCCCCGGTGAGGACCACGACCAGCGCACCCTCGTCGCCCTCGAACAGGGCGGCGTTGCGCTTGGCCCACTGCCGGAGCCGGTCGCGCATGATGACCTCGAACCCGGGCGGCCCGTCGCCGCGCAGGAACAGGGCCGACAGCTCCCGCTCGGCCAGGCAGCCCTCCAGGTAGGCGCGGGCCCCCGCGATGAACAACCGCATCGGGTCGCCCTCGCCTTCGGCCCTGGCCTCCTGGACCGCCTGCTTGGTCCGCTGGGTCTGCCGGGTCTGGAACTCGTCGAAGAGGGTGAGGTAGAGGTCGGCCTTGCCGGAGAAGTGGTGGTAGAGGCTGCCCACGCTCGCCCCCGCCCGGGAGACCACGTCGGTGACCCCGGCCTCGGCGAAGCCGCTCGTGACGAACGTCTCCCTGGCCGCGGCCAGGAGTGCGACGCGCGTGGCGGCACCCCGCTCGGAGGTCCGCGCACCCCCGCCCTTCACCAGCCGTTCCGTGTCACTGCTCATGGTGGGCAGATTATCCTCCGCCGACCGGTCACAGGGGTGCCAACTACGATCGTTGCAACAATCCACGAGAGGGGTTTCCCACCATGTCCGATCAGACGTCCGTTCCCGCCACCCTCGCCACGGGTGAGCACGCACCTGATCGCAACCTCGCCCTGGAGCTCGTCCGCGTCACCGAGGCGGCCGCGATGGCGGCGGCCCGCTGGGTCGGGCGGGGTGACAAGAACGGTGCGGACGGCGCCGCGGTGAACGCGATGCGCCAGCTGATCAACACCGTGTCGATGAGCGGCGTGGTGGTGATCGGCGAGGGCGAGAAGGACAACGCGCCGATGCTCTACAACGGCGAGCAGGTGGGCGACGGCAGCGGCGCGGCGTGCGACGTGGCCGTCGACCCGATCGACGGCACCCGGCTGACCGCTCTCGGCATGCCCAACGGGATCTCGGTGATCGCGGTCAGCGAGCGCGGCTCGATGTACGACCCGTCGGCGGTCTTCTACATGGACAAGCTGGTCACCGGCCCCGAGGCGGCCTCGTCGGTGGACATCAACGCGCCGGTGGCCGACAACATCGCCGCGGTGGCGCGCGCCAAGGGCGGCGAGCCGTCGGACGTGACCGTGGTCATCCTGGACCGGCCCCGCCACGAGAAGACGATCCGGGAGATCCGGGAGGCCGGTGCGCGGATCAGGCTCATCACCGACGGCGACGTGGCCGGTGCGATCATGGCGGCCCGGGTGGGGACCGGCGTCGACCTGATGCTCGGCGTCGGCGGCACCCCGGAGGGCATCATCGCCGCGTGCGCGCTCAAGTGCCTGGGCGGTGTCATCCAGGGCAGGCTCTGGCCGCAGGACGAGGCCGAGCGCCGCCGGGCGCTGGACGCGGGCCTCGACCTGGACGCCACGCTCAGCACCGACGACCTGGTCAGGTCCGACGACGTGTTCTTCGCCGCCACCGGGATCACCGACGGCGAGCTGATGCAGGGGGTCCGCTACCGGGCCGGACGGGCCGTCACCAGCTCCCTGGTCATGCGCGGCCGGTCCGGGACGATCCGGAAGATCGAGAGCGAGCACCAGCTCTGGAAGCTGCGGGCCTACAGCGCGATCAACTTCGACAACGCCCGCTAGGCGCGGGCGGGGCACGCCCACGGCGGACACTCGCCGTGGGCGCCGACGCCGGACGCGCCGCGGGCGTCAGCGGCGGACGTGCGACGTGGACACCGGCAGTGGACGCGCATCGCGGGCCTCGACGACGGACGCGTGCCGTGGGCGCCGACGACGGACGCGCGTCACGAACGTCAGCGGCGGAACCAGGAGCGCCGGGGGCGCCTGGGGGACTTGGCCACGATGTTGCCGCACGTGACGACGCCGGTGATCTCGATGACCGGGCCGTCGGGCGAGGCCCGGACCTGGTTCTTCTTGCCCCCCATGTACGTCGAGGCGGGCATCTCGATCCGCACCCCCTCGGGCACGATCAGGGTGAGGGTGCCGAACAGCACCGTGACCTGCAGGGTCACCCGGCTGGACTGGAGCAGCGCCTCGCACAGGTCGAGCGTGACGTTGGCGCAGATCGCGGTGGCCGGGAACCGGGTCGGCACCACCCAGCGGCCCGAGCGTTTCTCCGAGCCGAAGAACGCCGTCACCGGGCGGACGTCGGTGCGCAGCGGCTGCGCCTCGGGCGGGAGCAGGTCGGCCGTGAGGGCGGAGAGCTCCCCCAGCGTGCGCGCCCGGTAGAGGGCCTCGACGCGCTGCTCGTACTCGCCGTGGTCGAGGCGTCCGTCGGCGAGGGCGTCGCCGAGCACGACGGCCACCCTCTCGCGGTCGACGTCCCCGGCTCTGAGGTCGGCGGGACGCGGCTCGGGGACGTGACGGCGGATGGCGGGGGGCCGGTGACTCTCCACCCTTCGACCATAATCGCCGCCGGGCCCCGACGCCTCGTCCGGCGCGCTCCGGATGTGCGCGCGGACGGGCCGGCGGACGGGCGGAACCGGCAGGTGACGGGCCATTGACCACCGGGTACGCCGCCCATACCCTGACGGGAACTTGAATCCCCCTCATGTTCCCGGAGATCGCCATGCCGACCCCCCGTGACAGGCAGGCACGCGTGGCGACCTGGGCGGCGTTCTTCGTCCAGGGGCTCTGCTTCGCCACCCTGCTCACCCATGTGATCGACCTCCAGCACCGGTTCGGCCTCAGCGACGGCGACCTCACCCTGGTCCTGCTGCTCGTCCCGGTGATCTCCGGGGTCGGCAGCGCGGTCGCGGCCCCCCTGGCGAGCCGGTACGGCAGCGCCCCGGTGCTGCGGATCTCCCAGATCGGCGTCTGCACGGCCGTGATCCTGCTGGGCTGGAACGACGGGCTCACCGGGCTGTACGCGCTCAGCGCCGTCTTCGGCCTGTTCGTCGGCGCGGTGGACGCGGCGATGAACATGCAGGCGGTCGCGGTCGAGCGCAGGTACGGGATGAGCGTGCTGACCGGCTTCCACGCCGTGTGGAGCGTCGGCTCGATGCTGGGCGCGGGCGCCAACTCCGCCTTCAGCGCGCTCGGCGTGCCGCTGGGCTGGTCGTTCTCCGTACCGGTGATGATCGGCGCGCTGATCTCGGTGGTCCTGCTCCCGCGCCTCTACCGGCGCGACGAGGAGGGCGTCGAGACGCCGCTCGAGGCCGTGACCTCCCGGTCGCCGTGGCGGCCGATCATCCCGCTCTGCCTGGCGATGGCGTTCCTGTACGTCGGCGACGCGGCGGTCTCCAACTACGGCACGGTCTACATGGAGAAGGCGCTGGCGGCGAGCGGGTGGCTGGTGCCGTTCGGCTACCTCGTCTACCAGGCGGCCATGCTGCTGGCCCGGGTGCCCGGCGACCTCGCCGTGCGCAGGTACGGGCCGGCGCCGGTGGTGCGCGCGGGCGCGGTGATCGCGGCGGCGGGCATGCTGGGCCTCGTGCTGGCGCCCGGCGTCGTGGTGGCGGTCGTGTCGTTCGGCCTGGTCGGCATCGGCCTGTCCGTCATCGCCCCGCAGTCGTTCTCGGCCGCGGGCCGCCTCGGCAGCGGGGCGGAGACCGCGATCGCCCGGGTCAACCTGTTCAACTACGTCGGCTTCCTGGTGGGGGCCGCCGTGGTCGGCACCCTCAACGACACGGTGGACATCAGGGTGGCGTTCGTCCCGGCCGCGGTGCTGGTGGGCCTGATCGTCTTCCTGGCCCGGGGCTTCCGGCCGGACCCCGAGCCCGCGCGCAAGAGCACATTCGCTCCCGGCCCCGCCCCCGATCCCACCCCGGAACCCGCGCCGCGCGAGCCCGGCGCGCGGCCTTAGGGACTCGCGAGGATCACAGGTAGGGGCGCCGGGCCTTCTTGGCCTCCTCGTAGGCGGCGCGTGCCCGCCGGGTCCCCTCCTCTCCCGACACCTCGGCCACCGGTACGTCCCACCAGGCCGTGGTGTCCGCGCCGGGGCCGGGCACGGTCTCGACGTACACCACGGTGGTCGCGGTGGCCCGCCTCGCCTCGGCCAGGGCCAGGCGCAGGGACTCCGGGCCGTCGGCGCGGAGCACGTTCGCGCCCAGGCTGGCCGCGTTGGCGGCCAGGTCGACCGGGAGGAGCGCCCCGTCCAGCTCCCCGCCGGGACCGCGCAGCCGGTAGGCGGTGCCCAGCCGCCCGGCCCCGACCGACTCCGACAGGCCGCCGATGGAGGCGAAGCCCCGGTTGTCGACCAGCACCACGACGAGCTTCACGCCCTCCTGCACGGCGGTGGCGATCTCCTGGGCCATCATCAGGTAGGACCCGTCGCCGACCAGCACGAACACCTCCCGCTCCGGCACGGCCAGCTTCACCCCCAGCCCTCCGGCGATCTCGTATCCCATGCAGGAGTAGCCGTACTCGACGTGGTAGGACTTCGGGTCGCTCGCCCGCCAGAGCTTGTGCAGGTCGCCGGGCATGGAACCGGCCGCGTTGACCACCACGTCCGTCGGGTGCGCCACCTCGTTGAGCATGCCGAGCACCACCGGCTGGGTCAGCGCGTCCCCGGTGGTCAGCAGCGCGACCTGCTCCTGCCACTCACGGGTCAGCCGGGCCGCCCTGGCCGTCCAGTCCGGGTCGGCCCGCCAGCCGTCCAGGGCGGGTCCCAGGGCCTCCAGCGCCGCGCGGGCGTCGGCGACGAGCATCTCGCCGGAGTGCTTGGCCGCGTCGAAGGCGGCGACGTTGACGTTGAGGAACCGCACCCCTCCTGCGGCCTGGCCGAACAGGGTGCGCGAGGCGGTGGTGAAGTCGGTGTAGCGGGTGCCGACCCCGATGACCAGGTCGGCGTCACGGGCCAGCTCGTTGGCGGCCGCGGTGCCGGTGTGGCCGACCGCGCCCACCGCGCAGGGATGGTCGTACGGCAGCGCCCCCTTGCCCGCCTGGGTCTCGCCCACCGGGACGCCGTGCCGGGCGGCGAAGGCGGCCAGCTCCCGCCACGCCCCGGAGTAGACCACGCCGCCCCCGGCCACGATCAGCGGGCGGCGCGAGCGCCGGGCCAGCTCCGCCGCCCGGGCCAGCGCGGCCGGCTCGGGGACGGGCCGCGCCACGTGCCAGACCCTGCGGGCGAACAGCTCCTCGGGCCAGTCGTACGCCTCGGCCTGCACGTCCTGCGGCAGGGCCAGGGTGACCGCGCCCGTCTCCGCCGGGTCGGCCAGCACCCGCATCGCGGCCGGCAGCGCCGCGACGAGCTGCTCGGGACGGTTGATCCTGTCGAAGAAGCGGGAGACCGGGCGCAGCGCGTCGTTGACGGTCACGTCGGGAAAGCGCGGATCCTCCAGCTGCTGCAGCACCGGGTCGGCGACGCGGGTGGCGAAGACGTCGCCGGGCAGCAGCAGCACCGGGATCCGGTTGATCGTGGCGAGCGCCGCGCCGGTGACCATGTTGGTGGCGCCGGGACCGATCGAGCTGGTGCAGGCGAAGGTGGACAGCCGGTCGCGGGCCCGCGCGTACCCGACGGCGGTGTGCACCATGGCCTGCTCGTTGCGGGCCAGGTAGTACGGCAGGTCGCCGGAGGTGCCCGCGCCCCGCTCGGCCAGGGCCTGCCCGATCCCGGCGACGTTGCCGTGCCCGAAGATGCCCAGGCACCCGGCCACCAGCCGCTGCTCGACGCCGTCGCGCTCCGACCACTGGTTGGCGAGGAAGCGCAGGAGCGCCTGCGCCACGGTGAGCCTCATCTCCGCGCCCCCGTCATCGGGAGCCTGGGGTCGGCCTGCTGCCGCGTCCACGAGTCGCGGACCCAGGCGTGCCGGGGGTCGTCGCAGAAGGCCATCGTCCGCTCGGGCGCGGGCCCGGCCAGCACGTTCAGGTAGTAGAGGTCGTAGCCGGGGGCCGCCATCGACGGGCCGTGGTACCCCCTGGGCACGAGGACGACGTCACCGGACGACACCTCGGCGAGCACCTCGTGGCCGCCGTAGACCCGCTGGTAGCCGGGGCCGCCCTCGAAGTAGTAGATCTCCTCCAGCACGGCCTCGTGATCGGAGGCCTCGTCGTGCTTGTGCGGCGGGTACGACGACCAGTTGCCGCCCGGGGTGAGCACCTCGACCGAGACGAGCTTGTCGCACTCGAAGACGCCGGGGGCGCAGAAGTTGTTGACCTGCCGGCTGGCCTGGCCGGCGCCGCGCACCTCGACCGGGACCTTCTCCGCCGGGCCGTACCGCACCGGAAGGCGCCTGGTCGCGCGGGCCGAGGGAAGGGCGAAGCGGCCCCGGCCGGTGACCCTGGCGCTCGCCCCGATCGGCAGGTAGGCGAAGTCGGTGACCCCCTCGAAGACCGAGGGCCTGCCGTCGAGCGTGATCCGCTCCCCCTCGCACTCGACCACGCACTCGCCCGAGAGCGGCAGGACGAGCATCTCCTCGTCCCCGGTGTCGAAGCTCACGCCCTCGCCGGACAGGCAGAGCACGCGCAGCCCCGAGTAGGTCCACCCGGCGGTCTCCGGGGTGATCGACAGCGCCCACGGCGCCCGCGCGGTGCTTCCCGCCGGTACGAAGGTCATGGCCTCTCCTCACGTGACGACTGGGCGGCGTCCCGTTGATCGTGTCGGTGACCGCCCCGGTGACCGTTTCAATGATCGCCTCGATGGCCTCTCAGGTCACTACCGAAGTGACCGCTCGGTTCACGCCTCCTCCAGCATCTGCGCGGCGGTGTCGACGGCCGCCGCCACGTCGTCGTCGGCGGGGTACAGCAGGGCACGGCCCACCACCAGCCCCCGCACCCCGGGAAGCCGCAGCGCCCCGCGCCAGGCCGCGTGGACGACCTCCGGCGCCTCGCCCGGGTCGCCGCCCAGCAGCAGCGTCGGCAGCGTGGTGGCGCGCATCACCCGTTCCATGCCGTCCACGACCGGGATCTTCAGCCAGGTGTGCGCGGAGGTCGCGCCGAGCGCCTGGGCGACGTGGATGGAGCGGATGACCCCCTCGGGCGACAGGTCGTGGACGATCTCGCCGCCCACCCTGCGCGACCAGAACGGCTCGACCATGGCGACCAGGTCGTGCGAGGCCAGCTCGGTGACGGCCCGGCCGCACGCCTCCAGGGTGCGGGCGGTGGCCCGGTCGTCCACGCCGATCCGGCAGAGCATCTTGCCGCCGTCCAGGCGCGCCCGGACGATCGAGGAGGCGTCGTAGGCGGTGAACCGGTCGTCGAACTCGAACGCCGCCCCGTGCAGGCCGCCCCGGTTCATCGACCCGATGACGACCTTCCCCTCCAGCGCGCCGAGCAGCAGGAGGTCCTCCACCACGTCCGGGGTGCCCAGCACGCCGTCCACACCGGGACGCGCCAGCGCCACGCAGAGCCGTTCCAGCAGCTCGACACGGCTCTCCATGGCCGCGGGACGGTCCCTGACGCCCACCATGCCCCTGGCGGTGTGGTCGGCGGCGACGATCAGGAGCCGGTCGCGCTCCTGGAGCAGGCTCCTGCGCTCGCGTGCCGCCAGCGCCTCGGCGATCCGACCGGGATGGCGGGCCCGCGTGCTCGTCACCGTGGCCGTGGTCGTGGCCGTCACCGTGGCCGTGGCCGTGGCCGGGCCCTTGGCCGTACCGGAGGCGGGTGCCGCGGGTGACGGCCCGCCCGGCCGGCCGGTGAGCAGGGCCGTCACCTCCTCCTGCCGGGGCATCGCGGGGGCGCAGGCCAGCCGGCCCGCGACGATCGCCCCGGCCGCGTTGGCGAACCGCAGCGTCTCCTCCAGCGGCCAGCGCTCCAGCAGGCCGTGGCACAGGGCCCCGCCGAAGGCGTCCCCGGCGCCGAGGCCGTTGACCACCTCCACCGGCACCGGCGGCACCCGCACGGTCTCGGTCGCGGTCATGCCGAGCACCCCGGCCGGGCCCTGCTTGACGATCGCGAGCTCGACACCGGCCTCCAGCAGTGCCTCGGCGGCCGCCTCCGGGTCGCGCGTGCCGGTGGCGACCTCGACCTCGTCGAGGTTGCCCACCGCCACCGTGACGTGGCGCAGGGCCTCGCGCACCAGGTCGCGGGCCTCCTTGGGCCGGGGCCAGAACATGGGACGGTGGTCCAGGTCCAGCACGGTGTGCGGGACGCGCCCCCTGGCCCGCCAGGCGGCGAAGTGCGCGCTCCGGGAAGGTTCCTGGGACAGGCCGGTGAGGGTCGCCCAGAACAACCGCGCCCCGGCGACGGCCTCCAGGTCCAGCTCCTCGGGGAAGATCTCAAGGTCGGGCGCCTTGGGCAGGCGGTAGAAGTACAGCGGGAAGTCGTCCGGCGGCATGATCTCGCAGAACGTCACCGGGGTCGGCAGGTGCGTCACCGCGGTGACGTAGCGGTCGTCGACCCCGTACTCGCGCAGCGCGTCGTGCACGAAGAGCCCGAACGGGTCGTCGCCGGTCCTGGTGATCACGGCACTGGTACGGCCCAGCCGGGCGGCGGCCACCGCCACGTTGGCAGGACTGCCGCCCAGGTACTTGCCGAAGGTCTCCACCTCGCGCAGCGAGACGCCCACCTGCAGCGGGTAGACGTCGACACCGGCGCGTCCCATGGTCAGGACCTCGATCACGGGCCCGCCCCGCCGCCCGGGCCGGCGAGCCCGTTCAGGTACGCCAGGCTCTCGGCGACGTTCTCCCGCGGGTCGGCGTCGGCCGCGTCCCCGGGGGCGATCACGACGTCCTGCTCCAGCACGTACCAGCCGTCGTACCCGGCCGCGGTCAGGCCCGCGACGATGGCGGGCACGTCCACGTCGCCCCGGCCCAGCGGGCGGTAGAGGCCCTCCTTGACGGCCCGGCCGTAGGGCAGCTCGCCCGCCCTGACCCGTTCGGCCATGGCGGCGTCCACGTCCTTGAGGTGGACGTGCGCGATCCGCCCGGCGGCCCGCGAGACCAGCTCGGCGGGGTCGGTGCCGCCCGCGAGCAGGTGGCCGGTGTCCAGGCAGAGCTGCACGGGGCTGCCGTCGAGCACCCGCTGCACCTCGCCGGGGTCCTGTACCACGGTCCCGACGTGCGGGTGCAGGGTGACGGAGCGGCCGAACTCCTTGGCGCTCTTGAGGATCCGGCGCAGGTTGGTCATCAGGGTCTTCCAGGCGGCGGCGTCCAGCTCGGGCCTGGCGTCGTAGCTCTCGCCGCCGGTGGAGGCGGCCAGCACGACCGTGTCCACGTCGCCGTCGGCGAAGGCGCGCATCGCGGCCCGGACCACCGGGAGCGGGTCGTGGTCGCCCTCGTGCAGGACCACCGGGACGAACCCGCCCACCGCGCGCAGCCCGTACTCGGCCAGCAGGGCGCGGCAGCGGGTCGGCGAGGGCGGCAGGAAGCCCTCGGGACCGAGTTCGGTGGCCGTCAGGCCCAGGTCCCTCATCTCGGTGAGCACCCGGGACCGGTCCAGCTGGTACCCCCAGCCGGGGACCTCGCAGACGCCCCAGGAGATCGGCGCACCGGCAATTCTCACAGGACCACCTCCGCGACGCGTACCGGGCGCCCCTCGCGCCGGGAGAGTTCCGCGGCCTCGGCGAGATAGAGCGCGGCCAGGGCGTCCTCGACCGTGCAGGGACTCTTCGTCTCCCCGCGCGCGGCGGCGAGAAACGCGTCCAGCTCGGCCACGTAGGCCGCCCGGAACCGGCTCGTGAAGTCGGGCCACGGCTCGCCGGGGGGTTGCAGCCCTTCGACGCTGGTCAGCGGCGCGCGCGGGTCGAGGCCGACGGCCCGGGTCCGCAGGGTGCCCGCCAGTTCCATCCGTACGTCGTACCCGGCGCCGTTGTAGCGGGAACCCTGCAGGGTGACGAGCGTGCCGTCGTCCAGGGTGAGCAGCGCGGCGCTGGTGTCGACGTCCCCCGCCTCGGCGAAGAACGCCTCCCCCCGGTTGGCGCCGGTCGCGTAGACGGTCTCGGCCTCGCGGCCGGTGACCCAGCGCAGGATGTCGAAGTCGTGGATGTGGCAGTCGCGGTAGATGCCCCCCGACAGCGGGATGTACCCGGGGTCGGGCGGCCGGGGATCGGCGCTGAGCATGTGCACCCGGTGCAGCGTGCCCAGCTCGCCGTCGGCCAGCGCCCTGCGCGCCGCGGCGTACCCGGCGTCGAAGCGGCGCTGGAAGCCGATGTGCACGACCGTGCCGCTCCGCCTGACCGCGTCGAGCACGCGCAGGGTCTCCGGTACGCCGGCCGCGACCGGTTTCTCGCAGAACACCGGCAGCCCCTCGGCGCAGGCGCGCGTCAGCAGCTCCGCGTGCGTCGCCGTGGGGGTGGCGACGACCAGCGCGTCGGCGTCGAAGGCGTCCCCCACCCGGGCTCCCAGCCTCGCGGCCACCGCCGCCGCCCGCTCGCCGTCCGCGTCGTTCACCACCAACTCGCCGACCCCGGGGTGCGCCGCCAGGGTCGCGGCGTGGAACGCCCCGATCCTGCCGAGCCCCAGCAGTCCAACACGCATGATGCCTCCGCGAAAGGAGAGAGCGGCCGATCTCCAGTTCTAGGCGAGGAGCCGGTCGCCGTCAAGAATTTGTCAGGACATAAGGACGATGTCATCCCGTACGGGACACGGGGGCGGGCGCGGTGACCGGCACGTCGGAACGGCCCCGCCGACCGCGTGGCCGGAAGGGCGTGCGCGACCGGAAAAACATGCACGGGCGAGCGGGCGGGAGGGCGTGCGCGGCCGACAGGGCGCGCGGCCGGTGTGGCCCGCGCGGTGGGGACGTCAGCGGGACAGGGCCGCCGCGAAGGCGCGGATCGTCCCGTCGGCGCGGTGGACCGGAAGCCGCGCGAACCCCATCACCAGCGCGGGCGGGCCGGGGGCGTGGCGCATCGGGGCCACCGGCTCCGTGGCCAGCCCGCAGGCCAGGGCCGCCTCCGCCGCCGACGCCTCGTCCCAGCCGGCCGGCAGCTCGGCGAGCAGGTGGAGCCCGGCCGAGACGCCCCGCACGACGATCTCGGGGAGGTGCTCGGCCAGGGCCCCCGCGAGGGCGTCGCGGCGGGCCCGGTACTCCCGGCGCATCCTGCGCAGGTGCCGGTCGTAGCCACCGGTGGTGATGAAGTCGGCCAGGACGTGCTGCTCCAGGACCGGTGAGCCGAGGTCGAGCTCGCCGCGGGCCAGCCGCAGCGACTCGGCGATCGGGGCCGGAGCGGCCACCCATCCCAGGCGGAGCCCGGGGGCCAGGGACTTGCTGACGCTCCCGGCCAGGATCACCCGGCCGGGGGCCAGGCCCTGCAGACAGCCCACGGGGTCGCAGTCGAAGCGGAACTCGGCGTCGTAGTCGTCCTCCAGGATCATCGCGTCGGTCGCGTCGGCCCACTCGATCAGCTCGGCGCGGCGCCGGGGGGAGAGCACGACCCCGGTGGGGTACTGGTGGGCGGGGGTGAGCAGCACGGCCCGCGCCCCGGTCGCGGCGAGGGCGCCGACGTCGATGCCCTCGTCGTCCACGCCGACCGCGACCGGGTCGGCACCGGCCGCCCGGAGCAGTGGGAGCTGGCGGAGGCTGGTGGGGTCCTCGATCGCCAGCCGGATCCGGCCGGGACGCGCCGCGGGACGCGTGTCGTCCCGGACGAACCAGGCGAGGCCGTGCCGGTTCGCGACCTGGGGAAGCCTGCCGGCCAGCGCCTGGATCGCCAGGCTCAGCCCCTGGGCGACCCCGCCCACGATCACCAGTTCGTCCGGGCCGACGTCGGCCGCCCGGACCCTTCCGAGGTAGGCGGCCAGCTCCTCGCGCAGGGCGAGGACGCCGCCGGGATCGCCGTAGTCCAGGGCGCCGTCGGGCAGCGAGGTGAGCGTCCGCCGCATCGAGGCCATCCAGCGCTGCCGGGGGAACCCGCTCAGGTCGGGCGCGGCGGCACAGCGCCCGGCGGACGAGTCGCGCCCGGCCGCCGGAGCCTCCACGGCCTCCCGGGCGCTCCCGCCCGGTGCGGGACGCCCGGCCCGCGGGAGGCTCCCGTCCGGGAGGGGGCGTCCGGCCGGTGGGACCCTCCCGGTGCGCGAGGACCTCCCGGCCCGCGGGAGGCCCTCGGCACGCGAAGGGCCCGCGGCGGCCGGAGGGCTCTCATCCGGCGAAAGCCTCTTGGCCCGCGAAAGCCTCTCGGTCCGCGGAACGCCTCCGGTCCGCGGAACGCCTCCGGTCCGCGGAACGCCTCCGGTCCGCGAAGGACCGGACGTGGCGAAGCGGGCGGCGGCCGGGGCCACGGTGGTGCCCACGCCGACCCTGGAGAGCAGGAAGCCCTCGGCGACCAGCTGCTCGTAGGCCTCCACCACCACACCGCGGGAGAGCCCGAGGTCCCTGGCCAGCTCACGGCTGGCGGGCAGGCGGACTCCGGCGGCCAGCCGCCCGTGCCGTACGGCCTCGCGGAGCTCGCGGGCGATCTGGGCGGCGACGCCGCCCGCCGACCGGTCGACGACGAGGTGCAGATCGGCCAATTGGCCCTCTTTTTCTCAGGATCATTGGACCCGGTGGACGAACCATTGCCTTTCTAGCATTCCGTACATGAACCACGATGTCAGCAGGTCGGAGCTGCGAGGGCCGGTCCAGGCCGCGGGCGGGATGTTCCTGGTCGGCACCCTGGCGGGGATCTCCGGAGTGATCGGCGACTACCCCGTCCACGGCGGCCAGGCCCTGCGCTACCTGGCGGCGGCCGTGATCCTGCTCACCGTCGCCCGGCTGGCGGGGCTGCGGTTCGTGCGCCTCACGCCCCGCGAGGCGGCGCTGCTGGTGGCGTTGGCCCTGACCGGGCTGGTGCTGTTCAACGTGTGCGTGATCGAGGGCACCCGGCACGGCGGGCCCGCCCTGGTCGGCACCGTCCTGGGCGCCGTCCCGCTGGCCCTGGCGCTGTTCGGCGGGCGGCCCTCGCGGAGGGTCCTCGGCGCGGCGACGGTGGTCGTCGCCGGGACGACGGTGGCCACCGGCCTGGGCAGCGGCGACCCGGCCGGGCTGCTCTGGGCGCTGGGCGCGCTGGGCTGCGAGATCTGCTTCTCGGTGCTGGCCCTCCCGCTGCTGCCCCGGCTGGGCGCGGTGCGCGTCTCGGCCTACTCCACGGTGCTGGCCGTACCGCTGCTGACGGCCGCCGGGCTGCTGGCGGACGGCACCGCGCTGGTCAGGGTGCCGACCGTGCCCGAGGCGGCCGGCCTGGCCTACCAGGCGGTGTTCGTGACGAGCGTGGCGTTCCTGCTGTGGTACGACGCCCTGCCGAGGCTCGGCCGGGGGACCGCCGGGCTGTTCGCCGGGCTGATCCCGGTCGGCGCCATCGTCACCGGCGCGGTCCTCGGCCTGAGCGTCCCCACCTGGCCCGACCTGCTCGGCGCGGCACTGGTGGTCGCCGGGATCGCCATCGGTCTCAGCCCCAGGGGTTCACCCGCTGACGGGGCACGCTCACCCGCTGCGGAGGCACGTCGGCCCGCTGCGGCGGGCTCACCCGGCGCTCGCGGCTCTCGGCCCAGCGGGACGAGTTCGCCCGCCGCCGGGAGTCACCGGCCCGCTCGGGACGGCTGACCCGCCATCCGTGGGAGCCGGGGGAGGACACGGCCCCTCTTACCGGGGAGATGGCGATCGGCGCCTCGGTCAGGGCCAGGCGTGAGTCGGGCCAGCTCACCGGCCACTCGGGCGTCCGCCCCCCGGCCTCCTTGATGCTCGACAGCGTGATGGTGATCAGCGACACGGTCAGACCGGCCACGATGAAGACCGCCACGAGCACCAGCATGACGACGTTCCCGGCCACGACGGTGTTTCCGATGTCCATGATGTCCCTCGGCTTTCCCCGGACGCTCGGCCCGGCCTGTTTCCAGCTTCCCCCCTCCCTCCGAACACATATGGACAAAAGCCGCATATCCCACCAAGCCTTGTCCTGAATATTCGGTTTTCATCACATATGTCCCTACGGGTTTGCCCGACCGAGGGACGAACGTCCCCCGACCGGCAACCTCGGCCGGACCCTTCGGCCGGACACCTGGGCGAAGCCTTACCCTCTAGGGAAAACGGAGCTGACCCCCGCACGAAGGATCGACGACGATGCCCGAGTTCGACTACACCGACCTGCTTCCCCTGGGACCGGACGAGACGGAGTACCGTCTGATCACCTCCGAGGGGGTACGGGTCGTCGAGGCCGCGGGGCGCAGCTTCCTGGAGGTCGAGCCCGAGGCGCTGCGGCTGCTCACCGAGACCGCGATCCACGACATCTCCCACTACCTGCGCTCGTCCCACCTCGCCCAGCTCCGCAAGATCATCGATGACCCCGAGTCGAGCGGCAACGACCGGTTCGTCGCCCTGGACCTGCTCAAGAACGCCTCGATCTCGGCGGGCGGCGTCCTGCCGATGTGCCAGGACACCGGCACCGCGATCGTGATGGGCAAGCGCGGCCGGCACGTGCTCACCGACGGCGCCGACGCCGAGCACATCTCCCGGGGCGTCTACGACGCCTACACCCGGCTGAACCTGCGCTACTCCCAGATGGCCCCGCTGACCATGTGGGAGGAGAGGAACACCGGCTCCAACCTGCCCGCGCAAATCGAGCTGTACGCCGAGGACCCGGGCGGCCACCCCGACGCGTACAAGCTGCTGTTCATGGCCAAGGGCGGCGGCAGCGCCAACAAGTCGTTCCTGTACCAGGAGACCAAGGCGGTGCTCAACGAGGCCAGGATGCTCCGGTTCCTGGAGGAGAAGATCCGCTCCCTCGGCACCGCGGCCTGCCCGCCGTACCACCTGGCGATCGTCGTCGGCGGCACGTCCGCCGAGTTCGCCCTGAAGACCGCCAAGTACGCCAGCGCCCGCTACCTGGACTCCATCCCCGCCGAGGGCTCCCCGGCCGGGCACGGCTTCCGCGACACCGACCTGGAGGCCAAGGTCTTCGAGCTCACCCAGAGGCTCGGCATCGGCGCGCAGTTCGGCGGCAAGTACTTCTGCCACGACGTCCGCGTCATCCGCCTGCCCCGCCACGGCGCCTCCTGCCCGGTCGCCATCGCGGTCTCCTGCAGCGCCGACCGCCAGGCCCTGGCGAAGATCACCCCCGAGGGGGTCTTCCTGGAGCGGCTGGAGACCGACCCGGCCCGGTTCCTGCCGGAGACCACGGACGAGCAGCTGTCGGACGACGTGGTGAGGATCGACCTCAACCGCCCGATGGACGAGATCCTCGCCGAGCTGACCCGGTACCCGGTCAGGACCCGCCTGTCGCTGACCGGGCCGCTCGTGGTCGCCCGCGACATCGCCCACGCGAAGATCGGCGAGCTCCTGGACGCGGGCGGCGAGATGCCCGAGTACCTCAGGAACCACGCGGTCTACTACGCCGGCCCGGCCAAGACCCCCGAGGGGTACGCCTCCGGCTCCTTCGGCCCGACCACGGCCGGGCGGATGGACTCCTACGTCGAGCGCTTCCAGGCCGCCGGGGGCTCCAAGGTCATGCTGGCCAAGGGCAACCGCTCCCAGCAGGTCACCGACGCCTGCAAGGCCCACGGCGGCTTCTACCTCGGCTCCATCGGCGGCCCGGCCGCGCGCCTGGCCCAGGACTGCATCCGGAAGGTCGAGGTCCTCGAGTACCCCGAGCTGGGCATGGAGGCCGTCTGGCGGATCGAGGTCGAGGACTTTCCCGCGTTCATCGTGGTCGACGACAAGGGCAACGACTTCTTCGCCGACTCCACCGGGCCGGTCCTGAGCATCGGCCGCCGCTGACCGTCCCCGGGTCGGCTCGGGTCGGCCCCGGTCCGGGTCGGCCCGGGCCGCACCGTCCCGGCCCGAATCGGTGAATTCGGGAGACGTACGGAATCGGTCTGATGTCACTCTCGGTTTCCGAACAATCACGAGAGAGAAAATCTGACCGAAGTTGGCAAGAAGATTCGGCCGGGTCTCTACTGGTCGCATTACGCAAATCGGTAAGCTGCACCACATGCGTGCGCCACCCGGATACCTTCTCGCCGCGCGCTACCGGTTGTCGGAACCGGTCGGCCGAGGCGGCATGGGTACCGTTTGGCGAGCGCAGGACGAGTTGCTCAACCGCGAGGTGGCGGTCAAGGAGGTGCGCCTCCCCCTGATCCTCGACGAGGAACTGCGCGCCGAGCTGTGCGCCAGGACCGAGCGCGAGGGACGGGCGACCGCGATGGTGGCCCACCCCTCGGTCATCACCGTCTTCGACGTCGTCACCGAGGACGAGCGCCCCTGGATCGTGATGGAGCTGCTGCGCGCCAGGTCGCTGGAGCAGCTCCTGCAGGACCACGGCCCGCTGCCGCCGCGCCAGGTGGCGGAGATCGGCCGCCAGGTCCTTGGGGCGCTGCGCGCCGTGCACGCCAAGGGCATCCTGCACCGCGACGTGAAGCCCAGCAACGTCCTGGTCACCGACGACCGGGCCGTGCTGACCGACTTCGGCCTGGCCGCCCTGGAGGGCGACGTGTCCATCACCCAGGCCGGCATCGTGCTGGGCTCGGCCGGGTACATCGCCCCCGAGCGCGTCCTGGGCGCCAAGGCCAGCCCGGCCGGCGACCTGTGGTCGCTCGGCGCGACCCTCTACACCGCCGTCGAGGGCAGGGGCCTGCACGGGCGCCGTACGGCCGCCGCCGCGCTCGCGGCGCTGACCAGCGGTGAGCCGATCCCCATGGAGCGTGCCGGGCCGCTGGCGCCGGTGCTGCGCGGCCTGCTCACGATCGACCCGAACGCCCGGCTGGACACGGTCCGGGCGGCGCTGATGCTCGCCCGGGTGGCGGCCGGCGGCACGGCCGAGGACCTCGTCCCCCGGCCGCCCGCGGCGCGGCCCGGCTCCAGGCCGTACGCGGACGGGTCCGACAGGGGTGCTCCGGCCTCGGCCCCGCCGTTCGGCCGCCGCTCGCAGCACCGCGGGCTGCACCGGGTCGGCTCCGCGCCGCCACCGGCCCCGCGTCCCACCTCGCCGGTCTCGCCGCCGCCACCGTCGGGGCCGCAGTCGGGGCCGCTCTCGGCACCGGCGCAGTCGCGGTCGCACCGGCGGACGAACGAGGGCGTCCACCGGAAAAATGCGGACATTTCTATAGGAAACAACTCGTTTGTCCGTTTCATGACGCCGTTCATCAGGTTGGTCCTCCCACGTCTTCTCTGGCCGAGGGAACTCCGTAAGCGCGGGTAAAGCACTTCTCAAGTGGGAATGGCTATCTTCTTCTCATGCCGGAACAGCAGACGCGCGTGCTCGCGGACCGTTATGAGCTGATCGCGCCAATCGGCCGGGGGACGATGGGCACCGTGTGGCGGGCCCACGACCGTTCCCTCGGCCGTGAGGTGGCGATCAAGGAGATCCGTCAGGAGCCCGGGCTCAGCGAGGCGGAGCGCACCGAACTTCGGGAACGGATGATCCGCGAGGGTCGTACGGCGGCCCGCATCAGCCACCCCTCGGTGGCCACCGTCCACGACGCCATCGTCGAGGACGGCAGTCCCTGGATCATCATGGAGCTCGTCCAGGCCCGTTCACTGGAGCAGGTGATCGAGGAGGAGGGCCCGCTCCCGCCGCGCCTGGTCGCCGAGATCGGGGCCGACCTGCTGGGGGCGCTGCGCGCGGCCCACGCCCAGGGGGTGCTGCACCGCGACGTCAAGCCCGGCAACGTGCTGATCACCGAGAGCGGCCGGGTGGTCCTCACCGACTTCGGCATCGCCAAGGCCGAGGGCGACACGAGCCTCACCAAGACCGGCATGGTGATCGGCTCCCCCGGCTACACGGCACCCGAGCGCGCCCGCGGCGAGCACACCGGCCCCGAGTCCGACCTGTGGTCGCTGGGCGCCACCCTCTACTTCGCGGTCGAGGGCCGCCCGGCCTACGAGCGGTCCTCGGTGGCGGAGACGCTGGCGGCGCTGATGAGCGAGCAGGTCGACCCGCCGACCCAGGCGGGACCGCTCCGGCCGGTGCTCGAACAGCTCCTGGAGAAGGACCACACGGCGCGCCTGACGGCCGCCCAGGCAGGCGCGATGCTCCGGGCGGTGGCGGACACCCCCACGCACCTGGCGGACTCGCTGCCCTCCACCCCGCCCCCCGCCGCACCGCCCCGCGCGACCCCGGCACCCGCGCGGCCGTCCGCGACCACCCCGAAGCCCGTGCCCACCCCGAAGCCCGTGTCCGCTTCGAAGCCCGTGTCCGCATCGAAATCCGTGTCCGCCTCGAAGGACGCGGAGCCGGAACGCGCCGAGCCGGCCGGGCTCCCGGAGGACGCCGACGCCGCGAAGGACACCGGCGTCCCCGCAGTCCAGGACGGCCCGGACGCCTCCGGGGACGACGACGCGGGCGGTTTCGACGCCGACCGCACGATGGTGGTCATCCGCCCCAAGGACGGCCTGCGCATCCCCGCCGAGCCGGCTCCCCCGGTGGCCGCCCCGGGCCGGTCGACGGCCTCGCCCTACCCGGACCGCCCGGCGCCCACCGACCTCGGCAGGCCGGTCGCGGGGCGCCAGAGCTCCCCCTCCCTCGGTACGCCCGTCGCCCGGGGGCCCATGGCAGACCGTTCCCCGGGCGCCTTCGACGGGGCGGACGTCTCCTCGTCGGCCACCCCGCCCCACGGCTTCCCGGTGGCCGGGTCCGACCCCTCCGCCACCCCGCCGCACGGCTTCCCCGCGGCCGGGCCGGACTCCGGGCCGTCCACCGCGGTGCTCCCGCCGGTCCCCGCCCCGGCCGGTCCGGTGCCGCACGCGCCCCTGCCCGGTGACCGGTCACCGGGAGCGGGCGCGCCTTCCGGCCTTCCCGGGCGCCCGGGCCCGGCGGCACCCCAGCCCTGGCGCCCGCCGGGGCCCGAGGCGGGCCGCTCCCCCGGTCTGGGCACCGACCTGTTCGCGATCGCCGGGCAGAACGGCCACCCGGTTCCCGGGCAGCCGCAGGCCCCGCCCCGCAAGCCCAAGATCGGCATCTTCGTCCTGATGGGGGTGGCGGCGATCGCGCTCGTAGTGATCATGATCCTGGTGGTGGTGGCCTTCACCTGAGGAACGGCCCGCCGGGGCGGATCCTCCGTACGCGATACCCGTCGATGCCCGTTCAACCGGTTTGATTCCTCTCATAGGACGCAGACTGGATCCATGAGCGAGTATCGGATCGAGCATGACTCGATGGGCGAGGTACGGGTGCCGGCGGGCGCGAAGTGGCGGGCGCAGACCCAGCGGGCGGTGGAGAACTTCCCCGTCTCCGGGCGCGGGCTGGAGGTCCCGCACATCGCCGCGCTCGGCCTGATCAAGGCGCTCGCCGCCGAGGTCAACGCCGAGCTCGGGGTGCTCGACAAGGAACTGGCGCGGGCGATCGCCGAGGCCGCCACCGACGTCGCCGAGAACGAGTGGGACGGCGAGTTCCCGGTCGACGTCTTCCAGACCGGTTCCGGCACCTCCTCCAACATGAACGCCAACGAGGTCATCGCCACCCTCGCCGAGGAGCGGCTGGGCAGCCCCGTCCACCCCAACGACCATGTGAACGCCTCACAGTCGTCCAACGACGTCTTCCCCACCTCCATCCACGTGGCCGCCACGACCGAGGTGTCGTACCACCTGATCCCCTCGCTGCGGCACCTGGCGACCGCGTTGCGCGAGAAGTCGCTGGAGTTCGAGGGCGTGGTCAAGGCCGGCCGGACGCACCTGATGGACGCCACCCCGGTCACCCTGGGACAGGAGTTCGGCGGGTACGCCACGCAGATCGACAACGGCATCGCGCGGGTGCGGAGCGCCCTTCCCCGCCTCGCCCAGCTCCCCCTGGGCGGCACCGCGGTCGGCACCGGCGTCAACACCCCGCCCGGCTTCGCGGCCAAGGTCATCGAGAGGCTGCGCGAGGCCACCGGCCTGCCGTTCGCCGAGGCCCCCGACCATTTCGAGGCCCAGGGCGCCCGCGACGCCCTCGTCGAGCTGTCCGGCCAGCTCCGCACGGTCGCGGTCTCGCTCAACAAGATCGCCAACGACCTGCGCTGGATGGGCTCGGGACCCCGGGCCGGGCTGGGCGAGATCAACCTGCCCGACCTCCAGCCCGGTTCCTCGATCATGCCCGGCAAGGTCAACCCGGTCGTCCCGGAGGCGGTGACCATGGTCGCCGCCCAGGTCGTCGGGAACGACGCGGCCATCGCGTTCGCCGGCGCGTCGGGCACGTTCGAGCTCAACGTGATGCTCCCGGTCATGGCGCGCAACATCCTGGAGTCGGTGCGGCTGCTGGCCAACGTCTCCCGGCTGCTGGCCGACCGGTGCGTGCACGGCATCACCCCCAACGTCGAGCGGATGCGCGAGTACGCGGAGTCCTCGCCGTCGATCGTCACCCCGCTCAACCGGTACGTCGGGTACGAGGAGGCCGCCAAGATAGCGAAGCAGGCCCTGGCCGAGCGCAAGACCATCCGCGAGGTCGTGATCGAACGCGGCCACGTGGCCAACGGCACCCTCACCGAGGAGAAGCTCGACGACCTGCTCGACGTGCTCTCCATGACCCGGCCGCCCTCGCAACCCGGGTGAGCCCCCGGGCCGGGATGTCCTCATCCCGGCCCCCCGGCGTCGCCGCTCCCGGGCACCTGGAAGACTTCTCGGCATGACCCAGATCAAGTTCTACGGCCGCCGGGACGTCTGGTCCGGCCGGCGCCGGCATGTCTCCGACCTCGTGCACGGTTGCCTGGTGGACGTCTGGCAGCTGCCCGAGGACAAGCGGTTCCACCGGTTCCTGCTGCTTGACGCCGAGGACATGATCTGCCCGCAGCGCAGCGAGCGGTACCTCATCGTGGAGATCGTCTGCTTCAACGGCCGGTCGGACGAGGCCAAGCGCAAGCTGATCCGTGCCCTGTTCACCCGGGCCGGTGAGGTGCTCGACCTCGCCGCCGAGGACCTGGAAATCATGATCATGGAGTCCCCCAAGACCAACTGGGGCATCCGCGGCCTCCCGGGCGACGAGCTGACGCTGATGTACCCGGTCACCATCTGACCACCGCTTCACCGCTTCACCGCCGAGCGGTCTTTCGACCGGATGACACCGGGAGATCACCCCTTCACACCACCCGGGAACACGCGGCGACCGGGCCCGTCCCGCCAGAACGAGATAACGGATTCACCACATACTGGTGTGATATCGCCTGCAGGCGACAAGGTTGACCGGTGTCGACTCCCCTGTCCCCCGCGGACGACCCGTCACCCGGATCGCCCCCTCGCACCGACGCCGATCATGCCGCGTCCCGTACCTGGGCAATGACGCGCGAACGGATCGAGCGGGCCGATCCCCTGGCGTTCCGCGTGCTGCGGATCCTGGCCCGCTACGCGCCCGACGACCTGCCGCGTACCGTGCTGAACGGGCTGGAGGACGCCGACGAGGCCGCTCTCGGCGGCGCGCTGGAGACGCTGGCCTCCGACGGTGTGATCGGCCTGTCGCCGGACGGCCTGTCCGTGAGCATGGACCACCGGGTCCGGGCCTCCGTCGTGGACGGCCTGACCCGGGAGGAGCACGCCGCCGACAGAACCACCGCGGCCGCCCTGCTCGGCGCCGCGATCCCCGAGGAGGCCGAGCACCCCTCCTCCTGGCCCGCCTACGCCCGGCTGCTGCCCCACGCCCTCGCCGTCCTGACGCCCGAGTCCCCCGCCATGGGTTCCGTCGTCGACTACCTGTACGTCCTGGGCGACCACCACACCGCCCGGACCGTGTTGCAGCGGCGTCACACCGCCCTGAACGACATCCTGGGCCCCGAGCACGAGGACACGCTGACCGCACGCGTCGACCTCGCCTCCCTGGTGGGGACGATGGGAGACGTCATCGGCGCCCGGGACCGGTTCACGACGCTGACACCACTGGTCGAACGGCTCCTGGGTCCCGACCACCTCACCACCGTGGACGCCCGCGCCAACCTGGCCCACGGGGTAGGAGAGACGGGAGACGCGACCGGCGCCCGCGACCGGTTCGCGGAACTGGCGCCGGTGGCCGAAAAGGCGCTGGGCCCCGACCACTCCGTCACGCTGAACATCCGGCTGAACCTGGCCTACTGGGTGGGAGAGGCAGGGGACGCGGCTGGCGCCCGGGACCGGTTCGCGACACTGCTGCCACTGGCCGAGCGGGCCCTGGGCTCCGAACACCTGATCACGTTGTACGCTCGAGCCCAGCTCGACCGCTGGACCGGAGAGGCAGGGGACGCGACAGGCGCCCGGGACCGGTTCACTTCACTGGTGGCGACGGCCGAACGAGCTCTGGGTCCGGAGCACGGCACCACCGTGGGGGTCCGGATCAGCC
Organism: Streptosporangium sp. NPDC050855; assembly: GCF_044456585.1. Lineage (NCBI taxonomy): Bacteria > Bacillati > Actinomycetota > Actinomycetes > Streptosporangiales > Streptosporangiaceae > Streptosporangium > Streptosporangium sp. NPDC050855. The sequence continues at coordinate 194,379 of NZ_JBITFY010000005.1, forward strand.
TCGCCCGCTGGACCGGAGAGGCGGGAGACGCGGCGGAGGCCCGAGACCACTACGCACTCCTGCTGCCCCTGGCCGAACGGACGCGAGGTTCCGAACACCCCGTCACCCTGGAAATCCGCTGGGGTCTCGCCCGCTGGACCGGGGAAGCAGGGAACCCGGCCGACGCCCGCGACCAGTTCACGGCGCTGATACCGGCCCTCGAACGCGTCCTGGGCCCCGAACACCCCACCACCCTGGACGCCCGCTGCGTTCTCGCCCGCTGGACCGGGGAAGCGGGAAACCCGGCCGAAGCCCGCGACCGGTTCTCAGTGCTGATGCCGCTCCTCGAGCGCGTCCTGGGCCCCGAACACCCCACCACCCTGGACGCCCGCTACGCCCTCGCCCATTGGACCGGAGAAGTGGGAAACGCGGCTCATGCCCGAGACCAGATCACAGCCCTGATACCCGTCCTGGAACGAGTTCGGGGCCCCGAACACCTCACGACCTTGAACGCCCGCTACGCCCTCGCCCGCTGGACCGGAGAAGCGGGAAACGCGGCCGGTGCCCGATACGAATTCACGATGCTGGTTCCGGTGATCAAGCGCGTTCTGGGCGCTGAACACCAGGTCACCTTGGATGTCCGCGCCCACCTCGCCAGGTGGATGGGCGAGGCCGGGGACGCGGCCGGTGCGATGGACCAGCTCGCGGCATTGGTACCGGTGGCCGAAAAGGCTCTGGGCCCCGAACATCCGACCACGCTGACCGTCCGTTTCAATCTCGCCGCCTGGACGGGAGAGGCGGGAGACGCGGCCGGCGCCCGCGACCAGTTCGCAGCCCTTGTACCGGTGCTCAAAAGGGTCTGGGGTCCCACAGACCCGGGCGTGAGGAGCGCCGGGGACCAGCTCGATCAGTGGACGGCCCGCGCACGTTGGGCGCTGGCGAAGCGATGGCTTCTGAGGCGTTGATCCGCTCGCGGCCCTTCACCACCGCGGTCCCCGCGTCCGGCGGCCTGGAGAGCCGGATCGGAGCGGCTGTCCGCCACATAGGCGTACGGCGCACTGTGGGGACGGGCGACATGGGCCGGAACCCGGGGCGTGCTTAGATTCGGCAGCATGATTGACCTATCCGGCCGCAGGGCCGTGGTGACCGGAGCGGGCAGCGGGATCGGGCGTGCCTGCGCGCACCGGCTGGCCGCCGCCGGAGCGCACGTGGTGGTGGTCGACGTCCAGGCCGAGGCCGCGGCCAAGGTCGCCACGGAAACCTCGGGCACCCCCGTCGTGGCGGACCTGTCGCAGCCGGACTTCGTCCGGGCGATCCCGGCCGACGCGGACATCGTGGTGAACAACGCCGGGTTCCAGCACGTCTCCCCGATCGAGGAGTTCCCCCCGGAGGTGTTCTCCAAGATCCTCAAGGTGATGGTGGAGGCGCCGTTCCTGCTGGCCAGGCAGGCCCTTCCGGGGATGTACGAGCGCGGCTGGGGCCGGATCGTCAACATCTCCTCGGTCCACGGCCTGCGCGCCTCTCCCTACAAGTCGGCGTACGTCACCGCCAAGCACGCCCTGGAGGGGCTCTCCAAGGTGATCGCCCTGGAGGGCGCCGCGCACGGCGTCACCTCCAACTGCGTGAGCCCCGCCTACGTCCGTACGCCCCTGGTGGAGAACCAGGTCGACGCGCAGGCCGAGACCCACGGCATCGGCAGGGACGAGGTGGTCGAGCAGATCATGCTCGCCCCCGCCGCCGTCAAACGGCTGATCGAACCCGCCGAGGTGGCCGAACTCGTCGCCTACCTCTGCGGCCCGCACAGCTCCTCCATCACCGGCGTCTCCCTACCCCTGGACGGCGGCTGGACCGCCCGCTAGTCAAGAATGGACACCACGAGCCACACGTCACCGCGAACAGGCCACCCAAGCCGTCCCAGGGGACCCGCCCCCGTGAGGCCGCGCCGGTGACCGGCCGTGAGGCCGCGCCGGTGACCGGCGGTGAGGCCGCGCCGGTGACTGGACTGAGGAGAGGGGGATCGTGAGGAACGAACGATCCCCCTCGACGAGGGAAGGAACCGGATCCGAGCGGCCGAACCGCGACGCGAAGCGTCGCCATGAACACTGAGGAGAGGGGGGTCGTGAGGAACGAACGATCCCCCTCGACGAGGGAAGGAGCCGGGTCTAAGCGGCCGAACCGCGACGCGACAGCGTCGCCAGCCAACACAGCGTCGCCGAACAACACCGTCTTCCTCGAACTCCTCGCCAGGGAGGCCTCGGCCGTGGAGTTCGAGGGGCCCGTCCTCGAGGCGCGCGGCAGGGGGGCCGGTGCGCGGGAGCTGGCGGAGCTGGAGGAGGCCAAGCTCGTCGCGCTGAGGGTCCGGGCTCTGCTGCGGCGCAGGGCCAAGCGCGAGGCGGAGCTGTCGGCGCTGTTCGACACTGCGGGCGACCTGGCGGGGCTGCGTGACCTGGACGCCGTCCTGGAGGCCATCGTGCACCGGGCCAGGCAGCTGCTCGGTACGGACACCGCCTACATGACGCTGCACGATCCCGAGCGGGGCGACACCTGGATGCGGGTGACCGACGGCTCGGTGTCGGCGAAGTTCCGGGCGCTGCGGCTGGCCATGGGGGCGGGGCTCGGCGGACTGGTGGCGCAGACCGCCACCCCGTACTCCACGGCCGACTACTTCGCCGACGAGCGCTTCCGGCACAAGACCCACATCGACGACGCGGTACTGGAGGAGGGCCTGGTCGCCATCCTGGGGGTGCCCCTCAAGCTGGGCGCCCGGGTGATCGGCGTACTGTTCGCGGCCAACCGGAGCGTGCGGCCCTTCACCCAGGACGAGGTGGCGCTGCTGGGCTCGCTGGCCGCGCACGCGGCGGTGGCGATCGACAACGCCCGGCTGCTGCAGGAGACCAGGAACGCGCTGGACGAGCTCAGCGAGGCCAACCGGCAGGTGAGCGCGCACAGCCAGGCCGTGGAGCGCGCCGCGCTCGCGCACGACCGGATGACCGGCCTGGTGCTGCGCGGCGGCGGGGTCGAGGACGTGGCGGCGGTGGTGACCGAGGTGCTGGGCGGTTCGCTGACGGTGCTCGACGACGCCGGGCACCCGATCGCCGGGGACGCGGGCGTGCTGGCCGGGGAGGCTCCCGGTCAGGCGCCCTCCGAGTCGCGTACGAAGGACAGGACGTCCGGGCCGCGTACCAGGGAGGGATCGTCCGGCCGGGTGCCCTCCGGGCCGCGTACGACGGCGGACGTGATCGCGGAGGCGGCGCGGTCGTCGAGGACGCTGGGGCGCACCGTGCGGCGGGGGGACCTGCTGGTCGCGTCGGTGGACGTGGGGGCGGAGCCGCTGTGCACGCTGGTGCTGCGCGTCGGCGGCCAGGTGTCCGACGCCGACCAGCGCATCCTGGAGCGGGCCGCGCTGGTCACCGCGTTGCTGCTGCTGTTCCGGCGCTCGGTGGCCGAGGCGGAGGGCCGGGTCAGGGGAGAGCTGCTCGACGACCTGATCTCCCGGCCCGCGCTCGACGGCCTGGCCGACCGTGCCCGGCGGGTGGGGGTGAACCTGGAGACCGACCACGTGGTCGTCGTGGTCCGCCACGGCGGCGGGCGTGACCGGGCCGCCTTCTGGGCGTCCTCACAGGCGGCCCTGCGGCAGGGATTGGCGGCCCAGCGCGGTGACGAGGTGGTCCTGCTGCTGCCGGGATCCCGGCCGGGTCCGGTGGCCGAACGGGTGGCGGCCGAGTTGAGCGCCTCGCTGGGCCACCCGGCCACGGCGGGCGCCGGGGGTCCCGTACGGGGTCCCGCTCAGGTGGCCGCCGCGCACCGGGAGGCGCAGCGCTGCGCCGACGCGCTGGTGGCGCTGGGGCGCTCCGGGGACGGGGCGGGTCCCGAGGAGCTGGGCTTCGTCGGCCTGCTGGTCGGCGAGGGGCGCGAGATCGGGACGTTCGTCGCCTCCGCGCTCGGCCCGGTGATCGACTACGACGCCCGCAGGGGCACGGCGCTGGTGCGGACGCTGGACGCGTACTTCGGTACGGGCTGCTCGCTGTCGCGGGCGAGCGAGAGCCTGCACATCCACGTCAACACGGTCACCCAGCGGCTGGAACGGGTCGGGCAGCTTCTCGGCGAGGACTGGCAGTCCCCCGACCGGGCCCTGGAGATCCAGCTCGCCCTGCGCCTGCACCGCCTCAGCGGCTGAGACCGGTCCTGCACGGGCCCGGGGCCGTGGAGCGGACAGGCCGTACAGGACGCGGGGGCCCGTGATCTTCTCAACCCGGACCCGCCGATCCGGCCGTCCACATAGGTCACCGGAAGGCTATGGCGGCCACGCCCATAGGAGTGACACACGTCACTCCGTACGGTTGCCGAAACCCCCCAACGGCGACCCCTGGTGAGTGAGATGGCAGAGAAAACCCGCACCCCCATCGGCAAGATCGTCGGTGCCAGCCTGATCGGCACCACGATCGAGTGGTACGACTTCTTCCTGTACGGCTCCGCCGCCGCGCTGATCTTCCCGAAGCTGTTCTTCCCCGAGTCGGAGCCGCTGGTCGGCACCCTGCTGGCGTTCCTGACCTACGCGGTGGGGTTCGTGGCCCGGCCGCTGGGCGCGCTGGTCTTCGGGCACTACGGCGACCGGCTCGGCCGCAAGAAGCTGCTGGTGCTCAGCCTGATGCTGATGGGCGCGGCGACCTTCCTGATCGGCTGCCTTCCCACGCACACGGCGATCGGCGTCGCGGCCCCGTTGCTGCTGACCGCGCTCCGGCTCGTCCAGGGCTTCGCGCTGGGCGGTGAGTGGGGAGGCGCGGTGCTGATCGTCTCCGAGCACGGCGACGCCGAGCGCCGCGGCTTCTGGGCCTCCTGGCCGCAGGCGGGGGCGCCGGGCGGGAACCTGCTGGCCACCGCGGTGCTGGCCCTGCTGGCCGCGATCCAGAGCGACGAGGCGTTCCTGAGCTGGGGCTGGCGGATCCCGTTCCTGCTCTCCGGCGTGCTGGTGCTGATCGGCCTGTGGATCCGGCTGACCATCAGCGAGTCGCCGGTCTTCCAGCAGGCCGTGGCCAACGCCGAGCCCGCCCCGTCGATGCCGATCGTCGGGGTGTTCAGGCACCACTGGCGGGACGTGCTGATCGCGATCGGCGCCCGCTTCGCCGAGAACGTCTCCTACTACGTCCTCACCGCGTTCGTGCTGGTCTACGCGACGACCACGGCCGGCCTGACGAAGGGCGTGGTGCTCAACGCGGTGCTCATCGGATCGGCCGTCCACTTCGTCTCGATCCCGATGTGGGGCGCGCTCTCCGACCGGCTCGGCCGCAGGCCGGTCTACCTGCTCGGCGCCGCCGGGGTGGGCCTGTGGGCGTTCGCGTTCTTCCCGCTGATCGACACGAGGAACTTCGCCGCCGTCACGCTGGCGGTGACCGTCGGACTGGTCCTGCACGGCGCCATGTACGGGCCCCAGGCGGCCTTCTTCTCCGAGCTGTTCGCCACGAGGATGCGCTACTCGGGCGTGTCGATCGGCTCGCAACTCGCCTCGATCGTCGCGGGCGGCCTGGCCCCGCTGATCGCGGTCGCCCTGCTGGACCGCTACGACTCCTCGCTGCCGGTCATGCTGTACGTGGCCGGAGCCGCCGTGCTGACCCTGATCACCGTGTACGTCTCCCGGGAGACCCGCGGACGCGATCTCGTCACCATCGGCACCCGCGACGAGACCAAGACCACCCGCTGAACCGTACGGAGAGAAATCTGATGCTTGGTATCAATGGCGACGCTCCGCGTCGCGGTTTCCTAGGACCGGTCACCGGTGCGGCCTCACGGGTCAGAGTCGTCGCGGGGTTCGCCGTCGTCGGCCTCACCGCCCTGGTGGCACTGGCCGGAGCGCCTGCGGCGAGTGCCGGGGCCTCACCGGCGCACTGCGCCCGGCTGGACCGGGTGGCGGTGCCGGGTGCCGAGCGCCAGGTGAAGGCATGCCTGGACGACCTCACGACGGCGGGCACGACCGTCTCCGGGCACACCGTCCCGGCCCACTGGGCGGGCCTGCACCCGGCGGGGGCGGTCAACCCGAAGGGCGTGCCCGGCATCCAGGTCGACGGCTACTTCCCCGACACCTCGACCTCCAACACGACGCACGGCTGGAACCACGACTCGCAGTTCGTGCTGCGGCTGCCCGACGACTGGAACGGCGGGCTGGTGGTCACCGGCACCCCGGGCAACCGGGAGCAGTACGCCAACGACTTCACCATCTCCGACTGGGCGCTGGCCAAGGGCTACGCCTACGCGGTGACGGACAAGGGCAACGTCGGCGTCACCTTCCACCGGGACGGCCGCAGGCCCGGTGACGCGATCGCCGAGTGGAACGACCGGGTCACGCAGATCGCGATCGCGGCCAAGGCCGTCGTCGCCCAGCGCTACGGCAGGCTCCCCGCGCGGACCTACGCCGCGGGCATCTCCAACGGCGGATACCTGGTCCGCTGGCAGCTGGAGAACCGGGCCTGGCTCTACGACGGCGGCATCGACTGGGAGGGCACGCTCTGGCGGGTCAAGGGCGACAACCTGATCAACTACCTGCCCCCGGCGCTGCGGGCCTACCCGGCGGGAGACACCCAGGCGATGTACGACGCGGGGTTCGCCCGCGGCTCGGAGTTCCTGTGGCCGTTCCACCACCAGTACTACTGGGACCTGACCCAGCGCCTCTACCGTGAGGAACTCGACCCCTCCTTCGACGGCGACACCGAGGCGGGCACCCCCTTCTGCGCCTCGGGCACCCCGGCCTGCGACACCGACTACGACTACGACGCGCGCAAGCCGTACGCGGCGGTGCGGAAGATCGGGCTCACCGGCCGGATCGGCAAGCCGCTGATCACGATCCACGGCACGCTGGACTCGCTGCTGCCGATCTCCCGCTCCAGCGACGTCTACGCGGACATGGTCGGCGGGCACCGGCCGTTCCGCTACTACCGGATCACCGACGGCACCCACGTGGACAGCCTCTACGCCGCCTACCCCGACCGGCTGCGCCCGTTGCTGCCGTGCTTCCGCAGCGCGTTCGAGACCCTGGAGGGCTGGGTGGAGCGCAGGCAGAGCCCGCCGCCGAGCGCGACCCTGCCGAGGCCCTCGACCGGCGACCTGTCCAACGAGTGCCGGCTGAGCGGGTGACACCACCCCACCACCGCCACACCCCACCGCACCGCCCCCACCGCGCCGCGCCGCACCGCACCGCACCGCACCGCCGGGCGACCCTCAGCCGAGCATGTACCGCCGCTGCGCGGTGCGGGTCGCCCGGACCGCGTTCCTGACCCCCGGCACCCGCAGCGCGAGGCGCCTCAGCAGCGGACGGCGGCGCGGTGGCGGGCCGTCGGGTACGGGCTCGCGGATCTCCACCCGCCCGCCCCGGTTCATGGCCACCGTGAACCGCAGGGGGGTCTCCCTGCCGTCGATCCGCAGGAACGGCGCCCAGCGGCCGGGCGAGAGGAACTCCTCGCGGTAGGTCAGGCGGGTCGGGAACTTGGCGACCAGCCGTCCGGCGAGCTCGCCCGGGACGCCCGGCTCCACCAGGGCGGGCGCGACGATCTCCTGCAGCCGTCCCGTGGTCTGCCGCAGCAGCAGCTCGGCGGGCGGCCCCCCGCTCGGCGGCACGTACGGCACGGGTACCACGACGAAGGCGTGCCCGCGCGGCCCGACGGCCGTGGCGGCCGGTGAGACCAGGGCGATCGACTCGGGGAACGAGCGCGGCTCCACGCACACCCCGAGCTCGCCCCTGGGCGACCACCAGGGGACCACCAGCCGCTCCGAGCGGCCGACGACCGTCCCGGCGCAGCTCAGCGGGGACCCGGTCACCCGGGTACGGGCCTGGCGCGCGGCCCCGTACATGCGCACGTGAAGCTCCCACAGCCCGGCCGGCAGCGGGCCGCCACCGGCGGCCGCCTCCGCGTCCAGCCGGGCCGTGCCGGTGACCTGGAGCCTGACCCCGCCGTCGTGCCGGCAGCGGATCATCGAGCAGTCCACCGGCAGCAGGTGCACGTCACCGGTCTCCTCGTGCCTGGCGTAGACCTCGAACCTGGCCCGTGCCGCGGCCTGGCTGACGTCGGCCAGCTCGGGCGCTAGGCGGAGCCCGTCGAGGCGGACCGGGGGTTCCCAGAGCAGGCCGTCGTCGCCGTAGGGGACGAAGCGCATCGGGGTGCCGTCGGCCTGGGTGATCTCCACGGTGAGCGCCATGACGAGCGCGCCGTCCTCCCAGGCGACCCGCTCCAGGTCGGCCTGCAGGCGGGTGTCGCGCATGGCCCCGGCCAGCGCGACCAGCTCGTCGAGCCTGCCTGCGCGCAGCAGCGCGGCGCGGGCCCGCAGCTGCACCGGCAGCAGGGCGTCCAGGCGCGGGGGGAAGCGCTGCAGGGCCAGCTCGCGCAGGGTGGCGAAGGTGGCGGCCCGGTTCGCCGGGGAGGTGACGAACCTGCCCCCGCCGAGCCGCCGCAGCACCGCGGTGCGGAACCACTGGGCGTACATCCGGTCCCTGCGGCCCCCCTCGGGGACCTCCTCGTCGATGATGTCGAGCAGCCCGCGCAGCTCGGCGGCCCAGACGTAGGGATCCTCGGGCGGGTCGGGCCGTTCGGCGACGTGGCAGCAGACCGGGTCGGCCAGCACGACGACGACCTTGGCCCGCAGGTAGGCGCGGAGCACGAAGGCCTGCTCGGCCAGGCGCCCGCCGGGGTCGGGGAAGGTCAGTCCCTGGGCCATCAGGAAGGTCCTGCGGAAGAGCTTGTGCGGGGTGAGCAGCGTGAGCAGCCGGTCCTTGACCACGTCGGCGCGCTCGCGGTCGGCGTCGAAGACGGCCGAGGGCGGCCTTCGGTCGTCGGTCAGCCGTCCGACGAGGATGTCGGCGTCGGTCTCCAGGGCGCGCCGGTACATCCGCTCCAGGGCGGGGCGCTCCAGCCGGTCGGTCTGGTCGAGCAGGTAGACGTACTCGCCCCTGGCGGCCAGGAGGGCGGCGTTGCGGCCGCGCATCGGCGAGCCGGTCCGCTCCAGGTGCAGCACGCGGACGTTGGGGCGCGCCGCGGCCACCGCGTCGAGGCGCCGGCCGGTGCCGTCCTCGGAGCCGTCGTCGGCGAAGATGACCTCGTACTCCTCGGGGGCCATCGACTGGTCCAGCACCGAGCGGATGCAGGCGTCGGCACCGTCACCGGGGTCGCGTACCGGCACCACCACGCTGACCTTCACGTCCATGCGGCCCAGGGTGCGGGGCGCGGAGGCGCGGGACGGTCAGACTTGCCGACTCCTGGGCTCTCAGTACCAGCCCTTGGCCTGGGAATGGGCCCAGGCTCCACAGGGCGTGCCGTAGCGGCCCTTGATGTAGGTCAGCCCCCACTCGATCTGGGTGGCCGCGTTGGTCTGCCAGTCGCTTCCCGCGCTGGCCATCTTGTGACCGGGCAGGGACTGGGGAATGCCGTACGCGCCGCTGGAGGTGTTCATGGCGCGCTCGTTCCAGCCGCTCTCCTTCATCCAGAGCTTCTCCAGGCAACCCCACTGGTCGCCCCAGCCGCGGGACTCCAGCATCTGCTTGCCCAGTGCCCGGTTCCCGGTGGGGTTGGAGGTCCCCGGGGGGAGCGCCTGGGGGTTGAAGCCTCCGCCGCCCGGCGCCTTGTCGACGATCTTGACCTGGCTGAGCGGCTCGCGGTTCTCCCGGCGGGCGGCCAGCCGGTCGGCCTTGAGGGCCTGGGCGGCCTGGGCCTTGAGCGCGTCGGACTTCATGTCGGAGCCGAACGGGTCGGGGCCCAGCACCTGCGCCATCTCGTCCAGGGTGAGCGGCTTGCCGGGCGGCGCCGAGGCGTTCTGCACGGCGGTGTAGGCGGTGAACGCGCCGCCCCCGACCAGGAGCAGGAGCACGCCGCCCCAGATCAGCACCGGCTTGGAGGGACGTCCCCTGAGCGCCTTCGTCCCGGGGCTCGCGGCGTTCCTGCGGGACGAACGGCGGGCGCGGGACGCCGAGCGTTCCTTCAGTTGCTGTGATCCTGGACTCACGACCTATGAGCTTGCCGTGCCAGGGGGGGTGGTCCGCAACCGGAACGCGAGAGTTGGTCGGCATCCCGTCCCCGCCGCCGCGGACGCGTTCGAACTAAGGCCAGGCCACGGCCGCTTTACGACCGGCGAAAAAGAAGACGTGATTTTGCTCACACTTTACTCTAGGGTCCTCGTGGCGGGCCAGGCGATCTACGAACGCTCGATTCACGGTCTGACCACCTCATTCAGGTACTGTTTGCGCTATGTCAGGGTTTTGTGACCCTGCAGTTCCATCAAGCCTTGGGAGAAGGTCCACCCGGTGGCAGGCATCCTCCTCGTCGAAGACGACCCCGCGGTCCGGATCGGGCTGGAGCTCGCGCTCACCCGTCAGGGTCACACCGTCACCTCCTACGCCAGCGGCGAGGAGGCACTGGAGCATGTCAAGGTCCGCCGGCCCGAGATCGCCATCCTGGACGTCATGCTGCCCGGCATCGACGGCGTCGAGGTGTGCCGCCGCATCCGCAGGCTCGACCAGCTGCCGGTGATCCTCCTCACCGCCAGGGGCGACGACCTCGACGTGGTCGTGGGCCTGGAGGCGGGCGCCGACGACTACGTGGTCAAGCCGGTCGAGCCCCGCGTGCTGGACGCCCGCATCCGCGCCGTCCTGCGCCGGATGGAGTCGGTGGCCTCCGACCGCATCACCTTCGGCGACCTGGTCATCGACCGGGGCGCGCTCAAGGTCGTGCTGGGCGGCAGGGAGGTCCACCTCACCCCGACCGAGCTGCGGCTCCTGCTCGAACTGGTCCGCCATCCCGGCCAGGTGCTCAACCGCAGGTACCTGCTGCGCGCCGTCTGGGACCACACCCACGTCGCCGACTCGCGGCTGGTCGACGCCTGTGTCCAGCGGGTCCGCGCCAAGATCGAGGCGGTCCCCGCCGAGCCCGAGTTCATCCACACGGTACGGGGATTCGGCTACCGGTTCAGCCCGCCGTGAGACGCACGCACACCGGCCTGCGCGTCCGCCTGGTCTTCACCTTCACCGTCATCGCCGTCGCGGCCTCCGCGCTGGTCGCGGGGATCGGCTACGAGTTCGTCAAGAGCCGCATGATCGACCGTGCCGAGCAGGTGGCCGTGAGCGACGTACGCGACACCCTGGAGGGGATCAGGGTGCCGATCGGCGCGCTCTGGCCCGGGGACAGCCCGCCCACCGACGACGAGATCAGCGCCCTGCAGAAAAGCCTGCGACCGCAGGGCGGCCGGGTGGTGGTCCGCTACGAGGACTACCTCTACCCCGACGGCGACTTCGGGATCAGCGACGTCCCCGCCGATCTGGGGGTGCGGGCCACCCAGCGGCTGGTCGCCAAGCGGCAGCTCATCGACGGCGACATGTGGCTGCTCATCGGCACGCCGGTCTGGCGGATCGAGCCCATCCACACCGCCCAGCCCACCGGGATGACCGTCTTCGTGTTCGCCCCCCTCATCGAGGAGCAGCGGCTCCTGAGCGACCTGCGCCAGCCGCTGGCCCTCGCCGGGGGCGCCATGCTGATCATCGCGCTGGCCCTGGGACTGGCCTCGGCCCGGCGGGTCCTGCTGCCGGTCAGGCGGCTGGGCTCGGCGGCGCGCGCGCTCGGCGCAGGCCATCTCGACACCCGCCTGCCGGTGCACGGCCAGGACGAGCTCGCCGAGCTCACCGCCACGTTCAACGACACCGCCGCCGCCCTGGAGCGCAGCGTGCTCGAACTGCGCTCGCTGGAGGCGATGTCCCGCCGTTTCGTCGCCGACGTCTCCCACGAGCTGAGGACCCCGCTGACCGCGATGACCGCGGTCACCGACATGCTCTCGGAGGAGGCCGAGCGGCTGCCGCGCGAGCCCGCCGCGGCGGTCCGGCTGGTGCTGCAGGAGATCGCCCGGCTGCGGACCCTGGTGGAACAGCTCATCGAGGCCAGCCGGTTCGACTCGGGCACGGCGACGCTGAACGTCGACACCGTGAACATCGTCGACGCGGTCTGCGACTGCCTGGCCATGCGGGGCTGGACGGACCAGGTGCGGGTGAACGTGCCGCAGGGGCTGTCGTTCCCCCTCGACCCCCGGCGCTTCGACGTCATCATGGCCAACCTGGTCGGCAACGCGCTGCGCCACGGGGAGCCCCCCGTGCTGGTGACCGCCCGCAGCACCCCGAACGGCCTGGAGGTGAAGGTGCGCGACCACGGCAAGGGCATTCCGGCGAAGGACCTGCCGTTCGTGTTCAACCGTTTCTACAAGGCGGGGGCCCGCGGGGACGGCAGCGGCCTGGGACTCTCCATCGCCCGCGCCAACGCCCAGCTGCACGGCGGCACGATCTCGGTACGCGCCCAGCACCCCGGAACGCTCTTCACGGTCTGGCTGCCCCCCGCATGAGCGCCGTCCCCTCGCGATCCGTTCCCGCCTCCGCCGCAGTCCCCGGTACCGCAGCCCCCCGTACGGCAGCCTCTCGCACCGGAGCCTCCCGCACCGGGACCTCCCGTACCGGAGGCCCCCGTCCGCGTCGTTCCCCGGCCGCGGGCCTGGCCCGCCTGCTCGTCGTGCTGCTGGTGGCCGCCGGGTGCGGCATCTCCCCCACCGACGTCCAGGACCACGGCCGCCCGCCGGTGATCAGCTACAGCCCCACCTGGGTGACCGTCTACCTGCTCAAGGGCGGCAGGCTGGTGCCCTCCAAGATCCCGGTGGTCTCCGACTCGGCCAAGAACATCGTCGACACCCTGTTCCGGGCCGGCAGGCAGCCCCCGGAGACCGGACTGACCAGCGCGCTCAACGACTTCAGCCACTACGACACCAAGACGACCCGCTACGGCGACAACGTCGGCACCGGGGACAAGCGCAACGAGCCGGACGACAACCGGGGCTACCGGCTGAACGTGATCATCACCGGTGAGGGGGAGATCTCCGAGGCGGGTCTCGCCCAGATCACCTGCACCATCCGGCAGAACAAGCAGGAGAGCATCTGGAGCGTCGAGGTCACCCGGCTCTTCCCGGGGACCCCGAAGTCGATGGGCGACCGCACCTGCTTCGAGTACCGGGGACTGGCCGCCCCGGGCGTCCGGCTGCCGCCCTGACGGTCCCGTACGGTCGCGCGCGACCCACGGCGAAGCGGCGAAGCCGGTGTGAGGAGATGGACGTCTCCCGGCGCCAGGGCGGGCCCCGGCGCCGGGAGGGGCGTCACATCGTGATGTCCTCCAGCATCTCGGTCACCAGCGCCGCGATCGGCGAGCGCTCCGAGCGGGTCAGCGTGACGTGCGCGAACAACGGGTGGCCCTTGAGCTTCTCCACCACCGCGACCACGCCGTCGTGCCGGCCCACCCGCAGGTTGTCGCGCTGGGCGATGTCGTGGGTGAGCACGACCCGGGAGTTGGCGCCGATCCGGCTCAGCACGGTGAGCAGCACCCCGCGCTCCAGCGACTGCGCCTCGTCCACGATGACGAAGGCGTCGTGCAGGGAGCGCCCGCGGATGTGGGTGAGCGGGAGCACCTCCAGCATGCCCCGGTCCATGACCTCCTCGATCACCTCGGGCGTGGTGACCGCGCCCAGGGTGTCGTAGACGGCCTGCGCCCACGGCCCCATCTTCTCGTTCTCCGAACCGGGCAGGTAGCCCAGCTCCTGGCCGCCCACGGCGTACAGGGGACGGAAGACGATGACCTTGCGGTGCTGGCGGCGCTCCAGGACCGCCTCCAGGCCGGCGCACAGCGCCAGCGCGGACTTGCCGGTGCCCGCCCGGCCGCCCAGGGAGACGATGCCGACCTCGGGGTCCATCAGCAGGTCCAGGGCGATCCGCTGCTCGGCGGAACGGCCGTGCAGGCCGAAGATCTCGCGGTCGCCGCGCACCAGCCGCACCGACTTGTCGGGCAGCACCCGGCCCAGCGCCGACCCCTTGCTGGACAGCAGCCGCAGACCCGTGTGCGTCGGCAGGTCGCGGGCCTCGTCCAGGTCGGCGGTGCCGTGCTCGAACAGGGTCTCCACGTCCTCCGTGGTCACCTGGAGCTCCGCCATGCCGGTCCAGCCGGACTCGACCACCAGCTCGGCGCGGTACTCCTCGGCGGACAGGCCGATCGAGGCGGCCTTGATCCGCATCGGCAGGTCCTTGGAGACCAGCACCACGTCCTTGCCCTCGGCGGCGAGGGTCCTCGCCACGGTCAGGATGCGGGTGTCGTTGTCGCCGAGCCGGAAACCGACCGGCAGGATCGACGGGTCACTGTGGTTGAGCTCGACCCGGATGGTGCCCTCGCCGATCGGCATGGGCTCGTCCAGACGTCCGTAGGTCACCCGAAGGTCGTCGAGGTACCTCAGCGCCTTGCGCGCGAAGTATCCGAGCTCTGGATGGTGGCGTTTGCCCTCCAACTCGGTGATGACGATGATCGGGAGGACGACCTCATGCTCGGCGAAACGGCTCATCGCCGTTGGATCCGCCAGGAGCACCGAGGTGTCCAGGACGTACGTGCGCCGCTTGACTGCCGGCGACGTGGGTGAGGACGAAGGGTTTGCCACGCGTTCTCCCCCGGGCACCAATGACGGCGCCCTGCCATGAGCTGGGATGCGGACCGGCCCTGGACCCGCCCACGAGAACACCGAGCGGGGACCGTCGGCCGGCCCTCCTCAGCGATTCGTGACGCAAAGGCGGGCCCTCTCCGGCGTAGGCGAGCTGTGCTCTCCTACTTCTTACGGTACGTCCTGATTGACCGATTTCCAACTGGTTTAGACCAGCCGAAAGCGGCCGTTCATGCGGTGTTTCAGGAACCGTACCTGCGGTGCCGCGCGGCGTAGGAGCGGAGGGCCCGGAGGAAGTCCACCCTGCGGAAGTCGGGCCAGTAGGCCTCGCAGAAGTAGAACTCGGAGTGGGCGCTCTGCCAGAGCAGGAAGCCGGAGAGCCGCTGCTCCCCCGAGGTCCGGATGACGAGATCCGGGTCGGGCTGGCCGCGCGTGTAGAGATGCTCCGCGATGTGCTCGACGTCGAGGACCTCCACGAGTTCCTCGATGCTCGCGCCCTTGCTGGCGTGCTCCTGGAGAAGGGAGCGCACCGCATCAGCGATCTCACGCCTTCCTCCATACCCAACGGCAACGTTCACAATCAAACCGGGACGATGTGATGTCGCCTCTTTTGCGTCCTTCAGGACACGGGCCGTGCGATCGGGAAGAAGATCGAGCGCTCCCATGGGCTTGATGTGCCATCCGTCGGCCACCAGCTCCTGGACCACGTCCTCGATGATCTTCATCAGGAGGTCCAGCTCGTCCTTGGAGCGGTTGATGTTGTCGCTCGACAGCAGCCAGACGGTGACGACCTCGACCCCGGCCTCGCGGCACCAGCCGAGCAGCTCCGAGATCTTGTCCGCGCCCTTGCGGTGCCCGCGGCTCACGTCGTCGATGCCCATCGAGCGAGCCCAGCGCCGGTTGCCGTCGACGATCACGCCCACGTGCCGGGGAGCCATCTCCCTCTGGCGGGACAGCTTCGCCTCAAGCCGGCGCTCGTACAACCGATAGACGAGATCGCGCACTCCCATTGGAGCCCCTCCCTCAGCACCCGCCATGAATGAGCGCTGACAGGCAATTATCGCCGTCCCGCGGACCCCTCCGCCCCCTCTACAGGGTTCTGGCGGGCTTGCCCGGTCTGTACGGCCCCAGGCCGTCCTCCGCCTCGGCGACGATCCCCTCGACGAACGCCCCCAGCTCGGCCGAGGTCAGCACGGCGCGCAGGCCCGTCCCGCCGTCGCCCCCGGCCTCCACGACCGCCCGCCTGGTGAGCCGCCACTCCCCGGCCGGCCCGCGCCGTCCGGGCACCCACAGCGGGACGGTACGCAGCCGGCAGCGCAGTTCACCCCCGCCGACGACACCGTTCCTGGCCCGGTAGCGGAGGGCGAACAGCTCCGCCTCGCCGGGAAAGCGGTCGTCGGGGTCGGGCCACCACGCCTGGTGGCCGGCGCGCGCCTCGGCGACCCCGCGGGCCAGGCCCGCGAGAAGACCGCCGCACCGCTCGCCCACCGTCCCGTAGAGCGCGCCGTCCCGGTGAAGCTCCAGCGTGATCTCGTACGGCGTGCCGAGACCGTCCCGGCACGCCACCGGCGTAACGGTCAGATAAGAACCATCAAGACAACGCAGTCCCCCCACCTCAGAGAGGGTATCCCCGGCTCAGACTCTCAAAACGTGATCAACGCCATCCATGTCCCCGCCAGCCGGGCGGCTGGTGCCACTCGGTCCAGCCGTACCCCACGCGCCCGTCCTCGGCCTCGAACCGGCACAGGGCACGCGGGAAGCGGGCGACCTCCCCGTCCGGCGACGTCATGGCGACCGGGGCGAAGGCGAGCGGCACCGCCGTCATCGGCATCCCGGGCACCTCCAGCCGCGCCAGGGACGGGAGGTCGTCCGGGCCGAACTCGCTCGCCGCGGTGAACCCCTCGCGGTGCTCGATCTCCCCGCCCGGAGGGACCGTGAAGCACGGCCAGGGCATCTCGAAGCCGACGTTGGCCCGCATGCCGTGGAAGAACGTCCCGTCGTCCATCCGCCCGGAGCTCCACAGCCACGACGTCCGCCACCAGTCGCGCTTCCCCCAGCTGTGGTCGCGCTCGCCGTACCCGGAGAAGGCGATCTCCTCGCCACCGGCCCGGACCGTCCCCGCGACCTCACAGGGGATCTCGTAGCGCGGGAGGAACCCGTAGGGATAGACCCCGCCGACGGTCGTCCACTCCAGGTCGAAGGCGAGCGAGGTCGTGACGGCGTCGTCGCGGGCGGTGTCCTCCGCAACGCTCCCGTGCCGGACGGCGCTCCCGGGAACACCGTCCGGAGCGGTGCTGTCCGGATGGGCGTACGCCGCGGCGGGGTCGTCCGGCACGAGCGCCGCGCCGGCGTCCAGGGTGAGCCGGAAGGAGCGCATGGGGAGCGTCACGTCGTGGGTGGCGGAGAACCCCGCGCCCCGCACCGCCAGATCCGGGCCGGGAAGCGGGACGTGGTGGTCGGCCAGCAGCACCGTGGGCCGTCCGGGGCCGACCAGGCACGCCCAGTACCAGGCGCGGTTCCAGTTGGGGTACAGGCCCAGCCGGACGTAACCGGCGAGCGAGCCGTCGGCGGCCGCGAAGTCGAGGTAGAGCGACTCGCTCCACAGCGGTTCGACACCGGCCGGGTGCGGGTCCTCGTCCTTGGGCCGCAGCGGCCACGTCCCATGGTCGACGATCTTCACCACGGCCACTCCGATGCAGGCGCCCGATCAGGTACCGGCCCAACCTAACCGACCGCGCCCCCGCCGGGCAGGGCAGGGCCGAACCGGGCAGGACCTGGCCGAGCCGGGCGGGGCCGGCCGATCGGGCACCGGCCGGACGGTCCCCTCAGGGGCCTCCGCAGCCCCCGCCGCCCCCGCCTCCGCCACCACCGCCGTCTCCGCCGCCCCCGCCGCCTCCGTCACCGCCGGACGGGCCCCAGCCGCCGTCCCCCGTGCCGTGGGTCCCCGCGGCCGTCCCGCCGTACACCCCCGCGTCGCCCCCGCCGTGACCCCCGCGGCGGCTGTGGCGGGAGCGGGGCGCGGGCCGGGGCGCGGGGCGGGGGTCGTCCAGGGACAGGGTCTCCGACAGCCTTCCGTCCCTCACCCGGCTCAGGCCGTACAGGGCGACGTCGACGACCTCCGGCCGGTCCCGGACGGCCCGCTCGCCGGGCCGGGGCGGCAGCGTCCTGTTCTCGCGGTACCGCAGGCGGTGATGGGCCAGCGCGGCCTGGCCCGCGCGGTTGGGGTGGGTGGGGTCGGCCCGGCCCGAGCCCGGGGGGTCGATCAGCCCCAGCTCGCGCAGCCGCGCGACCTGCGCCTCGACGGCCGGTCCCGAGATCACCCTCCCCCTGATCGTCCAGACCGGCAGGCCGTCGGCCTCCCGGTCGACCATCGCGAGGATCTCGGCCTCCACCGGGTGGTCCACCCGCTCCGCCCGGCCGGACACCCGGGACAGCCGCCCGTCGCGCCGCGCCCGGACACTCCCCGCGGTGGTGAGCGAGACCAGCGCGGTGTCGGCCAGCCGCGCGGGCCCGCCCGCCAGCAGCGCCAGGTCGTACGGGGTCAGCTCAGGGCCCTCGTAGACGCGGGAGGAGTGCGCGGCCAGGCGCATCGCGATCAGCCCGGCCACCGCCAGCAGCGAGACGCCCACGACGAGGGTGATCTGAAGAGCGGACATGACGACCTCCGGGACGGTGCCGCTGCGTGAGGTTCTCCGTACCCATCACGACGAACGGCGAAGAGGTGGAGTTTCACGGTTCCGGTTCCGGTTCCGGCGGTCCTGGGAACCGGCGGGCCGGAACCCGCGAGCCCGAACGTCAGCCCCCGGTCCGGCGGCGGGTGAAGATCGACCGCAGCCGGGACGCGGTCACGGACCTCCGGAGGCCGGACTCCCGTGCGGCCGGTTCCCGGACGCCCGGCTCCCGGTCGTCGGGGTCGGGCAGCCGTCCCGCGGCCCGCAGGTGGCCGGCGAAGTCGTGGGCGTCGGCGTGCGAGCCGCCCGGCGGCTTGGGACGGCCCCGCGCGTAGGCGCGGAACTCCGCGGCGAAGTCGTCGCCGAGCGAGGCGACCAGGTCGGGACGGAGCCTGGCCACCGTCCTGCGCCGCTTGGCGATCAGGCTGGTCTCCTGGACGCGCAGCCGATCCCGGTCGAACCCCGCGGGCGCCTCCCGGCCGGCCACCAGCGCCGCCACCAGGGCCGCCTGCGCCCCGGCCAGCGCCTCCCGGGCGTCGCTCCCGGAGCCGGACCCGTCCTTCCGTGCGGACACGGGTGCGGGCGCGTCCTCAGGCACGGGTCATCGCGGCGCGGATCCGGGCCATCTCCTCCTCCAGCGCGCCGTCACTGGGGTAGTCGTCGTCCCATTCGAGCAGCACACCGGGCGGATCGACCCGCGCGCACAGCTCGGAGAGGATCTCCAGCACGTCGTCGGGGACGTGAGCGGTGTGGGTGTCGTGCCAGAGCCCGTCGCGGGAATGCCCCCCGGCGACGTGCACGTAGGCCAGTTCGGCGAGCGGCAGGCCGTCCAGCGCCGCGGTGGCCGACAGGCCGAGGTTGACCTGGTTGGTGTAGAGGTTCGCCACGTCGACCAGGAGCCCGACCCCGGTCATCTCCACCAGCTCGCCGAGGAAGGCGGCCTCGGTCATCTCGTCCTCGGGCCAGCCGAACAGCGCCGCGACGTTCTCCAGGGCCAGCGGGACCGGAAGGGCCTCCTGCGCCCGCCGGACGTTCTCGGCGATGACCGACAGCGCCTGCCGGGTGCGCGGGACCGGGAGCAGGTGCCCGGCCTCCATGCCGCCCGCCCGGACGAAGGCCAGGTGCTCGCTGACCAGCGGCGCCTCCAGGGCTCGCGCGCAGTCCGCCAGGTGGGCCAACCGGCGCGGGTCGGGGGGTTCGGCGCCGCCGATGCCCAGGCCGACGCCGTGCGGGATCACCGGCACCCCGCGGGCCCGCAGCACCCGCAGCGACTCCGGGAGCCGGCCCGGGTGGACGTTCTCGGCGATCACCTCGACGAAGTCGATCCCCGGCAGGCGCTCCACGGTCAGGTCGATCTCGGGCCGCCACCCGATGCCCACCCCCAGCGTCGCGTGCTCAGCCACCACCGCACCCGCCGCCACCGCCGCAGCCGCCTCCTCCACCGCAGCTGGAGCCGCCGGACGAGCCTCCCGAGTCACCGGACGAGCCGCCGGAGTCGCCCCAGCCACCGGAGCCGATGTCGCCGCTCCCGCCGCCGTAGGTGACGTCCCCCGAGCCGGAGGAACCGCCGCCGCAGGCGCCCGAGGCGCAACCGCCCGACGAGCCGCCCGGGTCCTGGCGCTGGAGCTCGTCCTGCAGGCCCGGCTCGTTCAGCTCGCTCAACCCGTACAGGGCCACCGGGAAACCGACGGCGAAGGCCAGGTCGGGCGTGGCGGACCGGACGCCCCGCACGTGCGTCCTGCGGGCCGCCGCCAGCACGTCGTGGCCGCTGCGGCTCAGCGCGTCGCGCAGGGCCCGCTTCTGCCGCGAGTAGGTGGACAGGCCGACCACGGTCGACAGGACGCCGACCAGCAGCACGAGGACGCCGACCCCGCGGGGCCCGGCGAGCAGGCAGCCCGCGGTGAAGACGGCCGCGGCGACGGTGGCGATCAGGAGCCGGTTCAGCAGGCTCCGCGCGTGGTCGAGCGCGCTCTCCGGTACGAGCAGGCCCAGGCCGAGCAGCCGGTAGCGCAGGCCCTCCAGCGCCTTCCCGTCGGAGACCGCGCGGCGCAGGTCGCTCAGCGGAACGGAGCCGCCGCGCTGGTGGAGCGCCTCCATGAGGGCGTACTCGACGGGGTCCGGGGAGGGCGGGGCGCCGGCGACCAGGCTCACCAGGCCGCCGCGCGAGACCCGGATCACCCCGGCCTTGGCCAGCAGGCCGATCGCGGTGTTGATCACGCGTCGCGGTCCGCCGGAGAGGTAGGCGAGTTCGTAGGGGGTGGGCGGTCCGGCGCCGTGACCCGCCATGACCGAGCGGACCCGCCGCTGCTCACGGCTGAGTGCCGAGGCCGTCAGGACGACGACCAGGCCGATGGCGACGGCGACGACGAACAACAGGGACCACATGTCCGCCTCCTCGGGGGAAGGTGGGGCGTTGGGGTGACGTCCCGGTACACAGGTAGACGCGCACAGCCTGGCAGAAGTTTCGTCGCCGCTCGACGGCGGCCCGGTGAGACGTCGCTCACCGGAAGGCGAGCGACATCCGGCCGCCCCGCCCACCCGTTCCCACCTGCGCGTTCTCGCCCGGCCCGCCCGTCGGGCGCCGGTACGTCACGCGCCCGCGCCCGGCTCGCGGAGGACGCGGGCCGGACGCGGGCGCGGGTGTCCTCCCGGCAGGGGCGGGGAGGCGGGGGACGCGGGAAGCGGGGGCGGGTCAGCCCAGGCGGGCGACCAGGGCCTCGTACTCCTCCCAGAGTTCCTTGGGCATGCGGTCCCCGAAGGTCTCGAAGAAGGCGGGGATGAGCGACGCCTCCTGCCTCCAGACCTCCTCGTCGACGCTGAGCAGCATCCGCATGTCCTCGGCGGAGACGTCCAGGCCCTCGGTGTCGAGCTCGGCGGGGAGCAGCCCGATGGGGGTGCTCACCGCCTCCGCCCGGCCGTTGAGGCGGTCGACGATCCACTTGAGCACGCGGGTGTTCTCGCCGAAGCCGGGCCAGACGAACCTGCCCCGCTCGTCCTTGCGGAACCAGTTCACGTAGTAGACGCGCGGCAGCTCGGCGCCCTCGCGGCGGCCCATCCTGAGCCAGTGCGCGAAGTAGTCGCCCATGTTGTAGCCGCAGAAGGGCAGCATCGCGAACGGGTCGCGGCGCAGCTCGCCCACCTTCCCCTCGGCGGCGGCGGTCTTCTCCGAGGCGATCCCGGCGCCGATGAAGACGCCGTGCTGCCAGCTCAGCGCCTCCGTCACCAGCGGGACCGCGCTGGCCCGGCGCCCGCCGAACAGGATCGCGGAGATCGGCACGCCCGCCGGGTCCTGCCACTCGGGCGCGATCGTCGGGCACTGCGCCGCCGGGACCGTGAAGCGGGCGTTGGGGTGCGCGGCGGGCTCGTCGGAGTCCGGCGTCCAGTCGCGGCCCCGCCAGTCGGTCAGGTGCGCCGGGGGCTCGTCGGTGAGGCCCTCCCACCACACGTCGCCGTCGTCGGTGAGGGCGACGTTGGTGAAGATGCTGTTGCCCCAGAGCGTCCTGACCGCGTTGGCGTTGGTGGACTCGCCGGTGCCGGGGGCGACGCCGAAGAAACCCGCCTCGGGGTTGATGGCGCGCAGCCGTCCCTCGGCGTCGAAGCGCATCCAGGCGATGTCGTCGCCGATGGTCTCGACCTTCCACCCCGGCAGGGTGGGCTGGAGCATGGCCAGGTTGGTCTTGCCGCAGGCGCTGGGGAACGCGGCGGCGATGTAGCGCGTCTCCCCCGACGGCGGGGTGAGCTTGAGGATGAGCATGTGCTCGGCCAGCCAGCCCTCGTCACGGGCCATGGTGCTGGCGATCCGCAGCGCGTAGCACTTCTTGCCGAGCAGGGCGTTGCCCCCGTAGCCCGAGCCGTAGGACCAGATCTCCCGGGTCTCGGGGAAGTGGCTGATGTACTTGGTGGTGTTGCACGGCCAGGGCACGTCCGGCTGCCCGGGCTCCAGCGGGGCGCCGACCGAGTGGACGGCCTTGACGTAGGAGCCGCGCTCCTCGATCAGGCGCAGCGCGTCCTCGCCCATCCGGGTCATCACCCGCATCGAGACGACGACGTACGGCGAGTCGGTGATCTCCACACCGAGCTGGGAGATCTCCCCGCCCAGGGGGCCCATGCAGAACGGCACCACGTACATGGTCCGGCCGCGCATGCTGCCCTTGAAGATCTCTCCGAAGGTACGGCGCATCTCGGCCGGGGCGATCCAGTTGTTGGTCGGCCCGGCGTCCTCCTCGCGCTCGGAGCAGATGTAGGTGCGGTCCTCGACCCGGGCGACGTCGCCGGGGTCGGAGGCGGCGTAGAAACTGTTCTGCCGCTTGACCAGGCGTTTGAAGGTGCCCTGCTCCACGAGCAGGTTGGTCAGGCGGGTCCATTCGGCCTCGGAGCCGTCGCACCATTCGATCCGGTCCGGCTGTGTCAGTTCGGCGATCTCCCTGACCCACTCGGCCAGCTCGGCATGGCCGGTCGGGGCGGCGGTCACATCTACGGTAACGGACACTACGTGGGCTCCTTTGCACTTCTCGCGGCCAAATCATCATTGACGACACGACCGCTTCCGATCCAATTGGCATAGACCATTGAATTCAGCGGTAAGACGTCCCGGCGTCCCTTCCCGATCATCACCGACAGCGCGTGACCTGGAAGGAGTCGCGTGGTTTCGAAGGCCCTACCCAGAAGAAGTGCGACTAAAAAAAGCCCTCCCGGCAGTGGTATAGGCCAATGAGAAAGGTCTAAACCAATGGGCCGGAAGGTTCAGACCAATTTCTCGGCCATTTCCGCTGACCAGGATCAGGAATTCACGCCGGGCCCGGCCGCCCGGACGCGGTCGACGTGCTGGAGGGCGTCCCTCAGATCGGCCAGCCAGGTGTCGGTGTGGTCGCCCACCAGACGCACGCACCAGGCGAGCGCGTCGCTGCGGCTGCGGGCCACCCCGGCCGCGACGAGAGTGTCGAGGACCCGGCGCTCGGACTGCCGCAGGCGGGTCATGACGGGCACGGAGAGTGTGGTGAACATCACTGTCTCCTCGCCCGCGACCACCCCCCAGGAGACCTTCCTGCGGAAGCGGCGCTCGGCCTCCACCGCGATCTCCATCCGCCGCTCCCTGGTCTCCTCGCGGAAACGCAGGACGCCGCCCTCCAACGCGGCGGCGCGCTCGACCTCGGAGACGTCGTCGCCGAGCGCGGGAGGCCGGAGCCGGCCGATCACCGTGATCTCCTCGCGGTCCAGGACGATCTGCACCTCGCCGTCGAACCAGTCGGCGGGCAGTCTTCCCGAGAACCAGCCGCGCAGCTGCTCGACCGCTTTACTGTTTTCCATGTAATGGAGATTACAACGCTACGTCCGACGAGACCAGCCTCGCGCCGCGCACGACGGGGAGCGCGACACGCTCGGATCCGGGGACGGGCCCGGACGGGGGGGACGCCGCGTACGGGCGCACCGGCGGACGCCGGGAACAGACCGGTGCCGTCGGGCAGGCGTCGCCGGGCTCACGCCGTCGGGGCGGCACCGCCGGGTCGGTGCCGTCGGATCGGTGCCGTCGGATCGGTGCTGTCGAGCCGGCGTCGCGGGACCGGTGTCGCGGGACCGGTGTCGCGGGACCGGTGTCATCGGTGCCGCCGGGGCGGCACCGCCGGGTCAGCGCACGCGGGCGGCGACCTGCGGGCTGATCCGTACGACCCCGGCGAAGTTACGGGTGCTGACGGGGACGAGCTTGACCACGTCCCCGGTCCTGGGGGCGTGCAGCATCTTGCCGCCGCCCCAGTAGATCGCCACGTGCGAGACGTACCCGGGATTGGTGGGGTCGTGCCGCCAGAACAGCAGGTCGCCGGGCTGGGCCTGGGACAGCGGGATCTGCGGGCCCGAGACGAACTGCTGGTGCGTCACCCGGGGCACCTTGATGCCCGCCTGCGCGTACGCCCACTGGACCAGGCCCGAGCAGTCGAAGCTGTCGGGACCCTCGGCGCCCCACACGTACGGGCGACCGACCTTGCCCGCGGCGGCGGTGAGCGCGGTGTGCAGCTGGGCGGTGGTCATGAACGACCCCGCCGACCAGGCCGTACGGCGCGGCGCCGTCAGCACCGGGTTGATCACGGCGACCTGCCCGCCCCTGGGCAGGAGCCGCAGCAGGGCGCGGCGCAGCTTCGCGGAGTCGGCTCGGGGGGCGCTCACCACCAGCGCGTTGTTCTCCGGGATGCCCAGGGCGCGGGCGGTCTGGCGGGAGACCACCGCGTCGATGGCGCCCATGCCCATCGTGGCGTAGGCGCCGACACGCAGGTTCCGCCCGGCGGTGGTGAAGGTCTTGCCCAGCGGCATGCCCCCGTCGCTGCCCAGGACGAAGGAGACGGCGACCTCGCCGGCCGAGACGTTCCTCCAGAGCCGGTCCGAGCGCGCGGTCGGCCTGGGGGTGTACGCGCGGAACGTCGAGGGGTCGACCCCCAGCGTCTGCACCCGCTTGCCGTCCAGGACCACCTCCGCGGCGTCGGCGCGCTCCACGGCCCGCACCCCGGCCAGCCGGGTGATCCTGGCGACCACGTCGTCGCCGAGCGACCGGGGCGCCACGACGAACAGGTGCGGCTGCCGCATCGCGGTCAGCGGTGCCACCGGGGACGGCGCGGACGACGGTGCGGACGACGGTGCGGCGGGTGCGGCGGGTGCGGTCGCGGCCGTCCCGCCCCGGGCGGGCTCGGCCGCGGCGGCGGGCGCGGTGGCCACGGACCTGCGCATCACGACGGTCCCGCGTTCGGTCTCCGGCATCTGCGTGAGGATCACCAGGCCGGCGGCCGGCACGCTGACGGTCATGACCGCGACGACCGGCACGAGCCACCGCAGACGGGCGGCGCGGGGGTCACGGTAGGGGTGGTACGGGTGCCGGGGGCCGAGACGGGGACGGTAGGCGAGGTCCTGACGGGCCTCCCGGATCAGATCGGAGACGCGCGGCCGCCGATAGAACACGACTTTGTTCCCTTCCCCGATGACCCAGCCCTACGAGAGTGCCTCACCCCGCGCCACAATGTACGCGAACCTCGCGAAAAGCGCCTTATTAGTGTTTAGCCGTGTTCATGGCGACGCTGCGCGTCGCGGTGAGGCCGCTCTTATCCGGCTCTGTGTTCATGGCGACGCTGCGCGTCGCGGTGAGGCCGCTCTGATCCGGCTCCTTCCCTCGTCGAGGGGGATCGTTCGTTCCTCACGATCCTCCTCTCCTCGGTCCAGTCGCCGGCGCGGCCTCACGGCCGGTCACCGGCACGACCTTCGGATGTGTAGTCCGGCGGCCGTCCCGATACGTGACGATCCGCCGGGACGGAGGTCCCGGCGGATCCGTGGAGGACGGACGCGCGGCTCAGGAGCGAGGTGCGAGACGGCGGGACACGGCGGCTCAGTTGCCGATGTAGGGCACCGCCTCGAGGATCTCCACCGTGTTGGAACGGCCGTTCGGCATGGTGTAGGTCGCCTTCTCGCCGATCTTCTTGCCGTTGATCGCCGCACCCAGGGGCGACTTGGGCGAGTAGACGTCGATCGGGGCGCCGCTCTCCTCACGGGAGGCCAGCAGGAAGGCCACCTCCTCGTCGTCGCCCTCGAAACGCACGGTGACCGTCATTCCGGGGCCGACCACGCCCTCGGTACGGGGCGCCTCGCCGACCTTGGCGTTGTCCAGGATCTGACGGAGGTGGAAGATGCGCGCCTCCATCTTGCCCTGCTCGTCCTTGGCCGCGTGGTAGCCGCCGTTCTCCTTCAGATCTCCCTCTTCGCGGGCTGCCTCGATCTTCTTGGCGATGTCGACGCGCCCGGGCCCCGAGAGGTGCTCAAACTCAGCCTTCAGGCGGTCGTACGCCTCCTGAGTGAGCCAGGTGACGCTCTCGTTGTGGGAGTCGGCCACGGGTTCTCCTTGCTTCCTCTAGGGGGCATGCTGCTTCAGGGGGTTGCGGTCGGACGAATCTCGAAAGGCTAACAAGTTAAGCCCTCCACCGCCTCCCCAAATGTCTCACTATACGAGATAGCAGTACTGGACATCGACGGAAGTGGCCTGGGCACTGGTCTCTAGCCGTTCGGTAAGCCGGACATGCTCCTCACCAGGGGGGATACCGACCTCCTTGTTGCCCACCTCGACATGGTCGACGTCCATGGCCCGGAGACGGCAGCGCGCCGAGCGATCCGCCGGCTTGTACGCCTCGAAGGTGATCCGCACGGAATCGCCGCGGCTGACGTCGAACGTCACGACCTGCTCGAAGACCTCCGTATTCCCCTTCGACGCCCACATCACGTACCCCCACCCCCCGGCGCAGACCGCGCAGAGGATGGCGATCACCACGTGCACGACCAGGCGCCCCCGGCGCTCCGGGCGGTCGGGAAAGTCGCCCGGGCTGCCGAGGACGGGACCGTCCTGACGGCCCTTCTCGGCTTCGCTGGTGGCCATCACGGAATCTCCCTGCACTACCTCGGTGTTATCCGAGACGATTGTCCCTCGCGGGGGTGTCGCCCTCGCGACCGCCCAGGAGAAACTAACCTTTCTTCGGAGTGACGTAAGCCGAGGGCACGCGGGACGAGGCGCCGGAGTGGCGCGGGGGGCACGGCCGGACAGGCCGTCCGCCCGCGCGGCGGCCGGTGACATCGAAGAGCGTGACCGACACAGAGGAGACACCGAGCCCGTGAGTGCACCGCTCAGGCTGATGGCCGTTCACGCGCATCCCGACGACGAGTCGAGCAAGGGCGCCGCCACCATGGCGCGCTACGTGGCCGAGGGCGTGGACGTGCTGGTCTGTACGCTCACCGGAGGCGAGCGCGGGTCGATCCTGAACCCCAAGATGGACCGTCCCGACATCCTGGAGAACATCGCCGAGGTCCGGCGGCTGGAGATGGAGCGCGCCCGCGAGATCCTCGGCGTGCGGCAGCGCTTCATGGGGTTCGTCGACTCCGGCCTGCCCGAGGACGAGAACGAGGCGCTGCCCGAGGGCTGCTTCGCCGTACAGCCGATCGAGGTCGCCTCGGAGCCCCTGGTGGCGGCCGTCCGGGAGTTCCGGCCGCACGTCATCCTCACCTACGACGACGACGGCGGCTACCCGCACCCCGACCACATCATGACCAATCGCGTCTCGGTGGAGGCCTTCGAGGCGGCCGGTGACCCCGACCGCTACCCCGGCACCGGTGAGCCCTGGCAGCCCCTGAAGCTCTACTACCACATGGGTTTCACCAAGGACCGCTTCGAGGCGCTGCACGAGGCGATGAACGCCCGGGGCATCGGCTCCCCGTACGCCGACTGGATCGCCCGCTGGGAGGACCGGCCGCAGAAGTGGCCGGTGACCACCCGCGTCCCCTGCGGGGACTACTTCGAGGCCCGCGACGAGGCGCTGCTCGCGCACGCCACCCAGGTGGACCCGGACGGGTTCTGGTTCGTCTGCCCGCGCGACCTGCAGCGCGAGATCTGGCCGACCGAGGACTACCACCTGGCCCGCTCGCTCGTGGACGTCGAGCTTCCCGAGAACGACCTGTTCACCGGCATCCACGCGGACACGGTCTCGCCCGCCTGCCACTGACACGACCGCGAGGGGGCGGTGGCAGACTTGAGCCGTGATTGCATTCGAAACCGCCCCTACGGGCCCCACGGGTGACGTCAGTCCCGGCCTGCTGGGTTTCCTGGTCGTGGCCGGGCTGGGGTTCGCCCTGTACATGCTCGTCAAGTCGATGAGGAAGCAGATCTCCAGGATCGAGGTCCCCTCGGAGGCGGAGTTCAGGCAGCGGCGGAACGACGCCGGGGCCGGCGGTTCCACCGGGCCGGCGGAGCCCCCGGCGTCCGCGGGACCCACCGCTTCTACGGCCCCTCAGGTGCCCCCGGGGCCCTCGGCACCCTCGGCCCCGACCACCGCTCCCTGACCCCGGCTCCGGCCGGGCCGACAGCTTCGAGGACGAGCATGGCCGAGACCACCGGCCCCGGCGCCCCTTCCGGCGGCGTGGCCGTCTCCGACGACCCCGGGGCCTCCCGCTTCGAGATCACGGTGGACGGCACGGCCGCGGGATTCGCCGCGTACCGGCTCCGGGCCGGGAAGATCATCTTCACCCACACCGAGATCTCGCCCGCGTTCGAGGGCAGGGGCCTGGGCGGACGGCTCGCCTCGGCGGCCCTGGACGCGAGCCGGGCCTCGGGCCGGGCGGTCGTGCCGCTCTGCCCGTTCATCGCCGGTTACATCCGGCGGCACCCCGCCTACCGGGACCTGGTCCCGGAGGGATACGCCGACCTCGTCGACGAGGAGACCGCGCAGACCTGACCCGCCCCGCCGCCGGTCGGAAGGACCCGGCTCCCGCGGCCGTCAGTCGCCGAGGGCGTCCGTCGAGGACCAGGCCCGCTCCAGCGCCTTGGGCAGGCCCCAGTGCCCCAGCGGGGTGAGCACCTCGGTCCGGTCGACGATCCCCAGGCAGGCCCAGAGCGGGGTGACCGAGCTGAAGAGCGTCTCGGCCGCGTCCAGGTCCTCGGGCTCGTCCATGTCGACGTCGATGTCCTCGGACTCGGCGATGAGCCGGGCGATCCGTTCCGGCGAGGCCAGCACCCCGGGACCGCGCCTGGCCAGGGCCGCGACCACGGCCAGCCAGTCGGCGTGGTGGATCGCGCAGAGCGCGGCCAGCACCGCGTCCTCCGGGCCGAGTTCCCCCTCCAGGTCGGAGAAGACCTCCACCCGGTCGTCCTCCTCCGGCAGGTCCGAGATCGGCCCCGCGATGCCCGCCGTGACGGTCATCCACAGTTCCTCGTCGTCGGTGGGCAGCGGCTCCTCCTCGTACCCGGCGCAGGCCCGCAGCACGTTGCCGGGATAGCCGGGCCTGTCCAGCATCTCGCGCAGCCGCGCGGCGGCGACCCGGAGGTCCCTGGCCGGACGCTCGGGGGCGGGCAGCTCGGCCAGGATGCGCCGCAGCTCGCCCAGGGCGAACGCCTCCTCCTCGTCCCAGGCGGCGAAGAGCTCCTCGTCCTGCTCGTCGGAGACGGCCGCGCCGGGGATCCGCCCGTCCGGCAGCGGCCCGGTGAGCCAGCGTTCCTGCAGGTCCGCGTACGCCTCCCTGGCCTCCTCGTCGCCCCGGGCGAGGGCGTCCGGGTCTATCTCGCCCTCGGCGACCTTCTCCTCCAGGTGGGCCACCAGCCTGCGGAACATCTCCTCGCCGACCGGCCCGCGCTCGTCCTCCTCGGGCCAGACGAAGAAGCTCCGGGTCAGCAGGAGCGGCTCGGTACCGGTGGACTCCATCCAGCGCTGCACGTCCCCCACGGTGGCACCGCCGGACTCGATCGCGCTGAGCGTGGCCTTGGCCGAGTCCCAGAACGGGGCCGAGAGCGGGTTGCCCGCCGCGAGCATCGCCCTTCTCAGGTCGGGCAGCGCCACCAGCGCCACACCGGACGGCACGGCGAGCAGCGCACGGGCAACATCACGCCGGGTCAGCCCGGAGGCCGCTCTTCCGGCGTGCGCACAGACGAAGTCGAGATCCACGCCCAGTGAGCCTACGCCCGAAGTGCCCCGAGCACACCATCCGAGGGGCCGTCGCGCCCGTCCGGGGGTCTGCGAGACGTTCATCCGATCCGGCTGCACAATGGAGGGCGGGACACGCGAGAAGGACTGGAGAAGATGGGCACGCACCCCTCCGACGAGCTGGCCTTCACCGTCGATCTGGGCGAGCCGGGCAGTCATGCCGTGGTCCACGTCCGCGGTGAACTGGACTGGAACAGCGCCCCCACCCTCACCACCATGGTCGAGCACCTTTGGGACTTCCTGCGGGACGGTTCCCTGATCCTGGACCTGAGCCCGATGACGTTCTGCGACTCCATGGGGCTCGGCACGCTGATCGAGATCTCCAAGGGATGCCGGGCGCGCCAGGTGCGCTTCGTGCTGGCCGCCCCGCCGCCGTCACTGTGCCGCACCCTGAGGATCACGGGGCTGAACACGGTGTTCGAGCTCCGCGACACCCTGGGGGAGGCCCTGGAAGGGGTCCCGCGGGGCCTTGGGAACCGTCAGGACCGCGGCGACCCGGGGGTCGCCGCGGATCGCCTCTCCGACGCCGACGGCGGCCAGGTCGGCGTCCTCGGCTGAACCGCCGTCCCCGGTCCGGGACGGCGGCTCCGGCC
Organism: Streptosporangium sp. NPDC050855; assembly: GCF_044456585.1. Classification (NCBI taxonomy): domain Bacteria; kingdom Bacillati; phylum Actinomycetota; class Actinomycetes; order Streptosporangiales; family Streptosporangiaceae; genus Streptosporangium; species Streptosporangium sp. NPDC050855. Next base: position 224,589 of record NZ_JBITFY010000005.1, read on the forward strand.
GGGCGAGCCGTTCGGTGTTGCAGGCCGCCGTGCCCGCCGTCGCCCCGGCCGCGGCTCCCGGCTGTTTTCGGCGGGCGGGTCAGGGCATGCACGACCGTATGCCTGATCTCGACAACACCCTTCCGCTGCTGCTCGAGGGCTACGGCTGGCTGCCGAACCTCCGGCGCCGTACCGGGAACGACGTGGTCCGCACGCGCCTGCTGGGCATGCGCGTGACGGCGCTGTGCGGTCCCGAGGCGGCGCGCTTCTTCTACGACGAGGACCACATCAGGCGCGTCGACGCCCTGCCCGGCCCGATCAAGAGCACGCTGACCGGCCACGGGGCCGTGCACACCCTGGACGGCGCCGACCACCGCCTGCGCAAGGCGATGTTCATGTCGCTCATGACCGAGGACGGCGTCCGCGACCTGGTCGGTCACACCGTGGCGGCCTGGGCCGACGCGGTGGCCTCCTGGCCCGCCGGGCGGCCGGTCGTGCTCTTCGACGAGGTCTCCAGGGTGCTGACCCGGGGGGTGACCCGGTGGACCGGCGTCCCGGTCGCCGACGACGACGTGGACGACACGGCCCGCGCCCTGGTCGCCCTGGTCGACGGCTTCGCCACCGGCGGGCCGCGGCACTGGCGGGCCCGCGCGGCCCGCGGGCGCCTGGAGGCGTGGCTGGCCGGTCTGGTCCGGGACGTGCGGGACGGGGTGCGCTCCGCGCCGGCGAGTTCGGCGCTCGCGGTGGTCGCCGGTCATCGCGGCCCCGACGGTGAGCTCCTCGACCCGCGCGTGGCCGCGGTGGAGCTGCTCAACGTGATCCGGCCGACCGTGGCCGTGTGCTGGTACGTCACGTTCGCGGCCCACGCCCTGCACCGCTGGCCCGAGCAGCGCGCCGCCCTGCGCGAGGTCGACGACCAGAGCCTGTTCGCCGAGATGTTCGCCCAGGAGATCCGCCGCTTCTACCCCTTCGCCCCCTTCGTCGGCGGCAGGGCCGTCCGGGACCTGTCCTGGCAGGGGCAGCCGATCGAGGAGGGCTCGCTGGTGCTGCTGGACGTCTACGGCCAGAACCACGCCCCCTCCCTGTGGAAGGAGCCCTACACGTTCGACCCGCAGCGGTTCGCCGGTCACCGGCCCGGCTCGTTCGACCTGATCCCCCAGGGTGGCGGTGACCCGCGTACCGGCCACCGGTGCCCGGGGGACGCGATCAGCGTCGCGCTCCTGCGGGCCCTGAGCGTCCGCCTGGCCCGGCTGGAGTACGAGGTGCCCGCCCAGGACCTCCGCATCGCGCTGCACCGCATCCCGGCCCGCCCGGCGAGCGGGTTCGTCCTCGTCCCGGCGCGCCCCGCTGGCGGCTGAGGCCGTCCCGGGGCCGTACCGGAGCCCCGATGACCCACCGGTGGGGCACAGGGGCACCGGCGGGGCGCCGGGGAGATCGTCGCGGGCCGGGGGCCCGGCCCGCCCGGGGACGGCGGCGGAGCCCGGGGCGGGCTCCCGGTGTCGTGACAAAAGATGAAATGATGCACGGATGAGCGCGACCAGACGGAACAACGTCGTGATCACCGGCCCCGAGGACGGGACGCCGGTCATGCTCGCCCACGGCTTCGGCTGCGACCAGAACCTCTGGCGCCTGGTGGTCCCGGCCCTGGCCGAGCGCTTCCGCGTCGTGCTCTTCGACCACGTGGGCGCGGGCCGGTCGGACATGTCGGCCTGGCTGCCCGAGCGGTACTCCACCCTGGACGGCTACGCCGACGACGTGCTGGACATCTGCCGGGAGCTGGGCCTGCGCGAGACGGTGTTCGTGGGTCACTCCGTCAGCTCCATGATCGGCGTGCTGGCGGCGGCGCGGGAGCCGGAGTGCTTCGCCAAGCTGGTCCTGCTCACCCCCTCACCGCGCTACATCGACGACGAGGACGGCTACCGGGGCGGTTTCAGCGAGGCCGACATCGAGGAGCTGCTGGAGTCGCTGGACAGCAACTACCTGGGCTGGTCCGCGGCGATGGCCCCGGTGATCATGGGGAACCCGGACCGTCCCGAGCTGGGCGAGGAGCTGACCAACAGCTTCTGCCGTACCGACCCGCAGATCGCGCGCGTCTTCGCCAGGACCACGTTCCTGTCCGACAACCGGGCCGACCTGGTCAAGGTCACCGTGCCGACCCTGGTGATCGAGTGCGCCAGCGACGCCATCGCCCCGCGCGAGGTGGGTGCGTTCGTCCACGCCCAGATCCCCGGCAGCCGGCTGGTGACCCTGGACGCCGTCGGCCACTGCCCGCAGCTCAGCGCGCCCCGGCTCACCGCGGAGGCGATCACCTCCTTCGCGGCCGGTACCGGGTGACACCGGATCGCGGGGGCGTCCCCCGCCAGACCGGTGCCCACGACCCGTCCCAGGTCGCGCTGTTCAACGCGCTGCTGGAGGACAGCTCCGAGGACCTGTACGAGCACGCGCCGTGCGGCTACCTGTCCACTCTCCTGGACGGCCAGATCGTCAAGATCAACACCACCCTGCTGACCTGGCTCGGCCACACCCGCGAGCAGCTGGTGGGCCGGCGCCGCTTCAGCGACCTGCTCACCGTCGGCGGCAGGCTCTACCACGAGACCCACTTCGCGCCCCTGCTGCGCATGCAGGGCGAGCTGGGCGGGGTGGCCCTGGAGATGCGGACCGCGGACGGCGCCCGATTACCCGTCATGGTCACCTCGGTGCTGAAGACCGACACCGACGGCCGGCCGCTGCTGATCCGCACGACCGTCTTCGACGCCCGCGACCGCCGGGCCTACGAACGCGAGCTGCTCCGCGCCCGCCAGGAGGCCGAACGCGACCGGGAGCGGCTCAAGCGCCTGGTGGCCACCCTGCAGCGCAGCCTGCTGCCCCCGGTCCTGCCGCACGTGCCCGGGATGGAGATCGCCGCGCACTACCACATCGCCTCTCCCGACCAGGTGGGCGGCGACTTCTACGACGTGTTCCCGCTCGGCGACGGCCGGTGGGGGATCTTCCTGGGCGACGTGTGCGGCAAGGGGGCCGGGGCCGCCGCGCTGACCTCCCTGACCCGGTACACGCTGCGCGCCGCGGCCGCCTACGCCCCCGATCCGCTGGAGGTGCTGCGCACCCTCAACACCGTGCTGCGCCAGGAGTACACCGACGACGAGATGCGCTTCTGCACCGTCATCTTCGGCGTGATCACCCCGGACGGCGACGGTTTCACCGCCACCCTGGCCAGCGGCGGCCACCCCCCGGCGCTGCTGCTGCGCGCCGCCGGCGAGGACGCCCGGTACCTGCACACCCCCGAGGGCCTGCTCATCGGCGCCCTGGCCGAGGCCCGCTTCACCGCCGTCGAGACCCGGCTCGGGCCCGGCGACACCCTGCTGCTCTACACCGACGGGCTGACCGAGGCCCGTCTCCCCGGCGGCGACCGGTACGGCGACGAGGCCCTGCTCGCCTTCGCCACCGGCCTGTCGCCCGCCGGCGCGCCCGCGGCCGTGGCGGCGGTGACCGAGCTGCTCGGCACCTTCGGCGACGGCCTGGACGACGACACCGCCCTGCTGGCGCTGGGCGTGCCCGCCCCCGACCGTCAGGTGTGAGCCGACCCTGCGGGCGGAACCGGCAGGTGTGAGCCGGGCCCTGCGGGTAGAAACCGTGACGCGCGACCCGCGCACCTCGCGAGGAGAGCGTACGCACCGCGTAGGAGAGAGGTCATCATGAACCGCTTGAAGGACGCGACCAGTCCCTATCTGCTGCAGCACGCCGACAATCCGGTGGAGTGGTTCCCCTGGGGGGACGAGGCCTTCGCCGAGGCCCGGCGCCGCAACGTGCCGCTGCTGATCAGCGTGGGATACAGCGCCTGCCACTGGTGTCATGTGATGGCCCACGAGTCGTTCGAGGACGAGGGCACGGCCGCGCTGATGAACGAGCACTTCGTCAACGTCAAGGTCGACCGCGAGGAACGCCCGGACGTGGACGCCGTGTACATGTCCGCCACCCAGGCCATGAACGGCCACGGCGGGTGGCCGATGACAGTCTTCGCCACCCCGGAGGGCCACCCGTTCTACACCGGGACCTACTTCCCGCGGCAGCAGTTCCAGCGCCTGCTGACCGGGGTGACGAACGCCTGGACCGGCGACCGCGCCGCGGTGCTGGAGCAGGGCTCGAAGATCGTGGAGGCGCTGAACGAACGGTCCGCGCTGCCCTCCGGGCCGCTGCCCACCCCGGACACGCTCGCGCGGGCCGTACGCGGCCTGGCCGGCTCCTTCGACGCCGAGCGGGGCGGCTTCGGCGGCGCGCCCAAGTTCCCGCCGTCGATGGCCCTGGAGTTCCTGCTGCGCCACGCCGCGGCGCAGGCGGTCGGCGCGGCCCGGGACGACGCGGCCGGGGAGGACTCCGGCGCGGAGGCCGCGGAGGCCGGGGCGACCGGGGAGGCCGCGGCGGCCATGGCCGTCCACACGCTGGAGGCCATGGCCAGGGGCGGGATCTACGATCAGCTCGCCGGCGGGTTCGCCCGCTACAGCGTGGACGCCGACTGGGTGGTGCCGCACTTCGAGAAGATGCTCTACGACAACGCCCTGCTCCTGCGGGTCTACGCGCACTGGTGGCGCGCCACCGGCTCGGTGCTGGGCAGGCGGATCGCGCTGGAGACGGCCGACTGGCTGCTGGCCGAGATGCGCACCCCCGAGGGGGGCTTCGCCTCCGCGCTGGACGCCGACAGCGAGGGCGAGGAGGGGAAGTTCTACGTCTGGTCGCCCGAGGAGCTCCGCGAGGTCCTCGGCGAGGAGGACGGCGACTGGGCGATCGGCCTGTTCGAGGTGACCGGGACGTTCGAGCACGGCACCTCGGTGCTCCAGCTCCTGGAGGATCCCGACGACCCCGAGCGGTTCGCCCGGGTGCGCTCCGCGCTGCTGGCCGCGAGGGCCGGCCGGGTGCGGCCCGGCCGCGACGACAAGGTGGTGGCCGCCTGGAACGGCCTGGCCGTCGCCGCCCTCGCCGAGGCCGGGGCCCTGTTCGACCGGCCGGACCTCGTCGAGGCGGCGCGGCGGGCCGCCACGCTGGTCGACGAGCTCCATCTGGACGGCGACCGGCTGCTGCGCACCTCCCGGGACGGCCGGGCGGGCGCCAACGCGGGCGTCCTGGAGGACTACGCCGACCTGGCCGAGGGCCTGCTCGCCCTGTACGGGGTGACCGGCGAGGTCAGGTGGTTCCGGCGGGCCGGGACGCTGCTGGACGCGATCCTGGAGCGCTTCTCCGACGGCGCCGGCGGGTTCTACGACACCGCCGAGGACAGCGAGAGCCTCTTCCAGCGCCCGCAGGACCCCACCGACAACGCCACCCCGTCGGGTCAGTTCGCCGCCGCCGGGGCGCTGCTGTCGTACGCGGCGCTGACCGGCTCGGCCCGGCACCGGGAGGCGGCCGAGGCGGCCCTGGGCACGGTGACCGTCCTGGCCGACCGGCACGCGCGGTTCGCCGGGTGGGGGCTGGCCGCGGCCCAGGCGGCGGTCTCCGGCCCGGTCGAGGTGGCCGTCGTGGGCCCGGCCGGTGACCCGGCGACCGCGGCCCTGCACCGGACCGCGCTGCTCTCCCCGCTGCCCGGCCTGGTCGTGGCGCTGGGCGAGGGCGACTCGGACGAGGTCCCGCTGCTTCAGGGGCGGGGGCCGGTCGGGGGTGAGCCCGCGGCCTACGTGTGCCGGGGCTTCACCTGCCGGATGCCCGTCACCACCCCGGCCGCCCTGCTGGCCGAGCTCGCGGCCGGGGCCTGATGGCCCGGCGCCCGCCGCGCCCCGAAAGGGCCGGGTGAGAAGGGCGTGACGCCCCCCGGCCGGCCACGGCCCGGGAGGGGTCACCCCTCGCCGGGGGAGGTCCCCAGCCTGCGGCCCAGGCCGTCGAGGCCGAAGTCGCCGTCCCCGCCGGGGCCGTCGCCCCGGTCCTCGTCCCAGCCGCCGGGACCGTCGCCGCCGTCCCCGGGCCACTCCCCGGGCCCCTCCCCCGCGCCGGGCCCCCGGTCGGGGACCGGGACCTCCCCCTCCGGGGCCGGGGCGCCCGGCTCGGGGGTGCCGGTGTCGCCGGGCCCGGGGACCGGGCCGACGCCCGCCTGCCCCCGCGGGTCCTCCTGGCCGTAGCCGTGGTCGCCGTAGGGGTTGGAGTAGCCGTAGCTGGAGGGCTCCTTGAACTCCTTGACCGGCTTGCCCTTCATCGCCTCGGTCATGAAGGCACGCCAGATCTGCGCCGGGTAGGACCCGCCGTACAGGGCGCTGCCGTTGACCGTCACCGGCTTGTTGTCGTCGCGGAACATGTCGACGGCCACCGCGAGCTGCGGGGTGAACCCGGCGAACCACACGGCCGCCGACTCGTCGGTGGTGCCGGTCTTGCCCGCCACCGGGCGGTCGGCCAGGCGGGCTCCCGAGCCGGTGCCGGCCTCGACGACCTGCCGGAGCGCGTAGGTCGCGTCGATGGCGGCCTGCTCGCCGAAGGCGCGCCTGCCCTTGGTGGAGCTCTTCACGATCCGGCCGCTCGCCTCGGTGATCGAGCGGATCACATGGGCCTCGCGGTGGACTCCCTCGGCGGCGAAGACGGCGTACCCCGAGGCGTTCTGCACCGCGCTGACCGAGGCCACGCCCAGTGGGAGCGTCGCGGCGCCCCGGTGCGGGGCGAGCTGCTCGGCGGGGATCCCGGAGTTCTGGGCGACCTTGACGACCTTGTCCAGGCCGACCCTCTGGGCGAGGTCGACGAACGCGGTGTTCACCGAGCTCTGCGTCGCCCTGACCAGGTTGATCTGGCCGTAGGAGTAGCCGCCCGAGTTGGGGATGTCGGCCGAGGCGACCCGCAGCGGCGAGTTGCCGTCGACCTGGGTCTCCAGGCCGAAGCCGTTGTCGAGGGCGGCGGCCAGCGCGTACGCCTTGAAGGTCGATCCGGCCTGCACCTTGGCCGAGAAGGAGTTGTCGAACTTGTTGGCGGCGTAGTCGCGGCCGCCGTAGAAGGCCGTGACCTCGCCGGTCGCGGGGTCGACGGCGGCCAGGCCGGTGCGGACCTTGCGGGGGGTGCCCTCGGGCAGCACCGAGGTGACGGCGCGCTCGGCGGCGGCCATCAGGTTCTTGTCGAAGGTCGAGACGATCTTCAACCCGCCCTGGTTGATCACCTCGTCGGTGTACCCCCTGCTCTTGAGCTCGGCCGTCACCTGGTCGAGCATGTAGCCCTGCTGCCCGGTGGGCTCGAAGATCGCCCTGGGCCTGGCGAGGGCGGGGAAGGTCGCTCGGGCGGCCTCCTCGGAGGTGATCGCCCCGATGGCCGCCATCCCGTCGATCACCGACCTCCAGCGCTCCCTGGCCGCGTACAGGTCGGGCCCGGAGGGGTCGGCGAACCTGGAGGGCTGCTGGATCACGGCGGCCAGGTAGGCGCTCTCGGCGAGGGTCAGCCTGCTCAGGTCCTTGCGGAAGTAGGCCCCGGCCGCGGCGTGCACCCCGTCGGCACCCCGGCCGAAGTAGATGGTGTTGAGGTACTGCTCGAGCACCCAGTCCTTGGACTTGGAACGGTCCACCTTCAGGGAGATCATGACCTCCTTGAGCTTCCGGACGACGGACCGTTCCTGGCTCAGGCCGCTGTAGTAGTTGCGGACCATCTGCTGGGTGATCGTGGAGCCGCCCTGGAGCTGCCGGCCGGTGAGCGTGGACCACATCGCGCGGAAGGTGCCCTTCAGGGAGACGCCCTGGTCGTCGTAGAAGGAGCGGTTCTCCGCGGCGATGACCGCGTTGCGCAGGGTCTGCGGCACCTTGTCGAGGGTGACGCTCCTGCGGTTGACGCCCTGGCGGGCCAGCACGGTCCTGCCGTCGCGGTAGTAGATCACCGATCCCTGCGCGGTGGCGTCGGGCTGCGTGCTGTCCGGGATGGGGGTCATCGCCCAGACCACCCCGAGCAGGCCCGCCACCGAGAGCACGACAACGCCGAAGAGGACGAGTGTGATCTTCAGGATCCTTCTCCTGGAAACGCTCGTCCGACCCTTCACCACGCGTGACCCCCCGGTAGGACCTATCGCAGACCCCCTGCGACCTGCACGGACCGCCAAGGGTAAACGATGGATAACGGTGTCTGGCCCCTGCTTGGCATGGTACGGCTACCCTCTCGCCTTGCGGGGGACATCGGCCACCAAAGGCAGAACACGGTATGGCACGGGAGTGTCCAAGGCGATCACCGACGACGTCCTGACCACGCCGTGGACGTCGACGATCTGGTCGATCACCCGCTGCAGGTCGGTGTTGCTGCGCGCCACCACCCGGCAGTGCATGTCGTCGCCGCCGGTGATGGTGTGCACCTCCAGCACCTCGGGGATGGCCGCGAGCTGGTCGGAGACCGGGTCGTGCCCGCTGACCTGGCGGATCTGCAGGGTGACGAACGCGGTCACGTCGTAGCCCAGCGCCGCGGGGGCGACGTCCGGCCCGAAGCCGGTGACCACCCCGCGGGCCGACAGCCGGTCCAGCCGGGCCTGGACGGTCCCCCGGGCCACGCCCAGCCGCCGCGAGCACTCCAGCACGCCCAGCCGGGGCTCGGCCGCGAGCAGGGCGATGAGCCGGGCGTCGAGCTCGTCGATCGTCATGGTGTACAGATTCTCCAGGGTGACCGGTGAGTAACTGGGCAAATTGTACAGAGTTTCAAGTCACTCTTGCACAGGTCGCCCAATAAAACAGACAGTATGGGCATGAGCGACATCTTCCCCGTGAACGGCATGGATGCCGTGGTCTTCGCCGTGGGCAACGCCAAGCAGGCCGCCCACTACTACTCCAGCGCGTTCGGCATGCGGCTCGTGGCCTACCGGGGCCCGGAGAACGGCAGCCGCGACGAGGTGTCCTACGTGCTCACCTCGGGTTCGGCGCGGTTCGAGTTCCGGGGCGCGGTACGCCCGGGCACCGGCGTCTCCCGGCACGTGGCCGAGCACGGCGACGGTGTGATCGACCTCGCCATCGACGTCCCCGACGTGGAGCAGGCCTACCGGCACGCGCTCGCCCAGGGCGCCAAGGGGCTGGCGGAGCCGTACGTGATGGAGGACGAGCACGGCAAGGTCGTGCTCGCGGCGATCGCCACCTACGGCGAGACCCGGCACACCCTGGTCGACAGGTCCAACTACAGCGGCCCCTACCTGCCCGGTTTCGTGGCCGCCGAGCCCCTGGTGGCGCCCCCCGCCGTCCGCAACGGCCGGCTGTTCCAGGCGATCGACCACTGCGTCGGCAACGTGGAGCTCGGCAAGATGGACGAGTGGGTGGAGTTCTACCGGCGGGTCATGGGCTTCACCAACATGGCCGAGTTCATCGGCGACGACATCGCCACCGAGTACTCGGCGCTGATGTCCAAGGTCGTCGCGGACGGCACCCGCAAGGTGAAGTTCCCGCTCAACGAGCCGGCCATCTCCAAGAAGAAGTCGCAGATCGACGAGTACCTGGAGTTCTACGGCGGCCCCGGCGTGCAGCACATCGCGCTGGCCACCAACGACATCCTGACCACCGTCGACCACATGCGCGCGGCCGGGGTCGCCTTCCTGGACACGCCCGCCTCCTACTACGACGACCCGGAGCTGCGCGCCCGCATCGGCGAGGTCCGCGCCCCGATCGAGGAGCTCAAGAAGCGCGGCATCCTGGTCGACCGCGACGAGGACGGCTACCTGCTGCAGATCTTCACCAAGCCGGTCCAGGACCGCCCGACCGTGTTCTTCGAGCTGATCGAGCGGCACGGCTCGCTCGGGTTCGGCAAGGGCAACTTCAAGGCGCTCTTCGAGGCCATCGAGCGCGAGCAGGACCTGCGCGGCAACCTCTAGCCGCACCCGCACCCCGCCAACCCGCCAACCCGCCAACCCGCACCGCGCGTGCCACCCGGGACGGACCGTCCCGGGTAACGCCTCCCGGGGACAACCGATGACCGCCCTTGGCTTTGCCAGGACCCCCTCGGGGCGATCAATCCGGAACGGCACCGTCACGGCCGGTCACCATCGACCGGCCGTTCCCGGTCCCGCGTCCGCCGGGGAGCCACCCCGGTGGACGCCGGCGTCCGGGACCCGAGTGATCTGCGCCACCCGCCCCCGGGGTGGATGAACCCGCATTTCGTACTTTGTCGGTCGCACGGGCGGGCCGTGTCCGGTCCCGGCGTCCGGACGCTTGCCCGAGACGCCTGATCGGCGCAGGCAGGTCGCGTAGGGTGCCATTCACTGGCTCGGCCGTACGGGCCGGGGAAGGGGGCTTGAGGGTATGGCGTCCAAGCGGCCGGCCACCACGGCGACCACCGCTCTTCTCGGCGTGCTCGGCATCGCCGGCACGGTCGCCTGCTCGGCGTCGAGCGGCCAGAGCGTGCTGGGCACGAGCCCGGCCTCCGCCTCGGCCCCGATGCCGGCCTCGGCCCCGGTGTCGGCCTCGATCTCCGCGCCGGACCGCGAGTCCGGGCCCGGCGCCCCCGGGATCGGCGACCCCGACTTCCCCACCGACGGCAACGGCGGCTACGACGTGGACCGCTACCGCCTCAGGCTGGGGTACGAGCCCTCCTCCAGGCGCCTGTCCGGGGTGGCCGGGATCGAGGCGCGGGCCACCCAGCCGCTGACCGCCTTCAACCTCGACCTGTCGGGCTTCACCGTCCGCCGGGTCACCGTGAACGGCAGGCCCGCCAGGTTCGGCCGCAGCGGCACCGAGCTCACCGTCACCCCGGCGACCCCCGTCGGGAACGGCGCGGCGTTCACCGTCGAGGTCACCTACGCCGGGGAGCCCAAGCCGGTCCGCGGTTCCTCCAACCTCGGCACGTACGGCTTCATCCCGACCAAGGACGGCGCGTTCGTCACCTGCCAGCCGAACGGCGCCAAGACCTGGTTCCCCGGCAACGACCACCCCGCGGACAAGGCCCGCTACGAGTTCTCGATCACCGTGCCCGCCGGGCTGACCGCGCTGGCCAACGGGGAGCTGGTCGGCACGCCCAGGACCTCCGGCGGCAGGACGACCTTCCAGTGGCGCGAGAACCACCCGATGGCCAGCTACCTGGCCACCATGACGCTGGGCAGGTTCGAGCTGCGCCAGGGCAGGACCCCGGGGGGCCTGAAGAACCTGGCCGCGGTCGACCCGAAGTACCGCGGCGAGCTCCAGCACCTCTACGACACCTCGGGCAGGGTCACCGACCACTGGAGCACGCTGTTCGGCCCCTACCCCTTCTCCTCCACCGGCGGCGTGGTCGACGACTTCCCGGCCGGCTACGCCCTGGAGAACCAGACCAAGCCCATGTACGGCGGGTTCGCCCCGGACGACTCCATCATCGCCCACGAGCTTGCCCACCAGTGGTTCGGCGACAGCCTCAGCATCAAGCGCTGGAGGGACCTGTGGCTCAACGAGGGCTTCGCCACCTACGCCGAGTGGCTCTGGTCCGAGCACGAGGGCCGGACCACCGCCGAGCAGCTGTTCCGCAGGAGCCACTCGGCGGGCGCCGACGACCCGATCTGGAGCTACGCCCCGGGCCGGGCCAGGGCCGACGACCTGTTCAACAACTCGGTGTACACCCGGGGAGCCATGACGCTCCACGCGCTCAGGCAGCGGATCGGCGACCCGGCGTTCTTCAGGCTCCTGCGGGAGTGGGCCGCCGAGCACCGGTACGGGAACGTCACCACCGCGCAGTTCCTCGCCAAGGCCGAGAAGGTCTCCGGCAAGGACCTGGACGCCCTCTTCGACGCCTGGCTGTTCACCCCGCGCAAGCCCACCACCTGGTAGGGCGCCTCCCAGACCCCGTCACGCGGGACCGTCCCCCGCCGGGCCGGTTCAGGTACAGACGATCTTGTATCCGTCCACCCGCAGGGAGCCCAGCACCTCCTCGGAGTGCACCGGCCCCTTGGTCTCCAGCTGGAGCTGGACGTCGACCTCGCCCGGGTGCATGCCCAGCCGCTGGTGCACGATGTCGAGCACGTTCGTGCCCAGGTCGGCCAGCCGGGTCAGCAGCGTCGCCAGGGCGCCCGGCCGGTCCGCCAGCGGCACCCTCACCGTGAGGTAGCGCCCGGCCGCGGCCAGGCCGTGCCGCAGGACCTTGGCCAGCAGCAGCGGGTCGATGTTGCCCCCCGACAGCACCGCCACCACCGGTGGCTCGAAGACCTCCGGGTGGGCCAGGATCGCGGCCACCCCGGCCACGCCCGCCGGCTCGACGACCTGCTTGGCGCGCTCCAGGCAGAGCACCAGGGCGCGGGAGATCTCGCTCTCGGTGACGGTCACGACGCTGTCCACCAGGTAGTGGATCAGCTCGAAGGGCAGCTCCCCCGGCCGGCCCACCGCGATGCCGTCCGCCATCGTCAGGGCGGGCCTGACCTCCACCGGATGCCCCGCGGCCAGCGACGCCGGGTAGGCGGCGGCCAGCTCGGCCTGCACGCCGACGATCCGCACCCCCGGCCGCAGCGACTTGACCGCGAGCGCCACCCCGGCCGCCAGCCCGCCACCGCCGAGCGACATCACGATCGTGCCGACCTCGGGGAGCTGCTCGACGATCTCCAGCCCGATCGTGCCCTGCCCGGCGATGACGTCCGGGTGGTCGAAGGGGTGGATGAAGATCGCCCCGGTCCGCCCGGCGTGCTCGCGGGCCCGCTCCAGCGCCACGTCCACGGTGTCCCCCGCGAAGATCACCTCCGCGCCGTACGAGCGGGTCGCGGCCACCTTGGGCAGCGGCGCCCCCCGCGGCATGTAGACGGTCGCGCCGGTCCCGACCAGCCCGGAGGCCAGCGCCACGCCCTGGGCGTGGTTGCCCGCGCTCGCCGCCACCACCCCCCGCAGCCGCTCGTCCCCGGTCAGCCCGGCGATCCTGACGTACGCTCCCCGGATCTTGAACGAGCCGGAGCGCTGCAGGTTCTCGCACTTGAGGTGGACGGGACCGCCCACCACACCGGAGAGCACGTGCGAGTGGAGCAGCGGGGTGCGCAGCGCGACGTCGGCCAGCAGCCCGCGCGCGGCGACCACGTCGTCATAGGTCACCTGAGGGTCCTGCATGCGGCTCATCGTACGACCGGCACCGCCCCGCCCCCGCACCCGAGCCCCGGCGCCCCCGGCCCAGGCGGTCGGTATTTCTCGCCCCCGTCGCGATCGCCCTGTCGTCTCATGCTCATCGCCGACTTCGGCGACGAACAGCTCAAGGTCGGTTGATCCTCCGGCCGCCGGGCCGCCGAGGGGCGTCACGAACGGTCGGCGGGCGGGCGGGCGGAGAAGACCAGGACCGAGGCGGTGAAGGCGTGGACGTGGTTGTGGCCGCCCACCGGGCCCACCTCGCCGGCGGCGAAGAACCCGGCCACCCCGCCCGGGCCCAGCGTGTCGTGGACGGCGACGGCGTCGTGGTCGGCGCTGCCGAACATGGCCGAGCCCCGGCCGTTGCAGGAGAACAGCAGGGCGCCGTCCACCCGGCCGAACTCCTCGCGGTGGGCGTCCAGCAGCTCGTACAGGTCCTCGTCGGCGGTGGCGGCGTCACGGACCTGGAAGCGGACGGTACGGCCGATCTCGACGACGTCGCCGATGGCCACGGCCTCCCGCTCGGGGTCGATGCCGAGCACGCCCCGGATCAGGAAGTCCCCGCGCTCGTGCCGTTCGGCGTACTCGTCCATGGCGACGCCGATCTGCAGCCCGGAGGCGACCAGGTCGCGGTCGTCCTCGTCCAGGGCGCTGACGATCTCCTCCAGCCGGGCCAGGGCGGGCTGCCCGGCGAGCTCCAGCAGCAGGTTGTCCTCGGCGGAGGTGACGGCCATGGTCGGGCCGATCGGCCGGCAGCCCTGGCTGACCACGGTGGCGACGTTGACGTCGCCGCTGAGCAGCACCCCCACCGCGCCCTCGGTGTGCACCTGGCCGTCGGCGAAGAGCCGCACCGCGCCGCGGCCCTGGACGGCGTTGGCCAGGCCGCCGATCAGCGGGAGATCTCCCATGACCTCGGCGGAGCGCTCGACGAAGCCGTCGGTGGGGAAGCTGTAGGGGTCGGCGAGCAGGACGGCCGCCCGGTCGTCGGGGGCCCGGTCGGGCAGGCCGACCACCACGAAGCGGTCCTCGGTCTTGAGCGTGTCGAGGGCGAAGGTGGTGAGCCTCGCCCCCTCCAGGGTGGCGGCCCAGGCGCTGACCGCTGGGGTCACCTCGATCCCCTGGCCGTCCCCGATGACCCCGGTGGCGCTGCATCCCAGCACGGCCGCGCCGGGCGCCATGCCCATCGCGCGCAGCCCGGCCCGGGAGACCTCGTCGGGGTCGTCCCCGCAGATGAAGAAGCAGAGCAGGTCCGCCGGCCCGGACAGGCCGGACAGGGCCCGGCGCACCGCGGTCTCGGCCGCGGCGACCAGGTCGGCCCCCACCGCGAGGCCGTCGGCGAAACGACTCGTCATCAGCGCCACTCGTCCGCACCCCCTGTCCGTCGTGTTCCCGTCGCAAGCGCCGGCCGCCCCGTGCCGGAGCCGTCCGGTGCCTGTTCCTGGAGCGATTGTCCCCACTGCCGGGGCAAGCACTCGCCCCGGCCGCCACGCAATATCGGCGGCCCGTCCCGCCCGCGTCCCACGGGGGTCTCCCGCGGCTCCGCAAGGGCCCCGGCGGAAGGGAACAAGATCCGGAAGAGGGAGGAGAGTGCCGGATGGTGCGTTGTGGACGTAGGCTCGATCCCGTGCCTCATATCCCAGAGCCACGTACTCTGCGCGAGCTGCGCGCGAGCGGCCATATTCACCGTACGGTAAAGGCCGAGATCCGTGAGAACCTCCTGGCCCGCCTGCGGGCCGGGGAGCCGCGGTTCCCGGGCATCGTGGGCTTCGACGACACCGTCCTGCCCTACCTGGAGCGGGCGCTGCTCGCCGGGCACGACCTGGTCCTGCTCGGTGAGCGCGGCCAGGGCAAGACCCGGCTGATCCGCACCGTGACCGGGCTCCTGGACGAGTGGACCCCCGTCGTCGAGGGCTGCGAGATCAACGACCACCCCTACGAGCCCTCCTGCGCCCGCTGCCGCCGCCTGGCGGCCGAGTCGGGCGAGGAGCTGCCGATCTCCTGGAAGCACCGGGACGACCGGTACGGCGAGAAGCTCGCCACCCCCGACACCTCCGTCGGCGACCTGATCGGCGACATCGACCCCATCAAGATCGCCGAGGGGCGGACGCTCGGCGACCCGGAGACCGTCCACTACGGGCTGGTCCCCCGGAGCAACCGGGGCGTGTTCTCCGTCAACGAGCTGCCCGACCTGGCCGAGCGGATCCAGGTCTCGCTGCTCAACGTGCTGGAGGAGCGCGACATCCAGGTCAGGGGCTACAACCTGCGCCTGCCGCTGGACATCCTGCTGATCGCCAGCGCCAACCCCGAGGACTACACCAACCGGGGCCGGATCATCACCCCGCTGAAGGACCGCTTCGGCGCCGAGATCCGCACCCACTACCCGCTGTCGGTCGAGACCGAGCTCGTCCTGATCCGCCAGGAGGCCGCGCTCGGCGAGGTGGGCGCCGACCTGCCCGACCACCTGATCGAGGTGATCGCCCGCTTCACCCGGCTGGTCCGGGAGTCCACCGCGGTGGACTCGCGCTCGGGGGTCTCGGCCCGCTTCTCCATCGCCGCGGCCGAGACCGCGGCCGCCTCCGCCGTACGGCGTGCCGCGCTGACCGGGGAGGACCACGCGGTGGCCCGGGTGGCGGACCTGCCGGGGATCGTGCACACGCTGCGCGGCAAGGTGGAGTTCGAGGTCAGCGAGGAGGGCCGGGAGATCGAGGTGCTCTCGCACCTGCTCCGCAGGGCGGTGGCCGAGACCTTCCGCGGCACGCTCGGCGGCACGGACCTGAACCCGCTGCTGGAGAGGTTCTCCGAGGGGGCCCAGGTCGAGTCGGGCGTGACGGTCCCGGCCTCGGAGCTGCTGCGCAGGGTCGGGCCCGTGCCGGGCCTGGCAAGGATCATGTCCCAGCTCGGCATCGGCGACGAGTCCCCCGGGCACGCCGCCGCCGCGCTGGAGTTCGCCATGGAGGGTCTCTACCTTCTGCGCCGGCTGTCCAAGGACGAGGTGGACGGTACGACGGTCTACCGCACCTGAGGGGTCCGCATGAGCTATCGCTACGGCGAATACCGGGACGGGCCCGACCCGCTCGCCCCGCCCTACGACGTCCGTTCGGCGCTGGACCGGATGGGCGACGCGGTCCTGTCCGGTTCCAACCCCGCCCACGCCCTGCGCGACCTGCTCAGGGAGGGGCTGCCCGGGGCGGAGAACCGGCGGGGCCTGGAGGACCTGCTCCGCGAGGTACGGCGGCGCAGGCGCGAGCTGCGCGAGCGCGGCCGTCTGGACGGCACCCTGGAGCGGGCCAGGGCGCTGCTGGACAAGGCGATCGGCCAGGAGCGGGCCGAGCTGTTCCCCGACCCCTCCGACGACGCCCGGCTGCGCGAGGCCGAGCTGGCCGCGCTCCCGGACGACACCGCGAGCGCCATCCGGGAGCTGGGCGAGTACCGCTGGCGCTCGGCCGCGGCGCAGCGGACCTTCGAGGAGCTGCGCGACCTGCTGCGCAGGGAGGTGCTCGACAGCCAGTTCCGCGGCATGCGCCAGGCGCTGGAGAATCCCGACCCGGCCGCCATGGAGCGGGTCAGGGAGATGATGACCGACCTGAACGACATGCTCGACCGGGACGCCCGGGGCGAGCACACCCAGGCCGACTTCGAGCGGTTCATGGAGAAGTACGGGGACATGTTCCCGGAGGCGCCGCGGAACCTGGAGGAGCTGGTCGACACCCTGGCCCGCCGGGCCGCGGCCACCCAGCGCCTGCTGGCCTCGCTGACCCCGGCCCAGCGGGAGGAGCTCGACGCCCTGATCGGGCAGACCCTTCAGCAGGCCGGGCTGGACGAGCAGATGCGCCGCCTGGGCGAGTCCCTCTACGCCCGTCGTCCCGACCTGTCCTGGAACACCCCGGAGCGGTTCGGCGGCGAGGAGCCGATGGGCATGTCCGACGCGGTGGGCGCGCTGGACGAGCTCGCCGACCTGACGCAGCTGGAGTCCGCGCTGCGCCAGGACTACCCCGGCGCCCGGATGGACGACATCGACGAGGACGCGATCCGGCGCGCCCTCGGCCGGTCCGCCGTGGACGACCTGGAGGCGCTCAAGCAGGTCGAGCGCGAGCTGGAGGCCCAGGGGTACCTGCGCCGCCAGCGCGGCAAGGTGGAGCTCACCCCCAAGGCCGTCCGGAGGCTGGGCGAGACCGCGCTGCGCCGCGTGTTCACCTCCCTGGAGGGGGGCCGGCGCGGCGACCACGACCAGGTGGACGCGGGCTCGGCCGGGGAGCTCACCGGCTCCTCGCGGCCGTGGAGGTTCGGCGACGAGCAGCCGATCGACGTGGTCCGCACCGTGGTCAACGGCGTCCGGCGCGGCGGGGGCACCGGCTCGGTGACCCTGACGGTGGACGACTTCGAGGTGGCCGAGACCGAGCGGCGCACGGCCGCGGCGGTCTGCCTGCTGGTGGACCTGTCGTACTCGATGGCCCTGCGCGGCACCTGGGCCGCCGCCAAGCAGACCGCGATGGCCCTCCAGGCCCTGGTGGCCTCGAAGTTCCCCCAGGACTCGGTGCAGATCATCGGCTTCTCCAACTACGCCCGGGTGCTGCAGCCCGACGAGCTGGCGGGCCTTGAGTGGGACATGGTCCAGGGCACGAACCTGCACCACGCCCTGCTGATCGCCGGGCGCCACCTGGACCGTCACCCCGACTTCGAGCCGGTCGTGCTCGTGGTCACCGACGGTGAGCCCACCGCCCACCTGCGGCGCGACGGGTCGGCGGCCTTCGAGTGGCCGCCCACCTCCGAGACGCTGGAGCTGACCCTGGCCGAGGTCGACAAGATGACCCGGCGCAGGGCCACGCTCAACGTCTTCATGCTGGCCGACGACGAGCGCCTGCGGGACTTCGTCGACGAGGTGGGACGCCGCAACGGCGGCCGGGTCTTCTCCACGGGCGCCGACCACCTGGGGGAGTACGTGGTCAGCGACTTCCTGCGGACGCGTCGCAGCCGCTGACCCGCCGGATCCGGGCCTTTCGTCCGCCCCCTCGCCGGGGCCCGATCCCGGGCTCCGGCGGGCGGCCGGTCAGGCGTCGACGCCGGTCAGTCGTCCGTGCGGGTCGAGCGTCCGAGCCGATCAGGCGCCCGAGCCGGTCTGACGTCCGCGCGGGTCAGGCGTCCGAGCCGGTCGAACGCCCGTGCGGGTCAGGCGCCCGCGTAGACGGCGTAGGCGCCGAGCGCCAGGTCGAAGCCGTCGCGGTGGTGGCGGTGGGAGCGGTAGCAGGGCCGCCAGGCCGTGCAGTTCCCGACACCCGCGCGGGCGTCGGCGACGGCCGGGCCGATCCGCTCGGGAGCGGGCAGCAGGCCGCCGCCCAGATAGCGGGGGTCGGCGAGGACGGTGGGGTTCTCCCGGTCACCGCTCGCGTAGCGGCCGTGGCGCCAGCCGCTCTCCTCGTCCCAGACCAGCGCGTCGCCCCCGGCCAGCCGGATGGTGACGGTACGCGGGTCGCAGGGTCCCTGCCACCAGCTCTCCACCTGATCGCCCAGCGCCCTGACGACGAGGGCGGCGTAACCGGCCGGGCGCTCGCGCCACTCCTCGCCGTACGGCTCGACATGTCTGATGCTCACGGGGCACTCCCTTGTGCCGTCCTGCCCGATGGAACGCCCGCCCGGCACGACCGCGACCTCACCGTCGCAGGTCTCCTCACACGGGAACGAGCTCGCCAGCGATCCTACTGACCCCCGGAGGGTGCTCAGGGCAAGAATGCGAGGATCGAGCACTTTGCGTTACCTGTACGGATCTTTGCCCGGCCGCTGCCCGCGCCGCCCGTCAGGGCCCGATCGGGGCCCGGAGGCGTGTGCGAGACGTACGGGACGTACGGGGGCGTACCAAGAAGACACCGCCGGAGACTAATGTCTGGCCCATGACAGACCTGCTGCTCTGGCTGCACATCGGTTTCGCGATCTTCGCCCTGGGGCCGATCACCGCCGCCACGATGTCCACCCCCAGATTCATCCGCGCCAAGGACGTCGGCGTCCTGCGCTACCTGCACAAGACCACCCGCGTCTACGGCGTCGCCTCCGTGGGGGTCTTCCTGTTCGGGGTGCTGCTGGGCCGCGAGTTCCTGAGCAGGCCGTACCTGTCGGTGTCCATGACGCTGTTCATCGTCGCCGCGGTGCTGCTGGTCATGGTGGACCGCGACCAGGGCACCGCCATCCGGGTCCTGACCAGCGAGAGCCCCGACGACGACGCCAAGGTGCAGACCGGCCGGATCGCCGCGCTGTCCGGGGTGATCGTGCTGATCTGGATCGTCATCCTGGTGCTGATGGTCTGGGGGGATCCGGTCTGAGCCGGGGTCACGCCCCCGCGAGCGTCCGAGGACGTCAGGTCCGGGCCGGGGGCACGCTCCGGGGACGGGCCGGTCCGAGCCCGGGTCGCGCCCCCGCGACCCGGGCGACCCGGACGCCCCGGACGTCCCGGGTGCCCGCGGAGAGGACCGCGGGACGGTACGGCTAGCCCAGGGCCTGCGTCAGGTCTGCGAGCAGGTCGTCGATCGACTCGATGCCCACGGACAGGCGGATCAGGTCGCCGGGGACCTCCAGCGGCGAGCCCGCCACGGAGGCGTGCGTCATCCGGCCGGGGTGCTCGATCAGCGACTCCACCCCGCCGAGCGACTCGCCCAGGATGAACAGCCTGGTGCGGTCGCACACCTCGACCGCCTCGGCCTCGCCACCGGCGACCCGGAAGGAGACCATGCCGCCGAAGCGCTTCATCTGCTTGGCCGCCACCTCGTGGCCGGGGTGGTCGGGCAGGCCCGGGTAGAGCACCGAGGTCACCCGCGGATGGGCGAGCAGCAGGTCCACCACCCGCTCGGCGTTCTCGCAGTGGCGGTCCATCCGCACCCCGAGCGTCTTGAGGCCGCGCAGCGTCAGCCACGCGTCGAACGGCCCGGGCACCGAGCCCATCGCGTTCTGGTGGTAGGCGAGCTCCTCGCCCACCGAGGCGTCGCGCGCGACGAGCGCGCCGCCGATCACGTCGGAGTGACCCCCCACGTACTTGGTGGTGGAGTGCACGACGACGTCCGCGCCGAGCGCGAGCGGCTGCTGCAGGTAGGGCGAGGCGAAGGTGTTGTCCACCACCAGGAGCGCCCCGTTCTCGCGGGCGAGCTGGGCCAGGGCCGCGATGTCGGCGACGCCGAGCAGCGGGTTGGTGGGGGTCTCCACCCAGATGATCCTGGTCTTCTGGGTCATCGCCGCCGCGACCGCCCTCAGGTCGCCCAGCGGGACCGGGTCGTAGTGCAGGCCCCAGCGCTCGTGGACCCTCGCGAACAGGCGGTAGGTGCCCCCGTAGGCGTCGTTCGGGATGACCACGTGGTCGCCGGGCCTGCACAGGGCGCGCAGCACCGTGTCCTCGGCCGCCAGGCCGGACGCGAAGGCCAGCCCCCGGGCGCCGCCCTCGACCGCCGCCATGGCCTCCTCCAGGGCGGTCCTGGTGGGGTTGGCCGACCGGCTGTACTCGTATCCGGCGCGCAGCCCTCCCACGCCGTCCTGCTTGTAGGTGGACACCGCGTAGATCGGCGGTACCACGGCCCCGGTGTGGGGGTCGGGGTCCTGACCCGCGTGGATGGCCAGCGTCTCGAATCCATGGTTCATGGGCCCAACGCTACTCGCTACGGCGACCCGCTCACCGCCAGGAAAGACGCTCCCCACCTGCCCCGGCGGCCCTTGTCGTCGCCGTCCCGGCCCCGTCGTCGCGCTCGCCGCCGACCCGCGAGAGCAGCAGCGGGTCGGCCAGCATCAGGACCACACCGACCACCAGGCCGGCGATCGGCAGCAGGATCTGCAGGATGTCCATTTTTTTCTCCCCGTTCGTTCTCCGTCGTGACGTCTCCAGCATCCGTGACCGGGCCCCCGCGCCGCCTCCGCTGAAGGTCCCGTCCGGGCCGGTGGCGCTCGGCCGAACGGCCGATACGACATGTCGGCCATGAGGCTTAGGCTCGGTGACCGTGGGAGAGAACAGCCGGCTCGTCTACTGGGTCAAGAGGCTCAGCGAGATCGCGTTGATCGGCTGGCTCGTGCTGCTGCTCCTGGTGGACGTGCTGCTGGCGGCGTCCTCGCCCGACGTGGTGGGGTGGCTGAGCCCCGTGTGCGGGGTGGTCGGCATCGTGGCGGTGCTGCGGCGCCGCCGCCACCGGGTGGGCGACCTCCGCGTCCTGCTGACGGTGTCGGTCCTGTCCACGCTGGTCATCGGCGCCACCGGCGCGGACGGCAAGCCCGGGACGGCCGAGATCGGCGCGCTGCTGATCCTCACCGTCGGCGGGCTGCGCGCCATCGAGCCGGTCCGGCGGGCCGCGCTGTTCTCGCTGGCCGTGATGATCGTGCTGGAGGTCTCGTGCGCGCGCATCAACGAGGCGAACGCGGCGGTGGCCTCGGGGTTCCTGCTCTTCGTCGGCTGGTCATTCGCCGCCGGGACCGGCGCCTACCTGCGCTTCCAGCTGGAGCGCCGCCGCGAGGCCGTCGACTCGGTGCGGCGGGCCGAGCGCCTGGAGCTCGCCAGGGAACTGCACGACCTGGTGGCCCACCACATCACCGGGATCGTGGTGCAGGCCCAGGCGGCCAAGGTCGTCGCCGAGCAGAAGCCCGAGGCCGTGGTCCCCTCGCTGGAGGCCATCGCCAACGCCGGCGCCGACGCGCTGACCTCGATGCGGCGGCTGGTCAGCGTGCTGCGCGCCCAGGACGAGGCCGCCCGCTCACCGGGCAGCACGCTGATGGACATGCGCACGCTGGTGGAGCGCTTCTCCACGGCCGGCCCCCAGGTGGCCTTCGACATCGGCCAGGGCATCACCGACGAGACCGTGCCCCCGGAGGTGATGACCACCCTTCACCGGGTCCTTCAGGAGTCGCTGACCAACGTCCGGCGGCACGCCCCGGGCACCGGCTGGATCGAGGCCGACCTGAAGCTGGCCGACGGCGCCGGCCTGGACCCCTGGAGCGGGACCGTCCCCTGGAGCGGGACCACCGTGCGGCTGCGGGTGCGCAACTACGGCTCGGTGACCGACACGCGGATCAGCCGCCTGGGCGGCGGCTTCGGCCTGGTGGGCATGGCCGAGCGCGTCGAGGCGCTCGGCGGGCGGCTGCTGGCCGGTCCCACCCCCTCCGGGGCGTGGGAGGTGCTGGCGGAGTTCCCGCTCTGACCTCGGACGGCGCGGACCGGAGGGGGATCCCCCTCCGGCCCGTGCCGTACCACGATCCGGCCGGACCGGAGGCCGGTGGGGTCAGTGGTTGGCCAGGAAGGCCAGCAGGTCCTGGCGGGTCAGCAGGCCGACCGGCTTGCCGTCGTCCAGGACGACCGCGGCGTCGGCCTTCTCCAGCGCCTCGACGGCGATGGAGACCGGCTCGCCCGCGCCGATCGTCGGCAGCGGCTGCGACATGTGCGCGGCGATCGGGTCGGTCGGCCGCACCCGGCCCCGGTAGAGGGCGTCCAGCAGGTCGCGCTCCAGGATCGAGCCGACCACCTCGGCCGCCATGACCGGCGGCTCCTCCTTCATCACCGGGAGCTGGGACACGCCGTACTCGCGCATGATCGAGATGGCCGTGTCGACCGACTCGTGCGGGTGGGTGTGCACGAACTCCGGCATGCCGGGGCCCTTGCGGACCAGCACGTCCTTGACCAGGCCCTCCTCGCTGGGGGTGGTCAGGAAGCCGTAGTCGGCCATCCACTCGTCGTTGAAGATCTTCGACAGGTAGCCGCGGCCGCCGTCGGGCAGCAGCACGACGACCACGTCGTCCGGCCCGGCCCGCTCGGCCACCCGCAGCGCGGCGGCCGTCGCCATGCCGCACGAGCCGCCCACCAGCAGCGCCTCCTCGCGGGCCAGGCGCCGGGTCATGCCGAAGGAGTCCCGGTCGGAGACCGCGATGATCTCGTCGCAGATCGTGGTGTCGTAGTTGGCCGGCCAGATGTCCTCGCCGACGCCCTCCACCAGGTACGGCCGCCCGGTGCCGCCGGAGTAGACCGAGCCCTCCGGGTCGGCGCCGATGACCTTGACCCGGCCGCCGGAGACCTCCTTGAGGTAGCGGCCGGTGCCGCTGACCGTGCCGCCGGTGCCGACGCCCGCCACGAAGTGGGTGACCCTGCCCTCGGTCTGCTCCCAGATCTCCGGGCCGGTGGAGTGGTAGTGGCTCTCGGTGTTGTGCGGGTTGGAGTACTGGTCGGGCTTCCAGGCGTTCGGCGTCTCCCTGGCCAGCCGGTCGGAGACCGAGTAGTAGGAGTCGGGGTGGTCGGGCGCGACCGCGGTCGGACAGACCACGACCTCGGCGCCGTACGCGCGCAGGACGGAGATCTTGTCCTGGGCCACCTTGTCCGGCACCACGAACAGGCAGCGGTACCCGCGCTGCTGGGCCACGATGGCCAGGCCGATCCCGGTGTTGCCCGAGGTGGGCTCCACGATCGTGCCCCCCGGGCGCAGCTCGCCCGACTTCTCGGCGGCGTCGATCATCCGCACCGCGATGCGGTCCTTGACCGAGCCGCCGGGGTTGAAGTACTCCACCTTCGCCAGCACCTGGGCGGAGATCCCCTCGGTCACCTTGTGCAGCCGGACCAGGGGGGTGTTGCCCATCAGCTCGACGAGCGAATCATGTACGCGCACCGGGATAATCACCTCGAAATACCAAAGCTGGGTCAGCTTGTTTGTCGTGCGCCGTGATCCCATGGGGGTGGCGGGCCTCGGCGTGGGTTCCAAGGCAACGCTACCGCCCCGCACGGAGGGAGCAACGCCTCGTGATCCGGACGCCCGGGACGGCGCGCGCCGCCCGACGCATCGCCGCCGCGGCCGCGGTGGGAGGAGGGGGCGTCACCGCGCTCGGCGCGGCGGCCTACGGGCTGCTGCTGGCCGAGGCGCTGGTGGCCCGCCGCACGGTCGGGCGCCCGCACGGCATGGAGGGACCGCCCTCGGACGGCGTGTACGGGCCCTTCGGCGGCGAGCCGATCCGGCTGGTGATGCTCGGCGACTCCCTCTCGGTCGGGCTGGGCACCTCCGACCCCGCCGAGACGCCCGGCGCCCTGATCGCCAACGGTCTCGCCCTGATCGCCGAGCGGCCGGTACGGCTGACCGTCGCCGGCAGGTCCGGGGCGACCTCGGCCGAGCTGGGCGACCAGGTGGACCGGGCGCTGAAGGCCCGCCCCGAGATCGCGGTCGTCTTCGTCGGCGCCAACGACGTCACCTCGCAGACCCTGCCCGCCCAGGCCGTACGGCACCTGCGCAAGGCCGTGCTGCGGCTGCGGGAGGCCGGCGCCGAGGTGGTCGTGGGCACCTGCCCGGACCTGGGCACGGTACGGCCGATCGCCCAGCCGCTGCGCTGGGTGACCCGTCGCTGGAGCCGCCAGCTGGCCGCCGCGCAGACCGTCGCGGTGGTCGAGGCGGGCGGGCGGACGGTGGCCTTCGCCGACCTGCTGGGACAGGAGTTCGACACGAACCCGGCGGAGATGTTCGGCCTTGATCGTTACCACCCATCTGCACAAGGTTATCTACAGATCGCTTACGCGGTGCTACCTTCTGTGTGCGGCGCGTTGGAACTGTGGCCCGAACCCCGGGCCCGGCGCGCCGAGTCGATCTACCTCGCGGCGGCCAAGGCCGCGGAGGAGCCCGGCGCCGAGGTCACCGCGACCCGTGTCGGCGGCCGGGCCACCGGACCTCACGGACGGTGGGCCACCATGCTCGGCCGCAGAACCGGAGCGCGGCCCCGCCGCGCCTGAACCCGGTCACCCTCCGCGGCGAGGCCGTGACGCCTCGTCCGCATTGGAGTGGAATACCCGTGATCCGGCCCCTCGCGAAACCGGCCCTGGTGCTCGCCGGAGTTCTGACCCTGGGCGGCTGCTCCGGCAGCGAAGCGGCCACCCCGGACCATCCCACCTGGCACAACACCGAGATGAACGCGGTCAGCCGCACCACCGTCGCCGGAGGCGTGGCCGCCACGACCTCCATGAGGCCCGACGGCACCCTGGAGACGGTGGCCCTGGACCTGGTCACCGGCAGGAGGCTGTGGGCGCACCCCTCGACCATGGCGGGCCGCCTGCCCGGGATGGGGGTCTCCCCCCCGGCGATCGTCGAGACCGCCTCCGGGCGGACCGTCGCGGTGGCGATCGATCCGGCCAGGCGCGGCCGCTGGAAGGCCACGCTGGTCGGGCTCGACGGGCGGACCGGGGCCCGCAGGTGGAGCCGGCCGGTGCACTCCACCTTCGGCCCGCAGCGGTGCGGGGCGTACGTGTGCGTGTCCGAGAACACCGCCCTGGCCGGTGCCCGCGTCGTCGTGCTGGACCCGCTCACCGGGAAGGTCGCCTGGCGGCTGCCCGGCATCGCCGAGGCCCAGTGGTCCGACGCCTCGCGCGTGGTCTTCCTGCGCCTGGCCCGCCGCCCCGTCCTGCAGGCGCACGAGGTGGTGACCGGGAAGGTCCTGTGGCGGGTCCCGGTCGAGCAGGCCCTCGGCACCGGGATCGACCTGTCGGGCGGCTGGTCCTTCGGCGCGACCGCTAACGACCTGGTCGGGTACGTCGCCCCCTACACCAATCCCAAGACGAACAAGGCCTCGGCCTTCGGCCTGTTCTCCGTCAGGCTCTCCGACGGCAGGGTCAACTGGATGCGCCCCTCGGTGGTCCGCGTCTACCCCAGCGGCAGCCCCGGCCTGGCGCCGGTGGTCCGCCCGGTGGACCAGGAGGGCCGCTACGGCGGGTTCGCCCGGCTGGCCGCCGACGACGGCCGGGTGCTCGGGCAGATCTCCGCCACGCAGGTCCCCGAGGCGGGCTGGTGGCTGGCGTTCCCGCCCCGCATGGAGAAGGTCGGCTTCCTGCGGCACGGCAAGCCGGGCACCGCCTTCGACCTGCCCACCGGCCGCCCCGCCGACGTCAAGGACGCGCACGCCTGGTCCTTCTGCGTGACCGATCCCAAGCCGCTCCCGCTCAAGGGCCAGCCCGCCGGTTTCTACTCGGTGGCCTCGCTGT
This sequence comes from Streptosporangium sp. NPDC050855, assembly GCF_044456585.1. Classification (NCBI taxonomy): domain Bacteria; kingdom Bacillati; phylum Actinomycetota; class Actinomycetes; order Streptosporangiales; family Streptosporangiaceae; genus Streptosporangium; species Streptosporangium sp. NPDC050855. Next base: position 250,494 of record NZ_JBITFY010000005.1, read on the forward strand.
GCGAGTTCAGGCTCGCCGACGGCACCCGGGTCGCCGGATCGGGCGCCCCGCCCGCCTGGTTCACCGGCAGTCAGAACGGCTGGCGGATGTGGCGCGACGAGAAGGGCGGCCTGCACGGCATCAAGGACGGCGACGGCACCGCTCCCGGCATGTACGGCTGACGGACGCCCGGCTCGCACGACGGGCCCGCCCCCGGCCGGCGCGACCGGCCCACCCGATCGGCTCACCCGGCCGGCCCGCGCGGCACGCCGCACGACCGGGTCCGGCGATCCCTCACGACGGGCCCCGTCTCCGGACGGGGCCCTGTGCGTCCGGTACAACGTTCTGTTCCGGGTGCCCCCGGGGCGTGGATTCCGGCATACCGCGCGGTACGCTCCGCTGCAGGAGCAGATACGAACCCAGGAGAGCCACATGCCCGAGGCAGTCATCGTCGCGACCGCGCGCTCGCCCATCGGACGCGCCTTCAAGGGGTCCCTCAAGGACATCCGCCCCGACGACCTGACCGTACAGATCATCCAGGCGGCACTTGCCAAGGTCCCCCAGCTCGACCCGACCACGATCGACGACCTCATGCTGGGCTGCGGCCTGCCCGGCGGTGAGCAGGGCTTCAACATGGGCCGCGTGGTCGCCACCCTGCTCGGCCTGGACACCGTCCCGGGCACCACCGTGACCCGCTACTGCTCGTCCTCGCTGCAGACCACCCGGATGGCCCTGCACGCCATCAAGGCGGGCGAGGGCGACGTCTTCGTCTCCGCGGGCGTGGAGTGCGTCTCCCGCTTCGGCAAGGGCAACTCCGACTCGCTGCCCGACACCCAGAACGCGCTCTTCGACGACGCCCGCGCCCGCTCGGCCCGGGCCGCCGAGGGCGGTGGCGACGTCTGGCACGACCCGCGCGAGGACGGCCGGCTGCCCGACATCTACGTGGCGATGGGCCAGACCGCGGAGAACCTCGCCGCGCTCAAGGGCGTCTCCCGCCAGGAGCAGGACGAGTTCGGCGTCCGGTCCCAGAACCTGGCGGAGAAGGCCATCGCCAACGGCTTCTGGGAGAAGGACATCACCCCGGTGACCCTGCCCGACGGGACCGTGGTGAGCAAGGACGACGGCCCCCGCGCCGGGACCACCTACGAGGCGGTCGCCGGGCTCAAGCCGGTCTTCCGGCCCGACGGCACGGTCACCGCGGGCAACTGCTGCGCGCTGAACGACGGCGCCGCCGCGGTGATCGTGATGAGCGACACCAAGGCCGCCGAGCTGGGCATCACCCCGCTGGCCAGGATCGTCTCCACCGGCGTGACCGGGCTCTCCCCCGAGATCATGGGCCTGGGCCCGGTCGAGGCCTCGAAGCAGGCCCTGGCGCGGGCGGGCATGTCCATCGGCGACGTGGACCTCGTCGAGATCAACGAGGCGTTCGCCGCCCAGGTCATCCCGTCCTACCGGGACCTCGGCATCGACCTCGACCGGCTCAACGTCAACGGCGGCGCCATCGCGGTGGGGCACCCCTTCGGGATGACCGGTGCCCGCATCACCTCCACGCTGCTCAACAGCCTGGCCTTCCACGACAGGTCGATCGGCCTGGAGACCATGTGCGTCGGCGGCGGGCAGGGCATGGCGATGGTCCTGGAACGCCTCAGCTGACCGGACGCCCCTCCGGGGACACCGTGCGGGGACACCCGCCCGGGGACGACGTGCCCCGGGCGGTTCCGGCCGGGGTGCCCGGCCGGTCGACGGCGAACCGTCGCGGGCCGTCAGCCGTGGACGTCGGGGCCCGCGCGGGTGAGCTCGATCCTCACGATCACCCGCCGGTCCCGTTCCATGGCCGCCCGGTAGTCGTCCCAGTCGGGGTGCTCGCCGGAGATGTCGCGGTAGTACGCGACGAGGAGCTCCATGGCCTCGGGGAGCGGGACGATCTCCGCCGTGCCGTCGATCTGGATCCACTCGCCGAAGAAGGCGTCCGTCGTCACGCAGAGCGAGACCCGGGGGTCCCTGCGCAGGTTGCGGACCTTGGCGGCGGTCTCCCGGGTGCTGACGACCGGGTTCCCCTGGGCGTCGATCCCCACCGTGACCGGGGAGAGCTGGGGACGGCCGTCGGCATGCGTGGTCAGCATGACCGCGCGGTGGTTGGCTCGGATGAAGGCGCGTGCCCTGTCATGATCCATGCGCCCATCATGGCGGGTACGTCGAAGCCCGCACCACCGAGGTGGCGCGGGCTCGGCTGAGATCGGCGGCCTCTACAGGTAACGGGTACGGCGGTGCCGCTCGTGCTCGTGCACGATGGCGGCGGCGTAGCCGTGGGACAGCCCGTGCTCGTCGGCGAGCCAGGTGGCACGCTCGTCGCAGCGGAGGAACGACGGGCCGTTGTCGATTGCTTGGAACCACTCCGGGAGTGCGCGTCCCGTGATGTCCGGAACCCTTGCGATCAGCTTGCTCTGCGTCTCCATTGAGTGGTTCAACGACATGGGCACCTCCACGGATAGGCTCCTTTGCTCGACAGTGCATCACGAAAGCCCAGTTGGCAAGCCCCGGGACGCTTCTTCCGTCGTGCTTCGTCCATCCCCCGGCCGCCGCCTGTTCACTCGTCGGGGCGGGAAAAACGAAGGACCCCGCCGGAGGCGTTCCGGCGGGGTCCTTCTGGGAGATCGGTCAGTCGCTGCTGCTGAAGTAGCTCAGCAGGCGCAGGATCTCCAGGTAGATCCAGACCAGCGTGACGGTCAGGCCGAAGGCCATCAGCCACGAGTACTTCTCGGGAGCGCCGTTCCGCACCCCGCGCTCGACCTCGTCGAAGTCGAGGAGCAGGAAGAAGCAGCCGATGAGGATCGTGGCGATGCTGAACACGTACGCCAGCGGGCCACCGGCGCGGATGCCGATGCCGTCCTCGATGAAGAACCCGGCCACCAGGTTGACGAGCATGAGGCCCATCAGGCCCAGGCCCGCCGCCACGACGAACTTGGTGAACTTCGGCGTGACCCGGATGATGCGCAGCGAGTAGACCGTCAGCATGGCGCCGAAGGCCAGGGCCGTGCCCACCACCGCCTGGAAGACGATGCCACTGTAAAGATCGTTGTAGACGTGGCTGATCACACCGATGGCGACACCGTAGGCCACGGAGTAGCCGAGGATCAGCGCCGGGTTGGTGCTCTGCTTGAACGAGATCACCAGGGCGAGCACCAGGCCGACGAGGACGCCGGCGATCGCCGCGCCCATGCCGAGGTTGAGCGCCCAGGCGGCCGCCGCCGACACGACAAGCGTGCCCAGCGTGATGAAACCGCGTACGACCACGTCGTCGATCGTCATCGTCCGCTGTGCGGGCGGTGCGTACGAGGGCGTGTCGTACATTCCCTGAAGCTGGTCAGGGGTGGGGGTCGGCATGCCCCAGCCCTGCTGATTCCCCTTAGTCTGCCGACCGAATACGGGGTTCCTGCTCTCCATCGCTGCCTCCACGCTGCAACCTACGCGATCAGCGTATTAGATCGGTTGTCACACGGCCGTATCGTGTTGATATCCATGCTGTTCGGATGGCCGCACGGCTACCGCCGACAGTGCCAACGAACGAGTGCCGCGCCCGGTTCCCGACCCCCACATTGATTTCACCGGCCGTCGGCCGGAAAGGCACCGCGAGGTCTGCGAGGTCTTCGCCTCTTTCAGGGTACGGCGCCCTCGGCCGCGCATGTGGGTCACACCCGTCCCAACCCTCATGACCCCCGTTTTATGCCTGCGGCCTCCCACCCCGGCCCCGGCCGTGACCTCGGCCTGGATCCGGCCGTGATCTCGGCCCTGATCCGGCCGCGCTCCGGGGGAGACCCCGGGACGGTCGCGGCACGGCCCGGCCCGGCCCGGCCGGCCAAGGAGGCGGCGCCCCCTCGCGGGCGGACCCGGCGGCCGGGGGTGGCACGCCCCACGGGCCCCGGGCGTCCCGCGGGCTCCCCGGGCTCCGGAGGTTCAGCGGCATCCGTGACCTCCGGGCTCCATAGACTCCCCGGGCTCCGCGGTCCCGGGACGGCCCGGCCGGTGGGACGACGACCGTCTCCGGTCACCGAGAGCCGTTCGACGGGCCGATCAGGGGCGGGGTCGGTCACCGGAAAAGGACACCGTCCGCGTTCTCACCGGTCGGAGGCCTCGATCGGCGGGTCTTCACGGGTGCCCCCGGAGGGACTCGAACCCTCACTCGAACCCTTTTAAGGGGTTTGCCTCTGCCATTGGGCTACGGGGGCGCCGTAATCATACGTAACGGACCACTCATGCGTAACTGCTGGAGCCAACGCCCGCCTGTTCGATGGGCGGAAAGCTCCTAATCGTCCTAATAAAGGGGATCCGGTGACGCATGGGACGTCTGAAACGACGAATCCGGAGGGGGCCGTATCGCCCGCCTCCGGATTCGCAGGGTTCGGCTCCGCATTCACGGAGCCCGCCCGCGGATTCTCGGGGCTCAGCTCGCCGCCGCCCTGCGGAACTCCGTACGCGGCTCCTCGATCTCCCCCAGGGAGACGGTCTCGCGCTTGAAGAACAGCGCCAGCGTCCAGTCGGCGGTCACGCGGACCTTGCGGTTGAAGGTCGGCACCCGCGACAGGTGGTAGGTCCGGTGCAGGAACCACGCGAGCAGCCCGCGGACCTTGATCCCGTAGACGTTGGCGACGCCCTTGTGCAGGCCCAGCCCGGCGACGGAACCGACGTAGCGGTGACGGTAGTCGACCAGCTCCTGGCCGCGCAGACTACGGGTGATGTTGTCGGCCAGGACCTTGGCCTGCCGCACGGCGTGCTGCGCGTTGGGCGCGCAGTACTGGCCGGGGTTGGTCACGTCGGGCACGCCCGCCACGTCACCGGCCGTGTAGGCGTCCTCGACGCCGACCACGGTCAGGCGGGTGGTGGCCTTGATCCGGCCGCGCTCGTCCAGCGGCAGGTCACCGGCGTTGACGACCGGGCTGGGCTTGACCCCGGCGGTCCACACGATGGTGGCGGCCTCGAACTCGTCGCCGTCGGAGAGCTTGACCAGACCGCCCTCGCAGGAGTTCAGGCGGGTGTTCATCTTGATCTCGATGCCGCGCTCGCGCAGCTGCTCGGCGGTCCACTTGCCCATCTCCGGACCGACCTCGGGCAGGATGCGGTCGGTGGCCTCGACGAGGACCCAGCGCATGTCCGCACGGGAGATGTTGCGGTAGTAGCGGGCGGCGTCGACCGCCATGTCCTCCAGCTCGGCGAGCGCCTCGATGCCGGCGTAGCCGCCGCCGACCACGACGAACGTCAGCGCCCGCCTGCGCAGGCCCTCGTCGTCGTCGCTCTCCGCCCGGTCCAGGAGCTCCAGGACCCGGTTGCGGAGCGCGATGGCCTCGCCGACCGTCTTGAAGCCGATCGCGGAGTCGGCCAGGCCGGGGATGGGGAGCGTGCGGGAGACCGAGCCGGCGGCCATGACCACGATGTCGTACCCGATCTCGTGGGGGGTGCCGACGTTGGGGGCGAAGGTCACGGTCTTGGCCGCGTGGTTGACCTTGGTGACCTTGCCGTTGAGGATCGTCGCCTTCGAGAGCACCCGGCGCAGGGGGACCACGACGTGCCGGGGCGAGAGGTTTCCGGCGGCCGCCTCGGGAAGGAAGGGCTGGTAGGTCATGTGGGATTCGGGGGTGAGGACGGTGATGCGCACGCTTCCGTCGCGCAGTGCCCTGCGAAGGGTCTGCTGCAGGCGCAGCACGGTGTAGAGACCGACGTAGCCTCCGCCGACCACGACGATGTGCTTGGAGTTGCGGTCCACTGTGACGCCATCCTTAGTTTCGAGGCTTGTGAAACCTTTCACAAGCATACCCGTGCGATCTCCCCCGCGCCAGGTGCGACCCTGGCAACAGCACCGGTTTTTTCTCCTACGTCATGGAAAGCCCTTCTTTCGGGTAAGAAATTCCAACGATCTTCTCTTTGTGATCGACTTCACAAGCCGCGCAGCGCGTTCGCCCTGGTGAAGACGTCGTCGAGCATCCGCTCGGTCACCCGGCCGGTGAAGGTGTTCTGCTGGCTGGGGTGGTAGCAGCCCAGGAGCCGTACCGAGGCCCCCTCGGGTGAGACGATCTCCACTTCGGCCCCGTGGCCGAAGGGCGGCCTCGGGCGGGGCAGGGTGTACCCGGCGTCCCTGAGCGCGGGCCAGACCGCCTGCCAGGCGAACCCGCCGAGGGCGACCACCACCCGCAGGTCGGCCGAGGCCAGGGCGATCTCGCGGGCCAGCCAGGGAGAGCAGGCCGCCCGCTCGGAGGGCTCGGGCTTGTTGGCGGGCGGGGCGCACCGGACCGCCGCCACCATCCGCGCGCCGATCAGCCGCTGCCCGTCACCGGCGCGCACGCTCGTCTCCTGCGCGGCCAGGCCCGTCCGGTACAGCGAGGCGAACAACCAGTCGCCGCTGCGGTCCCCGGTGAAGATCCTCCCGGTCCGGTTGCCGCCGTGCGCCGCCGGGGCGAGTCCCACGATGAGCACCTGCGGCCGCTCGTCCCCCCACCCGGCGATGGGCCGTCCCCAGTAGGTCTCCCGGGCGAACGCCCGCCGCTTGACCGTCGCCACCTCCTCGCGCCACTCGACCAGGCGCGGGCAGGCCCGGCAGACGGACTGAGCGGCCACCAGGGCGCCGAGGTCGCTGATCTTCAGTGCGAGCTCGCGCACCTCGCCGGGGTTCCGGGCGACGGGGGTGTCGGGCCGGGCGGGGTCTTCGGGCCAGCCCGAGCCGGGAGGAACGTGGGTCATCCTCCGATGGTGCCCGATCCCGGGTCCGTCCCGGACCGTACCGGCACACGAGAAGGCGGCGCCCGCGAGGTGCGGACGCCGCCCGTCGTGCTCGTGGTGCGGCCCGACACCGGGGTGCCGGGCACGTCACCGTGACCTACCGTGCCGTCAGGCGCTCGGGGTCGGGGTGAGGGTAGGGGTGGGGGGCGGGGTGCAGACGACCTTGGCCGTCACGGTGTCGGTGGTCGGGCCACCGTAGATCTCGATCGCGCGCTTGGACTGGCCGGAGGCCGAGGCGCTCCAGGTGTCGCTCACGCTCTCGCGCTGCGGGCCCTTGCCACCGAAGTAGGCGCGCTGCCAGTCGCCCGCGACACCGTCGCGGATCCAGCGGTACTTCACCGCGACGTGACCGCGCGAGACGCTGATCGTGCCGGTGAAGGTACGGGTCGCCGGGCAGGTGCCGGTGTAGTCGGACGGTGCGCTGACGCCGGCCCAGACCTTCGGCGCCTCGTCCTCGCAGCGGATCTTGAAGTACTCGCGGCCGGAGGAGGCGTCCACCGGGCCGAGGATCTCCAGCGAGGCCCAGCCCCTGAAGTCGTCACGGGGCTTGATCACGTGGTAGACCCTGCGCGAACCGTCGACGCGCACGGCGTCGCGGTCGACCACGTGGCCGTTGACGACCCACTGGTAGCGCACCCAGCGGACACCGGAGGCGCTGATGCGGCCGATCAGGGTGGCCTTGCAGTCACCCTCGTCCACCCAGATCCGCGCGTCGACGCGGGGCTTGGGCGGCTGGATGACCTCGTGGTCGTCCTCACCGGCACCGCAGGAGACCGCGAAGCGGCCCTTGGCGGAGGTGGCGGCGCGGGGAGCCAGGAGCTGGATGGCCTGCCAGCCCTTGACGTCGCCCTTGAAGGTGGCCTTCTCCTTGACGGTGAAGTTCTTGACACCCTTGCCGCGGAAGGTGAAGGACTTCACCTTGCTCTTGGAACCGTCACCGTGCAGCCAGCGGTAGGCCACGGTGGTCTTGCTCTTGACGGCCTTCACCTTGATCCTCGAGGAGAAGGTCACCGTGACCGGGCACTCGCCGCTGTACTTGGCGGGCGAGGCCTTGGGCGTACCGGCCCAGACGGCGGGCTTGGGCTTGGGCTTGGCGACGGCGGAGGCCGCCGTCGCCTGGCCCGTGCTGGCCGCCGCTGCGGGCGTGGCCAGCAGACCGGTCGCCATCGTCGCCAGCATGGCCACGCCGGCTCCTGTTGCGGCTAGCTTTCGTGCTAGTCCGGACTTCATGAGGGGATGCTCCGTTCGTTGGGAGGCACAAGATCACCCCAGGAGACGGTTGCCGCCCCGACGGCAGTCGCGCCGGGTCTCACGGCAAAGCCTCGCTGAGGCTCCTTTACCACACCATAAACGGAAAAGCCGTTCCCTCGCGGTTAAACGCGAGAATTGTCGGGCTTGTTATGTTTAGCGATGGACCAGGCGATGCCATCGAGGATGTCGCGTTCACTGGTGACCACCTCGGCGAAACCGTACCGGCGCACCAGCCGGTCCAGGATGAGCGCCCCCGCGCCGATGACATCGACCCGACCCGGGTGCATGACGGGAATCGCGGCCCGGCGCTCGACGGTCATTCCAAGCAAGCGCTCGGCGATGTCATGCACCTGACCTGCCGCGATTCGCGAATGGTGAATTTTCTCCGGATCGTATTCCGGCAGTTCGAGCGCCATGCCGGCGACGGTGGTGACCGAGCCGGCGAGCCCGACCAGGGTCATCGCCCGCTCCACGGGCACCTCGGCCGCGACCCGGTCCAGCGCGTCGTCGATGTCGGCCGTCGCCGCCGCGACCGCCTCGGCCGACGGCGGGTCACCACCGTCGCGCAGGTGCCGCTCGGTCAGCCTGACGCACCCGATGTCCACCGACAGCGCCGCCTCCACGTGCGTCGAGCCGAGCACGAACTCGGTCGAGCCCCCGCCGATGTCGACCACCAGGTACGGGGGGCGGGTGCCGTCCGGGGACGGCATCCCGGTCTCGGGCGAGAAGCGCACCAGGTCGCGGGTGGCCCCGGTGAACGACAGCTCCGCCTCCTCGGCCCCGGTGATCACTTCGGGCTCCACCCCGAAGATCTCGCGCACGCCGTCCACGAACTCCTGGCGGTTGGCGGCGTCCCGGGTGGCGCTGGTGGCGACCACCCGGACCGCGGCGGCCCCGTGAGCCTCGATGAGGCCTGCGTAGCCGCGCATCGCGGTGAACGTGCGTTCCAGGGCCTCGGGTGCCAGCCTGCCGGTCCTGTCGACGTCCTGGCCCAGCCGGACGATCTCCATCCGCCGTTCGACGTCGGACAGGCCGCCCTCGCCGACGTCGGCGACGAGCAGGCGGACGGAGTTGGTGCCACAGTCGATCGCGGCGACGCGCATCACGCGGCCTCCTTCGGGGCTCGGGGTACGGCCGGGCCTACGGCCCGGATCGCGTGGAAGGTCATGGGAGGGCCCGGCACGCCGGTGAAGGCACGCTCGGGGTCATCGCGGGTCCACGTCCCCGACGCAGGGCCCGGCCGCCCACCACTCGCCCAGCGCGTCGAGCGTCTCGCGGCCGAACGGGTTGCCGCCGGGCACCGCGAGCTCGTGCCCGGCCAGGGCGTGCAGGCACTTCACCCGGGTGGGCATGCCCCCGGTGCTCTGCATGTCGCGGGGCAGCGGCTCCAGCCCGTCCTCGGCGGCGGCGCGGTCGCGGCGGGCCACGTAGTCCTCGTGGGCCGCGCGGTAGGCCTCGGCCAGCTCGGGGTCCTCGGCCAGCCTGGCCTGCATGTCGCGCATCATCCCCGACGTCTCCAGCGTGCCGATGGCCGAGGCCGCCCGGGGGCAGGTGAGGTAGAACAGCGTCGGGAACGGCGACCCGTCGGGCAGCCTCGGTGCGGTCTCGACGACGTCGGGCAGCCCGCACGGGCAGCGGTGCGCCACCCCGCGCAGTCCTCGCGGCGTCCGGCCGAGCTGTCGCTCCACCGCCGCCACGTCGCGGTCATCGACCATTCGTGACACCCCCTGAAAGACGACAACCAGGGTATCGGCGTCACCCGGCCGCCTTCGCCGCCTTCTGCCCCTCGCCGCTGTCGGCGGCCTTGACCGAGTCCCACAGGGTCGCGTACCACGGCGGCCTGGTGGCGGTCCTGCGCTCACCGGCGGCGCCGGAGTCCCGCGAGGGCGACTCGCCCATGACGACGTAGCACTTCTGCCCGGGAGCGCAGTAGAAGAGCCGCTCCCTGCCCTGACGCTTGATGAAGCCGGGGTCCAGCAGCTGCCTGTGACGGTCGTCCAGGGCCTTGATCGCGGCGAGCTCCCTGGCCCTCTCCTGCTCCAGCTGGGCGATCTGGCGCCGCTGGGCGACGTACTCCCTGATGGGGTAGGCGAGGCTCATGGCGATCGCGCACACCACGATCGCGAGGATCGCGGCCCGTCCGGTCAGCTGCGGTCGTGCCGCCATCGCCCCTCCTTCGTCCGTGCGCCCCCATGGCACCGGCCCCCTGCCCCGTGCGGCGACCCCGACGCCGTACGGGCACCGATCCCGGCGCATTCCCGCCGGTTCCGGGGATCCCGGCCGGTTCCGGTGGTCCCGGACGGGCCGGGCGGCGGCGTGCCCGGGTGACGGCCCGCGCCCGGAGCGGGAGCGGGCCGCCAGACGAGAAACTACCGTCGGAACCGCGGGAACGCGGCACGACCCGCGTAACGGGCCGCGTCGTCCAAAAGCTCTTCGATGCGGAGCAGCTGGTTGTACTTGGCCACCCGGTCGGAACGGGCCGGGGCACCGGTCTTGATCTGGCCGCAGTTGGTGGCCACGGCGAGGTCGGCGATCGTGGTGTCCTCGGTCTCGCCGCTGCGGTGGCTCATCATGCAGCGGTAGCCGCTGCGGTGGGCCAGGTCCACCGCGTCGAGGGTCTCGGTCAGGGTGCCGATCTGGTTGACCTTGACCAGCAGCGCGTTGGCGGTGCCCTCGGCGATGCCGCGGGCCAGGCGCTCGGGGTTGGTCACGAACAGGTCGTCGCCGACGAGCTGCACCTTGTCGCCGAGGGCGCGGGTGATGGCGTTCCAGCCCTCCCAGTCGCTCTCGTCCAGCGGGTCCTCGATGGAGACCAGCGGGTAGCCGGCGACCAGGTCCTCGTAGAAGGCGATCAGCTCGGCCGAGGACAGGCCCTTGCCGTCGATGGTGTAGACGCCGTCGGAGTGGAACTCCGAGGCGGCCACGTCCAGCGCCAGCCCGATGTCCTCGCCGGGCACGTACCCGGCCTTCTCGATCGCGACCAGGATGAGGTCGAGCGCGTCGCGGTTGGAGGGGAGGTTCGGGGCGAAGCCGCCCTCGTCGCCCAGACCGGTGGCGTAGCCCTTCTCCTTGAGCACGCCCTTGAGCGCGTGGTAGACCTCGGTGCCCATCCGCACGGCCTCGCGGAACGTCTCCGCCCCGATGGGCGCGATCATGAACTCCTGGACGTCGACGTTGCTGTCGGCGTGCGCTCCTCCGTTGAGGATGTTCATCATCGGCACCGGCAGCACGTGCGCGTTGGGCCCGCCGAGGTAGCGGAACAGCGGCAGCTCGGCGCTCTCGGCGGCGGCCTTGGCCACGGCCAGCGAGACGCCCAGGATCGCGTTGGCGCCCAGCCGCGCCTTGTTGGGCGTGCCGTCCAGGTCGATCATGACCTGGTCGATGCTGCGCTGCTCGGCCGCGTCGAAGCCGAGGATCTCGTCGCCGATCTCGTCGGTCACCCCCAGGACGGCCTTCTCCACGCCCTTGCCGCCGTAGCGCTCGTCGCCGTCACGTAGCTCGACGGCCTCGAACTGGCCGGTGGACGCACCGCTGGGAACCGCGGCACGACCCTGGCTGCCGTCGTCCAGGAGGATGTCGACCTCGACCGTCGGGTTGCCCCGGGAGTCAAGGATCTCGCGGGCGGTTACGCCCTCGATGGAAGCCACGAAGCGCTCCTAAAGTCGCAGGACAGTTTGCCTCAGAAGCCTACCGAGCCCTACTTACCGGTACGGCGGCCGGGACCGGGTACCGCGATCCCGTCACCTCGCGGCCGGGAACCCTTCACGTCCCGGACACCTCGTGAAAGGTGTCCCGCCTCTCTCACGCGTCCGTCCCCGGGTCTCTCACGGCTTCGGACCTCGGTCTCTCACGCGTCCGTCCCCGGTCCTGTCACGGCTTCGGACCTCACCCCGCCCGGTCCTCGCGGCCCGGTCCTCGTGGCGACGTCAGGGCGGCAGGTCGCGGACCCGGTCGCGGTAGGCGCGGGCGACGGCGCGCAGCTCGGCCTCGGGATCGAGCCCGGCCGCGTGCGCCTGGCGTACCAGCTCGAAGAGCCGCGCGCCCAGGCCGTCGGCCGGGATCTGCTCGGGCACCTCGACCGGGGCTCCGGCGCGCTCGGCGCGGCGCAGCAGCTGGGCGGCCAGCGACAGGGCGGGCTGGCCCATCGGGACGCCGTCGACGGCCGACCCCGGGTCGCCGCCGTTCTTGGCCGCCCGCTCGGCCGCCTTGATCGTCTCCCAGTTGGCGCTGACCTCGCCCGCGCCGTCCACCCGGGTGTCGGCGAAGACGTGCGGGTGGCGGCGGACGAGCTTGGAGACGATCCCGTCGGCCACGTCGTCGATGTCGAACGCCCCGGCGGCGTCACCGGCGTCACCGGCCTCGCCGGACCGGTCCCGGGCGACCCGCGCGTGGAAGGCCACCTGCAGCAGCAGGTCGCCCAGCTCCTCGCGGAGCGCCGCGTGGTCGCCCTCCTCGATGGCCTCCAGCACCTCGTAGGCCTCCTCGATGAGGTACGGGGCCAGGGACTCGTGCGTCTGGCGGGCGTCCCAGGGGCATTCGACGCGGAGCCGGTCCATCACCGCGACCAGGTCCAGCAGCCGGGCGCCGGGCAGGTCGTAGGAGCCGGGCACGATCTCGATCACCGGCGGGTCGTCGAGCGCCACGGCGGCATGGCCGATCGAGCGCATCAGCGCCTCGTCGGCCTCCAGCCACACCACGGTCGCCGCCTGCGCCTCGCGGACCAGCGCGGCCGGGTCCGGCGCGACCACCTCCACCTGCACCCCGGCCTCGGCCAGGTAGGGCAGGTGCGGGTGGGCGGCGGAGCCGGTGCGGACCGGCCCCTGTCGGAGCACCTGCCACGCGTGGTGGCCGAGCAGCCCCGGGGCGACCCGGGGCGAGGTGGTGACGACGATCAGCGGCATGCCCGGCGCTACTGCTGCGGCGGCGCGGGAGCGGCCGCGGACTTGCCGGCGGTGCCGAAGCGACCGGCGTCGACGAAGACGCTGGGCTGCTGCTCGCTGCGCTGCGTGTTGATCTGACCGTACCGGGGGCTCCACTCGACCTTCACGGTCTGCAGGTCCTTGATCGCCTGCGCCTGGCCGCGCTGCAGGGCCGCCTCGTCGTTGCCACCGCCGTACTTGGCGACGAGCTTGTTGATCAGCACCTGCGACCTCATGAAGTCGCGCGCCTTCGAGGGGGCCACGGCCTGCTGGAGCATCGCCTGCTCGAACTTCTGCGGGCCGCCCTGGCTCGCGATCACCTGGTCGATCTCGCCCTCGGTGACCGTGATGCCCTTGCTCTCGGCGACCTTCGCGTACTGCCTGGCGTTGACCAGCTGGAAGAGCACGAGCTGCGGGACGCTGTCCTGGAACTGCAGCTGCGAGGCGTTGACGCCGGCCTTGGCCAGCGCCGCCTCGTACTCGCGCACGTTCCTGTCCAGCTCACCGGAGCTGATCCGTTCCCCGCCCACGACGGCGGCGGCGCCCGCCTGGTTGGGAGAACAGGCGGTCAGCGCGACCCCGGCGGCGGCGACCGCCAGGATGACGCGTACTCGAGTCGACTTCACATGCGTTCCCTTCACGACAAACGCCGCTTACTCTACCCGTACGGCTTCGAGGAACATGGCCTCGACGAGATCACCACACCATTTGAGCAGGTCCAGGTCGCGCAGCGGCTGGCCGCCGAGCGGTCTGGTCTTGGGCACGGGCACCAGCAACGTACCGGCGGCCTGCTTCAGCAACGCCTTCGGGTACAGCCTCTGCAGCCTGACCTGCTGGGAGTCGCGCAGCTCCACCGGCGCGAACTTGATGTTCGCCCCCTGCAGGGTGACGTCGGTGAGCCCCGCGCGGCGGGCCCGGATCCGGAAGCGGGCGACCTCCAGCAGGTTCTCCACCTGCTGGGGCGGCCGGCCGTACCGGTCGACGAGCTCGTCGCGGACCGCGGCGATGTCGTCGTCGGAGCCGATCGCGGCGATCCGCTTGTACGCCTCCAGGCGCAACCGCTCGGAGGTCACGTAGTCGTGCGGGATGTGAGCGTTGATCGGCAGCTCGACCTTGACGTCGGGCCGCTCGTCCTCGCGGGGGGTGCCCGCCAGCTTGGCCTTCTGCTCCTGGACGGCCTCGGCCATCATCCGCACGTACAGGTCGAAGCCGACCCCGGCGATGAAACCGGACTGCTCGGCGCCCAGGATGTTGCCGGCGCCGCGGATCTCCAGGTCCTTCATGGCCACGTACATGCCCGCGCCCATCTCGGTGTGCTGGGAGATCGTGGCCAGGCGCTCGTGCGCGGTCTCGGTGAGCGGCTTCTCCGGCGGGTACAGGAAGTAGGCGTAGCCGCGCTCGCGGCCCCGGCCGACCCGGCCCCGGAGCTGGTGGAGCTGGGACAGCCCGTAGGTGTCGGCCCGGTCGACGATCAGCGTGTTCGCGTTGGGCACGTCCAGGCCCGACTCGACGATCGTGGTACAGACCAGCACGTCGAAGTCGCGCTCCCAGAAGCCCACCATGATCTTCTCGAGCTGGTGCTCCTGCATCTGGCCGTGCGCGATCGCGACCCTGGCCTCGGGCACCAGCTCGCGCAGCATGGCCGCGACCTTGCCGATGCTGGACACCCGGTTGTGCACGAAGAAGGTCTGGCCGTCGCGCATCAGCTCGCGCCGGATCGCCGCGCCGATCTGCTTCTCGTCGTACGGGCCGACGAAGGTCAGGATCGGGTGCCGCTCCTCGGGCGGGGTGAGGATCGTGGACATCTCCCGGATGCCGGTCAGGCCCATCTCCAGGGTGCGCGGGATCGGGGTGGCGGACATGGCCAGCACGTCGACCTGGGTGCGCAGGTGCTTCATGGCCTCCTTGTGCTCGACGCCGAACCGCTGCTCCTCGTCGATGATGATCAGGCCGAGCTGCTTGAACCTGACCTCGGGCGAGAACAGCCGGTGCGTGCCGATCACCACGTCGACCGAGCCCTCGCGCAGTCCTTCCAGGGTCGCGGAGACCTCCCCGTCGCTCTGGAACCGCGACAGCGGCCTGACGTTGAGCGGGAAGCCGGAGAAGCGCTCGGCGAAGGTGGACATGTGCTGCTGCACCAGCAGCGTGGTCGGCACCAGCACGGCCACCTGCTTGCCGTCCTGCACGGCCTTGAACGCCGCCCGCACCGCGATCTCGGTCTTGCCGTAGCCCACGTCGCCGCAGATCAGCCGGTCCATCGGGATCGGGCGCTCCATGTCGCGCTTGACCTCGTCGATGGCCTCCAGCTGGTCGCCCGTCTCGGCGTAGGGGAAGGCGTCCTCCATCTCCCGCTGCCAGGGGCTGTCGGGGGCGAAGGCGTGGCCGGGCGAGGCCATCCGGGCCGAGTAGAGCCGGATCAGCTCCCCGGCGATCTCCTTGACCGCCTTCTTGGCCTTGGTCTTGGCCTTGGCCCAGTCGGCGCCGCCCATCCGGTTCAGGGTGGGCGACTCGCCGCCGACGTAGCGGGTGACCTCGTCGAGCTGGTCGGTGGGCACGTAGAGCCGGTCGCCCTTGGCGTACTCGATCACCAGGTACTCGCGGGTGGCGCCCTGCACGGTGCGCTGCACCATCTCCACGTAGCGGCCCACGCCGTGCTGCTCGTGCACGACGTGGTCGCCGATCTTGAGCTGGAGCGGGTCGACCATGTTGCGGCGCCGCGAGGGCAGCCGCCGCATGTCCTTGGTGGACGCCTTCTGGCCGACCAGGTCCAGGTGGGTCAGCACGGCCAGCGACGGGGTCACGAAGCCGTGCTCGACCAGGCCGGTGGCGACGTGCACGACCTTGGCGTCGAGCGTCCCGGTCAGGCCCGGCTCCAGGCGGGCGGGCAGGTCGACGCCCTTGAGCAGCTCGACCATGCGCTCGGCCGGGCCGTGGCCCTCGCTCAGCAGGACGACGACCCGGCCCGAGTCCAGCCAGCCCTTGATGTCGGCCAGCGCCCGCTGGGTGTCGCCCCGGTAGGACTCCACCTCGCGCGCGGTCAGCACCAGGCCGTCGTCCCGGCCGCCCTCGGGGTCCGCGTCGTCCCCGCCGCCGAACGGCGCGATCGACCACCAGGGCAGGCTCAGCTCGCGCGCGTGGTCCCGCACCTCCTCCAGCGTGCGGAAGGCCGCCTCCCCCAGGTCGATCGGGGCCTCGCCACCGGAGGCCGCGGTGATCCAGGACGCCTCCAGGAACTCCTGGCTGGTGCGCACCAGCTCGTCGGCGCGCCCGCGGATCCGCTCCGGGTCGCACACGAAGATCGCCGACTGCTCGGGCAGGTGGTCGATCAGCAGGTCCATCTCCCCGGCCAGCACCGGGGCGAACGCCTCCATGCCCTCCACCGGGACGCCCTCGGCCAGCTGCTCCAGGATCTCGGCCAGCGCCGGGTGCGCCTCGGCCAGCTCCCGGGCCCGCGCCCTGACCTCGGGGGTCAGCAGCAGCTCCCGGCACGGCGCGGCGAACAGGCCGTCCTCGGCCACCTCCAGGGACCGCTGGTCGGCGACCTTGAACCAGCGGATCTCCTCGACCGTGTCGCCCCAGAACTCCAGGCGCAGCGGGTGCTCCTCGGTGGGCGGGAAGATGTCGAGCAGCCCGCCCCTGACGGCGACCTCGCCGCGCCGCTCCACCATGTCCACCCGGTGGTAGCCGTTCTCCACCAGGGCGTGCACCACCGAATCCGGGTCGGCGTCGTCCCCGGCGCGCAGCCGTACCGGCCGCAGGCCCCCCAGGCCGCGCACGATCGGCTGGAGCAGGGCCCTGACGGGCGCGACGACCACGTGCAGCGGCCCGGCCGAGTGGTCGCCCTCGACCGGGTGGGCCAGCCTGCGCAGCACCGCGAGCCGCTGGCCCACGGTGTCGCCGCGCGGCGACAGGCGCTCGTGCGGGAGCGTCTCCCAGGCGGGGAAGACCGCCACGGTGCTCTCGTCCAGCAGGCTGGTCAGGGCCGAGGCGAGATCCTCGGCCTCGCGCCCGGTGGCGGTCACCGCCAGCACGGTCCTGGCCGTGCCCTTGGCCCCCTCCCTGGCCAGCGCGGCCACCGCGAAGGGCCGCAGCGCGGGCGGCGCGACCAGCGCCACGTCGGAGGGGTCGCCCCCGCGCACGTCCCGGAGGAGGGAAGCCAGCTTAGGCTCCCCGACGACAAGATCAAGAAGTCCGGAAAGGCTCATCAGATTCGCCCACAGCCCCACGACGGCAACACGACGTCCCCGGGCCGGAGAAGACACGGGGTACCCCGTCAAGGCTACTTGGCCCGCCGCCCGCCCTCGCATGGAGCGGTAAATGCACGATGAATCGTGCTGTGTTGACTACTCTCCGTTATATGTCTGAGGTGAGATCGGTCGTCGACCGAGACGATTTGCTGAGTCAGCGGATCAGGGATCAGTGGAGCGGCCTGCTCGGCCGGCGGCTCGACGTCCTGATCGCCGGGTGCGGATGGCCGGAACCACTCGATCTGGCGCAGATGGAGACCAGGGTCATCGGCATCGACGAGGACCTGCCCGTCCTGCGCACCAGCACGTCCGCCCGCAAGGACCTGGACTCCTGGACGCTGGGCGACCTGCGCTCGGTGCCGGTGCCGCCGCGTGCGTTCGACGTCGTCTACGTGTCGTTCCTGCTGGAGAGGATCGAGCACGCCGAACTGGTGCTCGACCGGCTGCTGACAGGGCTGCGCCCCGGCGGGCTGCTGCTGGTCAGGATGCGCGACCGCGCCTCGGCGTACGGGGTGTGCGACCGGCGGACACCGGCGGCGCTGCGGCGGCTGCTGTGGCGCAGGTTCACCCCGCCGGGCACGGTGGGGCCGCTGCCGGCCGTCTACGAGCCGATCGCCTCACGCGAGGGCATGCACTCCTTCTGCCTGGTACGCGGGCTGATGGTGACCGAGGACATCTCCGCCCGCAGCGGGCCCGCGCTGGACGGACCTCTCGGTAAGCTTGCCCGCGCCGCCTGCTCGGCGGTGGAGACCCTCTCCAGGGGGCGCCGGCCCGCATCTCGCGACGAGGTGACCATGGTGATCCGCAAACCCCAGAGCCACTTCGCCCGGCTGGTCTGAGATCCGGCCGCCGGTCGTCTCCGGCTCGCCCGAGGGGGGCGCCATCCGGGGCGGGCGGGCCGGAACGTCCGACGAGCGGGATTGTGGAGCAGATGACGGCGCCTTTCGAGTGGACCCCCGACGCCCGTGAGCTGGCCGACCTCGAGCTGTTGCTCTCCGGCGCCTTCACGCCGCTGACGGGCTTTCTGAGCTCGGCCGACGCGCATTCGGTCGACGAGCGCGGCACGCTCGCCGACGGCACGCCGTGGCCGGTGCCGGTCACCCTGGTGCTGCCGGACGACCATCCGGCCGCCCCCGGCGACCGGATCACCCTGCGCGACCCCGAGGGCGCGGCGCTGGCCGTGCTGACCGTGGAAGGGCGCGAGGACGGCTTCGTCTGCGGGCCGGTCGAGGCGCTGGACGTCCCCCAGCACGGCCCGTTCGCCCGGCTCCGCCGCCCGCCCGCGGAGATCCGCAAGGAGCTGGGCGAGCGCGAGTCCGTGCTGGCCGTGACCATGCGCGGGCCGCTGGGCGACCTCGACGACCTGCTGGCGACCGCCCAGGAGCTGGAGGCGTCGATCCTGCTGCTCCCGCTGGCGTACGGCGAGGGCGGGCCCGCGGTGGTCCGCGCCGCGCTCAAGGCCCGCGACCGGTTGCCCGAGGACACGCTGGTGGCGGTGGTGCCGCTGGCGCCCCGGGAGCCCGCGCTGGACCTGGAGCTGCGCGAGCGGATCGCCGAGGCCTACGGCGCGACCGAGCACCTGGCCGGCCCGGAGCCCGTGACGATCCCCGGGCCGCCGCACCGGCGGGGGCTGGTGGTCTTCTTCACCGGCCTGTCCGGCTCGGGCAAGTCGACCGTCGCCCGCGGGCTGCACGACGCGCTGCTGGAGCGCGGCAGCCGCACGGTGACCTTCCTCGACGGCGACGTGGTGCGCCACCTGCTCTCGGCGGGACTGACCTTCTCCAAGGAGGACCGCGACCTCAACATCCGCCGCATCGGCTTCGTCGCCGCCGAGGTCGCCCGGCACGGCGGGCTGGCGATCTGCGCGCCCATCGCGCCGTACGCGGCCACCCGCGAGGAGGTGCGCGCGATGGTCGAGGCCGTCGGCGCCGACTTCGTGCTGGTCCACATCTCGACCCCGCTGGCCGAGTGCGAGCGCCGCGACCGCAAGGGGCTCTACGCCAAGGCCCGCGCCGGGCTCATCCCCGGCTTCACCGGCATCTCCGACCCGTACGAGGAGCCGGACGACGCCGACCTGGAGATCGACACCACCGACATCGGTGTGGACCGGGCGGTGCACCAGGTGCTCGACCCGCTGATCCAGGGCGGCTGGATCCGCTGACCCCGCCCTGGCCCTCGCCCTCGTGGGAGCGCGCGGATCGAGCGGGGCGCGGATCGGGCGGGGGCGCGCGGATCAGCCGGAGGGGACGGCCGGGCGCAGGCGGGGGTCGCCGGCGAGCTCGCCGAAGGCCCTGCGCGCGCCCGGCGTCGTGTCGAACCTGGTGTCCCCCCGGGGGGCGCGCGGCGAGTCGAAGTAGACCAGGGCCTTGATCCTCGGGTAGTCGCGCAGCCCGGCCCGTACCGAGGTGAAGAAGGACTCCTTGAAGCCGGGCCGGTCGTGCCGTTCGAAGACGCCCCACTCGGCCACCATGACGGGCTTGCCGGGAAAACGCTCCCCCGTCCAGCGGTAGAACCCGGGCCACCGGGGGAAGTCCGGACGGATCTTGTTGACCAGCGCGTCGAAGCCGTCGACCCGGCGGTCGGCGTAGGGGTCCATCGCCACCCAGTCGACCACGTCGTCGCCCGGGTAGAGCCGCTCGAACCAGGGCTTGGAGGCCCAGTTGGGCGCGCCCATGTAGGTCATCACCGTGACGGCGTTGGTCACGCCACCGGCGCGCAGCCGCCGTACCACGTGCCGGAACATCGCCGCGTAGTCGGCGGCGGACATCCCCGCGCCCGGGGTCTCCAGGACGTCGTTCTCGGGCTCGTGGTGAACGGTGAGGAAGAACCTCTCGGGGAAGGTCCTCACGATGTGGGCGGCCAGCCGGTCGATCCGCGCGTCCAGCGCGCCGCCGGCGATCTCCGCCCAGGTGTGGGAGTTGTCCACGGACGGCTTCCAGTTGACCAGCAGGAGCCTGCGGCCGTCCGGGTCGCGGGCGATGGCGCGCTCGGCGGAGGTCGGGAAGAGCTCGTCACCGCGGTGGTAGACGTGCATGACGGCGGCCGGACGGCCCATCCGCCTCTCGGCGCGCTCCAGTGCCCGCTCCGGGCGCCGTCCGGTGAAGATCTCCGGTGCGACCCCCCACCAGGCACCGCAGGAGGGGACGAGCGTGCGGGAGACCTCGCAGCCGGTCCGCCCCCGCCCGCCACCGCCGGTGCCGGGATCGGCGGCCTCCGCGGCTCCTGACCCGCTCTGCCCGCCGCGCTCACCGTGACCGTCGTGGCCGCCCTGTCCGCTATGGCCGCTGTGACCGCTCTGTCCGCTGTGGCCGCTCTGTCCGCTGTGGCCGTCCTGTCCGCTCCGGGCGCCCGCGGCACCGGCGGTGTCCGAGCCCGCGGCCCCGGCCGCGCAGGCGGCGCCCTTGCACCCGCTCACCCCCGCGACGGCCAGTGCCACGCACCCCAGCCCGAGCGCCAGGACGAGCCCTGAACCGCCTATTTTGACCATACGCGGAATTACCTCTATAGAACCATTTGTCTGATGCAACGATCCCTCGCAGATGTCGTCCGCAGGCATTCGCCGGCCGTCTCGGGGGAACACCTTTCCATCGCCCGGACGTGCCTCGCCCTGAACTTTGCCGCTCCATTCCACAGTCCCGGAGCCGACGGCGGGACATGTCCAATAAACGGTCGTTATATGGATGTGATCAGCCGGACCAACGCGAGGAAAATCCTGCGTACCCCTCCGGGGAAAGGAAAAGCCGACCTATAGTTCCAAGGGTTCCCGCAGCTGCTCGCCCGAGAGGCACCCGCGAAACATGAGCCCGTCACCGGACGCCCCCACCCGTCGTTCAGGCGGAGACCTGGCGGACTACGTGTCGCTCCTGCGCCGTCGCCGGCTGGCCGTCCTGTCCATGCTCCTCACCGGGACCGGCGGCGGCCTCACCCTGCTGTGGCTCACCCCGCCCTCGTACACCGCCTCCGCACAGGTCCTGGTGACCCCGGTGGGCCCGCAGGAGCAGGTCAACCAGGTGACCGCCCGCCAGCGCGAACCGCTCAACCTCGACACCGAGGCCCAGGTCGCCCGGTCCGCGGTGGTCGCCGCCAAGGCCCGCGGGCTGTTCGCCGGCCTGCCCGGGCCGGCCGAGGTCTCCGTACCGCCCAACACCTCGGTCCTGGAGATCTCCTGCACGGCCGCCGCACCGGCGGCGGCGGCCTCGTGCGCGAACGCCTACTCCCTGGCCTACCTGGCCCAGCGGCGCGAGACCGCCACCCGGGCCCTCAGCGCCCAGCTCAGGACGGTGCTGGCCAAGCTGAAGCAGGTCAACGCGAGCCTCACCGCGGTCGCCACCGCCCTTCCCGGGCTGGGCACCGGCACCTCCGAGCGCGCCCTGACCCTCCAGCGGCAGAACGTCCTCCTCCGCCAGGTGCACGCCCTCACCGCCCGGTACGACGCCCTCAGGACGGTCGCCGTCACCCCCGGCTCGGTGATCGGTCCGCCGGTGGCCCCCAGCGAGCCCCGCGCCCCGCGTCCTCCCCTGTACCTGGGCAGCGGCCTGATGGCCGGGCTGCTCTGCGGGGTCGGCCTCGCCTGGGTCCGCGACCGCCTCGACACCACCCTGCGCACCGCCGCCGACGTCCGGCGGCTGACCGGCCTCGACGCGGTCGGCGACGAGGAGCTGCGCGGCCTGGCGGGCGCCGTGCTCGTGGTCTCCGTGCCCGGCACCTCCCCCAGGGAGGTCAGGCGTGCCGCACGGGCCCTGCGGGAGCGCGGGGTCCCGGTGGCGGGCACCCTGCTCACCGGCGGCGCGCTCCCGCCGTCCGCCGTACGGCCCCCGCCCGCTCCCCGTCCCGGGGGGAAGCGAGCACGCGAGGCCGGCCGCCAGGAGATCGCCGGGCACGAGGTCCCTGGGCATGAGCCTCCCCGGCACGAACCTCCTCGGCACGAGGACTTCGGGCGCGAGGACGTCCCTCGGGTGGACGGACGGGACCCGGGCGGCAGGGACCGCGAGGCTCTTCCGAAAAGGACCGGTCTTCCCCTCGCCGGCCTGGCGGGAGGGCACCGGGCCGCACCACCTCCCCCGGCGAGCCCTACGGGCCCGGCGAGTCCTGTGAGTCCTGTGAGTCCTGTGAACCCGATGATCCCGGCACTCTCGCCCCCTCCGTCCTCCGTCTCCCCCGCCGCACCCCCTTCGTCCCCCTCGCTTCCCCCACCGCATCCCCCGTGCTCCGCGCACCCGAACCCCGGGGTGCCCGAGGGTCCTCCGGACCCGGAGCCCCATGGGAACGTTCCACAGGAGCGGCAGGTCGCCGCCGGGCGGAGGGGACGCCGACGGTGAGGGGCCTGCGTCCGGCCGCCTGGCCGATCGCCGCGTTCCTGGTGGGGTACCCCGTCTGGTGGGCCCTCGGCTTCGGTGGCCTCTGCGTTGTCGTCGTGGCCCCGGCCATGGCGGCGGTGCTGTGGCGGAGACGGCCGATCAGGGCACCGCGCGGGTTCGGCCTCTGGCTGCTCCTCCTCGCGGGGTACCTGATCAGCGCGGTCATGCTCGGCGAGATGCCGCCGGGCACCTACGGCGAGTTCGGCGCCGGGCGGCTCATCGGCTACCTGATGCGCCTCGTCCTCTACGTCTCCCTGTTGATCATGGTGCTCTACCTGGGCAACCTGACCGAGGAGGAGCTGCCGCAGCTCACCCTGGTACGGATGCTCGGCGCGCTGTTCGTCACGACCGTGGCGGGCGGGCTGCTGGGCGTGTTCGCACCCCGTGCCGCGTTCACCTCGCCGGTCGAGCTGATCCTCCCGGGCTGGATCAGCGGCAATCCCTTCGTGCAGAACCTGATCCACCCCACCGCGGCGCAGACGCAGTGGGTCCTCGGCCACCCCTCGCCCCGCCCCGAGGCGCCGTTCGAGTGGGCCAACGCCTGGGGCGGCAACCTGTCGGTGCTGCTCGTCTGGTTCGTGGTCGGCTGGTGGGTGTACGGCGGCCCGCGCAGGCGGACGGCCGCGGTCCTGCTGGTCGCGCTGGCCGCGATCCCGGTGGTCTACTCGCTCAACCGCGGGCTGTGGATCGGGCTCGGCGTCGCCGCCGCGTACCTGCTGGTGCGTCTGGGCGGGCGTGCACGCGTCGTGACCTGCGCGATCCTGGCGGCGGGAACGCTGGTGTTCGCCCTCAGCCCCCTGCGCACGATGGTGGCCCAGCGGCTGGAGAGCCCGCACAGCAACGACATCCGCGGCTTCACCGTGACGGCCACCGTCGCGGCCGCGGTCACCTCCCCGATCATCGGGTACGGCAACACCCGCAACGCCAGGGGCAACCACCGGACGATCACCACCGGGAAGACCGACTGGTGCGTCACCTGCGGTCACCCGCCGCTGGGCGGCGACGGCCACCTCTGGCACCTCATGATCACTCAGGGGTTCACGGGAGCCGCGCTCTACGTGGCGTTCTTCGCCGGGGCCGTCCGCCGCCACTGGCGTGACCGCAGCCCGATCGGCATGGCCGGGGTCCTCGTGATGATCCTCACCCTGCTCTACATGTTCGTCTACGACGGCCTGGTCACGCCGCTCAGCCTGTACCTGGTCTCGTTCGCGCTGCTCTGGAGGAACTCGATGGCGAGCACGGCCGCATGAACGACGCCCACGCCCGCCTGCGCTATCTCGACCGGACCGTCGACCTGCTCTTCCCCGGTCCCGGCGAGCCGAGACCGTACACCCTGCTCCCGCACCGGCTGCTCCCCCGCAGGCTGGTCCCGCGCGCGTGGTGGCATCCGGGCGGACGGGTCATGGTGCGGCGAGGGGGCATCGAGAGCCACCTGAGCGAGATCTTCGGCACCCGTCTCCGCGTCACGCTGCGGGTGCCCCCGGCCCGGCGGGCCAACCGCAAACCGATCCTGGAGGCGCACGCCCCGGACGGGCCGATCGCCTTCGTGAAGATCGGCGACACCGACCTCACCCGGGAGCTCGTCGCGCACGAGGCACGGACCCTCGGCCTGCTCGCCGGCGTGCCGCTGAAGACCGTCGTCCCACCGGCCGTGCTGCACCACGGGTCGTGGCGCGGCCTGTCCGTCCTGGCGCTGACCCCGCTCCCGGTGCGGCGGGGACGGATCCGCGACGACGTCCTCACGGCCGCGATCACCGAGATCGCCCACATCCCCGCGGCTCCGTTCCCCGGCCGCGCGTTCCCCGGCACCGGACCCCCCGAGCCCCCATGTCCCGAGACCCCGTACCACCGGGCCTCTCGTTTCGCCTGGCACGGGGACCTGGCGTCGTGGAACATCTCGCGGGGGCCCGACGGGCGGTTGCTGGTCTGGGACTGGGAACGGTTCGGCACGGGGGTTCCCCTGGGCTTCGACGCCGTCCACCACTTCCTCCACCGCGCGCTGCGCCGCCAGGACCCGGTCACCGCGGCCGGGGCGTGCGTGGCGCGCTCCCTGCGGATCCTGGCCCCGTTCGGGCTGTCGGCCGCCGAGTCCCGGCTCACCGCCCTGCGCTACCTGATCGCGCTCGCCGACCGGCACGCGGCCGACGGCCACGCCCCCCTCGGCCCTCCCGAGGTATGGCTCAGCCCGGTCCTCGACGGCCAGGAGAGCCTGCTGTGAGGCCCGCGGTCGTGCCCCCGGCGCTGAGGCCCGAGCTGAAACGCGCGGCCCACGCGATCTCCCAGGCCGCGGGGCGCCTCACCTCGGCACGGCGGACGCCCCCCACCTTCCTCATCGTCGGGGCCCAGCGCTGCGGCACCACCTCGCTGTACCGCGCCCTGTCCCAGCACCCGCTGATCTTCAAGCCCCTGCTGCGCAAGGGCGTGCACTACTTCGACGTGGCCTACGACCGGGGCCCGTCGTGGTACCGGGCCCACTTCCCGCTGCGGATGTCGCTCTCCCGGGCGGCACGCAGGTACGGCCACCGGCCACAGGTCTTCGAGTCGTCGCCCTACTACCTGTTCCACCCGCTCGCCGGGCCGCGGATCGCCCGCGACCTGCCGGGCGCCAGGCTGATCGTGCTCGTCCGCGACCCCGTCGAGCGGGCCTTCTCCGCGCACGCCCACGAGCTGGCCAGGGGGTTCGAGACCGAGCCGTCCTTCGCCAGGGCCGTCGAGCTGGAGGAGGAACGGCTGGCCGGGGTGGCCGAGGCGCTGTGCGCCGCACCGAACTCGACGAGCCTGGCCCACCGCCATCACGCCTACCTGGCCAGGGGACGTTACGCCGAGCAGCTCGCCCGGCTGGAGCCCCTGGTCGGCCGGGAACGGATCCTCGTCCTGGACAGCGGCCGGTTCTTCGCCGAACCGGAGGTCACCTACGACCGCGTGCTGGCGTTCCTCGGGCTGCCCCACCTGGGGGACCCGGTGTTCGAGCGGTACAACGCCCGGCCCAGACCGTCCCCCATGCCCCCGTCCCTGCGCCGCGAGCTGACCGACCGCTTCGAGGAGCAGGACGCCCTGCTGATCTCGTGGCTGGGCACGGAGCCCTCGTGGCGCCGCTGACCCCGGCCGAGGGGACGGACCGGGCCCACAGGGTGGCGCGGGTGGCCGGGCTGGCCGGGGCGGGTACCGGTGCCGTCGCGCAGTTCCTGACGGTCGTGCTGGTCGCCAGGGGGACGGACCCGCGGACGGCCGGGACCTTCTTCGCGGCGACCACCCTGTGCCTGCTGGCCGCCACGGTGCTGCGGCTGGACGCGGGGAACGGGCTGGTCCACCTCATCGCCCGGTCCCGGCCGTCCGGCCCCCCGGACGCCACAGGCCACCCGCACACCGTGGACCGTCCGCGCGCTGCGGCACACCTCCGCGCGGCGATGGTCCCGGTGGCGTCGCTCTCGTCGGCCGTCGGCGTCGTGGTCTTCCTGACCGTCCCCGATCCCGCGCTACGGGTGCTGGCGGTGGCGTTGCCCGCGGTGACGTGCTCGGGCGTCGTGGTGAGCGCGACCCGCGGGTTCGGTTCGATGCGGCCGACGCTGCTGCTGACCGGCGTGCTCCAGCCGGTGGCCCAGCTCGTCCTGGTCGGTACGGCGGTGACGGCCGGCGGGGGCGAGGGGAGCGGTGGCGGTGGGGACGGTGGTGGCGGCTCGGTGGCACCGCTGGTCGCGGCCTGGGCGCTGCCGTACCCGGTGGTCCTGCTGCTGGCCTGGCTCTGGCTGCGCCGGCGGCTGCCGGGAACGTCCGGCCCGCCGGGTGCCGCGCGCGAGCTGTGGCGCCACACCTGGCCTCGGTCGCTGGCCGCGGGGATCCAGGCGGTGTTCCAGCGGCTGGACATCGTGGTCGTGGCCTGGCTGGCCGGTCCGGCGGAGGCGGCCGTCTACACCGCCGCCACCCGGTTCAAGGTCGTGGGCCAGCTCGCCGGGCAGGGGCTGGCGCAGGCGGCGCAGCCGAGGCTGGTGCGCGCCCTGGCCGAAGGCGACCTGCCGCGCGCCCGTGAGCTGTACCGGTCGTCCACCCGCTGGCTGGTCGCGCTCACCTGGCCGATCTGGCTGGGGTACGCGGCGCTCGCGCCCTGGCTGCTCGGCGCCGTCCTCGGCGAGGAGTACGCCCCGGGCGCGCCGGTGGCGCTGGTGCTGGCCGCGACCATGCTGCTCGCCACCGCGTGCGGGATGGCCGACGTGGCGCTGACCGCCGCCGGGCACACCGGTGCCGGCCTGGCGTACCTCGTCGCGGCCCTGGCCACGACGGTGCTGCTGGACCTGCTGCTGATCCCCTCCCTGGGCTCGCTCGGCGCCGCCCTCGGCTGGGCGGGCGGCACGGTGGTCAAGAACCTGCTGCCGCTCCGGCACGTCCACCGCCGGTACGGCCTGCGCCCCCTCGGCCCGTGGCGGAAACCCCAGGCCCTGTGGACACGGTGGACACTGTGGACACGGTGGACACGACCGGCATGGTCAGCGCGGTGGACACGGTACACGCGGTGGACGCGGTGACCCCCGTGCTGGTCACCGGGCTTCCCCGGAGCGGGACGAGCTGGACGGGCAGGATGCTCGCCGCCGGTGGGGAGCTGGTCTACGTCAACGAGCCGCTCAACCCCGAGCACCCGCCCGGTCACTGCCCCGGTGTGCTGGACGCCGTGGTCGGGCACCGCTTCCAGTACATCTGCCCGGACAACGAGCGGGACTGGCTGCCCGCCTTCACCCGGACCGTCGCGCTGCGCTACGGGTTCCTGGCCGAGCTGCGCCGCAACCGTTCCCCGTACGACCTGGCGAGGATGGTCCGGCACGGCACCGCGTTCACGCTGGGGCGGCTGGCCGGGCGCCGGGCGCTGCTGGACGACCCGTTCGCGCTCTTCTCGGCGGGCTGGTTCGCCGACCGGCTGGACTGCCGGGTGATCATCTTGCTGCGCGACCCGGTGGCGTTCGTCGGCAGCTGGCAGCGGCTGGGCTGGACGGTCCACCTCCGCGAGCTGTTCGACCAACCGCTGCTGATGCGCGACCACCCGCACCTGGAGGAGCTGCGCCCGCTCGCGGGCTCCCGGGACCGCGTCGCCACGGCCGCCGCCCTGTGGCGGGCGGCGGCGGTCAGCGCCACCGAGCTGGCCGGCCGGCATCCGCGGATCATGCTGGCCCGCTACGAGGACCTGGCCCTCGACCCGTCGGCGGGTTTCCGCCGCCTGTACGAGTGGGCGGGCCTGACCTGGTCCGCCCGCGCCCGCGAGCGTGTCCGCCGCGCGTGCACGGCCGCCCCCCGGGCGAGCGCCGCCGGTTTCGCCTGGCACGGCCTGTCCCGCACGGCCTACCGGCCGACGGACTCGCGCCGCGCCGTCGCCGAGGCCGGTGCCCGGCTGAGCCTGCGGGAGGCCCGCCGGGTCAGGGAGCTGGCCTTCGGGGGGCACCCGGAGCCCTGAGACCGAAGCCCAGGAGCCTCGGCCGGAGCCGGGCGTTCAGGAGAACAGGCCGCGGACCAGCGAGACGGTCAGGAGGCGGATCGCGTACGGCAGGTCGTCGACCAGGTAGCGGCGGGCCAGCCTGCCCGGTTCCCGTACCAGCCGGAAGAGCCACTCCAGGCCCGCGCGGCGCATCCACCTCGGCGCGCGGCGCGCGGTGCCCGCGGCGAAGGCGACCGCCGAGCCGCAGCCGACGAACCAGGTGCCCGGCAGGTCCCGGCGGAGCGAGGCGATGAGCCGCTCCTGCCGGGGGAACCCGAGCCCGACGAAGACCAGCCGGGGAGCGGCGGCGATCACCGCGTCGCGCACGCGGGCGTAGGCGTCGGGGTCGTCCTCGAACCCGTGCGGCGGACTGTCGGTCCCGGCGACCACCAGCGCGGGATGGCGGGCCACCAGCTCGCGGGCCGCCCGCCCGGGTGCGCCCTTCGGACCGCCCAGCAGGTACACCGGGTGGCGGTAGAAGGCTGCGGCCTCGGACAGCGACCAGATCAGGTCGGCACCGGTGACCCGGCCGGGGACGGGGGTGCCGAGCAATCTCGCCGCCCACACCAGCGGCATGCCGTCCGCGACGACGAGGTCGGCGCCCTCGACCAGCTCCCGGGCCCGGGGGTCACGGGCGGCGATCCGGCCGATGTCGACGTTGGGGGTCACCAGGTGACCGCCCCTGCCGCCTTTCAGCGCGGCCACCACGTGGTCGACGACCTCGCCCTCGGTCATCGGGTCGAACGCGATCCCGGCCACGTGCACGCGCCTGCGCAGCCGCCTCCGGGTGGCCTTGTCCGGCCGGGCCCGCCGACGGGAGGTGGCCCTGTCGGGCCGGCTCCGCCCTCGGGAGGTGGCCCGTGCCGCCCCCCGCGCGGTGCCCGGGGTCCCGGCCTGCCCGGCGACGGCGGGCAGGCCGGGCACCGGACCGTGATCGACGGACACGTGATCGACGGACACGGCCCGGTGGTCGGTGAACGCGCCCCCGTGGACGGCGGACGGAGCGGGCCGGATGTCACGGGGCACGACCACCCGCGGGAGCCCTGCCCCCCACGCGCTCGCGAACGGTACCCGCGCGGACGACACGGGCGACGACGACGGCAGCGGCGGCGCCACCGGGAAGGGCGTCACGACGGGCTTCGTCGTGAGGGGCACGGTGAGGAACGGTGCCGTCGCGGGACCGGGGCGGACGGTCGTGCGCGGGTGCTCGGCCAGGGGCGCCATCAGATACCGCGTCCCCGGTGGTGCAGGACGCTGAGCAGGCCCCGCGCGGGGAGCAGCCCGGCCGCGACCGCGAGCGCGATGGGCGCCCGTGGCTCGCCGTGCCGGGCGGTGAACGCCCGCCAGGCCCAGCGGCCCGCCTCCCGCCTCCGGCCCAGGGCCGCGTGGTGGAAGGCGAGCTGACCGTAGACCCGCGCCGCGCCGCGCGGATCCACGGCCAGATCAGGGTGCCGGGCGAGCATCCACTCCAGCCCGGCGATTCGATCGGCCCAGCGGGTCACGTACGCCGACCCGCCCCAGCGCACCCGGACCAGGGGCCGGTCGACGTGCACGATGGGGTGCTGGGCGGCGGCGCGCAGCGCCAGGTCCCAGTCCTCGTTCTGGCCTCCGGGGGCACTCTCGTCCACCCAGAGACCACCGCGCCGGAACACGAACGTCGAGGAGTGCACCATCACCATCCGCGAGCGCACCAGGTGGCGGTAGGTGACGCGGCCGGTCCCGGCCAGGCGGGGGATGCGGCGCGAGCCGTACTCGACCTCGATGGCGCAGCTGGAGAAGCGCGCCCGCGGCTCGGCCTCCAGCGCCGCGACCTGGGCGGTGAGCTTGCCGGGGAGCCACTGGTCGTCGTCGTCGCAGAACGCGACCAGGTCGGTGGCGAGCGCCGCGATGCCGGTGTTGCGGGCGCCGGGCAGGCCGGGGGTGAGCCGGTTGGCCATCACCCGCACCCCGCGCGCGGGCGCGTCCTGCGGGCCGGGGGTCAGCGCCCTGCCGACCAGCAGGTCGGCCACCTGGTCGGCGACCCAGGCCGGGTCGCCCCCGTCCACCACGACCACGACCTCGACGGGACCGGGATGATCCTGGCCGAGCACGGCGAGCGTGGCCGCGCGCAGCTGGTCGGGCCGGTGTCCCCGGGTGGGGATGACGACACCCACCGATGTGTTCACGCGAGTCTCCTGTGGTAACCGTACTTGATCATGAGTGGCCAGGTCAGCGCGGTGACCAGGCGCAGGCGACGGGACGACGCCGCGGCCCGCCAGCCGTCGTCCCTGGTCAGCTCCGTGCGGCCGACCGTGAAGCGCACCGGGTTGCCCGAGGCCGTGTGCGCCGTGGACAGCTCCGCCCAGCCGCCCGAGAGGAAGTCGAGGCGGCACGGGACGCCGATCGCGGCGACCAGGCGCCTGAGCGTGTCGGCGGGGTCGGCGAGCAGGTCCTCGTAGCGGACCCGGGTGACCGGGACGCCCCTGCGGGCCAGCAGCTCCAGCCCGAGGTTCTCGCTCAGCCAGTGCAGCGAGGTCCGGGC
The DNA here is from genome assembly GCF_044456585.1 of Streptosporangium sp. NPDC050855. Lineage (NCBI taxonomy): Bacteria > Bacillati > Actinomycetota > Actinomycetes > Streptosporangiales > Streptosporangiaceae > Streptosporangium > Streptosporangium sp. NPDC050855. The sequence goes on from NZ_JBITFY010000005.1 coordinate 280,994, forward strand.
GGGCGACCAGTGGGTCATCAGATGGCCGTCCTCGGGGCGCGGGACCCTGCGGCGCCAGGAGTGCGCGACCGCGCGGGGATCGCGGACCACGTGGACGACGTGGACGTCGACCCCGGCCGCCGCCAGGCAGAAGGCCAGGGAGGCGTGCTTGCTGGAGTCGATCACGACCGGGCAGTCGGCGACCTCCCCGGCCGCGTCGTACAGGCGGCGGTGGGCGGCGACGTACTCGTCCAGCTCGGCGGTGCCGGACGCCGGCCACCTGCCGGTGCCCGCCTGCTCCTCGGCCAGCAGCCTGGACAGGGTGGGGATCCGCCGGGTGCGGTCCACCCGCGGCCTGAGCGCGATCATCCTCCGCGCCGTCTCCTCGGACCAGCCGCCGAACGCGCGCTCGCCGACCTTCTCCCAGAAGGGGCACGACCCGAAGGGCTCGCCGCACCCGCACGCCTCGTCCGCGAGCACGCTCCTGGCCCACAGGTGGACGACCTCGCCGAGCGGCGCGATGCCGGGGACCTCACCGAGCAGGCGCTCCAGCAGTGTGGTCCCGCTGCGGCCGAGGCCACCGAGGAAGACCACCCGGGCGGGTGACGGACTATCAGACAAGGCACGAACCCCTACCCCACGGATACGGAACGCGACGAGGCTAGCGCGTAGCGTAACGGAGGGGTCAGAGAACGGACAAAGGATCTACCCACAGGAGGGGGAGGCCACCCTCGCCCTCCACCGCCGCGGGCCGCCTCGTCCTTCACGGCCCGCCCCGCGCCTCCCACACCGCCCCGCCCCGCGCCTCCCGCGGGCCGCCTCGTCCTTCACGGGCCGTCCGGCCCGCCATGGGGTCCGCCCGCCCCGGCCCACCCCGCCCGGAAACGCGGAACGCCCGCGCCCGGACCGTGCCCCTCCCGTCGCGTACGGAAGGAGGCGCGGTCCGGGCGCGGGCGAGGACACCCGGGCGGACGGCCTACCGGGCGTCGACGATCATCCCGGCGCCGACGGTGTTGTTGGTGGCCTCGTCCACGAGGATGAAGCCGCCGGTGAGGCGGTTACGGGCGTAGTCGTCCACGAACAGGGGCTGGGTCACCCGGAGCGAGACGCGCCCGATCTCGTTGAGCCCGAGGGATGCGGCCGTCTCGTCCCGGTGCAGGGTGTTGACGTCCAGGCGGTAGTGCAGCTCCTTGACCAGGGCACGCGCGCTACGGGTGGTGTGCTTGATGATCAGCTTGGAACGCGGGGCCAGCTTGACCGTGTCGGCCATCCAGCAGACCATCGCCTCCAGCTCCTGGGAGACGTGCGGCTGGTTGTTGGGACGGCAGATCATGTCGCCGCGCGAGATGTCGATGTCGTCCTCCAGCCGGAGGGTCACCGACATCGGCGGGAACGCCTCTTCGATCGGCCCGTCGAAGGTGTCGATCGACGCGATACGGGTGGCCAGCCCCGAGGGCAGGTGCATGACCTCGTCCCCGGGCTTGAGCACGCCGCCCGCCACCTGCCCGGCGTAACCGCGGTAGTCGTGCAGGGACGGGTCGGTGGCCCGCTGCGGGCGGATGACGTACTGCACGGGGAAGCGCACGTCGACCAGGTTGCGGTCGGAGGCGATGTGCACGTGCTCCAGGTGGTGCAGCAGGGAGGAGCCGTTGTACCAGGGTGTGTTCTCCGAGCGCGCCACCACGTTGTCGCCGTGCAGCGCCGAGATCGGGATGAACGTCAGGTCCGGCGCGTTGAGCTTGGAGGCGAACGCGGTGAACTCCTCGCGGATCTGCTCGAACCGCTCCTGGGAGTAGTCGACCAGGTCCATCTTGTTGACGGCCAGCACCAGGTGCGGCACCCGCAGCAGGGTGGTCAGGAACGCGTGCCTGCGCGACTGCTCCAGCACGCCCTTGCGGGCGTCGATCAGGACGATGGCCAGGTCGGCGGTGGAGGCGCCGGTGACCATGTTCCGGGTGTACTGGATGTGGCCGGGGGTGTCGGCGATGATGAACTTGCGCCGGGGGGTGGCGAAGTAGCGGTAGGCCACGTCGATGGTGATGCCCTGCTCCCGTTCGGCGCGCAGGCCGTCGGTGAGCAGCGACAGGTCGGTGTACTCGGTGCCGCGGTCGCGGGAGGTGCGCTCGACCGCCTCGAGCTGGTCCTCGAAGATCGCCTTGGAGTCGAAGAGCAACCGTCCGATGAGCGTCGACTTTCCGTCGTCGACGCTTCCCGCCGTAGCAAAGCGAAGGATGTCCATCAGATTCTCGGCAGGAGACCGTCGGTGACCCGACGGGCGGCGCCGTCCCTCCTCGTGAGGTGTCGTTCTTCCGTTTCAAGGGTCAGGTGCCGGCCGCCGGGGGTGCGCGGGCACCCGTCCGGGCCGGGGAGCGGGCGGACCGCCCCGGAGGGGCCTCGCCGCGTGCGCGAGGGCATCAGAAGTAGCCCTCTCGCTTGCGGTCCTCCATGGAGGCCTCGGAGGCGCGGTCGTCGGCGCGGGTGGCGCCGCGCTCGGTGATCCGAGTGACCGCGATCTCGTCGATGATCTCCTCGACCGTCGCGGCGGCGGACTGGACCGCGCCGGTGCAGGTCACGTCGCCGACGGTACGGTAGCGGACCGTCATCTCCACCAGCGGCTCGTCCTCGTCGCGGGTGATGAACTCGCTGTCGGCCAGCAGCATGCCGTCGCGTTCGAAGACCTTGCGGGTGTGGGCGTAGTAGATCGAGGGGATCTCGATGCCCTCGCGGCGGATGTAGTCCCAGATGTCGAGCTCGGTCCAGTTGGAGAGCGGGAAGACCCGGATGTGCTCGCCCTTGCGGATCTTCGCGTTGTAGAGGTTCCACAGCTCGGGGCGCTGGTTCTTCGGGTCCCACTGGCCGAAGTCGTCGCGGAAGGAGAACACCCGCTCCTTGGCGCGGGCCTTCTCCTCGTCGCGGCGGGCGCCGCCGAACACCGCGTCGTACTCGTGCTCCTCGATCGCGTCCAGCAGCGTGGTGGTCTGCAGGCGGTTGCGCGAGGCCCTGCGGCCGGTCTCCTCGACGACGCGGCCGGCGTCGATGGAGTCCTGGACGCTGGCGACGACCAGGCGCGCGCCCAGCTCGGCGGCGCGGCGGTCGCGGAACTCGATGACCTCGGTGAAGTTGTGGCCGGTGTCGACGTGCATCAGCGGGAAGGGGATGGGTGCGGGCCAGAACGCCTTCTCCGCGATGCGGAGCATGACGATGGAGTCCTTGCCCCCCGAGAAGAGCAGACAGGGACGCTCGAACTCGGCCGCGACCTCGCGCATGATGTGGATGGCCTCTGCCTCGAGAACGTCGAGCTGCGACGTGGTGTAGTCGCGCTGAAGCATCTGTCTCTCCTAGCGGGGATTAGCGGTGCAGATCCCGGATTCCGGCGAGCAACGTTGGCGCCAGTCCCGGTAGGGATACCAGGATATCCGGCAGCGACGGGTCAGGCTGGTTGTAGACCAGCGGCGAGCCGTCGACACGGCTCGCGTGGACGCCCGAGGCGAGGGCCACGGCGACCGGCGCGGCCGAGTCCCACTCGTACTGGCCCCCGGCGTGCACGTACGCCTCGACCTGCCCGGTGAGCACCGCGGAGATCTTGGCACCGGCCGACCCGATCGGCACCAGGTCGGCACCGGCGAGCCCGGCGAGGGCGCGGACGAACTCCGGGGGCCGGGTGCGGCTGACCGCGATCCGCGGCCTGGCGTCCGGCCGCGGGGCGGGCGGCACCGGGGGTTGGAGCGTCGAGAGCGTGCGGCCCTGGGCGGGCAGCGCCACGGCCCCGGCCGTCAGCGTGCCGCGCTCCCAGAGCGCGACGTGGACCGCCCAGTCCTCGCGGCCCTCCTCGGCGAACTCCCGGGTGCCGTCGAGCGGGTCGACGATCCAGACCCGCTCGGCGCGGAGCCTGCGCGGGTCGAGGCGCTCCTCGCTCGTCGCCTCCTCCGACAGCACGCTGTCGTCCGGGCGCAGCCGGGACAGGGCCTCCATCAGGAACAGGTGGGAGGCGGTGTCGCCCTCCTTGCGCAGCCCCGAGGGGTCGGCGAAGCCGCGCTCGGCGCGCAGCGCGGTCAGCCTCTCGCCCGCCTCGGTCGCCAGCTCGGCGGCGAGTGCGTGATCGTCGCGAACGGTCATCAGTATGCTCCAGCTCCTCGCGCGACAGCCGACCAGGTCTTCCACAGGATCTGCAGGTCCAGCATGAGGGACCAGCTCTCCACGTAACGCAGGTCCAACCGTACCGATTCCTCCCACGACAGGTCCGAGCGGCCGCTCACCTGCCACAGGCCGGTCATCCCCGGCTTGACCAGCAGGCGGCGGCGGACGTCGTCCCCGTACCGGGCGACCTCCTCGGGCAGCGGCGGCCGGGGGCCCACCAGGGACATGTCGCCCAGCACGACGTTGATCAGCTGGGGCAGCTCGTCCAGGGAGCGGCGGCGCAGCCGGGCGCCCAGCGGGGTCACCCTGGGGTCGTTCCGGATCTTGAAGAGCATGCCCGGGCCGTCGCTGGACAGGGTGATCTTCCGATGCTCCGCGTCGGCGCGCATCGTCCGGAACTTGTAGATCGTGAACTCGGCGCCGTCGCGTCCCACCCTGCGCTGCCGGAAGAGCACGGGACCGGGCCCCGAGGCGCGCACCGCGACCGCCAGGCCCACCAGGAGCGGCAGCAGCACCGCGAGCAGCAGCCCGGCGCCGAGCCGATCGAACAGGTTCTTGAGCAGCCGGCGCAGGCCGGACAGCTCGGGGTGGTCCACGTGCAGCAGCGGCAGCCCGGCCGCGGGACGGATGGTGATCCGCGGCCCGGCCACCTCCATCAGCGCGGGGGCGACGACCAGGTCGGTGTCGCTCTCCTCCAGCCGCCAGGCCAGCCGGCGCAGCGCCGTGCCGTCCATCTCCGGGCAGGCGAGCACGGCCACGGTGTCGGCGCGGACCCGCCCGGCCGCGAGCGCGACGTCGGACAGGTCGCCCAGCACCGGCACGCCCTCCACCTGCCGCGTCCCGCCGGACGGGACGCACACCCCGACGACCTCCAGGCCGTGGTAGCGCTCCCGGCGGAACCGGCGGACCAGCTCGGCGACCGCCACCCGGTGGCCCGCCGCCACGACGCGCCGCATGCAGCCGCCCCGCGCCCGCCTGCGGTGCAGGCAGCGGCGCAGCGCGTACCGTGCCAGCAGGGTGAGCAGCGTGGTCAGCGGCAGCGCCAGCACCACGTACCCGCGGGCCACCTCGGTCTTGGTCAGGTAGGCGCCGACGGCGAGGGCGGCGGTGAGCATGAAGCCGCACTGCAGGATGCGCTGGAACTCCTCCGAGCCCAGGCCGACGAGACGGGCCTCGTAGGCGCGGTTCAGCGCCACCACGCAGACCCAGACCGCGGGCAGGGCCGTGCTCATCACGACGTACGGGAAGACGTAGGCGGTAACCTCGCCGAATCGGAGGATCAGCGCGAGTGCCCCGGCCAGTGCGGCGCAGGCGGTGTCGGCGACGACGGCCATCGCCCGGTGCCCCCGCACCCAGCCCGGCTCGCGCCGGCGCACGGCGGGCACCCCGCCGGCGGCCGGCCCGGGCACCGCACGAATCGCGGTCACGTCGCGCACACGCTCCCCCTGCGTAACCGTTCGCGGACAGACAGTCATGGAATGCTATCGGCGGTTGGAAAGGCCCGAGGGTTGAAGACGGAAACGTACATCTCTGTGGACATAGAGGCCGATGGCCCGATTCCGGGGCCGTACTCGATGATCAGTTTCGGCATGGCGGTGGCCGGGCGGATGACCGGAAGGGTCTTCGAGCCCGTCGACCCGCAGAGCCGCACCTTCTACGCGGAGCTGCGGCCGATCAGCGACGACCACGTCCCCGAGGCGCTCGCGGTGAGCGGGCTGGACCGGGACAGGCTGGTCCGCGAGGGCCGCGACCCGGCCGAGGCGATGCGGGAGGCCGCGGGGTGGATCCGCGAGGCGAGCGGGAACGGCTCGCCGGTGCTGGCGGCCTACCCGCTCTCCTACGACTGGATGTGGATGTACTGGTACTTCATGCGCTTCACCGGCGCCTCGCCGTTCGGGCACTCGCGCTGCATCGACCTCAAGACGCTGTACGCGGCCAAGGCGGGCGTGCCGATCGGCTGGGCCACCAAGCGCCAGATGCCCGCCCACCTGCACTCCGGCCGCCCGCACACCCACAACGCCCTGGACGACGCGGTCGAGCAGGCCGAGCTCCTGCAGAACCTGATGGCCTTCACGAGGGAGGACGGGTGACGGTCGGGAAAGGCCCTTCGGGGCCGCCGGTGACCAGCCCCTCCATCGTGCTGCTCACCCTGGCGCACCGGATCGAGTCCGAGCTGGGCGCCGCCCTGGCTCCGCTCGGGCTGACGGTCAGCAGGCTCGGTCTGCTCGGCCACGTCTCCGCGGTCCCCGGGGCGTCGTTCAGCGACCTGGCGCGGATGTCCGGGATCACCGTCCAGAGCGTCCACACCGCGGTGAAGGCGCTGTCCGCCGCCGGGTTCGTCCGCGACACCACCGCCCGCGCCGGGTCCGCCTCGGCGATCGAGCTCACCCCCGAGGGCACGCGCCTGATGCGGGCGGCGATGGGGGCCGTGTCCGAGGTCGACGAGCGGCTGTTCGGCCCGGACGCCGACCCGATCCAGCGGCGGATCGCCGACACCGTACGCGCCGCCTTCGAAGGTCCCTTCCCGCCCTGAGCAGCGCCGCGGGAGCCGGCCGGGCGACGACGGCGTCCCCGGCCTCCGTCACCGTTCCCTCCCGACCTTCAGGCCGACTGAAAGCACTGCTAGGCTTCAGCCTGACTGAAGGTAGAGGAGGAGAGCCCGTGGAAGGTCTGCTGCTGTCGATCCATGTACTGGCCGGCATCGTGTTCGTCGGGGGTTCGGCCGTCGCGGCGAGCCTGTTCCCCCGCTACGCCCCGGTGGCCGCGGGCGTCGTGGTGAACCCGGCCGCCGTGGGCGCGCCCGCGGGCCCGCGGCCGGAGCCCCAGGAGGAGCGCAGCCGGGCCGTGGCCGTCGCGCTGCACCGCATCACCCGCGTGTACGGCGTCTTCGGCGTCGTGGTGCCCGTCGTGGGGATCGCCCTGGCCCTCGTCCAGGGCCGGATGGACGAGATCTGGGTCAACGTCTCCATGATCCTCACCGCCGGGGCGGGCGGGCTGCTCGCCCTGCAGATCTATCCGCGTCAGCGCGACGCCCTCGCCGACCCCGACGACGGCGGACGGCTGCGGACCCTGAGCATGCTCGCCGGGATCTACAACCTGCTGTGGGCGATCGTCGTGGTCATCATGATCGTCCGCCCGGGCGCCTACCCCTGAGCACTACTCCCGGCCGGTGGCCTCATGGGACCAGGCCGGAGACACCCCGTGAGTCTGCGCCAGGTGAGTCCGCGCCGGCGACTGGACCGAGGAGGGCGTGGTCGTGAGGAACGAGCGACCACGCCCGACGAGGGAAGGAGCCGGATCCGAGCGGACTCACCGCGACGCGCCAGCGTCGCCATGAGATGTCTATCGCTAGCGGGGCGGGCCGGAGACGTTCAGGTCGATGCCGTGGAAGGCGTTCTGGGTCGGCTCCAGGCCGGCCTTGATCAGCGACTCCACCATGTCGGCGGCCCGGTCGACCAGGAACCCCAGGTCCTTGCGCTCGGCGGTGGCGAAGTCACGCAGGACGTAGGAGGCGGCGTCCATCCGGCCCGGCGGACGGCCGATGCCGAACCGCACCCGGAGGTAGTCCTTGGTCGCCAGGGACTTGGTGATCGACTTCAGCCCGTTGTGGCCGTTGTCGCCACCGCCCAGCTTGGCCCTCAGCGCTCCGTACGGGACGTCCAGCTCGTCGTGGACCGCGATCACGCGGGCCGGTTCCACCTTGTAGAAGTCGGCCAGGGCCTTGGTCGGCCCTCCGGAGAGGTTCATGAAGGAGAGCGGCTTGGCCAGCACGGCGGGAGCTCCCGCCAGACGGCCCTCCAGCACCTCCGCGCGCGACCTGTGCGCCTTGAACCGCCCGCCGGCCCGCGCGGCGAGCTCGTCGAGCACCATGAACCCCGCGTTGTGCCGGTTCCCGGCGTACTCAGGCCCGGGGTTTCCCAAACCCACGACCAACCAGCGGTCCACGATGTGATCCCTTTCATGCGCGCGTCAGGGCGGCTCGCACGCGAGCCGCCCTGACAGGTCCGGCAGAGAAGGCTACTCGGCGTTCTCGTTGTCGTCGCCCGTGGCGGCCAGGGCGGCCGGGGAGGTGGCGGTGTCGGCGTCGGGCTCGGGCTCGGCGACCGGGGTCGGGGCCACGATCAGGACCAGCGCCTCGGGTTCGGCGGCCAGGGTGGTGCCCTCGGGCAGCTTCAGGTCGGCGGCGGTGATCTGCGTGCCGATCTCCAGGCCCTCGACGTCGACCTCGACGCCCTCGGGGATGTGCGTGGCCTCGGTCTCGACGGAGATGGAGACGAGCTGCTGGTCGAGGATGCCGTCGGCGACCTCGCCCACCACGGTGACCGGGATCTCGACGGTGACCTTCTCGCCACGCCTGACCAGGATGAGGTCCACGTGCTCCAGGAAGCCCTTGATCGGGTCACGCTGGACGCCCTTGGGGAGCGCGAGCTCGGTGACCGCGCCCTCGAGGCGGATCAGCACGTTCGGCGTACGCAGGGCGAGCAGCAGGTCGTGACCGGGCAGCGACAGGTGCTGGGGCTCGGTGCCATGTCCGTACAGGACGACGGGTACCTTGCTCTCGCGGCGGATCTTGCGCGCGGCGCCTTTTCCGAACTTGTCACGGAGCTCGGTGGTGATTACCACTTCGGACACGGCTGATCTCCTAGGGATCTCGGGAGCGGAAAAGGTGCGCTCCCCCTCACCCGCCCTAGCGGAAGGCGTTACGAGCGCACACAATCCCTCAACCATACAGTGTCATGGCGACGCTGCGCGTCGCGGTGAGATGTGCTCATGGCGACGCTGCGCGTCGCGGTGAGACCGCTCTGATCCGGCTCCTTCCCTCGTCGAGGAGGATCGCTCGTTCCTCGCGATCCTCCTCTCCTCGGTCCAGTCGCCGGCGCGGTCTCACTGGGGTCCCTGGGGGGCTTGATCGGGCGGGGGTAACCGACGCAGAGCATGAGGGCGCCCGGGAACAAAGGCTGGGCGCTCCCGGGCGGTGGTGAGGATCGATCGGGTGTGGGGTCAGCTGTCGCCTTCGAAGAGGCTGGTGACGGAGCCGTCGTTGAAGACCTCGGTGATCGCGCGGGCGATGAGGGGGGCTATCGACAGGACCGTGAGCTTGTCGAACCGCTTGTCCTCGGGGAGCGGCACCGTGTTGGTGACGATGACCTCGGAGATCTGCGAGTTCTTCAGCCGGTCGACCGCGGGGTCGGAGAAGACCGCGTGGGTGGCGGCCACGACCACGTTGGTGGCGCCCTGCTCGTAGAGCGCGCCGGCGGCCTTGCAGATCGTGCCCGCGGTGTCGATCATGTCGTCGATCAGCACGCAGGTACGGCCCCGCACCCGGCCGACGACCTCGTTCACCTTCACCTGGTTGGCCACGTCGAGGTCGCGGCGCTTGTGGATGAAGGCCAGCGGGGTGCCGAGGGTGTCGGCCCAACGCTCCGAGAGCCGCACCCGGCCGGTGTCGGGCGAGACGACCGTGGTGTTCTCCAGGTCCAGCTTGTCCTTGAGGTAGTTCACCAGGACGGGCATGGCGAACAGGTGGTCCACCGGGCCGTCGAAGAAGCCCTGGATCTGGGAGGTGTGCAGGTCGATCGACATCAGCCGGTCGGCGCCCGCGGTCTTGAACATGTCCGCCATGAGCCGGGCGGTGATGGGCTCGCGTCCCTTGCTCTTCTTGTCCTGGCGGGCGTAGCCGTAGAACGGCATGATCACGGTGATCCGCTTGGCGGACGCGCGCTTGAGGGCGTCCACCATGATCAGCTGTTCCATGATCCACTGGTTGATCGGCCAGGTGTGGCTCTGCATGACGAACGCGTCGCAGCCGCGGACGGACTCCTGGTAGCGGGCGTAGATCTCACCGTTGGCGAAGTCGCGCAGCGTGGTCGGCGTCGCGCCCACCCCCAGGTGACTGGAGATCTCGTCCGCCAGTTCCGGGTGCGAGCGACCGGAGAAGAACATCAGGTTCTTCTCACCGGTCTGCTTGATACCGCTCATGCCGTCCTCCTCGCCTGACGGCACGCCGATGTCCGCGCGATGCCGCCGCCGTACCCACCGGGCCGCTCGCTTCGCTCACTCACTCTGGCTCCCCTGCTGTTTCCCGGTCTCGGCGGCGCCCAGCGCCGCCTTGGCCGATCTGGTGCCCGCGCGCCTGCGCACGACCCACCCTTCGATGTTGCGCTGCCGTCCGCGGGCCACACCGATGGCCCCGGGGGGCACGTCGGCGTCGATCACCGAGCCCGCGGCCGTGTAGGCGCCGTCGCCGATGGTCACCGGCGCGACGAGCATGGTGTCGCACCCGACGAAGGCGTGCTCGCCCACCGTCGTGTGGTGCTTGTCGACCCCGTCGTAGTTGACGAAGATCGCCGAGGCGCCGATGTTGGCCCCGGCGCCGATGGTGGCGTCGCCCACGTAGCTCAGGTGCGGGACCTTGGCGCCCTCGCCCACCCGGGCGTTCTTCATCTCCACGTACGTGCCGGCCTTGGCCTTGCGGGCCAGCACGGTGCCCGGCCGCAGGTAGGCGTACGGCCCGACCAGGGCCTCGGGGCCGATCTCCGCCTCGACGCAGACGGCGTTGCGGACCAGCGCCCCCTCGCCGACGACCGTGTCGGTGAGCGTGGTGGCGGGGCCGACCTCGGCGCCCTCGGCGATCCGGGTACGGCCGTGCAGCTGGGTGCCGGGATGGAGCACCACGTCGGGTTCGAGGACGACGTCCACGTCGACCCAGGTGGTGGCGGGATCGATCACGGTCACCCCGGCCCGCATGTGCGCCTCCAGCAGGCGCGCGTTGAGCACCTTGCGGGCGAAGGCGAGCTGCACGCGGTCGTTGACGCCCTCCACCTCCACGTAGTCGGCCGCGATGTGCGCGCCGACCCGGTGCCCGTCCTCGCGGAGGATGGCGAGGACGTCGGTGAGGTACTCCTCGCCCTGGGCGTTGGAGGCGGAGACCCGCTTGACGGCGTCGGCCAGCAGGGTGCCGTCGAAGGCGTAGACGCCGGAGTTCATCTCCCGGATCGCCCGCTCCCGCGCGTCGGCGTCCTTCTCCTCGACGATCTTCAGGACCGCCCCGGAGGCGTCGCGGACGATCCGGCCGTACCCGTACGGGTCGGGGACCTCGGCGGTCAGCACGGTGACGGCGTTGCCGTCCTCGCCGTGCCGGTCCAGCAGGGCCGCCAGGGTCTCGGTCCGCAGGAGCGGCGTGTCACCGTAGGTCACCAGGACGGTGCCGCCGATGGTGCCCACGGTCTCCAGGACGGTCCGGACCGCGTGGCCGGTGCCCTTCTGCTCGGCCTGGACGACGGTCTGCACGTCGGGGCCGGTGCCGGCCAGGTGTGCCCGGACCCGTTCCCGTTCGTGACCGATGACGACGATGAGCCGTTCGGGTTCGAGCCCCCTGGCGGCGGCGAGCATGTGGTCGACCAGACTGCGGCCGCACAGCTCATGAAGAATCTTCGGTGTTCTCGACTTCATCCGGGTGCCCTCACCGGCGGCGAGGACGATGACGGCTGCCGGGCGCGGCACACTCACGGACGAGGCTCCCTCGGCGTCGCGGCTGAGACATGGCGAAGCGCGATGACGGATGGCCATCCCCGGGGCACGGCGCCGTCACCTGCTCGACAACGTGAGGATACCTCTCCCCCCTGGGACCCACCCAGCCGACCAGGCTGATCAATAAACCAGACAGGAGGGATGGCTCCGGCACCAGGACTCGAACCTGGACAACAAGGACCAAAACCTTGCGGGCTGCCAATTACCCAATGCCGGACCGACCAGGCGATCGGGGACAGGGCCCGCACACCCGGCCCCCCTACGATACAGAGCCTTCCGCGCCGTACGCGCCCCTGTTCGCACGCCCGTCCCCCGGCGATCGGGACCGGCCCGGACGCCCGTCGGCGGGCGTGCTGTCGTTTAGCAGGTCGAGGGCGGGTAGGAGACAGGGTGAACCCGACATGGCATCAGGCATGACATCAGGCCGGGGAGCCGTCTTTCATACTTTCGGCGCTCATGCATTCCTAACTTACGATGGCGTAGGTTACGGTGGCGTAGCCACATGAGTTTGTTCTTTCCGAGTCACCGCGAGGTAGCGCATGACCGTCATCGAAGAACGTCCTGCTCCAGGACCCAAATCCGACGTCGACCCCGAGCGGAAGACCCTGCCCGAGATCATCACCTTCGGCGTGGTCGTCGGCGCCCCGCTGGTCGCCCTGCTGGTGGCGATCCCGTTCGCCTGGGGCTGGGGTCTGGGCTGGTCCGACGTCTTGATCGCGGGCGTCTTCTACGTGGTCACCGGGCTGGGCGTCACCGTCGGCCTGCACCGCCACTTCACGCACGGCTCGTTCAAGGCCAAGCGCCCTCTGAAGATCGCGCTGGGCATCGCGGGCAGCCTCGCGATGGAGATGTCGGTGCTCGACTGGGTGGCCACCCACCGCAAGCACCACAAGTTCTCCGACAAGGACGGCGACCCGCACTCGCCGTGGCGCTTCGGCACCGGCTTCGTGGCCGTGTCCAAGGGCCTGCTGTGGGCGCACATGGGCTGGCTGTTCGAGACCGACCGCGCCAACCGCCAGAAGTACGCCCCCGACCTGGTCAAGGACCCGGACATCGTCCGGCTGCACAAGCTCTTCCCGGTGCTGGCGATCACCACGATCGTCGCGCCCGCCCTGCTGGGCGGCCTGCTGACCTGGTCGTGGTGGGGCATGGCGACCGGCTTCTTCTGGGGCACGCTGGTCCGGATCGGCCTGCTGCACCACGTGACCTGGTCGATCAACTCGATCTGCCACGTCTTCGGCGAGGAGGTCTTCGAGTCCCGTGACAAGTCGCGCAACGTGTGGTGGCTGGCCATCCCGTCCTTCGGCGAGTCCTGGCACAACCTTCACCACTCCGACCCCACCTGCGCCCGGCACGGCGCCCTGAAGGGGCAGATCGACCTCAGCGCCGGCGTCATCCGCATGTTCGAGAAGGCCGGCTGGGCCTACGACGTCCGCTGGCCCACTCCCGAGCGCCTCGCCGCCAAGCGCATCGCCACCACCTGACCGGACACGGACCGGGCCCCTGGGACCAGACCGTCCACCGGTCTTCCGAACGCCCCGATCTCTTTTCCCGAGGGACTCCCGTGAGGCCGCGCCGGCGACTGGACCGAGGAGAGGGGAATCGTGAGGAACGAGCGATCCCCCTCGACGAGGGAAGGAGCCGGATCTGAGCGGCCTCACAGCGACGCGCTAGCGTCGCCATGAGCACAGCGCCGGATCTGAGCGGCCTCACCGCGACGCGCTGGCGTCGCAATGAAACAGGTCATTATGAGAACCGTGAGTGAACCCCGTCGGCGCATGTCAGGTAAGGAACGCCGGGAACAGCTGATTCAGATCAGCAGGACCCTCTTCGCGGAGAAGGGGTTCGACGGCACCTCGGTGGAGGAGATCGCGGCGACCGCCAACGTCTCCAAACCGGTGGTCTACGAGCACTTCGGCGGCAAGGAGGGCGTGTACGCGGTCGTCGTCGACCGGGAGATGCAGAAGTTGCTCGGCATGGTGACCGAGGCCTTGTCCGCCTCGCACTCGCTGATCAAGCTGGAACGGGCGGCCCTGGCCCTGCTGGCCTATGTGGAGGAGAACAGCGAGGGGTTCCGCATCCTGGTGCGCGACTCGCACGCCGCCTCCGGGACCGGCACCTTCGCCAGCCTGATCAACGACATCGCCAGCCAGGTCGAGGACGTCATGGTCGACGAGTTCGCCGAGCGGGGGTACGAGCCCACCCTGGCCCCGATGTACGCCCAGATGCTGGTGGGCATGGTGGCGCTGACCGGCCAGTGGTGGCTGGACGTGCGGACCCCTCCGCGGCAGGAGGTCGCCGCGCACCTGGTGAACCTGGCGTGGAACGGCCTGACCGGCCTGGCCGCGGCCCCCCGGCTGACCTCGACCTCGCGCGACCTGGAACAGCGGCCGGTCCCGGCGCCGCAGCGCGCCGGGGAGCCGCCCGCGTCCCAGCCGCATGCGCGTCCCGCGTCCCAGGTGCCGGCCCGTACGGACAAGGAGCTCCGCGAGCTGGCCAAGGCGCGCGAGCGGGAGTCCAGGGAGCAGGAGAAGGCCCGCGAGCGTGAGCGGCGCGAGGCCGAGAAGGCCGCCCGCGAGCAGGAGAAGGCCCGGCTACGCGACCTGCGCGAGCAGGAGAAGGCCCGTGAACGCGAGCGGCGCGAGGCCGAGAAGGCCGCCCGCGAGCAGGAGAAGATCCGCCTGCGCGACCTGCGCGAGCAGGAGAAGGCGTGGGAGCGTGAGCTCAAGGAGCAGGAGAGGGCGCGCCTGAAGGAGGCCAGGGCGGCCGGGCGCGGCGAGGTCAAGGGGGCCGACGTCTTTTCCCAAGAACGGGCAAAGATCGAGACGAGCGGGTAAGCAACAGCGCCCGTTGAGACGAAATTAACGTTCCGTTCAACCAAAGCGGGCATTCTGGTCATATGTCCGCTGAACCCACCCAACCCACCCCTGACGGGCTCCCCCTGGCGCAGGACCGCTTCCTGAACCGGGAGGAGAGCTGGCTCCAGTTCAACCAGCGCGTTCTGGAGATGGCCGAGGATCCGTCCCTGCCCCTCCTGGAACGGGTGCGGTTCCTGGCCATCTTCGCCAGCAACCTGGACGAGTTCTTCCGGGTACGGGTGGCCGGGCTGAAACGGCGGATGGCCACCGGCCTGCTGCTGCGTACCAAGAGCGGGCTGAAGCCCCGCGAGGAGCTGGCCAGGATCGCGGCGATCGCCAACGATCTGGCCCAGCGGCAGTCGGCCTGCTTCTACGAGCGGATCTGCCCGCAGCTGAGCGCGGTGGGCATCGAGATCGTGCGCTGGGACGACCTGGGCCGCGACGAGCGCACCGAGATGCGCAAGCTGTTCCGGGAGCGGATCAGGCCGGTGCTGACGCCGCTGGCCGTCGACCCCGCCCACCCCTTCCCCTACATCTCGGGCCTGTCGCTGAACCTGGCCGTCACCGTGCGCAACCCGACGACCGGCAACACGGTCTTCGCCCGGGTCAAGGTGCCCAGCCAGCTCCCCCGCTTCGTCACCGCGTCCACGAACCGGTTCGTCCCGCTGGAGGACGTGATCGCCGCCCACCTGGGGCAGCTGTTCAAGGGCATGGAGGTCGTCGAGCACCACGTCTTCCGGGTGACCCGGAACGAGGACCTCGACGTCGACGAGGACGTCACCGAGAACCTCATGCAGGCGCTGGAGCGCGAGCTGCTCAAGCGCCGCTTCGGCCCGCCGGTCCGGCTGGAGGTGGAGGAGACCATCACGCCCGAGGTGCTGGAACTGCTGGTGGACGAGCTGGGCGTGGCCGACCACGAGATCTACCGGCTGCCCGGGCCGCTGGACCTGACCGGGCTGCACGCGATCGCCGACCTGGACCGGGGCGAGCTGAGCTTCCGCCCTTTCGTCCCGGCCGAGGTCGTGCACGTCGAGGACGACATCTTCGCGGTGCTGCGCGAGCGGGACGTGCTGCTGCACCACCCCTACGACTCGTTCTCCACCAGCGTGCAGCGCTTCATCGAGCAGGCCGCCGCCGACCCGGCCGTGCTGGCCATCAAGCAGACGCTCTACCGCACCAGCGGTGACTCGCCGATCGTGGACGCGCTGATCGACGCGGCCGAGGCGGGCAAGCAGGTCGTGGTGGTCGTGGAGATCAAGGCCAGGTTCGACGAGCACGCCAACATCACCTGGGCGCGCAAGCTGGAGCGGGCCGGGTGCCACGTGGTCTACGGCGTCGTGGGGCTGAAGACCCACTGCAAGCTGGCCCTGGTCGTACGGCAGGAGTCCTCGGGCGAGCTGCGCAGCTACTGCCACATCGGCACGGGGAACTACAACCCCAAGACCGCCAGGCTGTACGAGGACCTGGGCCTGCTCACCGCCGACCGGCTGGTCGGCGAGGACGTCACGGACCTGTTCATCCACCTGACCGGCTACTCCAACCACTCCGCCTACCGGCGGCTGCTGGTCGCCCCGCACTCGCTGCGCGGCGGGCTGCTGGCCAGGATCGAGCGGGAGATCTCCCACCACGAGGCCGGCCGCCCGGCCAGCATCAGGATGAAGACGAACTCCCTGGTCGACGAGCCGATCATCGACGCCCTCTACCGGGCCTCGAACGCCGGCGTGCCGGTCGACCTGTGGGTGCGGGGGGTGTGCACGCTCCGGCCGGGCGTCCCGGGCATGTCGGAGAACATCCGGGTCAGGAGCGTGCTGGGCCGCTTCCTGGAACACTCGCGGATCTACGAGTTCGGACACGGGCGCCGCCCGGAGATCTGGATCGGCAGCGGCGACATGATGCGCCGTAACATCGAACGGCGCGTGGAGGCGCTGGTCAAGGTCTCCAGCCAGCAGCAGCGGAACTACCTCAGCGACCTGCTGGACCGGGCCATGGCCGACGAGACCGCCACCTGGTGGCTCAACCCGGACGGGACCTGGACCCGGCACCCCGGTGACGACCTGCAGACCTATCTGATCGGCACGCGCAGGTGGAGGACGATCGATGACTGACGACGGCCGCGAGCCGGACGACCTGATCCGCGCGGCCGGAGCGCTCGTGTGGCGCGGTTCCCCGGACGCCCCCGAGGTCGCCCTCGTCCACCGGCCCGCGTACGACGACTGGTCGTTCCCCAAGGGGAAGCTCAAGCGCGGCGAGCACGCCGTCGCCGGGGCGCTGCGCGAGGTGGCCGAGGAGACCGGGCTGACCGTGGAGCTGGGCCGGTCGCTGCCGCCGACCCGCTACATCCACCGCGGGCGGCCCAAGCGGGTCGAGCACTGGGTGGCCAGGATGGTCGCCGAGGGGCCGTTCACCCCCGGTGACGAGGTCGACGAGGTGGCCTGGCTGCCGGTGCGGGAGGCCGGGCGGCGCCTGAGCTACGAGGCGGACGTCGTGCTGCTGCGCGCGTTCGGCGAGGTCTCCCCGGCGACCACCCCGCTCGTCCTGGTCCGGCACGCCCTGGCCGGCAGCCGCAAGGAGTGGAAGGGCGACGACGACGAGCGGCCGCTGGACAAGAACGGCCGCAGGCAGGCCGAGACGCTGGCGGGCCTGCTGGGCGCCTTCGGCCCGGCGGAACTGGTCAGCTCCCCCAGCGAGCGGTGCGTGCGGACGCTACAGCCGTACGCCGAACGGTCCGGCCTGCCGGTGCGGCTGGAACCGGCCCTGTCGGAGAGCCGCTACGACCCCGACGCCTGCCTGCGCCTGGTCACCGAGGCCCTGGCCTCGGACCGGTCCGTGGCGCTGTGCAGCCACGGCAAGGTCCTGCCGGAGCTGATCTCCGGGATCGACGGCCTGGCCGGCGGCGGCACCGGCGACCGGCCCGGCCGGCTGGGCGACGGGAAGCTGCGCAAGGGCGCGTTCATGGTGCTGCACCACACCGGGGGCGTCGTCGTGGCCGCGGACGACTACCCCGTCTGACACGCGCGTCCCCTGGAGCCGTCGGACGCCTCCCGGGCCTTCCGGGGGGCACCGGCCGCCTCAGGGGACACGGGCCTGCCTCGGGGGCAG
Source organism: Streptosporangium sp. NPDC050855 (assembly GCF_044456585.1). Classification (NCBI taxonomy): domain Bacteria; kingdom Bacillati; phylum Actinomycetota; class Actinomycetes; order Streptosporangiales; family Streptosporangiaceae; genus Streptosporangium; species Streptosporangium sp. NPDC050855. The sequence goes on from NZ_JBITFY010000005.1 coordinate 298,597, forward strand.
GGCGCCCCTGCGGGCACGTGTGCGAGAGGCGGGTTCCGGGCCGCGCAGCCCGGAACCCGCCTTTCGTCCGTCTCGCCGCCGGATGATCCGGCACCGTCACCTGACCCCGAAAACGGATCGCCGAATACTTCGGTAAGACCAGACCGAATCAACGGCAACATTCGTCCGCGCGTTCCGGGCCGGACAGGAGCAGGCGCTTTGGAACGTGCACGGCCATATTCACCGGCGCCGCGAATACCCGTCGTGAGCGGCGGGAACGGCGACACCCCTTCGTCGCGCCCATCCGGACGTCGATGTTTTAGGTCCATATCGGCTGACCGCTTTAACCAATGAATAGGCAGTTTGTGGCACTATGTGGGCATATGTCCTACTTGATTGAATGACCGGCAATCTATACGCTCCCGAAATATCGGAGTCCGGGGACTTTCGATAAAAAGATACTTTCACGTGAAAAAATGCTTCTCACCTGCGGGACCGCGTCACGGAACAGCCGACAGTGCGGTCTTCTCGACTGACCCGGGAGTCAAGATTCACCGTTCGATTTCTGCATGCGCAAAAATCCCGACAGTTCACTGAGACCCGCCACGTAGGCCGTACGGCCTCCTCGAAGATTTTCGGGCTCGCCCCCGCGAGCGCCACGCTCTTATCTTCCGGGAAGGGCACATGAACCATCCCCACATCGCCATCACGGGTGGCGCCGGATTCCTCGGCTCCCATCTGTGTGAACGCCTCCTGGGGGAGGGATACCACGTCACCTGCGTGGACAACTTCTCCACGGGATCGACGACCAACGTCGAGCACCTCATGCCCCGTACGGGGTTCCGGATGCTCCGCGCCGACGTGTCCCTGCATCTCAGAGTTCCCGAAGAACTGGACGCGATTCTTCATCTCGCCTCCCCGGCCTCTCCCACCGACTACCTGCGGCTGCCGATCGACACGCTGCGCGTCGGTTCCAGCGGGACGTTCAACGCGCTGGAGCTCGCCAAGGAGAAGGGGGCGCGGTTCCTGCTCGCCTCGACCTCCGAGGCCTACGGCGACCCGCTGGTCCACCCGCAGCCCGAGGGCTACTGGGGCAACGTCAACCCGATCGGGCCGCGGGGAGTGTACGACGAGGCGAAACGCTTCGCGGAGGCGATGACGATGGCCTACCGGCGTGCCGGTGACGTCGACACGGCGATCGTGCGGATCTTCAACACGTTCGGCCCGCGGATGCGTCCCTTCGACGGCAGGGCCATCCCCACCTTCATCCGGCAGGCGCTCCGCGGCGAGCCCGTCACCGTCTCCGGGGACGGCAGCCAGACCAGGTCGATCTGTTACGTGGACGACCTGATCGACGGGATCGTCCGCATGCTCAACTCCAACCTCGAAGGGCCGATCAACCTCGGCAACCCGCACGAGATCTCGATGCTGGACCTCGCCGAGTGGATCAAACGGCTCACCGGCTCGTCCTCCGAGATCGCCTTCGTCCCGCGTCCGCAGGACGACCCCTCGGTGCGGTGCCCCGACATCACGCTGGCCCGCACCCGGCTGGGCTGGACCCCCCGCGTCCCCATCGAGGAGGGCCTGGAACGGACCGTGGAATGGTTCCGCGCCCATCCGGGCCTGTGGGACGACGAGGCGTCCGCCGGCGGGACGGCACCCGGGCGGCCGGGCACCGGGCCGCTGGCGGCCCCGGTCCCCGCGGCCCAGTAGGGGGTGCGATGAACCTGGGGACCCGCGCCGCGCGCGACGACGACTACGCCGACCTCTTCCGGCAGGACGCGTCCCAGCCGCACTGGGCCTGCGACTACGCCGACCGGCTGGCCAGGCGGCATCCGCCGGAGCGGCGCATCCTCATCCAGACCAGCATGTCGCCGAGCGGGCCGTTCCACGTCGGGAACTTCCGGGACACCGCGATCGCCCATCTGGTGCACCGCGCGCTGCGGCGGATGGGCCGCCGGTCGGCGATCCTGCTGAGCTTCGACGACTTCGACCCGATCCGCGCCGGCCAGGCCGCCCGGCAGCCGGAGCTGGCCGGGTACGCCGCGCGCCCGCTGGGCGCGGTCCCGGCGCGTTCCACCGCCATCTGCCGCCGCTACATCACCGAGCTGAAGCAGGCCGGCATCTGCCCTCCCGAGGCGGACGCCGACGGCCGCACCCCGCCCGGCTCGCACTGGCAGACCCACTACCAGCACGAACGCTACCTCGCGGGGACCTACACCCGCCTGCAGGGGCGCTACCAGCGGCACGCGGGGAAACTCGCGAAGCTGCTCGGGGCCAAGGCGCCGGAAGGCCTGTTCAACGTCTACTGCGAGCAGTGCGGCCGCGGCACCACCGTCATCCTCGGCCTCGGCGCGGCGCGGGTGCGCTACGCCTGCCGGTCCTGCGGCGCGATCGCGGTGACCGGGAGGCTCGGCGTCGTCAAGCCGTCGTGGGCGCTGGACTGGACGCTGCGGGTCACCCACGAGCAGATCGACTGCGAGCCCGCCGGGCAGGACCACTGCAGCGCGGGCAGCACGATGGACCGCACCCGGGTGATCTACCGGCGGTTCCTCGGTTCCCGCCAGCCGGTCATCGTGCCCTACGGGCTGGTCCGCCAGTTCGCCGACCGGGGCAAGGTCTCCGGCTCGCGCGGTGGCGGCATCACGCTCGGCGACCTGCTCCCGATCATGCCTCCGGCCATGATCCTCTGGCTGTACGGCAGGACCAACTGCAAGGCCGACTTCCGGATCAGCACCGAACGCGCGGGCTTCCTGGGGAGCTACGCGGCCTACGACGCGTTCCTCGACGCGGCGCGCGGCGGTGACCGGCGGGCGCGCGTGCTCCACGAGCTCACCACCGACGAGGAGGTGCCCGCTCCGGCGCCGCGGATGCGGACCGTGCTCGGCCTGCTGCACGGCCTGTGCTACGACACCGGCCTCGTCGCCGCCGAGCTCGGCGGCACCCCCGAGGCCCATGAGCGCGCGCGGTACGCGCGGGCGTGGCTGGCGGTGCACGGCCGCTGCTGGATCGACGCCGAGCGGGACGACGTCCCGGACGCCGCCGGGCTGATCGCGACCGGTGACCTGCCGGAACGCTGGTCCCGCGACGCGTACCGGACGCTCACCCTGACGTTGTTCGGCACACAGGACGGCCCGCCGCTGAGGCGGCTGGAGCAGGTCTTCGGCCGGGAGGCGATCGTGGCCGCGGTCCGCGCCTACGCCGACCGCGGCGAGCGTCCCCTGCGCGAACGGGTCCTGGCCCGGTTACGGTCGGGTGATCCCGGTGCACGTTGAGATCGTCGACCCGACGGCCGAGCCGGTACCCGCCGACTGGGAGATCTTCCGCAAGCAGGAGCGGCTCGCCGCCGCCTGGCAGGCCGACGCCCTCACCGCGTACGCCTGGTGCGCCCAGCGCCCGGTCCGCCTCGCCGTGGTCCGCGACGGCGGCCAGGTGGCGGGCATGTTCCTCGGTGACGTGGGCGGCCTGCCCGCCCGCCGCGACCGCTACGCGCGGCCCGGGTCGCTGCCCCCGGCCGGATGGTTCGACTGCCGGTTGCCGCTCGGGTTCACCCCCGGCTTCGCCTTCGCGGCGAGGCTCGACGAGGTGGAGCGCCGGGCCGTGCTGAGGGCGTTCGAGAGGGCGACGCGGCGCCGGTTGGGCCGGCACTGCCTGGGCATCGTGTACCGGCAGGTCGGCACCGGCGAACTGCCGCTGGTGGCGGGCCGGTCCCGCCCCCGGGTGGCCACCGCGCCGAACACCCTGCTGGTCAACCGCTGGTCCGACCCGGAGGAGTACCTCGCCGGGCTGCCGCGCGGGCGGCGGCAGCGGTTCCGCCGGATCCACGCCGAGGCCGCGGAGACGACCGAGCCGCTGCACGCCGTCGGCACCGTGGACCCCGCCCAGGCCAGCAGGCTGGCGCACCTGACCGACCTGAAGCACGGCGGCGGCAGACCCCCCATCCCCCTGGGCTACTTCGGCCATCTCAACGGCGAGGGCGGCGTGTGCTACTTCGGGCACCGCGAAGGGAACCGGCTGCTCTCGTTCGACCTGGCCTTCGACACGGGCGACCGGCTGATCACCACGGTCACCGGCTCCCTGGACATCCGGGACGGCGGCCGTCGCGACCTCTACTTCGATCTCTACCTCCAGGAGATCGACTACATGATCCGGAAAGGCCGGGACGGGATCGAGTTCGGCAAGGGAATGGCCGAGCTCAAGCAGCGGTTCGGCTGCGACCTCGTACCGCAGACCCTCGTGGTCGCCCCGTGGTGACCCGTGGAAAGGACAGGACGATGAAGTTCGACGAGGCGCTCGCCCGGCACCTGAAGGCGATCGACGAGCGGGACCTGGACGGTTACCTGGAGACCGTCCACCAGGACGCGACGCTGATCCTGCCCAACGGCACGCTGCTGACCGGCAAGGACGAGATCGCGAAGTTCCACCGCGACTGGTTCGCCGACCAGGACTGGTCGATGAGCTCGGAGACCGTCCGCGTCAGCGAGACCGGCGACTCGGCCTTCGCCCTGCTCGCCGTCGCCTACGACGACGTCGACCCCGAGGGCGCCCCGTACCGGAAGACCTACCACCTCACGCTGGTCTTCGCCCGGAGCGACGGGCGCTGGCTGCTCGTCCACGACCAGAACACCTTCAACTGACCGGACGGCGAGGCACGGCGGGAACGACGGGGAACCACGGGAACGACGGGGAACGACGGGGGACGGGGCATGTTCGGGGAATCGCGCGGCTACTCGTGGCGCGCCGGTGAGCGGGCCTACCGGGCCGCGGTGGCACGGGCCTTCGCGACCGTGCCCCACTACCGGGAGATGTGGGCCGACGCCGGGGCCGTCCTGGACGATCCCGCTCCCCTGCCCGCGGCCGGCCTGGACGACCTGCTGCCCACGCTGTACCCCTTCGCCGCCCCGCACCTTCCGCGTACGGACGTGGTGCCGTGGCTCGGCGAGCCCGGCGAGCTGTACGAGGCGCTGCGGCTCACCGGGGTCCACCGGAGCGACCGCCCGCTGTTCGAGGTGCGGACGGCGCTGCTGGACTGGCGGCGGCTGGGACCCCGGCGTGGCCGCTACGCGGTGCTGCTCTGCGCGCACGCCGAGACGGCCGACCCGAGGCTGCGCTCCGACGGGATCCGGGCGTTCCACGACGCCCGCGAGCCCGGACTGCTCGGTGACCCCGGCCAGGTCGAGGAACTGCGCCGGGGTCACACCGGGCAGGTGCGCGTGTTCCTGCGCAGGCCCCTCGGCGAGCTGCACGAGCACGCCGTGCCCGCCGGGAGCGGGCCCCGCGGAGGGGACGCGGACGCGGGCGGGCCGCGAGGGCGTGACCGGGGCGCCGGCCGGCCGGCCGAGGTGCTGTGGGACGCCCGTCTCGGTTACCTCGGGGCCCGGCACCGCGAGTGCGGCCGGATGCACACGAACTGGCGGCGCGTCCACGTCCGGCCGCACGCCACGGGACCGCTGTTCACCATGCTGCGCCGTACCCGTCCCACGCTCGTGAACGTCGTCCCGCCGGGCACCGCCGGTCTGGTGCCCGAACTCTGCCCCCGGCACGGCACCCCTGTGCTGGTCGCCCGCGGACAGACCTGACGTCCCGTCCGGAGCCGGTGGGCCGGCCCCGGACGCGACCCGCCCCATGAAGATCGTGAAAAGCGCCGGTCCTCCCCGAGAGCCGCGCCTTTCGCCGGACAGACACCGTGAACGCAGAGAAAGGCGCCCGGACACCATGGCGAACCCCACCCTGAAAGAGCAGACCGACCAGCGCATCCGCGAGCACATCGAGACCCGGTACGCCGACGGCAAGGTCGTGCGCAAACTCTCCCAGCACTACCGGCGGGAGGGATACGTGAAGCTGCGGGGCCTGGTCCCCGACGACCTGTTCCAGGAGGTCTCCCAGGAGGTGCACCGTCTCCTCGACGAGCACGGCCAGCGGATCGACATCCACCTCAAGGAGACCGGCAACACGCCCCGGTACATGACCACCATCAGCCAGCAGGCGATCGCCAAGGGCAGCGAGCTCATCCCTGCCGTCTACGAGTCGCAGGCCCTGATGGGCTTTTTGTCCAGGCTCGCCGCGCAGCCGGTGCTGGAGTGCCCGTGGGAGGAGGAGAAGTACATCGCCATCCGCCAGCACAGGAAGGGCGACACCCACGGCTGGCACTGGGGCGACTTCAGCTTCACGGTCATCTGGATCATCGAGGCGCCGGACGCGAAGTACGGCGGCCAGCTGCAGTGCATCCCGCACACCGACTGGGACAAGAACGACCCGCAGGTCGAGGACTACCTGCTGGAGCACCCGATCAAGACCTACGGGCACGTCACCGGCGACCTGTACTTCCTGCGCTCGGACACGACCCTGCATCGGACGATCCCCCTCAACGCCGACCGGACGCGCATCATCCTCAACACGTGCTGGGGAAGTGAGTCCGACCTGAAGAAGGAAGCGACCCACGAGACCATGAACGCGATGTTCGACTGACACGACCCCTCCGCCGAACATGTCGCCGACGCCCATGGCGGCCGCGGGTGCGAGCGCGCAGAACGCTCGCATGCCGCGGCCCGGCATCACAGCCATGATCCCCTGTTACAACGAGGCCGCCTGCGTCGAGCAGGCCTACCGCGAGATCCGGTCCGAGCTGCTGCGGTACGACGACGTCGAGATCCTGTTCATCGACGACGGCAGCGACGACGGCACGCTGGACGCGATCAAGTCCTTCGCCGCCCAGGACCCCCTGGTCAAGTACATCTCCTTCGCGCGGAACTTCGGCCTGGAGGCCGCCTTCTCGGCGGGTTTCAAGTACGCCTCCAAGCCGTGGACGGTGCAGTTCGACGCCGACCTGCAGTCCCCGCCCGAGGAGATGCACCGCCTGGTGGAAAAAGCGCTGGAGGGCTACGACGTGGTCTTCGCGGTCAGGGAGAACCGCCAGGACCCGTGGTACCGGCGTCTCGGTACCTGGGGACATCAGATGATCGCGCGCAGGTGGCTCGGGATCGAGATCCCTGCGGGCGCCTCGGTGTTCCGGATCGCCCGTACCTGCGTGGCGCGCAAGGTCGTCGACAGCCGGCTGTCCACGCCCTACTTCTCCGCCACCGCCCCGCTGCTCGGCGCGCGGTACACGACCCTGCCCACCTCGCACCGGCCCCGGGTGGCAGGCCAGGGCAAGTGGAACCTGCGCAAGCTCGCCGGGCACGCCATCGAGCTCTTCGTCGGTTTCTCCTTCCGGCCGCTGGTCTGGCTCTACGCGCTGGCCACGGCGATGCTGGCCGCGGGCGTGCTGCTCCTCGAACTGTTCTGGACGGGCTTCGCCGGGCACGACGCGCTGGCCACGGCCGGGCTCGCCACCAGCCTCATCACGCTGCTCGTCGTGGTCGTGGTGGCCCGCTATCTCGTGCGCGTCATGCGGGTGCAGGCGATCGGGATGCCGCGCTACCAGATCCGCGAGGCCAACATCGTCGTCCGCGCCGACGAGGCCCTCTACGGCCAGGAGACGCCTTACCTCACCGCCGACATCTGGGAGGACGTCAGTTGAGCGCCCGGAACATCATCGTGCTCGGCGGAGGCGAGGACCAGATCCCCGCCTACCGCGAGGCCCGGCGGCTCGGTTACCACGTGATCGGCGTGGACCAGCGGCCGGACGCGCTCGGCGCCGCGGAGGCCGACCGGTTCCTCTGCATGACCAGCAGGGACCCCGCGGCCATCGCGGCGACGCTCGGGCCCATCGACGTCGCGGCGGTGATCTCACCGGCCAGCGACGCCGCCCAGGAGTCCGTCGCCGAGCTGAGCCGGATCTACGGCACGGCGCACCAGCCGTCCCCCGGCGCGCTGCGCTGCTCGGTCGACAAGGGGTTCTTCCGCGCGCTGGTCGCCCGGCTCGGCCTGCCGAGCCACGCGTACGTGCAGGACGGCAGCACCGAGGTGCTGCTGGCCGCCGCCGGGCGGATGCGCCACCCGTTGATCGTCAAGCCCGCCGACTCCTCGGGCAGCAAGGGCATCACGGCCATCGGCACCCCGGCGGACCTGCGGGGCGCGATCGAGCACGCCTGGAAGTACTCCTTCTCGCACCAGGTGATCATCGAGGAGATCGTGTCCGGCAGGCACTGCTCGGCGGAGTGCTTCTTCACCGGCGGCCGGCTGGGTTTCATGGCGGTGACCGACCGCACGATCACCGGCCCGCCGGAGATGATCAGTCTCGCCCACGTGGTGCCGGCCGACCTCGACGCGTCCGTCCACGCGCGGCTCCGGGAGGCGATCGTCATGATCTGCGCGGAGGCCGGGCACGAGCACGGCCCCGTCAACCTGGACTTCGTGCTGACGCCCGAGGGCGACATCCACTTCATCGAGATGGGCGCCCGGCTCGGTGGCAACGGCATGCCGCTGATGGTGCGGCACGCGTTCGGGCTGAACACGGTCGAGGCGGCGATCCGGCTGGCGCTGGGCGAGCCGCTGGAGATCAACGCCCCCTTCCGGCGCACCGCCATGCTGCAGATCCTCACCTCGGAGGCCGACGGCGTCCTGCGGGACGTGGTCGGCATGGACGCGCTGCTGCAGATGCCCGAGGTGGTGGACGTGCAGGTGTTCAAGTCACCCGGCGACCGGGTGCACGCCTACCGGCAGGCCGCGCACAAACTCGGCTACCTGATGGTGGTCGCCGACACCAGGGAGTCGCTGATGCCGGCCCGGGACAGGGCGCTGGAAACCCTGCGGTTCGTGATCGAGAACGATGAGAAAGGGTCAGAATGATCCCCCCCAAGCACCGCAGATTCGCGATCTTCGCCTCGCTGGCGGTGATCGCCGCGGCGATCGTCTGGTTCGGCCTGCCACACGACCGCGAGGTGAAGTCGCTCTGGCTCTTCCTGTTCAAGCTGGTCCCGTTCGTGATGGCCGCGGAGGCGGTGGCCGCGCTCGACGTGGAGTGGGCGAAGCGGATGCGGCTCCCGCTCCTGCTCATCCCGCCGACCTTCCTGCTCTACTTCCTGTACTTCGTACCGAAGATCTTCTTCTTCGGCGGTGCCATCTCCGAGGACCCGACCTCCTTCGGCAACCTCTACTACCACGTCCTCACGCTGACGCCCATGATCATCCTGGCGCTGGCGCTGGCCTACCGGCTCGGCGGGGGCACGGCCGCGACCGTGCGCAGGCTCTCCTACGGGATGCTGCTGCTGATGTTGTCCGGCCTGGAGGACCTGGCCTTCCTCACGGTCAACGACCACACCGACCCGGCCTACGCCACGATTCCCGAGGTGTGGGAGTGGGCCTCGCACATCACGGTCTTCATCGGCCACCCGCCGACCAAGATGGAGGCCTACGCGTTCATCGTCGTGCACGTGATCCTGGCGCTCCTGGTCTTCCTCTCCCCGCAGCGCTGGTGGGAGGCCCTGGTCCGCTCGCCCCGCTCCCGGGCGGACGGCCCGGACGCCCCCGCCGCCTCCACCGCTCCCGGGGTCTCCCGGGTCGCCGACGCCCCCGGCGCCCCCGGCGCCCCCGGCACCTCCGACGCCTCCGGGACGGACGCCGCCCGAGCGGACGGTTCCCCCGCGAACAGGGGCTGACCGGTGTTCCTCCGCGAGGCCTGCTACATCCCGGTCACCGTCGCCAGGCAGTACGGCAGCCCCTCCGCCCTGCGACGGCGGCAGTTGCGCGAGCTGAACCGGATGATCGAGTACGCCCGGGCCCGCGTCCCGTACTACCGGGACGACCCCCGCTACTCCCGCCCGCCGCTGACCGCCCTGGCCGACCTGTCGGACCTGCCGGTGCTCGACAAGGAGGTGCTGCGCGAACGGCCGCTGGAGAACCTGCTCGCCGACGGTGTCGACCCGGCGACGTGCAGGTCCTTCCAGACCAGCGGCAGCACCGGCCGGCGGGTGCGGATCCTGCACGACGATGCCTCCCACGACTACCACGGCGCCGCCCTCGTCCGCCGGTTCCTGGCCACCGGACGCTACCTGCCGACCGACCGGCTCACCCACATCCGGCCGTTCGCCCCGCCCGCCCGGATGTTCGAGCGCCTCAACCTGTTCCGCAGGCACGTGATCCTGTCGCACCGGCCGATGGCGGAGATCAAGGCCGAGCTGCTGGCCAACCGGCCCAAGGTCCTGATCGGCTACCCGGTCCACCTGCGCGCGCTGCTGCGCGCCCTCACCGACGCCGAGCTGACCCGGCTGAGACGGACCCTGCGGATCGTGATGACCGAGTCCGAGCTCCTGCTCCCCGAGCACCGGGCGATGTTCGCCGAGAGGTTCGGCGCGCCGGTGTTCGACGAGTACTCCGCGTTCGAGGTGCTCAACGTCGCCTACGACTGCACGCACGGCAGGGCGCACCTGAGCGAGGACCGCGTCCACTGCGAGATCGTCGACGACCGGGGGCGGACCCTGCCCGCGGGCGAGGAGGGCCACGTCGTGGTCACCTCGTTCCTGGAGCGGGCCATGCCGCTCATCCGCTACGACCTCGGGGACATCGGCCTGATCGAGCCCGGCCGGTGCGGGTGCGGGCGCAGGTTCCGCGTCCTGCGGCTGACCAAGGCGCGCAGCAACGACTTCGTCACCCTCCCCGGCGGTGAGCGGCTCTACCCCGACGCGTTCCTGCACCTGGCCGCCACCCATCCGGGGATCAGCGAGTGCTTCGTCCACCAGGAGGCCACCGGGCTGGTCCGCCTGCACGTGGTCCCCGGCGCGGACGGCGCGGACGGCGCGGACGGGCTCTTCGAGAGCGTACGGGCCAGGCTCTTCGAGCTGGCCGGGGGCGACTTCCCGCTGGAGGTGGTGACGGCCGAGTCCGTGACGATCACGCCGGGGGGCAAGGGGAAGTTCGTCACCTCCGACTACGCAGACGCTCCCGGATGACGGGCACCGGAACGACCGGTCCCGGGGTGACCGCCAGGAACCTGTTCGCCGTCGCCCCGAAGGTCATGGCGTCGCTCGTCGGCGCGCGCATGGGCTACCGGGGGACGGTCGTGCTCGCCAACGTCGCCCTGGCGGGCGCGTGGGGTCCCACCGGTTACGCCGGTTACGCCGCGGCCATGGGCGGGGCGGCGTTCCTGCTCCCGATCGCCTCCCTCGGGATCGAGAAGTGCGCGCTGAAGCTCGTCCCGCGGGCCCGGCGCACCGTCGACCGGCTGATCGGGATCTTCGTCGCGCTCGCCGCCGTGCTGCTGCTGGCCTCGCTCGCCGTCCTGGCCGTGCTGCTCCTGGGCCGCGACGACCCGCTGCTGCCGGGCCTGGCCGGGCTGTGGGCGATCTGCGCGGGGGGCAACCAGGTGCTGGTCGGCCTGAGCCGCGCCGTGGACCGGCCGGGCAGGGACGTGGCCAACCATCTCGTCCTGGCGGCGGTCCTGGCCGGGCTGACGGTCGCCGCGGTGACGGGCACCCCGCCCACCACGTTCCTGGCCCTGTACACCCTCACCCTGATCGTGCTCAACGCGGCGCTGCTGGCCGGGTTGCGGCCCGACTTCACCGGGCTGCGCCGCAGGACGCTGGTCCGCGTCTCGGTCGGCACCTCGGCGCTCATGGCGGTCGCCGACGTGGTGGGCGGCGTCTCGGTCAGCCTGCTGTTCCTGGCGCTGTCCGTGACGGGTGCCGAGGACGAGAGCGGCGGGCTCTACCTGGCCGTCATCGTCTCCTCGGTCCTGCTGAACGCCTTCGCCTACCTGCTGCGCATCCTGCAGCCGCAGGTGTCGCGCGAACTGCACCAGCGCGACCTGACCTCGATGCTCGGCACGCTCGCCCGCTGGCTGCGGCTGCTGGTGCTCGCCGGGGTGCCCTACCTGGCGCTCACCCTGGGCGCCTCGCTCCTGCTGCTCAGGGACCTGGGCGGGCCCGGGGTCCTGGTGCTGTACGCGGCCTGCGTGCCGATCCTCTTCGCGATGGGCAGCGTCAACTACCTGATGGAGAACGCCACCCCGCGGACACTCCGGACGACCGCGTACGGGGCGGCCGTCTCCCTCGTCGCCATGGGGGCGCTCGCCTTCGCCGTCGTGCCCTGGGCGGGCGCGCTCGGCGCGGTGACCGTGCTCGGCTGCGGCGAACTCGTCCACGCCGCCGTCGTCCTGCGCCGGCTCCCCCTCGGACGGTCACGACGCCGGCCCACACCAGGAGTGTGACCATGCATCCGGAAACACCGCTCGAAGAGACGGAAGAGCGGCTCATGCCCGCTCCCGCGCGAGGTGTCGCCGTCGCCGTCGGCCTGACCGCGGCGGCCGTGCTGCTGCTCGTCGTCGTCGGGCTCTCCGTGTCGTCGCCCGCGGTCCACCGGGCGGCCGCGGACGCGGCGCACGCCTCGTCCCCGATCCAGCTGATGGCGCGCCTCTTCCTCGCCGTCGCCGTGATCGGCGGCCTGGCCTCGCTCGGCGGCGTGCTGGCCAGGCGCGTCGGCCAGCCTCCGGTGATCGGCGAGATCATGGCCGGTCTGCTCCTCGGGCCGTCCGTGCTCGGCTCGCTCGCCCCGGGCGTGGTCTCCGCCGTCCTGCCGGACACCGTCCTGCCGCATCTGAACCTCATCGCCCAGGCCAGCCTCGCGCTGTTCATGTTCACCGTGGGCGCCGAGTTCGACCACGGCGTGCTCGGCCGTCAGCGGGGGGTCATCGGAGCGGCCAGCCAGGCGATGATGGTCGTCCCGTTCGCCCTCGGCGTGGTCGCCGCGCTGCCGCTGTTCGACATGTTCGCGGGTGACTCGGTCGGGCTCGTCCCGTTCGCCGTCTTCGTCGGTACCGCGCTGAGCGTCACGGCGTTCCCCGTGCTCGCCCGGATCGTGCGGGAGACCGGGCTGGACGGCACCCGGCTCGGGTCGCTCGCCATGATCTGCGCGGCCGTCGCCGACGTGCTCGCCTGGTGCGCGCTGGCCGTGGTGCTCGCCATCCTGCGCGCGGAGGGCGCGTCCGGCGTCGTGGTCGCGCTCTCGCTCACCGTCGCCCTCTGCGCGGTGCTCCTGCTGGTGGTGCGACCGGCGTTGCGGGCCCTGGCGCTGCGGTACGCGCACCGGAGACTGCCCGCTCCCGCCTGCCTCGGCCTGGTGCTGGGCCTCGTGTTCGCGCTGGCCGCGGTCACCGACCTGATCGGCGTTCACGCCATCTTCGGCGGTTTCCTCGCCGGTGTCGTGCTGCCGAGGGAGGCCAGGGTGCTGGGTACCGTGCCGGCCCGCCTGGGCACGTTCAACCAGGTACTGCTGCTCCCGGTCTTCTTCGCCTCGATCGGCCTCCAGGTGGACGTCCGGTTCGCCGTCTCCCATCCCGGGGTGCTGCTGGGCGGCGCGCTGCTGCTGGTGGTGGCGATCCTCGGCAAGCTCGGCAGCGCGTGGCTGGTCACCCTGGCCGGAGGCATGCCCCCCAGGCTCGCCCTCGGCCTCGGGGTGCTGATGAACGCCCGCGGCATCACCGAGATCGTCGTGCTCAGCTCGGGCCTCAGCATCGGCGTCATCAACGGCAACGCGTTCACCGTGCTGGTGATCATGGCGCTCGTCACCACCGTCATGACCGTTCCCAGCCTCCGCCTGCTCGGCCTCACCCGGCCGGCGGCGGGGCGACGTCCCGCCTCGGAACGCCAGGTCATCACGACCGGCGGAAAGGAAATCCCCCTATGACGATCACTTCCCTGGTCACCGGCGGCGCCGGGTTCATCGGCTCGCACGTCGCGGCCGAGCTGGTGCGGGCGGGTCACCGGGTCGTCGTCCTCGACGACCTCTCCGGAGGCGACGCGGCCAACGTGCCGGACGGCGCGCACTTCGTCGCCGGGAGCGTCTGCGACGCCGGGCTCGTCGACTCGCTGTTCGCGCAGTGGCGGTTCACCTACGTGTTCCACCTGGCGGCCTACGCCGCGGAGGGACTGAGCCACTTCATCAAACGGTACAACTACACCAACAACGTCATCGGCAGCGTCAACCTCATCAACGCCTCGGTCAACACGGGGACCGTGCGGTGCTTCGTCTTCACCTCCTCGATCGCGGTCTACGGCGACGCCGAGCCGCCGATGAGCGAGGACCTCACCCCCCTGCCGATCGACTCGTACGGGATCGCCAAGTACGCCGTCGAGCAGGAGCTGAAGGTCAGCCACGAGATCTTCGGCCTGCCGTACATCGTCTTCCGCCCGCACAACGTGTACGGCGAACGCCAGAACATCGGCGACCGCTACCGCAACGTCATCGGCATCTTCATGAACCAGATCCTGCGCGGGGAGTCCTGCACGATCTTCGGGGACGGCGAGCAGACGCGCGCGTTCAGCTACATCGACGACGTGGCGCTGCCCATCGCCCGTTCGGTGGACAACCCGCGGGCGTACGGACAGACCTTCAACATCGGCGGCGACACGCCCTACACCGTCAACGAGCTGGCGACCACCGTGGCCGCGGCCATGGACGCGCCCCTGCGGGTGGAGCACCTTCCCGCGCGCCACGAGGTCGTGCACGCGTACTCCTCCCACGAGAAGGCGCGGGACGTCCTGGGGGTCGGCGCCGGCTCGGTGCCGCTCGCGGAGGGGATCGCCAGGATGGCCGCCTGGGCCCGGAAGCAGGGACCGCAGGAACCCTCCGTGTTCGACGGGATCGAGATCGACAAGAACATGCCGCCGTCGTGGCGGGCCGTGTCCAGGATCCCCTGACGACGGCCTCCTCCCCGGGCACCGCGGAAGCGTGCGCGACCCCGGCATCGCGGAAGCGGCCGGGTCCCGCCCGGGCCTCGTCCGGGTCCCGCCCGGACGAGGTGGGCGGCGCGGGACGTCAGAGGAGCCTCGCCACGGCCTCCGTGGTCTCCTGCCAGACCCGGGGGAACTCCTCGCTCGCGCGCTCGGCCCGGGCCCGCTCCAGCCCGGTCAACACGCCGTAGGTGAAGGTGTCCTCCCCGGCCCGCCGGGCGTTCTCGGCCTCGGCCGCCAGCCGTTCCTGGGCGACGACGCCGTCCATGTGGGTGCCCAGCACCTCCTGGACGGCTTCGGCCAGCTTGGCCAGCCTGGTCATGCCGATGACCTCGGCGGTGTAGCGGGCGCCCTTGGCCGCCTTGCGCACGTCGTGCATGGCGAGCTCGCGCTCGGTGATGTTCTCGATGGCCTGGGCGGTGGCGTAGGCGTCGGTGACCCTGCGCCAGCTTCTGGCGGCGACGCTCTCCAGGGTGTCGGCGGGCTTGTGGGCGGCCTTGGTGAGCACCGGGGTGGCGACCAGGTCGTCGAGGGCGTCGAGCAGGGCGAAGTAGCGCTCACCGCCGAGGACGTCCCTGATCCGGTCCAGGGCCTCGTGCTCCTCGTCCAGCAGGTCCGAGCTGAGGCGCGTCCCGACCGGGCCGACGATCAGGGAGCCCTCCAGCGCGCCGAGCCTGTCGGCGAACCGGTCGCGGATGACCTCCAGGTCGCGCGCCTCGCCGAGGACCGCGCCGAGCCACCTGAGCTCCTTCTGGACGGTCCCGGTCCCCTTGACGATCCCCTTGAACGACTTCAGCGCGCTGCGCAGCCGCCGGGCGGCGACGCGCATCTGGTGCACGGCGTCCTCCTCGGCCTTGCGGACCCGGGGGTCCTGCGCCAGCAGCGCGCCGACCTGGGTGCCGAGGTAGGCGAGCACGACCTGGCCCGCCGAGCCCGGCTCGACCTCGGTGCGGGGGTGCTCGGACACCGCTCCGGCGGCACCGAGCAGGCGGGCGAGCTTGCTGGCCGACTCGGCGGGGACGGCCCCGGCCTTGGTCAGCCGCCTGCCGACCTTCCTCAGCAGCTTCTCGTCACCCTCGATCAGCTCGGCCTCGACCTCGCGCCAGCGCTCGACGTGCGGACTCTCCCCGAGCACGGTGCCCTTGACCCGGTCGTCGGCGATCTCGACCAGCCGTACGCCCGCGCCGTTGACCACCGTGGTGACGGCACGGCGGGTGTCCAGCTCGGCGATGGCCACCAGCGGCGCGCCCCGCGTGTAGGCGAGCACCAGGTCCGCCAGCTCGGCAGGAACGATCTTGGTACTCCGGGTCAGCGGGTGGACGATCTCCTGGCGGGCGCCCTTGGCCTTGGGGAGCTTGAGGTGCCAGCCGGGGTCGGTGCCTCCCCTGCGCCGGCGCAGGGTGATGCCCCGGGCGGCGAGCCTCAGATCGGGCGTGTCGAAGTAGAGGGCGACCAGCTGGTGGGTCTTGGGGCCCACGACATCGGCCGAGCCCGGAAGGCCGGTGAGGTCCGGCACCTCGTAGTCCACCGGGACGTCGAACTTGTCCTCGATCTCCATTGCCACAGGTCATCCCCTGGATTCTCAGATGTCCGTACGCTTCGCGGTATTCATTGATGCCCCGTCATCCGCACAGGAACCCGAATCGGACGCATTCCCCCAGGGCTGGCGGAAACCGAAACCGGGCCCATGGTTCTCGCAAGGACAGGAAACGGGCGCGTTGACCCGCGAGGGGATCGGCGCCCGCGCACCGGCCGGGACATCACCCGGCCCCGTCTCGCGTGCGGGGCCGGGTGATGTCCCGTCTCGCGTGCGGGCGCGGGGCCGGACGGACCGGGCGCGGGGCCGGGCCGGGTGCGGAACCGGGCCGGTCCGTCACCGGCGGGCGACCACGAAGATCCTGCGGAAGGGGAAGACGGTGCCGTACGGGCCGGGAGGGTAGGCCGCGCGCAGCGACACGGCGCAGTCGGCCAGGAAGCGGGTCGACTCGTCGGGGTCCAGCCGGTCGAGCATGGGACGCAGGGCGGTCCCGGTGATCCAGCCGAGCACGGGGTCCTCGCCGGGGAGCACGTGCAGGTAGGTGGTCTCCCAGGCGTCCACCCGGCAGCCCAGGCCGGCCAGCAGGGCCAGGTAGCCCGCCGGGTCGTCGACCGGGGAGCCCGGGGCCAGGTCGCCCAGCCGGTCGCGCCAGGTGCTGCGGCACAGCTCGCGGACCACGGCGTGGCTGGGGGCGTCGAAGTTGCCGGGCACCTGGAAGGCGAGCCATCCCCCGGGGGCGAGCGCCTCCACCCAGCGCGCCAGCAGCTCGCGGTGCCCGGGCACCCAGTGCAGGACCGCGTTGGACACGATCACGTCCACCGGCGCGGACGGGCGCCACCGGGTGACGTCGTCCACCGAGAAGGTCACGGAGTCCCCGGCCGGGGCTTTCGCGATCATGGCGGGCGAGGAGTCGAACCCGTGGACGCGGGCGCCCGGCCAGCGCCTGGCGAGCTCCGCGGTGAGCTCACCGGTGCCGCAGCCCGCGTCGACCACGCTGCCGGGGTCGGACGCGGCTATCCTGGACACAAGATCGAAGAAGGGCCGGGAGCGCTCGTCGGCGTAGCGGCCGTAAACCGTGGGATCCCACACATCTCTTGACATCAAGATGATTGATACCCGTCGGAATATCTCGATGTCAAGACAGATAGACTCGGCGCCATGAGCCTGCACCACGCCGACCGCGACGCCGGGCCCGACGCCGGCACGAGGGACGAGGTCGACCTGCTGGTCGCCGCCTGGCGTCAGGAGCGGCCCGACCTCGACGTGGAGCCGCTCCAGGTGCTCAGCCGGGTCTCCCGGCTGGCCCGCCACCTCGACCGTGCCCGCCGGGCCGCCTTCGCCGAGCACGAGCTGGAGACCTGGGAGTTCGACGTGCTCACCGCCCTGCGCAGGGCCGGTGAGCCGTACGAGATGAGCCCGGGGGCGCTGCTGCGCGCGACGCTGGTGACGTCGGGGACCATGACCAACCGGATCGACCGGCTGGCCGCGGCCGGGCTGGTCAGGCGGCGTCCCGACCCCGAGGACCGGCGCGGCGTCCTGGTCTCGCTCACCGACGCCGGGCGAACCCGCGTGGACGGCGCCTTCGCCGACCTGCTCCGCCGCGAGCGCGAGCTCCTGTCGGGCCTGGGGGAACGCGAGCGTCAGGTCCTGTCGGACCTGCTGCGCACACTGCTCGTCCCCTTCGACGCGGGCGACTCCGGAGCGCACTGACCGTCCGGCATCAGCGATCGCGCGCCGGCCCGCAGCCCGGGAGGGCCAGGGGTCCGAGGACCCGGGGGCCTCACCGGAGCGCACCGACCGCCCGGGACCCGCGATCGCGACGCCGGCCCGGAGCCCGCGAGCCCAGGGGTCCGAGGACCCGGGGGGCTCACTCGCCCAGGCGGTCGGCCAGCTCCAGCCACTCGCTCTCGATCGCGTCCTTCTCCGCGACGATCTCCTTCAGCTCGGCGTCCAGCGAGGCCAGCCGGCCGTAGTCGGCGGCCGCGTCGGCCATGGACGCGTGCAGCTTCGCCTCGCGGCCGTCCAGCTTCTGAAGCTGGCGCTCCAGACGGGAGAGCTCCTTGCGGAGCTCGCGCTCGTCCCGCGCCGACAGGCCGGTGCCCGGATCCTTCGCCGCGGTGGCGGAGACCGCCGACGCCGTACCGGAGACCGCGCCCGAGGCCGCCCGCGCGGACACGGCCGCGCCCGAGGCCCGCCGGGCGAGGTACTCGTCCACCCCGCCGGGGAGCATCGACAGCCGGTGGTCGCCGAGCAGCGCCACGGTCTTGTCGGTGACCCGCTCCAGGAAGTACCGGTCGTGGCTCACCAGGATCAGCGTGCCCGGCCAGCCGTCGAGCAGGTCCTCCAGCTCGTTGAGCGTCTCGATGTCGAGGTCGTTGGTCGGCTCGTCGAGCAGCAGCACGTTGGGGTCGTCCATCAGCAGGCGGAGCAGCTGCAGACGACGGCGCTCGCCACCGGACAGGTCGCCGACGACCTTCCACTGCGCGTCGCCCTTGAAGCCGAGGCGCTCCAGCAGCTGGGAGGCGGTCCACTCCTTCTTGCCGACCTGGATGAACTTGCGGACCTCCTCGACCGTCTCCAGCACCCGGCGCTCGGGGTCGAGCTCGCCGAGCTCCTGCGACAGGTGCGCCAGGCGGACCGTCTTGCCCCGCACCAGCTTCCCCGAGTCGGGCCGCACGGTCCCGGCGAGCAGGCGCAGCAGGGAGGACTTGCCCGACCCGTTCACGCCGATCAGGCCGACCCGGTCACCGGGACCGAACTGCCAGGTCGTGTGGTCCAGCACCAGCGGCCCCTGCCCCGGCCCTCCGGCGTGCAGGGTGACGTCCTCCAGGTCGTAGACCGTACGGCCCAGCCGGGCGGCGGCGAACTTGACCAGCTCGACGCTCTCCCGCGCCGGAGGCTCGTCGGCGATCAGCGCCTGGGCGGCGTCGATGCGGAACTTGGGCTTGGAGGTACGGGCCGGCGGGCCCCGGCGCAGCCAGGCGATCTCCTTGCGCATCAGGTTCTGCCGGCGGGCCTCGGAGGCCGCGGCGACCCGGGCACGCTCGGCCTTGGCCAGCACGTACGCGGCGTACCCGCCCTCGTAGCGCTCGACCGTGCCGTCCACGACCTCCCACGTCCTGGTGGAGACCGCGTCCAGGAACCACCGGTCGTGGGTGACGACCACCAGCGCGGTCCTGCGCCCGGCCAGGTGCCGGGCCAGCCAGTCGATGGCCTCGATGTCGAGGTGGTTGGTGGGCTCGTCCAGGATGATGAGGTCGTGCTCGTCGATGAGCAGCTTGGCCAGGGCGGTGCGGCGCCGCTCACCGCCCGACAGGCTCCCGGCGAGCGCGGTCAGGTCGATGTCGCCGAGCAGGCTGGCCAGGATCTCGCGGATGCCCGCGTCACCGGCCCACTCGTGCTCGGACCGGTCGCCGAGGACGATGTCGCGCACCGGCCGGGCCGGATCGAGATCGTCCCCCTGGGAGAGCGACCCGACCTGGAGCCCCCGGTTGTGGGTGACCCGCCCGCTGTTGGGTTTGAGATCACCGGCTATCACCGAGATCAGGGTCGTCTTGCCACCGCCGTTGCGGCCGACCACACCGATGCGGTCACCCGCCTCGATGCCGAGGGAGACGTCGCTGAGCAGGGGCTTGGGACCGTAGGAGTGGGAGACCGACTCAAGATTGACCAGATTCATCGCCACACAAGCGTATCCGCTCCCGGCCGTCGCGCCCCCCGCCGCGGACGCCGCCCGCCCGGCCGGCGGACCGGGGACGGGTCACGCCGCGGGGCCCGGGTCCCGCGCCCCGGCCCTCGTGCCCCGGCCCGGGGACGCCGCCCGGGGACGCGGCCTATCGCACCACGGGGCCGGGGACGGGACCGTAGGCGGTGATCACGTCGCGCGCCACGCCGGCCGCCTTCAAGGAGGCGGCCAGCTCGCCCGCGTGCTCCGCCGACCCGGCCAGGAAGGCGCAGGTGGGCCCGGACCCGGAGACCAGCGAGCCGAGTGCGCCGTGCTCGCGCCCGGCGGCCAGGGTGCGGGCCAGGGAACCGCGGAGCATCACCGCGGCGGGCTGCAGGTCGTTGCTGAGCCCGGCGCCGAGGGCCTCGGCGTCCCCGGAGCGGAGCGCGGCCAGCAAGGGCTCGGCGGCGCGGGGCCAGGGGACCTGCTCGCCGGTGGCCTGGCGCAGCCGGTCGCACTCGGCGTAGACCGTGGCGGTGGACAGGCCGCCCTCGGCCAGCGCGAACACCCAGTGGAAGGTGCCCGACACCTCCAGGGGGGTCAGCCGCTCCCCCCTTCCGGTGCCGACGGCCGTACCGCCGAGCAGGGCGAAGGGGACGTCGCTGCCGATGTCGGCGGCGATCTCCATCAGGTCCTCCAGTGGCAGGCCCAGGCCCCACAGCTCGTTGCAGGCCACCAGGGCCGCGGCGGCGTCGGCGCTGCCTCCGGCCATGCCGCCCGCCACCGGGATCGCCTTGCGGATGACCAGGTTCACCCCGTACGAGCGGCCCGCGTGACCGGCCAGCGCGAGGGCGGCCCTGATCGCGAGGTTGTCGCCGTCCTCGGGCACCTGGTCGGCGGACTCGCCCTCCACCCGGACGCTCATCCCGGTCTCCGCGGTGGCCGTGACCTCGTCGAAGATCGAGACGGCGTGGAAGACGTTGACGAGGTCGTGGTAGCCGTCGTCCCGCAGCGGCCCGACGGCGAGCTGCAGGTTGACCTTCGCGGGCACGCGGACGGTCACGGAGTTCATGCGTCCCTCACGGAGGCTCGCTCACTGGTCACGACGACAAATCGTAACGGGCTCCTTCCGCGCTCACGCAGACGGATCGACGAATCACACTATGTACGGCAATCAAGGGGATGATCCAGACGGATCACCATCGGCCGCGCCGTCACCGGGACCGGCGCCGGCACCCGCACTGGCACCGGCGCCGCGGTTCTCGGCGATCCGCGCGAAGTCCTCCACGGTGAGCTGCTCGCCGCGCGCGGACGGGTCGATCCCGGCCGCCCGCAGCGCCCGCTCGGCGGCGGGGGCGCCGCCCGCCCAGGAGGCCAGGGCGGCGCGCAGCGTCTTGCGGCGCTGCGCGAAGGCCGCGTCCACCACCGCGAAGACCTCCTCGCGGGCCGCCACGGTGCTGGGCGGCTCCCGCCGGGTCATCGCGACCAGGCCGGAGTCGACGTTGGGAACCGGCCAGAAGACCGTACGGCCCACCGGACCGGCCCGGCGCACGTCGGCGTACCAGGCGGCCTTGACCGAGGGGATGCCGTAGACCTTGGAGCCGGGTGCGGCGGCCAGCCGGTCGGCGACCTCGGCCTGAACCATGATCAGGACCTTGCGCAGCGAGGGCTGCGTCTCCAGCAGGTGCAGCACCACCGGAACGGACACGTTGTAGGGCAGGTTGGCCACCAGCGCGGTCGGCCGCTCCGCGGGCAGGTCCGCGGGCAGCACGCGCATGGCGTCGGCGAGCACCACGGTCAGGCGGTCGGCCAGCTCGGGCGCGTGCCCGGCGACGGTCAGCGGCAGCTGCCCGGCGAGGACGGGGTCGATCTCCACCGCGATGACCCGGCTGACCTCGGGGAGCAGCGCGAGCGTGAGCGATCCCAGACCCGGGCCGACCTCGATGACGACGTCGTCGGGATCGAGCCCGGCGACCCGCACGATCTTGCGGACCGTGCCCCCGTCGATCACGAAGTTCTGGCCGAGCTTCTTCGTGGGGCGGATGTTCAGCGTATCCGCCAAAGTACGTATCTCCGCTGGACCGAGGAGGCTCATGCTGGTTCCCCGCACGGCGCCGCGCATCCGGCACCCGCCGGACCGCCGCGCTCTTCCCGTCGTCCGTCTCGATCACCCAAGGTCGCTCTCCAATGCCATCCGACAAGTTTCCCGCACCGAAGCCCGTGCAAGAACGCGTGATGGAGCACGAGGGGTTCCGTTGTGGATAACGTTGCCCTACTCGGGACCAACGGCGAGGAAGGGACCCTTCCCGGTGAAGAGGACGTGAACCAGCCCGGTGTCGAGGGGCTGCGCCCCGCCGATCCCGAGCAGATCGGGAGCTACCGCCTTCTCGGCCGCCTGGGCGAGGGCGGAATGGGAACCGTCTACCTGGCGGTGGCCCCCGCGGGACGGCCGGTCGCGCTCAAGGTGGTGAAGGCGGAGTTCGCGATCGAGGAGGGCTTCGCCTCCCGCTTCCACGCGGAGGTGGAGAACGCCCGGCGGGTGGCCTCCTTCTGCACCGCGCAGGTGCTGGACAACGGCACCGCCGACGACGGCCGGCCGTACATGGTCACCGAGTACATCGCGGGCACGCCGCTCTCCCGCCAGATCTCCGAGCACGGCGCGCTGGAGGCCGGGACGCTGCACGGCGTGGCGCTGGGGGTGGCCGCGGCGCTGGCCGCCATCCACGTCGCCGGGCTGGTCCACCGGGACCTCAAGCCGGCCAACGTGATCCTGTCCATGTCCGGCCCCCGGGTGATCGACTTCGGCATCGCCAGGGCACTGGACTCCACGCACAGCTTCACCCGTTCCGGGGAGGTGCTCGGCAGCCCGGGATGGTGGGCCCCCGAGCAGGTCCGCGGCCTGGAGATCACCCCGGCCGCCGACGTCTTCGCCTGGGGCTGCATGGTCGCGTACGCGGGCAACGGCCGCCACCCCTACGGGCGGGGCGACCTGATGACGATGGCGACCCGGCTGCTCAACAGCCCGCCGGACCTCGGTGCCCTCCCGGCCCCGCTGAACGACCTGGTACGGCTGGCGACCGCGATGGACCCCTACCGGCGGCCCAGCGCCCAGGACCTGCTGATCGCCCTGGTGGGGGGTCAGATCGCCGCTCCCTCGATGCCGGTCCCGCTCCCGGCCGACCCGCCCACCCTGATCGCCACCGACCTGCTGAGCGAGTCGTGGCGTCCGCCCTCGAACGTGGAGCCCGATTCCACCCAGACCCTCAGCGCGCTGAACCTGGCCGAGGGGTTCGACGATCCGGCCACGGCACCGACCCCCGTTCCCACCGGGTCGCGGGGACGCGGACCGGCACGTCCGGCCGACCTCGCGACACCGCCCCCGGCGTCGGCGTCGGCGCCCTCGCCGGCGCCGGCGGACTCCGCCGATCCCGCGCCGACCAGGGAGATCCTCGGAACGGCGGGAACCCACGGAGGCCCGGGGACCTTCGAGACCCCGGGAGGCCCGGGGACGCGGACGGACCCGGGGACGCGGACGGACCCGGGACCGGTGGCCGGTTCGCGTTCCGGCTCCCCCGAGGCGCCCGCACGGCCCTCCTCCGGCCCCTTCTCCCCCTCCGTGTCCCCGTCGTCCCCGTCGTCGTCCCCGCCGGGTGCCGACCCCGCGACCTCGCCCTCGCGCTCGTTCACCGCTCCCCTGGCCGACCGGGGCGAGGACCGCGAGGAGAGCCGGAGGGCCACCACCCTGCCGCCGTCGTCCCCGACGTCGCCGTCCTCGCGGGGGTTCCCGGGGTTCCGGCCGGATCTCCCCTCCGAGACCGGGTCACCCGCGCCGCCCGCCCGGGAGGAGGAGTCCGGCAGGACCGCTCCCCGCAAGCGCTGGCTCTTCGCCGGGCTGGCCGCGCTCGCGGCACTGCTCGTCACGATCGTCGTGCTGCTGAACACCGGCGGGCGGGGCAGCGGATCGGACGACGGCGGGCCGGCGAGCGCGCGGACCGGCAACCTCGCCGGTACCGGCGCCACCGACGTGGGCCGCAGCATCGCCGTCGGCTCCCCCGTCGAGGGTGTCCGGTTGATCGTCCCGCGTTCCCCGGCCTGCGGCCTGACCTCCTACCGGGGGGTCTCCCCGGCCCGCGGGCGCTTCTGCACGATCCCGTGGACGCTGGTCAACACCGGCGGGACGCCGGTCACGCTCGACGGTGCCCCGCCCACCGTCCTCGACGACCGCGGCGCGAGCCATTCGCCCGCCGACGTCTCGACGGTGCCGCCGTCCACCCTCCCGCCGGGGACCCGGGCGGACGGCGTCCTCGTGTACGACCTGCCGCCCTCCCGCAGGCCCGCGAAGCTGACCGGCGTGACGGTCGAGGGAGGCAACAGAACAGAGGTGAGGCTCTCGTGAGGCCGCTGCTCGCCGTCCTGGCCGCGACCGCGGTCGCCCTGTGGCCCGCAGGGGCTCCCCTGGCCGCCCGGACCCCCCTGAACGCCACCCCGGCCTCGGACTGCTCCGGGACGGGCGCGAGCGACTTCAACGGCGACGGCGTGGACGACGTCGCGGTGGGCGACCCGTTCGCCGACCCCGGCGGGCTCGCGGGTGCCGGGGCCGTGCACGTGCTGTTCGGCCGCGGGGAGGGCGGCAGGACCCTGGCCGCGCCCCGGCCCGGGGCGGGAGACGGTTTCGGCTGGTCGGTACGGCTGGCCGAGCTCGACGCCGACGGCTGCGCCGACCTGCTGATCGGCGCGCCGTACACGGACGTGGAGGGCGTCAAGGACGCGGGAGCGGTCTACCTGGTCCGCGGCGGCCCCAAGGGCGGGACGGCCCGGCTGGTGGCCCCCGAGCCCGAGGCCGACGCGCACTTCGGCTGGTCCCTGACCTCCGGCGCGACGCTGGTGGCGGTGGGCGCCCCGCACGAGGACGCCGACGGCGTGGCCGACTCCGGCGCGGCCTACCTGTTCGACGCCTCCGCGCCCGGTACGGGCAGGAGGATCTCCCAGCAGACCGAGGGCGTCTCGGGCAACGGCGAGGACGGCGACATGTTCGGCTGGTCGCTGGCGATCGGCAGGATGGGCGGCGAGCCGGGCGACCTCGACCTCGCGGTCGGGGCCCCGTTCGAGAACGACGACGGGGCGGGACAGCAGACGGGCGAGGGCAAGCTCGACTCGGGGTCGATCGCGGTCGTCTTCGACGTGGGCCGGGAGCGGGACGAGTACCGGAGCAGGAAATGGGACCTGCGCCAGGTCGTCGCCGCGGAGGCGGGCGACCGGTTCGGGTACGCGATGGCCTACGCCGAGCAGGGCGACGTCGGCTACCTGGCGGTGGGCGCCCCGCTCGGCGACGCCGACGGGGTGCAGAACTCCGGCATCGTCCAGCTCTTCCAGGCGTCGAGCTCCCTGGAGATCACCGCCTCGGCCACCTTCCACCAGGACACCGGAGCCGCCCCCGGGGAGGGGTACGGCTCCTCGCTGGCCCTCACCGCCGAGGGAGGCGTCCGGCTGGCCGTGGGCGTGCCCTTCGACGGCACCGACCGGCGTGGCGGCGTGCACCTGATGACGCTGGGCGACGGGACGGCGGGCCGCACGATCTCCCAGAGCGGGGCCGGTGACCATTTCGGCTGGTCGGTGGGCTTCAGCGGCAACCGGCTGGTCGTCGGCGCCCCCGACCGGGGAGGTTCGGGGGCGGTCGTCCTGCTGGGCCGTAACGACGCCGAGGGGGTCGTGCTCGCGCCGGGCACCGACAGGATCCCGTTCCTCGACGGCGCCGTTCCCGTCGAGTTCGGTGCCGGCGTGGGCTGACCCGCTTCCGCGCCTCCCGCGCCTCCCATGCCTCCTGCGCTTTCAGAGCCTTCCGTGCCTGCCGCGCTTTCGGGGCCGTCCGTGCCTCCCTGGCCTTCCGTCCCGGCTCCGGGCCGGGACGCTCACCAGGCGCCGAAGACGGTCTCCCCGTTGGCGTTGACGGCGGCGGCGAGGTCGGCGACGTCCATCCCCTTGACCTCGGCGAGGCAGCGCAGCGTGAGCGGGATGAGGTAAGGGGCGTTGGGCTTGCCCCGGTGCGGCGTGGGGGGCAGGTAGGGGGCGTCGGTCTCGACGAGGACGAGCTCCGGAGGCGCGACCCGCGCGGCCTCGCGCAGATACCCGGCGTTCTTGTAGGTGACCGGCCCGGAGAACGACATGAAGTACCCGGCGGCGACGCACCGCTTCGCCATCTCGGCGTCCCCCGAGAAGCTGTGGAAGACCACGATCTCGGGGGCGCCCTGCTCGGCCAGTACGCGCAGCACGTCGTCGTGGGCCTCGCGGTCGTGGATCACCAGGGCCTTGCCGGTCCGCCTGGCGATCTCGATGTGCGCCCGGAAGCTCGCGTGCTGGTCCTCCTTGGAGGACCAGTCGCGGTAGTAGTCGAGCCCGGTCTCGCCCACCGCCCTGACGTGCGGCAGGCGGGCCAGCTCCTCGATCTCGGCGAGGGTCTCCGGCGTCGCGGAGTGCGCCTCGTTGGGGTGGACGGCCACCCCGGCGTAGACGTCGGCGTGCAGCGCGGCCGTCTCGGCGTTCCAGCGCGAGGAGGGCAGGTCGTAGCCGATCGTGACCAGCCGGCTCACCCCGACGGCGCGGGCCTCGTCCAGGATGCCCTCGACGCCGACCCGGGCCGCCTGCGCGGCCTGGGCGACCGGGTCTCCCGAGGACGCCCGGCGGTCGCCCACCATGATGTCCAGGTGGCAGTGGCTGTCGAACACCTCTACCGGCAGGGGTTCGGGGGCGGCGGGAAGCTTCGTGGCGCTCACGTCGTCCAACCTACCGAGAAGCCGGTACGGCCCGCGCCGGGCCCCGGCCGCCGCGACGGGCCGCACCCGCGGGCACGGGCCGTCGCGACGGACACGGGCCCGGCCGTCACTCCGCCAGGCGGGCCAGCTCCTCGTCGACGATCTTCGGGTCGAGCTTGGCGAACAGCGGGGTGGGAGGGGCCAGCGGGGAGCCCACCCGGATCGGCATCGACTCCCAGCGCGCGGCCCCCTCGTAGGAGCCGGTGATGATCGGGTACGTCCG
The DNA here is from genome assembly GCF_044456585.1 of Streptosporangium sp. NPDC050855. Lineage (NCBI taxonomy): Bacteria > Bacillati > Actinomycetota > Actinomycetes > Streptosporangiales > Streptosporangiaceae > Streptosporangium > Streptosporangium sp. NPDC050855. Next base: position 325,415 of record NZ_JBITFY010000005.1, read on the forward strand.
GCCGTCGTCGTCGGTGACCTCGTGGATCTCCGGCATGCCCGACCATACGCCGGTGCCGCCGAGCATCGCGTAGATCTTGTTCGAGGAGTTGGGCAGCACCGGGGTCAGCAGGGTCTTGGCGTCGTCCACCACCTGCAGCGCCACGTGCAGGATGGTCTTCACCCGCTCGGGGTTGTCCTTGATCTTCCAGGGCTCCTGCTCGGCCAGGTACCTGTTGGCCTCCCGGATGACCTCGAACGCCTCGTTCGTCGCGTTCTTGAACCGGCAGTGCTGGAACTCGGCCGCGGCCTTGGGGAAGGCCCCGCGGCTGCGCTCCAGCATCGCCCGGTCGGCGTCGGTGAGCTCGCCCGCCTCGGGGATGACCCCGAAGTTCTTGGCGGCCATCGAGATCGACCGGTTCACCAGGTTGCCCCAGGCGGCCACCAGCTCGCCGTTGTTGCGGTTGAGGAACTCCGACCAGGTGAAGTCGGTGTCCTGGTTCTCCGGACCGGCCACCGCGATGTAGTAGCGCAGCGCGTCGGCGTCGTAGCGCTCCAGGAAGTCGCGCACGTAGATGACGACCTGGCGGGAGGAGGAGAACTTGCGCCCCTCCATGGTCAGGAACTCGCTGGAGACGACCTCGGAGGGCAGGTTCAGCGCGCCGAGCGAGCCCGGCTCGCCCCCGCGCGCGGCCTGGCCGTTGTAGCCGAGCAGCATCGCCGGCCAGATCTCCGCGTGGAAGACGATGTTGTCCTTGCCCATGAAGTAGTACCCCAGGGCCTCGGGGTCCTGCCACCACGCGCGCCAGGCCTCGGGGTCACCGGAGCGGCGGGCCCACTCGATGGAGGCGCTCAGGTAGCCCACGACCGCGTCGAACCAGACGTAGAGCCGCTTGTTGGCCTGGTCGCTCCAGCCCTCCAGCGGGATCGGCACGCCCCAGTCGAGGTCGCGGCTGATCGCCCGGGGGTGCATGTCGCCGAGCATGTTGAGGGCGAACTTCAGCACGTTGGGCCGCCAGTCGCCCTCCTTGGAGCTCAGCCACGACGCCAGGACCTCGGCGAACGCGGGCAGGTCCAGCATGAAGTGCTCGGTCTCCACGAAGACCGGCGTCTCGCCGTTGACCTTGCTGACCGGGTTGATCAGCTGGACCGGGTCGAGCTGGTTGCCGCAGTTGTCGCACTGGTCGCCGCGGGCGCCGTCGTAACCGCAGATCGGGCAGGTGCCCTCGATGTAACGGTCGGGCAGGGTGCGCCCGGTGGAGGGCGAGATGGCGCCCATCGTGGTCTGCGGGAAGATGTAGCCGTTGGCGTGGAGTCCCTTGAAGATCTCCTGCGCCACCGCGTAGTGGTTCTCCGTGGTGGTCCGGGTGAACAGGTCGTAGGAGAGACCCAGCGCCTGGAGATCCTCGACGATCACCCGGTTGTAGCGGTCCGCGAGCTCGCGGGCGGTGAGGCCTTCCTTGTCGGCCTGCACCTGGATCGGGGTGCCGTGCTCGTCGGTCCCGCTCACCATGAGGACCTTGTTGCCCGCCATCCGCTGGTAGCGGCTGAAGACGTCGGACGGCACGCCGAATCCGGAGACGTGCCCGATGTGGCGAGGGCCGTTGGCATAGGGCCAGGCGACCGCGGTCAGGATGTGCTGGGACATGGTGTCAAGCCTAAGGGACGCGGGCTCGGACCTCGCTCAGGTTTCCTCGCCCGCCCGCCCGTCGGCGGCCTTGCGGTCCGCCGTGACGCCCGTCACCGGCACCGCGGCCGCGGGGACGTCGGCGGTCACGGCACCGGCCGTGGAGGCGCCCAGCGGCGTCTGGGGCCCGCCCACGCTCACCGGGACGTCGGCCGGGTCGCCCGCCGCGGCCCGGCTGACGGCCTCGGCGGCCTCCTCGGCCGCGGAGGCCGCCACGTCGATGGGCGTCTCCTTGGTACGGCGGATGCCGAGGATGCTGATGAACAGGGCCGCGAAGATCGTCTGGAAGCTCACGATCAGCGCGGTGGCCGAGGGCACGACGATGCGCAGCGACTCCGAGGGGATCAGCGGGCCGAAGCTGCGCGTCTGCCAGTGGACCAGCGAGGCGACCAGGCCCGCCAGGCCCGCCAGGGCCAGCAGGCCGCCGACCACGAGCCCCTTCTCCAGGGAGACGATGTCGACGAGCTTGCGCACCCGGGGGCTCTCCGGCAGGAAGCCCTCCTCGGCCGCGTACACCTTGGCGAACAGGGCGAACAGCACCGCCTGGAAGCCGATCACCACCATGGCGGAGGCGCCGACCAGGGTGTCGACGTCGAAGGCGAGCTTGCCGATGTAGACCGGCCCGAAGGTCAGCGCGGCGCCCGCGACCAGGCCGAGGGTCATCACGACCAGGCCGGGGATGAAGAACAGCCAGCGCGGGCTGTAGAGCAGCAGGAAGCGCAGGTGGCGCCAGCCGTCCCGCCAGGAGCGCAGGTGCGGCGGGCGGGAACGCCCGTCCGGCGAGAGCGTGGTGGGCACCTCGCGCACGTCCAGCCCGGACAGGGTGGAGCGGACCACCATCTCACTGGCGAACTCCATGCCGCCGGTCTGCAGGCCGAGCCGCAGGATGGCGTCGCGCCGGAAGCCGCGCAGGCCGCAGTGGAAGTCGCCGATCGCGCTGGGGAAGAACAGCCGGCCGATGAAGGAGAGCACCGGGTTGCCCAGGTAGCGGTGCAGCGGGGGCATGGCGCCCGGTGCGATGCCGCCCTTGAACCGGTTGCCCATGACCAGGTCGGCACCGTCGCGGAGCTGCTCGACGAACGGCAGCAGCGCGGTGAAGTCGTAGGAGTCGTCGGCGTCGCCCATGATCACGTAACGGCCCCGGGCGGCGCGGATGCCGCCCATCAGCGCGTTGCCGTACCCCTTGGCGTCGACGTGCACGACGCGGGCACCGGCCTCGCGCGCGATTTGCTGGGAACCGTCCGTGCTGCCGTTGTCGGCGATCAGGACCTCCCCGTCGATCCCGTGTTCCCGCATGCAGGCGAGCGCCTTGCGTACGCAGGTCTCCACGGTCTCCGCCTCGTTCAGACAAGGCATGACCACGGTCAGTTCCACGTCTCAACCCTTCACTCACGGCACAGCTCAATCTCACCATGATGCCCTCTGCGGCCGGGTGCCCGGGTCAACTCCCCGAAACGGCTGGCATCCTGTAATGCATGGTGACCGTCACCGACCGCCCTCGCCTGGACGCCCCCCCGCCTGGGCGGGGCTCCCGCCTGCGAGCCTTCCTGCACCGGCATCGGCTCTTCGCGGCCGTCCTCGCGCTGGCGTTCCTGCTGCGCGTGGTCACCATGCTCGGCTACGGTCCGGCCCTGTGGTTCAACGACTCCTACGAGTACGTCTCGGGGGCCGTCAACCCCGACCGTCCCAGCGCCCTGCGCCCGAACGGCTACTCCTTCCTGCTGCTGCTGCTGAGGCCGCTGCACAGCTTCGCGCTGGTGGCCTTCCTGCAGCACCTGATGGGCCTGGGCGTCGCGGTGCTGATCTACGCCCTGCTGCGCGGCAGGTTCGGGCTGCCCGCCTGGGGGGCGACGCTGGCCGCGGTGCCGGTGCTGTTCGACGCGTACCAGATCCAGCTCGAACACCTGATCATGTCCGACGTGATGTTCATGCTGCTCGTGGTGGGCGTGATCACACTGGTGCTCTGGCACCGGCGGATGTCCTGGCGGCTCGGCGCGGTGATCGGGCTGATGCTGGCCCTGACCGCCCTGACCCGGTCGATCGGCCTGCCGATCCTCGCGCTGGTCGTGGTCTACCTGCTGGTCAAGCGCACGGCCTGGAGGACGATCGCGGCGATGGTCACCGCGTGCGCCCTTCCGGTGGTCGGCTACATGGCCTGGTTCGCCTCGGCGCACGGCAACTTCGCGATGACCAACAGCGACGGCGCGATCCTCTACATGCGGACGTCGCTGTTCGCCGACTGCACGAAGATGGGGATCGACCCGCGCGAGGAGCTGGACCTGGCGCTGCTGTGCATCAGCGCGCCGCCGAGCGAGCGCCACTTCTCCGGGCAGAAGTACCTGTGGTGGGCGCAGAACGGCCAGCGCTTCCACGCCTTCGGGGTGGGCAGCACGTTCACCCCGGAGATGAACAAGACCGCGGGCGCGTTCGCCCAGCGGGCCATCCTGTCCCAGCCGCTGGACTACCTCGGCATCGTGGCCGGCGACTTCTTCCGCGCCTTCCACTGGGGCCGGCCGCGCTTCCCCGACGCCGTGACCTACCTGCAGTACGAGTTCCCGCCGACGATCAAGGTCCTGCCGGTCTGGTCGTCCTACCGGGGCAGCACCGACACCGACGCGCGCGCGTACGACCCCGGCCTGCGGGTCGCGGCGATCCAGGACAAGCCGCGCGTGATCGGCACCGAGCTCAACGACCCCTGGGCCACCTTCATGCAGGGGTACCAGCGGGTCGTCCGGCTGCCCGGCATCGTGATCGGCGCGCTGCTGCTGGTCGGCCTGGCCGGGGTGGCGGTGCGCTGGCGCACCCTGGGCGGGGCCGTGCTGCTGCCGTGGCTGGCCGCGTTCGGGCTCATCCTGGCCCCGGCGGCGACCGCCGAGTTCGACTACCGCTACCTGCTGCCCGCGGTGCCGCTGGCCTGCATGGCCGCGGCGATCACGCTGCGCCGCGGGTTCTCCCGGCCCGCCGGCCCTGCCGACCCTGCCGCGCCCGCCACCGGCGCACCGGTCACCGCCTCACCCGCCGGCGCGGCGGCGGTCACGCCGGATTCGGCCGGGCCCGGCACCCCGGACCCCGCGTGACGCTCCCGCGCGACCGGTCCTGGCGGGAGGCGCGTCCCCGGTCCGTCACACCCAGCCGCGGAACATCATCCGCGCCCACCACTGCGAGTGCGGGACGACCTCGGCCACCAGCACCGGGTACAGCCACCAGAGGTTGACCAGCGCCAGCAGGGTGAAGGCGCCCACGACCGCGGCGCCGAGCGCCCTGCGGTTGGGCGTGGCGCCGGCCCGGCCGACGACCAGCCCGGCGGCCATGGTCAGCGCGAGGATCATGAAGGGCACCATGGTGATCGCGTAGAACAGGTACATGGTCCGGTTGTCGGCCAGGGCGTAGTAGAACCAGGGCAGCCAGCCGGCGGCGTAGGCGAGCAGGACGGCCCCGGCGCGCCAGTCGCGGGTGGCGACGTACCAGGCGATCATGGTGATGAGCGCGGCCAGGCCGCCGTACCAGATGACCGGGGTGCCGACGCCGAGCACGGCCTCGGCGCAGTCGCCGGCGCCGCACCGTCCCTTGGGCGTCTGGTAGTGGAACGCCACCGGCCGGGACAGCAGGGGCCAGGTCCACGGGGCCGACTGGTAGGGATGCGGGTCCTCCAGCCCGGTGTGGTAGCCGAGCACCTGGACGTGGTAGCTCAGCCAGGAGCGCAGCGAGTCGAAGACGAAGAAGCCCGGCCCTTGAGAGGTGGCCTGTGCCCAGTTGCGGCCCCAGCCGCCCGCCGAGGCGAACCAGCCGGCCCAGGAGGCGATGTAGGTCAGGACGGGTAGCAGGCCCAGGGACAGGATCGTCCCGGTCAGGTCTTTGTGGATCATGCCGGTGTAGGGGCGGCGCAGGCCGACGGCGCGGCGGGCCCCGGCGTCCCAGGCCAGGGTCAGTGCGGTGAAGGCGATCAGGAAGAAGACCCCTGACCATTTGACCGCGCAGGCCGCGCCCAGGCACAGGCCGGCGGCGATGCGCCAGGGGCGCGGGCCCAGGTGGGGGCCGCGATCGCTGAGGGGGGAGCTTTCGTACCAGTCGACCAGGCGGGTGCGGGCGTGGTCGCGGTCGGCGACCAGGCAGGCGAAGCCGGCCAGGACCCAGAACATCAAGAAGATGTCCAGCAGCGCGGTGCGGGAGAGCACCAGGTGCAGGCCCTCGACCGCGAGCAGCAGCCCGGCCAGGCAGCCCAGCATGGTCGAGCGGGTCATCCGCCGGGCGGTACGGGCCAGGATCAGGATCGAGGCCACCCCGACCACCGCGGCGGCGAAGCGCCAGCCGAACGGGGTCATCCCGAACAACTGCTCACCCGCACCGATCATCCACTTGCCCAGCGGAGGATGGGCCACGTACAGCGGGCAGGGATCGGCCTCCGGCGGGGTGCACTTCACCAGGAAGTCGGTGTTCCCCGCGATGATCATCCGGTCGGCGACGGGGTCCTTCACCGTGCCGAGCGAGGCCCGTTCCACGCCGTGGTGGATCAGCGCCCAGGCGTCCTTGACGTAGTAGGTCTCGTCGAAGACGACCGCGTGCGGCCGTCCCAGGCCGGTGAACCGCAGGACGCCCCCGAGGGCCGCGACCAGCAACGGCCCCAGCCAGCCCCAGAGGGTGTTCTCCGGCATAGGCGGCACGAGGCGATCCCGCATTACTCCCATTCAGGGAATTATGATGATGAATCAGCCCCGATGGACAGCGTCATAGAGATCGCGTTTGGGTATCCCCGCCGCCTTGGCCACGTCCACGATCGCCTGTTTCCTCGGCGTCCCCGTCTCCTCGCGCCGCGCGACCTCCTCGACCAGGTCCCCGATCACCGGTGGCAGCGCCGCCCGGACGTACCCGGCGACGACCACGGTGATCTCCCCCTTCACCCCGCCGGCCGCCCACTCGGCCAGCTCGCCGAGCCCGCCCCGCCGTACCTCCTCGTAGGTCTTGGTCAGCTCGCGGCAGACCGCGGCCCGCCGGTCCGCGCCGAACGCCTCCGCCATCGCCGCCAGCGCGGCGTGCAGCCGGTGCGGCGCCTCGAAGAACACCATGGTCCGCTCCTCGGCCGAGAGCGCCGCGAGCCGCCGGGAGCGCTCGCCGGACTTGCGCGGCGGGAAGCCCTCGAAGCAGAACCGGTCGCTGGGCAGCCCGGAGACGGCCAGCGCCGTGGTCACCGCGGACGGGCCGGGCAGCGAGGTGACCGTGATCCCGGCCTCCACCGCCAGGCGGGTCAGCCGGTAGCCGGGGTCGGAGACGCCGGGCATGCCCGCGTCCGTGATGACCAGGACCGTCCTGCCCTCCTGGAGCGCCGCGAGGAGCTCGGCGGCCCGGCCGGCCTCGTTGGCGTCGTAGTAGGACACGACCCGCCCGCCGATCTCCGCGCCCAGCTCCCCGGCCAGCCGCCGCAGCCGCCGGGTGTCCTCGGCCGCCACCACGTCGGCGCTCTCCAGCGCCTGGCGCAGTCGCGGCGAGACATCGCCGGCCTGCCCGATCGGAGCTCCTGCCAGCACAAGCCTGCCGTTGTCCGTCACCGTTCCATCCTCCCGCATTCCGGATGGACCCCCTGCCTGGGGAGAAATTCCCCAATTAGACCTGTAGGAGGTATTTCCTGGGCTGATGAAGGCGAGGTCCCCGTACGATGTCCGGGTGGCCGTGACCGACTTCACCGACCAGGCGTCAGATCAGCCGGAGTCGAAGCCCCCCTCGGGGCCGACGATCTCCCTGCGCGACCGGCTGGTGCCGCCGATGCCCGACGGCGCCCTGTGGGGCTGGCTGGGCCCGCTGCTCATCGCGGCGTTCGGCGCGATCCTGCGGTTCGTCAACCTCGGCCACCCGCACGCGGTCATGTTCGACGAGACCTACTACGCCAAGGACGCCCTGGCGCTGACCACCTTCGGCGCCGAGCACAACGTGGTCAAGGACGCCGACAAGATCATCATGGGCGGCGGCACCGGGATCTGGCAGCAGTGCGCGCCGGCCGAGGTCGACAAGTGCGCCTCCTACGTGGTGCATCCCCCGCTGGGCAAGTGGATGATCGGTGCGGGTGAGCAGTTGTTCGGGATGACCCCGTTCGGCTGGCGGTTCGCCGCCGCGGTGGTCGGGGTGGCCTCGATCCTGATCCTGGCCCGTACCGCCCGGCGGATGACCCGCTCGACCATGCTGGGCTGCCTGGCCGGGCTGCTGCTCGCGGTCGAGGGCCTGCACCTGGTGCTCTCCCGCACCGCGCTGCTGGACATCTTCTTGATGTTCTGGGTCCTGGCCGGCTTCGCCTGCCTGGTCGCCGACCGTGACCACGCCCGCACCCGCCTGGTCGACTGGTACGAAAGCTCCCCCCTCAGCGATCGCGGCCCCCACCTGGGCCCGCGCCCCTGGCGCATCGCCGCCGGCCTGTGCCTGGGCGCGGCCTGCGCGGTCAAATGGTCAGGGGTCTTCTTCCTGATCGCCTTCACCGCACTGACCCTGGCCTGGGACGCCGGGGCCCGCCGCGCCGTCGGCCTGCGCCGCCCCTACACCGGCATGATCCACAAAGACCTGACCGGGACGATCCTGTCCCTGGGCCTGCTACCCGTCCTGACCTACATCGCCTCCTGGGCCGGCTGGTTCGCCTCGGCGGGCGGCTGGGGCCGCAACTGGGCACAGGCCACCTCTCAGGGACCGGGCTTCTTCGTCTTCGACTCGCTGCGCTCCTGGCTGAGCTACCACGTCCAGGTGCTGGGCTTCCACACCGGGCTGGCGACCCCGCACAACTACCAGTCCGAACCGTGGACCTGGCCGCTGCTGCTGCGACCGGTCGCGTTCTTCTACGAGAGCCCCAAGGGCTCCTGCGGCGCCGACAGCTGCTCGCAGGCCGTGCTCGGCGTCGGCACCCCGGTCATCTGGTACGGCGGCCTGGCCGCGCTCATCGCCATGATCGCCTGGTACGTCGCCACCCGCGACTGGCGCGCCGGGGCCGTCCTGCTCGCCTACGCCGCGGGCTGGCTGCCCTGGTTCTACTGGGCGATCGCCGACAACCGGACGATGTTCCTGTTCTACGCGATCCCCATGGTGCCCTTCATGATCCTGGCGATCGTGCTCGCGGCCGGGCTGATCCTGGGCCCGTTGAGCGCCACCCCGGTCCGGCGGATGGTCGGCGCCGCGGTCGTGGGCGCCTTCACCCTGCTGGCGCTGGTCAACTTCTGGTGGCTGTACCCGGTGCTCACCGGCGAGCTCATCCCGTACGCCGAGTGGAGTTCACGGATGCTCTTCAAGAAGGGCTGGATCTGAGAGCCCGGATATGAGCCACTTGGAAGACATTTCTTAGGGTAGGCGCCGTGCAGGATCCATTACGTCACGTTCATCGTCAGAGCAGGCCCGTATACGGCAGACTTCGAGGCATGCCTGCACCGGACGTGGCCGCACTCCTGTCCGAGCTGGAGCGTTCCGAGCCCGCCTCCGCCGAGCACGCCCGCAGCGCGATCGACTGGCTCACCGGCGGCGAGCCGCTGGAGACGATCACCCAGCTCAACGTGTGCGAGTTCCTCTGGTACACCCTGCCCTGCAAGGTCACCGGGGACCGCGCCGCGATCGCCCGGGCGCTGGGCCGCCTGCTGCGGCTGGGCGGCCTGGAGCGCTACGCCGCGCTCTGCTCCTCGTCCACGACCACGCACATCCTGCGCACCTACGCCCGCCTGGGCGAGGACGCCGGTACGGCCGCCTACCAGAGTGCCCTGGACGCCACGGGCGTGCTCCCGCCCGACGTCCCCGAGCTGCGGTGGAGCTCGATCATGGGCCCGGAGGAGCTGGGCGCGCACGGCGCCTGCTCGGCCGCGCTGGAGCTGGCCATCGTCTCCGGCGAGCTCGTCCCCGCCCCCGGCGAGTCCCTGCCCTCCGCCGAGGGACGCCGTCGGCTCACCAGCCGCTGGCTCACCGCGCCCCGCCCCGAGCTGGGCGGCGACAACTGGCTCCACCGCGTCCAGGGCGAGCGGCTCAACCGCTGGGTGCTGGGCCGGGGCACCGCCTGGCGCGAGCTCGCCCAGCCCTTCGAGGTACGGCTGCACGCCCCCATCCCGGCACCGCGTGAGGCCCACCTGGACGCGCTGCGCTGGCTGCTGGAGGCCGGCCTGCGGACCGGCGGCATCCCGCTGACCCAGCGGCACAACCTGGCCCGTTCCGTGCTCGCGGAGAGTCCCTGGAGCGGCGCCGAGCTGGCGGCCGTCCGCGAGGTGGCCCAGGACCAGATGGGCGCGCTGCGCCGGACCGGCAGGCGGCTGGTGACCACCCAGGCGGGCGAGCGCCTGCTGGGCGACGCCGACCTGCTCTGGGAGACCGTCACCGCCGCGCTGCTCGCCCCCGAGTCCGGGGAGAACGGCTTCCGCGCCTCGGCCAGGGAGGTGGCGCTGATGCTGCTCGCCGACGGAGCCCCGGCCGACCGCGACCACGTCGCCGCGGTGATCGACTGCACGGAGTGGCAGACCGCGGAGGTCGACGCCTCGCTCAACGAGCTGGGCAAGCGCCTGGACGCCTTCGGCCTGCGGGCCGGGGGCCGCCTCACCGCGGCCGGTCGCTCCGCCGCCCTGGCCGCCCTGCGCGGTCACGCCCTGCGCCCCCGCCAGTACGTCAACATGACCTGACCCGCGGGCCCGGCCGTCCCGCGATCCCCGTCCGCCCGACGACCACGACGGCGGCCGGGGCGACGACCGGGTGGCGACCGGGTGGCGACCGGGTGGCGACCATGGCGGTCACGACGGCGGTCACGGTCCGCGCGACGACCAGGGCGGCGGCCGGGGTGGCGACCACGACGCCGGTCAGGGCGGCGACCAGGGGAAGGGCCTCCCGGGAAGGCCGACTATCTCCCGCGTGAACGGGCAGTGGCCAGGGGTGTCCGAGTCCACTTCCGGCGGCCGCGGCCCGTCGGCATCCTCCCCGTCCACCTCCGGTGTCCCGCCGACGGGACCGGAGGCCCCCGCCCGCCCCACCGCACCGGCCGAGAGCGCCGTACCGAACGGGAACGCCGTGCCGGACGGAAGCACCGTGCCGGGTGCGCCCGCGGGGGCGGCCGTGCCGGAGACCGGCACGGCGGCTCCGGAACCGATCCTGACGTCCGCGGGGCCCCTCGTGCTGCCCGGTGTCCCGCCCGCGCCCCCCGGCAGGGCCGCGGCCGTCACCCCGGACAGGGTCGTGCCCCCGGAGGCTCCGGCCGGCGCCTCCCCGGCGCTGCCGTTCGGCCGTCCCGGACGCTCGATGAGCGGCAACCCGTTCGTGTTCGGCTTCACCGCCGCCCTGGGCGTGCTCACCGCCTGGTGGCTGGTGCAGGCGGTGGTGACGGTGAGCTCGGTGCTGATCCTCATCATCGTCTCGCTCTTCCTGGCCATCGGCCTGAACCCGGCGGTCGAGTTCCTCCAGCGGCGCCGTGTCCCGCGGTCGGGCGCCATCACCGTCGTCTTCCTGGGCGTCATCCTGGTCTTCGTGGTCGTCGGGCTGGCCATCGTCCCCCCGCTGACCACCCAGTCCACCCAGTTCGTCGCCGAGCTCCCGCAGTACGTCCAGGAGCTGCAGAACAACCCGCTCATCCGCGACCTGGACCAGCGCTTCCAGATCCTGGAGAAGCTCCAGCAGTACGTCACGAGCGGGGCCTTCGGCACCCAGATGTTCGGCGGCGTGCTCGGCATCGGGTCGGTCGTCATCGGCGCGGTCTTCAACTCGCTGACGGTCCTGGTGCTGACGCTGTACTTCCTGGGCTCGCTCAAGTCGCTCAAGCGGATGGCCTACCGGCTGTTCCCCCGGACCCGCCGCAACCGCGCGGCCCTGCTGGGCGACCAGATCATCGACAGCATCGGCGGGTACGTCGCCGGAAACCTGATCATCTCGCTCATCGCGGGTGTCACGACCTTCATCTTCCTGAGCATCATGGAGGTCCCCTACGCCCTGGCGCTCTCCCTGATCGTGGCGCTCACCGACCTCATCCCGCTGGTCGGCGCCTTCATCGGCGCGGGCGTCGCCTCCCTGGTGGGTTTCTTCGTCTCCCCGACCGTCGGCATCGTCTGCCTGATCTTCTTCACGATCTACCAGCAGATCGAGAACTACTGGATCGCGCCGGCCGTGATGAAGAGCTCGGTCGACGTGCCGCCGCTCGCCACGATCGTCGGCGCCCTGCTGGGCGGCGCACTGCTGGGCGTGCTGGGCGCGCTGCTCGGCATCCCGATCGTCGCCGCGGTCCTGCTCATCGTCCGGGAGGTGGTCCTGCCCCGGCAGGAACGCTCCTGACCGGTCGGGTCCCCGGCCCGGCCCGTTCGCGATCGAGCCCGGTCCTGGACGAACCGGTACCGGTCGGACCAGGTGGGCCGGACCGGGCAGGAAAAGGGCCGCGTCGAGCCGTGTCGAGCCGCGCCGAGCCGTGTCGGGGGCCGGAGACGGGCGGAGGGCGGTGGCGGCCCGGGACCGTGTCGCAAAGATTTTTCCCTTCTTAATCCCAAAAAGCCGGTAGATCACGACAACATGCGATAAAAGATCGTTTGTAACTACTGTCTCCTCTTGGGGTATACGTGAAGAAGCACCTCCGACTTCTTGCGGCCCAGCTGTTCGCCGCCGCCCTCGTCCTCACCGCTCTCTCCGGCCCCGCCCGCGCCGACACCCCCGTGGACGACGCCCAGATCGCCGCCGAATGGCAGGCCGCGTGGGACACCCACCGGTTCTACGAGAACACCCCGCCCGCACCGGGCTCGGGCCGGAGCCAGGCCGAGGACAGCATCTCCATCACGATCGACGCCCCGATCGCCCGGGTGTTCCCGGCGTACATCGACTTCAGCAACCACATCGGCAAGCACTCCTTCCTGAAGCGGGTCGTCACCCACAGGGACCGGTTCGTGGGGGCCGAGCGCCACATCGACCTGACGGCCGTCGAGGAGCTCCCGTACCAGGGCACGATCGTCACCATCAACACGCACGCCCAGCAGCGCATCAACTACCAGGGCCACTACTACGAGACGGACAGCTGGACGTTCCCGGGCGTCGTCACCCACCAGAGGATCGTCTTCACGAGGCTGTCCGGCACGAAGACCCAGGTCACCGAGTACCTCACCTTCGAGGCGGACACCTCGATGATCGACTTCGCCGTCGCGAACGGGGTCGCCTCCCACCAGGCGACGCAGGCCGCCCTGAAGCAGGCCATCGAGAACCACGACCTCTGACCCCTTCCCGGGACGTCCGTCCCCTCGACCTCGTCCCGGGCCGTCCGGCCCTCACGTGAACCCCTGAGCCCTCGGCCGGGACCGCGCCCCGTCGCGCGTCCCGGCCGTCGCGCGTCCCGGGAGGGCGTACCGGCGCGGACGCGGTTGACCTTGCCGCGACGTCAACGTTTCTAATGAGGGCATGAGGATCGGCGAGCTCGCCGCGTTGGCCGGGGTGTCCACCCGGACGGTGCGCCACTACCACCACCTGGGACTCCTTCCCGAGCCGGTACGCCGGGCCAACGGCTACCGGACCTACCGGCTGCGCGACGCGGTCGTCCTGGCCCGCGTACGGCGGCTGGCCGAGCTGGGCCTGTCGCTGGACGAGATCCGCGACGTGCTGGCCGACGACCGGGGCCGGGAGCTGCGCGAGGTGCTGGAGGAACTGGACGCCGACCTGGCCGCGCAGCAGCGGGCGATCGGCGCCCGGCGGGAACGGCTGGCCGCGCTGCTCGCGGAGGCGGACCCGCACCCCGACTCGGCGGTCTCCCCGCAGATGGCGTCGGTGCTGCGCGACCTGTCCGTCGAGGGCTCGGCGTTCGCCGCGGCCGACCGCGAGCTGCTGGCGCTGATGGACACCGCGACCGACCCGGCCGGCCGCGCCCGGCTGTTCGACCTGCTCCGGCCGCTCACCGAGCCCGAGGCGCTCGCGCGCGGGCACGCCCTGTACGCGCGGCTCGACGAGCTGGCCGACGCGGACCCCGGCGACCCCCGGGTGGCCGTGCTCGCCGCCGACCTGGTCGCGCACCTGCCCGCGGAGATGGCCGAGACGATACTCACCGAACTGGAGAAGCCGGAGGCCGAGACGTGGACGGAGGCGATGGGCGACATGCTGCCCCCCGCGCAGGTCGAGACGTTCCGGCTGGTCGTGGCCATGCTGAGGGAGCGGGCATGATGCTCCGGATCGCGCGTGCCGCGATGTTCGCCGTGCTCCCCGCGGAACTGCTGCTGGTGGTCCTGCTCGTGGCGGGGGTCTCCCTGCCCGTTCCGGTGCTGGTCGGGGCCGAGGTGGCCGTGGCGGCGGTGCTCGTCCTGGAGACGACGGTCGCCTACCGGCTGTTCCGGGCCGGGCGGCGGGCCGGCGCGGACCGGCGCGCCGCGCTGCGGGCCACCGTGGAGCGGCTGGTGCCCTCACGGGTGCGCCGGATCATGGGGTTCGAGCTGAAGGGCGCGGTGAGCCTCGTGCTCTGGGCCGCGCGCCGCCGCGACGGCGTGCCGCCCGGAGCCGTCGCCGTGCCCTACTCCGGGGGACAGTCCTCGACGCTGCTGCTGCTGGTCTTCGCGATGGCCGTGGAGACCGCCGTGGTGGACCTGGTGCTGCTCTCGACCGGCGTCCCTGCCGCACCGCGCCTCGCGGTGCTGGTGATCGACCTGTCCGGGATCGTGTACGTGCTGGCGTTCGCCGCCGCCTGCGTGACCCGGCCGCACGTGGTGACCCCCACGGAACTGCGCCTGCGCTACGGCGCCTACCTCGACCTGCGCGTCCCGCGCGCCCTGATCTCCTCGGTACGGGTCTCCCCCTGCTACAACGAGAGCGGCATGGTCACCGTGAAGGACGGCCGGCTGGGCCTGGCGGTAGGGTCGCAGACCAACGTGGTCGTCGAGCTGAGCGAACCGGTCACCGTCGTCCGCCCGCTCGGAGGGCTCGCCGAGGCGACCGTGATCCGCCTCTTCACCGACACCCCCGGCGTCCTGGTGAGCGCGCTGCGCTCCGGCGAGCACGCGGTGCCCCCGGGAACCGGCAGGACCGGTGGGACCGGCGGGAACACCGCGGGCACGGGAACCGGCGGGACCACCGGGACGGGCGGCACCGCGACCGGCCGGGCCGCGGGCCGGCCGCCCCTCAGTGAGCGTCCCGCCGCGGCCGGGCCCTGACGTGCACCCGTTCGCCCTGGGGCCCGAACAGGCTGAGCATCTCGGCCACCCCGGGCCCGGGGTTGGCGAAGAAGTGCGGGATCCGGGTGTCGAACTCGGCCACCTCTCCGGCGGTGAGCAGCACGTCCCGGTCGTTGAGCCGCAGCCGTAGCCTGCCGGACAGCAGGTACATCCACTCGTACCCCTCGTGGACCTGGAGCTCAGGCTCGTGCGAGGGCCAGTTCACCGGGACCACCATCTTGTAGGCCTGCAGGCCGCCGGGGCGGCGCGTCAGCGGGATGAACGTCATGCCGTGCCGCTGGAAGGGGCGCGGGTGGACCCGCGGGTCGCCCGTCACGGGCGCGCCGACCAGCTCGTCGAGCGGCACCTGGTGGGCCCGTGCCAGCGGCAGCAGCAGCTCCAGCGTCGGCCTGCGCTGCCCGGCCTCCAGCCGCGAGAGCGTGCTCACCGAGATCCCGGTCGTCGTGGAGAGCTGGGCGAGGGTGACCCCCCTGCTCTGCCGTAACGACCGCAGCCGGGGGCCCACCGCGTGCAGTACGTCGTCGAGGTCGTCCACTCCTCCATAGTGCTGCATCCCTCATCGGCCCGCCCGCGGACGGCCCGCCCGTGCGGGGGCGTACGACGTGACACGCCCCCGCACGGGCGGGCCGCGCGCTGATCGCATTGCACCCCCGACCCTTATTGACTTCATCTGTAAGAAATGAAAAGTTTCTTTCCTGAGAGCGCTCTCACGCCTCGTCCACCCCCCACTCGAAGGACCCGTCGTGAGATTCAGCATGCTGACCGGCGTGGCGGTACTCGCCGCCGCGCTCGTCCTCCCGCCCGTGCCGGCGCAGGCCGTCACGGTGCCCGGACCCGGCCCGGACCCGTCCAGGGCGGCCACCGCCGAGCAGGCGCTGCAGCGCGACCTCGGGCTGACCGCCACCGAGGTCCGCGTCCGCCAGGCGCACGAGGCCGCGGCCTCCGTGGTGGAGCGGCGGCTTCGCGCCCGCCTGGCCGACCGGTTCGCCGGTGCCTGGTTCGCCCCCGGTGAGGCACGGCTGGCCGTCGGAGTCGTGAACGACGCCGACGCCGCCGTGGTCCGCGCCGCCGGCGCGGTGCCGGTGCCCGTGCCGCGCAGCGAGCGGCAGCTGACCGCCACCAAGGACGCGCTCGACCGGGCCGCAGGCCGCGCGGGCAAGGACGTGCACACCTGGTACGTGGACGTGGCCGCGAACACCGTGGTGGTCTCGGCGGCCGAGCGCTCGGCGGCCGAGCGCTTCGTCAAGGCCGGTGCCGTCGACGCCGGCGCGGTGCGCGTCGCCGTCAGCGAGGCGCCCAGGACCCTCTACGACATCCGCGGCGGCGACCAGTACGTCATCAACGGCAACACGCTGTGCTCGGTGGGCTTCTCCGTCAACAACGGCGGCTTCGTCACCGCCGGGCACTGCGGCGGCACGGGCAGCCCCACCCTGGGCCACAACAACGTCTCCCAGGGCACCTTCGCGGGCTCGTCGTTCCCGGGCAACGACTACGCCTGGGTGCGCACCAACGGCAACTGGACGCCCCGCCCGTGGGTGAACAACTACGGCGGCGGCACCGTGCCGGTGGCCGGTTCCCAGGAGGCCGTGGTCGGCGCCTCGATCTGCCGCTCCGGGCGGACCACCGGCTGGCGCTGCGGCGTCATCCAGGCCAAGAACGTGACCGTCAACTACTCCGGCTCCCTGGTGCACGGGCTCACCCAGACCAGCGCCTGCGCCGAGGGCGGCGACTCGGGCGGTGCCTACATCACCGGTGACCAGGCCCAGGGCGTGACCTCCGGCGGCGCCGGCAACTGCTCCAACGGCGGCCACACCTTCTACCAGCCGCTCAACGAGATCCTGAGCGTGTACGGGCTGACCCTGACCACCACCGGCGGCGGGGGCGGCAGCCGGCTCATCGGCTGGCAGGACAGGTGCATCGACATCCCCGACGGCATCCCCGCCGACGGCAAGCGCCTGCGGGTGTGGGACTGCAACACCACCCCCGCCCAGAGCTGGACCTTCCCCGGTGACGGCACCGTGCGTGCCATGGGGATGTGCATGGACGTGGCCTGGGGCTCCACCGCCAACGGCGCCGCCATCCAGCTCGCCAACTGCAGCGGCAACCCCGCCCAGCAGTTCGTCCTGACCGCGGCCGGCGACCTGGTCAACCCGCAGTCCAACAAGTGCGTGGACGTCACGAGCTGGGGCGGCAACGGCACGGAACTGCAGCAGTGGGACTGCCTCGGCGGCGCCAACCAGAAGTGGCGTCGCGGCTGACCCCGTGGTCGCGGCCGATGACGTTCACCGCCGATGACGTTCTCGGCCGATGACGTTCGCGAGCGGCGACGTTCGCGAGCGGCGACGTTCGCGGCCGGTGACACGGTGTGGCGGGGCGGCCCGGTGGCCGTCCCGTCACCCCTCCATGCTCCCGGCCAGCTTCTCCAGCAGCGCGTCCAGCCGGGCGCGCTCGGCCTCGGTGATCCCGGCGGCCAGCCTCGCCAGACCGGCCACGTGGTCGGCCAGCGCCCTCTCCAGCAGTTCCCGCCCGGTGTCGGTGAGCCGGACGCGGACGCCCCGGCCGTCCTGCGGGTCGGGTTCCCGTCGCAGGTGGCCCGATCGTTCCAGCCGGTCGATGCGGTTGGTGACCGCCGCCGGTGAGAGCAGCAGCGCCGGTGCCAGCTCGCCCGGGGACAGCTCCCCGCCTCCCCGGTAGAGGGTGGCGAGCACGTCGAACTCCCCCCGGTTGAGCCCGTACGGGTGCAGCACCGCGGCGATCGCGGCACCGGCCTGCCTCTCGACCCTGGTCAGCCTGCCGAACAGCGCCATGAGCCCCGGATCCACGTCGGGCCGCAGGGCGGCCCACTGCTCGACCATGCGCCGTACCGGATCCCCGGCCTCTTCCGTCATCCCACTATTTTGACATCGAAATAGATCGGTGCAAGTATTTCCACGTCGAAATACATTCGGGAGGTCCGATCATGAACACCGCGGTCACCGTCAACGCCCGGGTCGTCCGGGACTTCTACGCCGCACTCGGCAGGGGTGACCTGGAGGCGGCCCGCGGCGCGCTCACCCCGGACTCGGTCCTGCACGTCCCCGGGCGCAGCGCCAACACCGGTGACTACGAGGGCCGCGACGCGGTCATCGGATTCGTCGCCGACGCCTCGGCCGCCACCGGGGGGACGCTCACGCTGACCGTCCACCGCGTCCTCGCCGACGACGAGCAGGCCGTCGCCCTTGCCACGTACACCGCCACCCGCCCCGGTGTGGACGTCCCGCTGGAGAACAACCTGGCGCACGTCATGACCATGCGGGACGGCCTCATCGCCGAGTCCTGGCTGCACAGCCGCGACCAGTACGAGGTCGACGAGTTCTGGGGCGCCCGGCCGGCGGGGGCCTGACATGGGCACGATCACCGGCATGCGGGTCGTCCGGACCTCGCTCGACACGGCGGCCCGGCTGTTCCTCGACTGGTCGCACGACCCGCTCTGGCGGGCGCAGGTCCGGCGGATGGACGTCGAGCCGCCGGGACGGGCCGTGACCGGGCAGCGGATCGTCGAGGAACTGCGGTTCGCGGGCCTGACCTTCGTCACGCCCACCCGCGTCGAACGGGCCGGTCCCACCTTCGCCCAGTACCGGGGCGGCGGCGCCACGGTCACCGTGAGCGGATCCCGCCGCCTGGAGGCCCGGCCCGACGGCGTGGTCGCCCTCGTCGCGACCCTCGACGTCCGGTTGCGCGGCCCCCTGCGCCCGCTGACCGGGCTGCTGATCCCGTCCTACCGGCGCCTGCAGGAGGACGACCTCGACCGCCTCGCCGCGATCCTGGGCGACGGCGTGCCCGACGACGACCTCACCTCCTCCCGTTCCCGCCCGGCCTCCGGAGATCACCGCTGACGCCCGGCCGCCGGAGGTCGCCGCTGACGGCCGGCCTCCGAAGGTCACCGCTGACGGCCGGCCGCCGGAGGTCGCCGCTGACGGCCGTGGCGGACGCTCAGCCCAGGTCGGCCGCGTGGTCGGCGGCCCACCGGGCGAGCGTGCGGCCGGGCCTGCCGAGGACCCGCTCCACGTCGGGCGAGACCTCGGGCGGCTCCTCGGCGTACTCGGCCTGGTAGCTCAGGACGTACTCGGCGATCTCCATGGGCAGCCCGGCCTCGATGTAGGCGCGGCGGGCCTGGCCGTAGGTCAGCGCCTCGAAGCGGATCTCCCTGCCCAGCCCGTCGCCGATCGCGGCGGCCTGCCGCCGGTGGCTGAGCGCCTCGGGCCCGCTCAGCGTGTACGTCCGGCCCGCGTGACCGTCCTCCACGAGCGCCGCGACGGCCACCTCGGCGATGTCCGCCTCGTGGATCGGCACGCCGAGCGCGTCGGGGAAGGCGTTGCGGACCACGTTCTCCGCGCGGATCGAGGGCCCCCAGAAGTCCAGCCTGTTGACGGCGAACTCGCCCGGCCGCACGTGCGTCCACTCCGGCACGGCCGCCTCGACGGCCTGTTCGGCCCGGTGGAGCGTCTCGTGGTTGCCGGGCCGCCGTACCGTCACCGCCGAGCTGGTCAGGGTGACGATCCGCCGGACCCCGGCCCGCGCCGCCCGGTCCGCGAACAGGCGCGAGGCGTCCAGGTCGACGACGCCGGGCACGAGGTAGGCGTGGTCGACCCCCTCCAGGACCCGCTCGACCGCGTCCGCGTCCGTCAGGTCCCCGGCGACCACCTCGGCCGCGCCGGGCAGGCCCGCCCTGTCCGGGTTCCGGGTCAGCGCCCGGACCGTGCGGCCCGCCGCGAGCAACCGGTCGACCACGATGCGCCCGACCGTGCCCGTCGCCGCCGTCACGAGAATTCTCATGATCTTCCTTCCGTTGGGGAGGGCCGACGATAACCGCGCGAGGGCACCGCCCGCACATGAGCGAATGTCTCGTTTGGCAGGTCGGAAGGGGTGTCAGGGACCTGCGGCGGCATCGGGAGGGATCTCCCGGGACGGCGCGAGGGTCCCCCGCGGCGCGCGGCCGGGGCAGGATCGACGGCATGGACGCTCTCGCCCGCAGATTGGTGCCCGACGAGATGTGGGCGCTGGCCCGGACGCTCATGCCGGAGCGGCTGCCCAGACCGCAGGGCGGCGGCCGGGCGACCGCGGACCAGCGCAGGGTGCTGGCCGCGGTCGTCTACGTGGTCACCAGCGGATGCGCCTGGCAGAACCTGCCGCCGGCCTTCGGGGTGACCGTGCCCACCGCGCACCGCTGGTTCGCGCGCTGGACCAGGGCCGGCCTGTGGGACCGCCTGCGGGAGGCGTCCTCCGGCGACCCCGGCCTGGCCGAGTGGACCCGCACGATCCGCGACTGCGCGTCACTGCGCGACCACGGCTGAAAAATCACCAAACGAGACATGGGCCGCGGCCCGGTCAGTGCCGTGACGCCGCGTCGCGGAGCAGCAGGGCCGCCTGCACCCGGTTGGCGCAGCCGAGCTTGGCCAGGACACGGCTCATGTAGGTCTTGACGGTCGCCTCGGTCATGTGGAGCCGCCGCCCGGCCTCGGCGTTGGAGAGCCCCTCTGCGACCATGGCGAGGACGTCGGCCTCGCGGGCCGTCAGGGCGGCCAGCAGCCGGGAGGCGTCGGGCCCGCGCCGGTCGTCCCCCGGCCCCCGGCCGTCGCCCGCTCCGGCCATGTCGAGCACCTGACGGGCCACGACGGGCGACAGGTACGCCTGCCCGGCGTGCGCGGCGCGCACCGCCCGGATGAGTTCCTCCGGGGCGCAGGTCTTCACCACGAACCCGGACACGCCCTGCCGTACGGCTCGCCGTACGTTCTCCTCGTCGCCGAAGGCGGTGAGGATCACCACGCGCGGCCCCGCCAGTTCCGCGGCCGCGGCCAGGCCGTCCAGCACCGGCATGGAGATGTCCAGCAGGGCCACGTCGACGTGGCGCCGGCGGGCGACCTCGACCGCCTCGCGCCCGTCGCGCGCGACGGCCACCACCTCGATGTCCCCGGCCGACTCCAGGACCGTGCGGATGCCCGCGGTGATGAGGGGCTCGTCGTCGGCGATCAGCACCTTGATCATGCCGCGGCCCCGGTGGTGGCCGGTGCCAGCGGCAGCATCGCGACCAGCCGGAACTCGTGCGGCTCCGACCGGACGCGCAGCAGCCCACCGGCCGCGCCGACGCGTTCCGACAGCCCCGCCAGGCCGGTCCTCCCGGTCCCCCCGGTCCTCCCGGTCCCCTCGGTCCCCCCGGTCTCCGCGGTGGGAGCGCGGCGGGGCACCGGGTTGGCCACGGTGACGAGGAGCACGTCGGGCTGCCAGTCGAGCGACAGGGTGACCGGCGCGCCCGGAGCGTGCCTGACCGCGTTGGTCAGCCCCTCCTGGACGACCCGGTAGGCGGCGCGGGCCGCGTCCTCGCCCGGGAGCGGGACGCTCCGGCCCGACGTCTCGACCGTCACCGCGACCCCCGCCGCCCGGAGGCGCGCGACGAGGCCGTCGATCCCCTCCAGGCCGGGACCCTCGTGCCGCCGGAGCGTACCGACCACGTGGTGCAGTTCGGCCGCGGCCGTGCGCGCGGCGGCGGCGAGACCGTGCACCTCCCGCCGCTGGTCCGCCGAGAGCGACCCCGCCTCCAGCGCCGCGGCCCGCACGGACACCAGGCTGAGCAGGTGCCCCAGCGAGTCGTGCATGTCACGGGAGATGCGCAGCCGCTCGCGTTCGGCGACGAGGTCCCTCTCCCGGCGCAGGTGCTCCCGCTGCCGCACCAGGTACCGGCCGGCCAGCAGGGGCAGCACGGTGAGCACCGCGGCCCGCACCAGTACCGCCCACGGCTCCTGGCCGCCGGGCGCCCGCTGGGCGACCATCAGCACCACCCCCACGTACGCGGCGAGCACGACGGCCGTCACGACGACGTCGGAGCGGGTACGGACGCGGTGACCGGCGTGGAAACCGGTGCAGACCAGCAGCGCCAGCGACCCGCCGGTGAACACCGCCAGCGCCAGGGCGGCGAGGAAGGCCGCGAACGGCAGGCGGTCCACCGCCGCCATCACCGACGCCACCGACACGGCGTACGCGGCGAGGGTCCAGCCTCCCGCCCCGTCCAGCCACAGCAGTGCCGTGTCGGCGACCGCCACCGCGACAACGAGGACATACCTCACCATGGGCCTCACCCTACTGACCGCCCGGCCGTCGACTTCAGTGAACACGATCGACGACTTTCGGCGGCAGACCGCGCCCTGCCCGCGTCCGTAGCGTTCCGGCATGCTCACATCACTCATGGCGCTGGTCGTCCTCGCGTCACCGCTCCCGGCCCAGGCGTCTCCGGCATCCGGGGCAGGCGGGGACCTCGAATGGAGCGCCTGCCCCGGTACGGGCACGTCCGAGCTGCAGTGCGCGGACCTCCCCGTCGCCCTGTCGCCCGAAAGCGACCGGAAGATCACCCTCAAGGTGGCGCGCCTGCCCGCCACCGGGAAGAGGAAGGGGGCCGTGCTGGTCAACTTCGGCGGCCCCCAGGGACACCAGATCGCCACGATGCGCTCGCGTCCAGCGATCTTCGACAAGATCCGCGCGTCCATGGACGTCGTGACCTGGGACCCGCGCGGCTACCCCGGGCTGAGCGGCCCGGTGCTGCGGTGCGACTGGGGACTGCTGCGCACCCCGGCGTTCCCCGCCGACCAGGCCGGGTTCGACCGGCTCGCCGCGGCCAACAGGGCCAGGGGCGACAGGTGCCGCGACACCGACCCCGAGCTCTTCGACCACATGGACTCGGCGAGCGACGCGCGGGACGCCGACGCCGTCCGGCGCGCCCTGGGCGAGGACCGGATGAACTTCATCGGGCTCTCCTACGGGGGCACGATCGCACAGTCCTACGCCCGGCTGTTCCCCCGCACGGTACGGACGATCTACATCGACGGGACCCGCAACCACAGCGTGCGCGACTGGGGGCGGGAACTCGACGTCCAGGCCCGGGAGAACGAACGCCTCATCGAGCGGTTCTTCGACTGGGCGCCCCCCGGCATGCGGAAGCGCTGGCGGGCGCTGATCGCCACGGCGGACCGCGAGCCGATCCCCGCCCCCTCGGTGAACGCCCGCTTCGACGGGACGCAGATCCAGGCGCTGGGGTTCCTGAAGCTCCGGCCGGGCCCCGCGCGGTGGGACGAGCTCGTGGCGGCCGTCACCGCGGCCGAGGGCGGCGACGCCTCGGGCTTCGCCCTGTCCGACCGCGAGCCGTACCCCGGCCTTCCCGGTGGCGGGGTGAAGGAGTGCCTCGACTTCCCGCGCCCGGCCGGGCAGGCGGAGCTGGCGCGCACGGTCCGGCGGCTGCGCGCGGTCGCCCCCGACACCGGTGCCGCGTTCCCGCTCGCGTGGCACCTGCCGGTCACCTGCGCCGGCTGGCCGGCACCGGTGGCCAACCCGCCCGCGCCCATGCCCCGCGGCCTGCCGCCGATCCTGGGAGCGGGCACGTGGCTGGACTTCGAGTCCACCCGCAGGGTCGCCGGGCAGATCCCGGGCAGCCGGACGATCGAGTTCGACGGGCCCGGCCACAACCTCTTCGCGGCGATGGCCAACCCGTGCGTCATCGACCACGTCAGCAGGTACGTCACCACGCGCCGGCTGCCGGCCCGGGGTACCGTGTGCCCATGATCGATGCGGAGGGCGGGACGGCCGGGGAGCCGCGCGCCCCACGAAGGCGCCGGCCGGCCCGGGTGGCCGCCCTCCTCGCCGCCGTCCTCGCCGTCCTGCTCGTCGCGGCCGTGGCCGTGACGGCGCTGGCCTTCCCCTCGGTCGCGGCCACCACCTGCCCCGGCTGCTACGGGCTGGAACGGCTCCGGCCCGGCCTGTACGCGGAGCCGGGCCTGTCACCGGAGCGGCGCCGACAGGTGATCGAGGTCGCCGAGCGGGCGGGACGGCGGGTGAGCGACTTCTACGGGGGGCGGGAGAGCTCGCCGGACGTCCTGGTCTGCCTCAGCGACGACTGCTACCGCCGGATCGGCGGCGGCGGGGAACGCGGCGTCGCCGTGCTGAACCGCGCGGTGATGCTCTCCCCGCGCGGCGCCGACCCCGTGATCGCCTCCCACGAGCTCTCGCACGTGGAACTGCACGCCCGCCTCGGCGACGGCGAGGTGCCGCAGTGGTTCGACGAAGGGCTCGCCGTCCTGGTCAGCGAGGACCCCCGCTACCTCGGCCCGGCCGGTGACCGGTGCCGGGCCGAGCCCCGCCCGGTGCTCCCGGCCACGCTGAAGGACTGGTTGCGCGCCGCGTCCGCCGACCCCGGGGTCTACGCCGAGGCCGCGTGCCGGGTGAGCCGCTGGGCCGGGGCGGGCCGCGGGCCGCGGGCGGTGCGGGACCTCGTCGAGCGGCTGTCGGCGGGGGAGTCCTTCGCGGAGGTCACGGGCATCACGGCTCCCGCGCCGCCGTCCCGGCCGTGACCTCCCGTACGGGAGAGGCCGGGAAGCACGCCGGGGGCTTCACCGGCTGATCGGGGCTCGCGCGTGGGCGTCGCCCGCGGCGGGCGCACGGCCGGGGCGACTCCCGAGGACCCCCGCCGCCCACAGGGCCACGCCGATGTAGAGGACCTGCTCGGGGACGCGCTGCCACAGCGGCGTCGCCGGCTCCCCCGCCAGGGGGACGTCGGCCAGCGCGGCGTGGACGTTGGCCGGGAGCATGAGCACGAACAGCAGCGCCAGGCAGATCCCGGCCGCCCGCCGGGTGGCCGGCAGCACCAGCCCGACCGCCCCGGCCAGTTCCAGAACGCCGGTCAGGTGGACCACGAGCCCGGGGAACGGGACGAACGGCGGGACCATGGCCGTCATGTCGGCGTGGTTCGGCATGAAGGTCACGTCCGACGGGACGAAGTGGGCACTGGCGGTCATCACCAGCATGACGGCCAGGCCGTGCGCTGCGCTCGCCCGCCAGGTGGCGAAGCGGGTCAGGCCGGCCACCGCTCCCAGCAGGCGGAAGCACAGCGTGGCGAGGAGGAGAACGATCACGGTCATGGTGGCTCCCTTTCGTTGGATAGCCACACTACCCAATAATGGATAGTGTGGCTATCCAAAACTTCGGGACGAGGCCGCCGATCCGGGTGGGGACCGGCGGCCGGCCCGGAGAAGGCCCCCGTGAGCGGGCCGGGAGGGTTACGACACGTCGGCTCCCGGCACGCCCCTGCCGCTGCCGCGGTCGTCCAGGACGAGCGCCTCCCGCCCGTCGACGGTGTAGCGGATGTGGGTGACCTTCGGGGTGTGCACGACCCTGACGGGCGTGAGCTCGATGGCCTCCTTCAGGGCGAGGTCGAGATCGGCGTCGAACAGGCGCATCCCGGTACCGAGGACGGTCGGGACGATGTGCAGCTCCAGCTCGTCCAGCAGACCGGCCTTGAGGACCTGGCGCAGCAGGGTGCCGCCCCCGGCGACCGCCACGTTCTTGCCGCCCGCGACGGCGCGAGCCTGCTCGACGGCGCTGGCCACCCCGTCGGTGACGTAGGTGAAGCTGGTCCCGCCCTGTCGCCTCAGGACCTCGCGGGGGCGGTGGGTCACCACGAACACCGGCGCGCGGAACGGCGGCTCCTCGCCCCAGGGCACCTCTCCCCCGTCCGCCATGTTCCGGCCCATGACGTACGCCCCGGCCGCCTCGAACGTCTCGGCGATGATGTCGGAGTCGACGTCGCTCTCGCCGCCCTGGAAACCCTGCCGCTCGCGCCAGGCCATGGCGCTGGTCGCCCATCGGGTGATCCGGAAGAAACCCGCGGCCTCCGCCGAGTGCAGCCAGCTCCCCATGCCGTCGTGGCGCGGGCCGGCGTAGTGGCCGTCAAGTGAGACCGACATCTGTGCCGTCACCTTGGTCATGTCGTTTCGCTCCTTCGTACCGGCCCCCGGTGGGGCCCGTTCGAGGAGGAAACGGAGCCGCGGATCGCGTTTCTACATGCCCGCGCGGAAATCTCGACGCCGTCGTCCGGACAGGTCCCCCGGCCCTCTCCGTACCGCATCGCGATCATGAAGGCGCCGTCCGGCCCGCCCCCGCGACCCGCCCCGTGCCCGCGCCGTCGTCGCGGCACGGCCACCCGGAGCGCCCGTGACCGGCCGGTTCACCCGGCGCAGCGGGCGGCGCGCCCGAGGAGGAACCGCTGCTCGGGGCGGCTGCCGGCCAGGCGCGCGGCCTCCCGGTACGCCTCGGCGGCCTCGGCGGCCCGGCCGTCCCGGTCGAGCAGGTGGGCGCGGACCGCCAGCAGCCGGTGGTGGCCGGCGAGCATCCCGGACCCCAGTTCCTCCAGCAGGGCCAGCCCGGCGCGCGGCCCGCGCACCATCGCCAGCGCGACCGCCCGGTTGAGGGTGGTGACGGGGTTGGGCTCCAGGCGCTCCAGGACCTCGTACAGCCCCAGGATCTGCCGCCAGTCGGTGGCCTCGGCCGAGGGCGCCTCGTCGTGCACCGCCGCGATGGCCGCCTGCACCTGGTACGGGCCGAGCGGCCGGGTCGCCAGCGTACGGGCGACGAGGGCGCTCCCCTCGGCGACGGCGGCGGCGTCCCAGAGCGACCGGTCCTGTTCCGCCAGCGGCACGAGCACGCCGTCGGGGCCGGTACGCGCCGCACCGCGGGCCTCGGTCAGCAGCATCAGCGCCAGCAGACCCGCGGCCTCGCCGGACTCGGGGAGCCGCGCGTGCAGCCGGCGTACGAGATGCAGGGCCTGCCGGGTCAGGTCGGGCCGGCGCAGGTGCGAGCCGGTGCTGGCGCTGTAGCCCTCGTTGAACATCAGGTACAGCACGTGCAGCACGACCCGCAGCCGCGGTCCCCGCTCGGGTTCGGCGGGCGCCTCGAAACGCGCCCCGGCCTCGCGCAGGCGCTGCTTGGCCCGCGAGATGCGCTGTCCCATCGTCTTCTCGGGCACCAGGAAGGACGCGGCCACCTCACCGGTGGTCAGCCCGGCGACCGCCCGCAGCGTGAGCGCCATCTGCGACGCGGCGGTCAGCGCCGGGTGGCAGCACAGGAACAGCAGTTCCAGCAGGTCGTCGCGGTTCTCCTCGGCGTCCGGCGGCGGCGCGACCAGCGCGTCGCGCGGCGTGGCGTCGTGGACGGCCCGCTCCCGGCGCTCCCGGGCGCCGTCGGCCCGGACCTGGTCGATGTAGCGGTTCGCGGCGACCGTGACGAGCCATCCCAGCGGACGGGCCGGGACGCCGTCGCGCGGCCAGGTGCCCGCCGCGGCGATCAGCGCCTCCTGGGTCGCGTCCTCGCACCGGGCGAAGTCGCCGTACCGGCGCACGAGCGAGCCGAGCACCCGGGAGGCCAGCGACCTCAGCAGCTCCTCGACCGGGTCGCCGGCTCCCGGCGGCCCTTCCACCGGGTTCCCGGTCCCCCGCGGCCCCTCCACCGGATCGGCGGAGGCTCCGGGCGGCTCCTCGACCGGGTCGTCAGGCCTCGTCACTCGCCCAGCCGCGCTCCATCAGCGGCCACACCTCCAGGCCGCCGGCGCCGTGGCGCAACCCGGGGTAGGACCTCGCGATCTCCAGCGCGCGCCGCTCGTCGTCGACCTCGACCACGAAGTAGGAGCCGACGTACTCCTTCGCCTCGATGTAGGGGCCGTCGGTGACGACCACGTCGCCCGGCACCGGCCGGAGCGACCGCGGCCGGGGGACCAGCCCCTCGGACCCGAGCAGTTCCCCGGACTCGCGCAGCGCGGCGTTGAAGGCGTCGACCTCGTCGACCAGCCGCGCCATCTCCTCGGGCGCCAGGCTGTTCCAGATGTCCTCGTTGCCGTAGATCAGCATCAGGTATCTCACCGCGGGGTCCCCCCTCGTCGTCACCGGGCCGGCGCCACCTGCCGGAGGGGCCGGTCCGCACGTCGTGTCCCCCGATTCTGCCGCAGCCGGGACGGTCGCCGGATGCGCCCCGGCCGCGTCGGCGCGTGGACGTCCCGGGGCACGGGCGCGGGGACGCCGGTCGCCCCTGCGCTCACCGGGTGTCGCGGAGACGGCGGAACGGCGCGTCGGCACGGGAGATATACAAACGATCGGTCGTTAATATAGTGTGCCTCCATGACGACCGACGGACGGCGGCTGCGGGGGCTGCGCAGCCGGGAGGCGATCCTGGAGCAGGCGGTGAGCCTGGCCTCGGTCGAAGGGCTGAACGGGCTCTCCCTGGGTCGGCTCGCCACGGCGACCGGCACCAGCAAGTCCGGATTTTTCTCCCATTGGCAGGACAAAGAGGAGCTGCAGCTCGACGCGGTGGAGTGGGCCGTCCGGCAGTGGACCGAGGCGGTGGTGGCACCGTCCCTGCTGGCCCCTGCCGGGGTGCGGCGGCTGTTCGCGCTGCACGAGGCGCGGCTGCGGTTCTACAGCGACGGCGTGCTGCCCGGCGGGTGCTTCTTCTTCAGCGTGCAGGCCGAGTTCGACGACCGGCCCGGGGCGGTGCGCGACCGTGTCTCACGGGCGCTGCGCGACTGGCTGGGGTTCATCCGGCGGCAGGTGTCCGAGGCCATGGCGCTGGGCGAGCTGGACGGGAGCGTGGACCCGGCCCAGCTCGCGTACGAGATCGACGCGCTCGGGGAGATGATCGTCCTTCACTCCCGCCTGCACGACGGGCCGGCCGCCTTCGTCCACGGCCGTCGTGCCGTGCTGCAACGCCTGCGCGCGCTCTGCCCGGACCCCTCACTTCTCCCGGAGGACTGACCATGATCGAAGACGGTGTTCACGAGCCGGTCCAGGTGCATTTCGACGATCTCGACGCCATGGGGCTGCTGCACAACTCCCGCTACTCCCTGCTGGTCGAGCGGGCGATCAGCGCGTACTGGCGGCGCCTGGGCTGGGCGCCCGACCCGGCCCTGTCCGCGTTCAAGGACGTCTTCCTGGCCGTACGCGAGTTCAAGGTGACCTACCACATCCCCATCGCCGGGGCGGGCGAGCCGCTGGTGCACTTCTGGATCGACCGCCTGGGCCGCAGCAGCGGCGTGTACGGCTTCCGCGTGCTGTCGCCCGACCGCGCCGTGGTGCACGCCGAGGGCTACCGCGTCAACGTCAACCTGGACCCGGCCACGCTGCGGCCCGCGCCGTTCAGCGACGAGCTGCGCGCCGCCGCCGACCCCCTGCTCCGCCGTACGGCGGCGGCGGCCTGCTGAGATCCCGCCGGATCAGCGGGGCGCGGAGCTCGCGGAGCTCGCGGAATTCGGGGAACTCGCGGAGCTCGGGGGCTCCGCGAGCTCCGCGAGCTCCGCGGGCTTTGCGGGCTCCGTCGCGCCGGCGGGACCCGCGGACGGGACGGGCAGGGACCGGACGTGGTGGCGGCCGATGGGGAGCATCAGGGGGCGGCCCGAGACGGGGTCGACGATGATCCGGCTGTCGAGGCCGAAGACGGCGCGGACGATGTCCTCGGTGAGGACCTCCTCCGGGACGCCGGAGGCGTGCAGGCGGCCGTCGGCGAGGGCGATGAGATGGTCGGCGTAGCGGGCCGCGAGGTTGAGGTCGTGCAGGACCATCACGATGGTGGTGCCGCGCGTGCGGTTCAGGTCGGTCAGCAGGTCCAGGACCTCGATCTGGTGGCTCGCGTCGAGGAAGGTGGTGGGCTCGTCCAGCAGGAGCAGGTCGGTCTGCTGGGCCAGCGCCATCGCGATCCAGACCCGCTGGCGCTGGCCCCCGGACAGCTCGTCGATCGCGCGGTCGGCGAGCTCCGTCGTCCGGGTGGCCTCCAGCGCGGACGCCACCGCGGCGTCGTCCCGGTCGGTCCACCGGGAGAAGATCCCCTGGTGGGGGTGGCGGCCACGGCCCACCAGGTCGAGCACGGTGATGCCGTCGGGCGCGACCGGCGACTGGGGCAGCAGCCCGAGCGTGCGGGCCAGCTCCTTGGCGGGCATGCGGTGCACCTCCTTGCCGTCCAGGACGACACGGCCCGCGCGGGGCCGCAGCAGCCGCGACAGGGAGCGCAGCAGCGTCGACTTCCCGGAGGCGTTCGCGCCGACGATGACCGTGACCTCGCCGGGCGGCACGGCCAGGTCGAGGGACTCGACGACGACGCGGTCGCCGTAGCCGAGCGTGAGGCCCTCGGCCGCGAGGGAGTGGGACGTGGTCACAGCGAGCCTCCGGCCCGGTGGGTGCGGACGATCAGGTAGACGAGGTACGGCGCTCCCAGGACGCCGGTGACGACGCCGACCGGGTAGCGGATGTCGAACGCGAACTGGCCGGTGAAGTCGGCGACCAGGACCAGCAGGGCGCCGACGAACCCGGCGGGCACGAGCAGGGAGCCGTCCGTCCCGACGAGCCGGGCCGCGATGGGGCCGGACAGGAACGCCACGAACGCGATCGGCCCGGCCGCCGACGTGGCGAAGGCGATGAGACCGACCGAGGCGACGATCACCGTGAGGCGGGTGCGTTCGACGCGGACCCCGAGGGCGGCGGCGGTGTCGTCGCCGAGCTGCAGCGCCGACAGGTCACGCCCCTGTGACAGCAGGACGGGGGCCAGGACGGCCAGCGCCACGACGACGGGCACGACCTGTTCCCAGGTCGTGCCGTTGAGGCTGCCGGTCAGCCAGCGCAGGGCCTCCTGCAGGTCCCAGTCGGCGGCCTGGGACAGGACGTAGGAGGTGATGCTCTCCAGCATGGCGGCGATCCCGATGCCGATCAGGATGAGCCGCGTGCCGGCGACCCCGTCCCGGAACGCCAGGGTGTACACCAGCAGGGCGACGGCGAGGGCGGAGACGATGGCGAGGAACGACACCTCGGCCCGCTCCAGGGACAGCGACACGATCGCGACGGCCGCTGCGGCGCTCGCCGCCCAGCTGATGCCGATGATGTCGGGGCTGGCCAGCGGGTTGCGGAGCATCGTCTGGAAGGTGACGCCGCCCAGACCGAAACAGAACCCCGCGGCCACGGCGAGGACGGCCCGCGGCAGCCGGAGCCGCCCGACCGTGAAGGACGCCCCGGGGACCTGCTCGCCGAGGACGACGCGGACCACGTCGCCGAGCGGGTAGAACGTCTGCCCGGCCATCAGCGTCACGAGGAATCCGGCGACGACGAGCACCGCCAGCGTCAGGACGACGACACGGCGCCGGGAGGCGCGCCGGCGCCGCCCCTGGGCGACCATCCGGGCGACGGGCGTCCGGGTGCCGGCGGGAGCGGGGGCCGTGAGGGTGACGCCGCCGTGCTCGACGGTTCGCCCGCCACGCTCGCTCACAGCCCCTCCTTCGTCGGGGCCGTGAGCGTGACGCTGCTGCGTCTGATGGTTCGTTCGCTACGCTCGTTCACAGGTCACGTACCTTCTGACTGCGGACGATGTGGATGAAGAACGGGGCGCCGATCAGCGCCGTGATGATGCCCACCTCGACGTCCTCGGGGCGCGCCACCACGCGGCCGACGACGTCGGCCGCGGTGAGCAGCGACGCGCCGGCCAGGGCGGAGAAGGGCAGCGACCAGCGGTGGTCGACGCCGACGAGGATGCGGCACGCGTGCGGGACGAGGAGGCCGACGAAGGCGATGGGCCCGGCGACGGCCGTCGACGCGCCGCACAGGACGACGGAGCCGAGGGCGGCCGTGGCCCGGATGAGGAGGACGCGCTCACCCAGCCCGGCCGCGAGCTCGTCGCCCAGGGCGAGCGAGTTCAGCGCCCGCGCGGACAGCAGGCACACGGCGAAGCCGACGGCGAGGAACGGCAGGACGAGTCCGATGCGCTCGTAGGACGCGCCGCCGACCCCGCCGACCTGCCAGAGCCGGAAGGTCCCGGCGATGTCGTTGCGGGGCAGGACCACGGCGCTGACCAGGGACGCGAAGGCCGCCGACGTGGCGGCGCCGGCGAGCGCGAGCTTGAGGGGCGTGGCCCCGCCGCGCCCGAGGGACCCCACGGTGTAGACGAACACGGCCGAGACGGCGGCCCCGGCCATCGCGACCCAGACGTACCCGGTCGGCGACGTGAGCCCGAGGAACGCGACCGCGCTGACGACGGCGAGCGACGCTCCCATGTTGACGCCCAGGATGCCCGGGTCGGCCAGCGGGTTGCGCGTCACGCCCTGCATGACGGCTCCGGACAGGCCGAGCGCGGCGCCGACGACGATCGCGAGCAGGGTGCGCGGTATCCGCTTGACGACCGCCGCCTGTTCGATGGAGCCGTCCGCGCCGCCGAGGGCGGTCCAGACGTCGGCCCAGGTGACGTCGCGCGAGCCGAGGGCGACGGAGGCGACCGTGAGCGCGCCCAGGACCAGGACCGCGACGAGCAGCCACAGGACGCGGACGCGCGCCGGACGCCGTACGAGGACGGCGTCCGGCACGCGGGCGGTGTCGACCGACGTCACTTGACCTTGTCCGCGGCCTCGGCGAGCGCCTTGGCGTAGTCCTCCAGCACCCAGGAGATCGACAGGGGGGTCGGGTTCGCGGCGGTGCCCAGGGGCGTGCTGTCGGGCAGCAGGTACACCGAGCCGCGCTTGACGGCGGGGATCTTCGACAGCAGCGGGTCCTTGCGGATCTTCGCGAGCAGCTCGCCCTTGGCGTCGCCGTACCCGGTGATGATGTCCACGTCGTCGAACAGGTCGACCTGCTCGGCGCTCCGCGTCAGGGCGAACTTGTCGGTGCCCTCGGACGCCTTGGCGATGCTGCCGGGGATCGACAGCCCGAGGTCCTCGAAGAACAGGGTCCGGGTGTCGTGCGTGGTGTAGAAGCCGATCTCGCTCACGTCGTTGGGGTCGACGTGCGTCATGAACATCGCCGACTTGCCCTTGAGCTGCGGATACTTCGCGGCCACCTCGGCGATGTCGCCCTCGATGTCACCGATGAGCTTCTCCCCCTCGGCGGCGAGGCCGATGGCCTTGCTGTTCAGCTGGATGATCTCGCGCCACGGGGTCGCCCACGCGGCCTTCGGGTACGCCACCACCGGGGCGATCGTGCTCAGGGTCTCGTAGTCCTGCTTGGTCAGGCCCGAGTAGGCCGCCAGGATCACGTCCGGCTTCGTGTCGGCGACGGCCTCGAAGTCGATGCCGTCGGTCTCGTCGAACAGGACGGGGGTCTTCGCGTTGAGCTCCTCCAGGCGCTTCTTCACCCAGGGCAGGAGGCCGTCCTTGTCGTCGTCGCCGAAGTTCGCGGCGGCCATGCCGACCGGGACGACGCCGAGGGCCAGCGGCGCCTCGTGGTTGGCCCAGTTGACCGTGGCCACCCGCTGGGGCTTCGCCGGGATGGTGGTCGTCCCCAGCGCGTGCTCGATCGTCATGGGGAACGCGCCGGAGCTGCTGCTCGCGCTCGGGGCGGTGCTCGCGCCCGCGCTCCCGGTCGTGGTCTCCGGCTGGGCGCCGCAGCCCGCGATGCCCAGCAGGACGGCCGCGACGGCGAGGATGCGAAGGCTACGTGGACGCTTCAATCCGTACTCCACTTTCAGAATCTCCGCCGGTGCCGGCCCTCACACGTTCGGAGCGCGGTGCGCGTCCGTGGAGCGGTACAACCGTGACGACCGCAGGAGTTGATCTAGTTAGGTTAGGCTTGCCTTTGCAGACTTTAGGAGAAATGACCGACTTGTCGCAATCAAGCTTTTGAGACAGCCGTTGTCGCGATCGGGACACCGAAGGAGGGGAACGGGCCGTCCGGTGACGCCGCCACGGGTGCGGCGGCACGGCCGACGGGCCCGTACCGCGCGAGGAAGAACGGCCTCCGGGTGACCCGCACGGCTCCGGGGAGGCGCCTCGGCCAAGGGGCTCAACGCGCCCGGAACGTCCCCGGGGTCAGCCCGGTCGTCCTGCGGAAGGCCGCGCCGAACGCGCTCGCCGAGCGGTAGCCGACCTCCTCGGCCACGACGTCGACCTCCCACCCCCGGGTGAGCAGCGCGACCGCGTGCTGGGCCCGCACCGCCGCGACCCAGCGCGCGAAGCTGGTCCCCGTCTCCGCGTTGAAGGCACGGGTGATCGTACGCGCGCTCACGCCCAGGTGGGACGCCCAGCCCGCCAGCGTCCGCGGATCACCGGGGTTCTCCCGGACCGCCTCGACGATCGGGCGCAGCAGACCGGAGGTGGGCACGTTCAGGTGCAGTTCGCGTGAGGAGGGGGTGAGCACGTCGAGCACCATCGCCTCGGTCACCGCCCGCGACCCGGAGGGCAGCCCGGTGTCGG
This sequence comes from Streptosporangium sp. NPDC050855, assembly GCF_044456585.1. NCBI lineage: Bacteria > Bacillati > Actinomycetota > Actinomycetes > Streptosporangiales > Streptosporangiaceae > Streptosporangium > Streptosporangium sp. NPDC050855. The sequence goes on from NZ_JBITFY010000005.1 coordinate 359,192, forward strand.
CGAGCCGTTCCAGCAGCAGGCGGAGCAGCGGGGTGATCTCGACGCCGACGGGCGCGGGAGAGATCGAGGTCATGGTGCCGAAGCCGAAGAAGTTGGCGCGGCAGCAGGTGCCCACGATCGCCGAGCCGGAGTGCAGCGTGCCCGCGGGCATCCACAGGCCCAGGGTGGGGGTGACCGTCCAGGCCCGCGTCCCCACCACGGTCGTGGACGCGCCCCGCTCGTTCCAGAGCAGTTCGTGGAAGGGGTGGGAGTGCTCGTTCCACGTGGTGTCGCGGGCGATGGTCTCGCTCCAGCCCAGGATCATGGACGGCATCTCGACCGGCCCCGCCGCGAGGGCGGGCAGCGTACGGGTCTCCCTGGTCATGAAACGACACTGCCGACATCGGTGATTTCGGCGACATCGGTGTCGTTTCGGGACGCAGAGGGCATTCCCACACCCTAGTACGGCGATGCCCGCGAGAAGAAGCGCTGGTCACGGCGCCGGCCCGGTTCGGACTCCGGGCCGGTTCGGACTCCGGGCCGGGTCGGATCCCGGACCCCGGCCCGCGGGACGTGGGCGTGGTGACGCGGGCGTGGTGACGTGGGCGTGGTGACGTGGGCGTGGTGACGTGGGCGTGGTGACGTGGGCGTGGTGACGCGACGTCCCGCACGAGGACCGGGTGGGCGGTGCCGGCACGAAAAGGGGCGGGGCCGTCGGCGTGACGGCCCCGCCCTCGTTCGGACGATCGGTGGCGGACGGTGGAAGCGGTCCACCACCGGAGGTCCGTCCGGCGCAGGGCTGTCCGGCGCAGGACTACCCGGCGCAGGACTACCCGGCAGATCTATCCGGCAGGGCTACCCGGCGTAGGTCTCGAACTCGGCGACCCTCGGCGTACCGGACGAGCTGGTGATCTTGAAGGTGAGCTTGGTCAGCGAGGTCGGGGCGAAGGTGATGGTGCCCGCTCCGCTGCCGGACTTCAGGACGGCGCCGGTGCTGCCGTTGAGGAGCTGCCAGGACCCGATGCTGGAACCGGAGGCCTCACGGATGACGGCGCTGGACACCGACCTGGCGGAGCTCCACTTGATCGAGATGTCACCGGTCGCGCCGGCCGGCGACCAGTAGGTGCTCAGGTTGCCGTCCCGCACGTTGCCGTAGCTCGTCCCGCTCGCCTTGCTGGAGCCGTCGGAGCCGGCCCCGATGCTGAGGTTGGTCCCCCCGGGCGTCGGCGTCACCGTCGGCGTCACGGTCGGGGTGGGCGTGGGGGTGGGCGTGACGGTCGGCGTCACGGTCGGGGTGGGGGTGGGAGTGGGCGTCTGCGGCGAGCAGCTGCCGTTCGACACCTGCAGCCCCTTGTTGGCGCCCGCCGTCTGGCGGACGATGTTCGGCACGCAGCTCGCCCCGTCGAGGCTGTAGGAGTACGGGATGCTGACGGTGGTGTTGGACTGCGGGTTGGGGCCGGCCGGAGCGTTGTCGGTGCCGGGGGCGGACCAGGTCACGTTGTCGAAGATGTTGCCGGCGACCTGCCAGTAACCGGCCTGGTCGGTGTAGAACGTGCCCAGGACGTCCTTGGAGTCCTTGAAGTAGTTGTTCTCCACCTTGGCGCGCGCCCCGGCCCGGGAGTTGATGCCGGACTCGTGAAGGTTCACGTAGGAGTTGTTGTAGACGTGGGCGATGCCGCCGCGCAGCAGGGGCGTGCGGGAGTCGATGTTCTCGTACAGGTTGTGGTGGAACGTTATGAAGCCGTTGGAGCGGTCGCTCTCGCTGGACCCGATGAGCCCGCCCCGGCCGGAGTTGCGCAGGGTGCTGTAGGACAGGGTCACGTACTGGACGTTGTTCTTCATGTCGAAGAGGCCGTCGTACCCCTCAGACTCCCCGCCCGAGGCCTCCAGGTTCACGTGATCGACCCAGACGTTGCGGACGGTGCCCTCCATGCCGATGGCGTCGCCGCCGTTGGACGTGGGCGAGCCCGACTTCTTGACGTTCCGGACGGTGACGTTCTGGATGATGATGTTGCTGGAGTCGCGGATGTGGATGCCCAGCTGGTCGAAGACCGCTCCGGAGCCGACCCCGATGATCGTGACGTTGCTGATCTGCTTGAGCTCGATCAGGCCGGCGGCGGTGTTGCAGCTCGACCCCGACACCTTGGTGGTGTTGCCGTGGTTGATGGTCCCCTCCACCTGGATGGTGATCGGGGTGCTGCTGCTGGCCCGGCCGCACAGGGCCGCGTGGATCGCGGTTCCCGTGGTGGCCCTGACCGTCTGCCCGCCCGCGCCACCGGTGGTCCCGCCGTTGACGCTCGCGAAGCCGGTGACACCGCCGACCGCCGCCGACGCCTGGATCGCCGGCAGGGCCACCCCTGCCACGGCCGCAACGGCCGCCGTGGCCAGCGCCGCCTGAAGCCGCAATGCGACTGCTCGTCTCATGCTCGTCTCACCTTTGTTCTCGGATGCCGGGTGCGTTCTATCTCGGTGCGTTCTTCTCGTGCGTTCTTCTCGTGCGTTCTTCTCGGTGCGGTCGATGCCGTGGGCGAAGGGTTCACCGGCCGTCATGTGGACGGCGCGGGCGTGCGCGCGTCCGGGCCGGACGTGGGACGGCGGGCGCGGGAAGGCGTGGGTCTGTCCATGTCGGACCTCCCTTGGGCCGGGTAGAGGCCACGAATCCGCGCGGGACGGCACGGGATCGGCGAGGTGCTGCGACGTGCCGCCACCACGGCGAAGGGAGGAACGCCGAGGGCGGTACGCCGGAAAGCCCTTCTCTGACGACGCTGATGGAAAGCGCTTTCCACGTCCTTCGACATTAGCGGCCGCTGTCAAAAGGTGTCAACGGTGAGGACTGAAATCCGGACGAACCGCAGGTGCGCGGGAGCCGGAGGGAGAAAGGTTCAGGCCGCGAGGCCCCGCGAGCGTCCGCAGCCCCCGGCGTGGGCCTCGCGTGACGGGCGCCGGACGACGGACCGCGAGCACCCTCCGAGGGCATGGGAGCGCGGGCCCCTGACCGCCGTCAGCCGTTGAGACGTTCCAGAACGAGGCCGGTGAAGCCGTTCGCCAGGAGGATGACGGCGATGGAGGTGAGCAGGATGCCGGCGATACGGTCGAGGAACATCTCCCCCTTCGGGGAGATGCGCCGCTGGACATGGCCGGCGGCGTACAGGGTGATGCCCGTGACGGCGGCGAAGCACAGCGCGGCCAGCGACAGGGCCAGCCTGTCCATGAGCGAGACGGCCTGGGCGGAGGCCGCCACGGCGAAGGCGAAGGTGGTCCCTCCGACGGTGAGCGGGAAGGTCACCGGCGTGAACAGCACCGATTTCACGCCTTCCGCCGCGCCCTGTGAGCTCTCTTCGGACGACGTCCCTTCCGGCGCGGCCCGCGGCTTCTCCTCGGACGGCGCCCTGTCGTGTTCCTCGGCGGCGCCCGCCCTGCCCAGCATCAGGGGAATGGCGGCGAAGGCCAGCGCGATGCCCCCTGTGGCGGTCAGCGCGGCGGTGCTGATGCCGAGGAGTTCCAGGAGCGGCTCACCGACCCAGAGCGCGAGGAGCACGAACACGGCGACATTGAGCGCCAGCCCGACGGCCAGGCGCAGGACCTGCCCGTGATCGAAGGAGCGCACGGTCGGCAGATAGGAGGCGAGCGCCGCGACGGGACTGTAGAGACCGAACAGGGCCAGGAACAGCACGAGCGCCGGATGACTGCTCACCGGACGCCCCGATGACGGATATCGCCGTTCACATCCACCGCGTCCCCCTGTTCCGAAGCGTCGTGCAGGGGGACGCCAGAAGAGAGCCCGGCGCGGCCGGATAACTACCCAGGGACATGAAAGGCGAATCGCGCGACAGCCGACGAGGATCAGTATCCTCTGGTGCGGCGCGCGGCCGGCCGCATCCGGCGCGGCCTGTCGCGACGACGCATGGCGCGCAGCACGTCGACGCCCAGGATCACTCCGGCACCGATGCCCAGGGCGATCGAGAGCGCCTCGACCAGGTAGCGTGAACCGCCCGGCACGTCCCCCAGGCTCAGCTTCAACATTCCCTGGAACAGCACCGAGCCCGGCAGCAACGGCCCGATCGCCGGGATCACGAACACCATCGGCGGTACGCGCACCCGATGCGCGTACGCCGAGCCCAGCAGTCCGATCACCGCGGCCGCCGCCGTGGTGGCCAGTACCGCCGGAATCTCCAGCCGGCGCAGGCAGACGTACACGATCCAGATCACCACGCCGCCGAGCGCGGCGGGCGGCAGGTGCCCGGGCGGCACCCGCAGCGCCACCGCGAACGCCAGCCCGAGCCCGAGCGCCCCGAGCAGTTGCGGCGGTGACAGCACCAGCGCCGCCGCGGGCGCGTCGTCCACCGTGATCGGCACCCCCGCCTTGACGGCGAAGGCCAGCATGGCGCCGATCCCCGAGACGACCGCCGCCACGATGAACACCACCTCCGTCAGCCGTGCGGTCGCGGTGACGTACTCACCCGCGATGCCGTCCTGTACGCAGGCGACCAGCGGCCTGCCGGGCAGCAGCGCGATCACCGCACCCACGACGACCGCGGAGGCCTGCACGGGCATCTGCCGCCAGATCATGAACACCGCGGCCGCGGTGCCGACGGCCGCCGCCAAGGCGAGCTGGAAGAACTCCGCCACCCCGCGCCTGGCGAGCCACGCCCCGGCCCGGTCACCGAGTGCGGTCGCCAGGAACGCCGCCAGAGCCACCACCGCGCCGCCGCCGGTCAGCACCGCCGCCGAGGCCGAGACCAGCGCGAGCGCCGTGACCACCACCCAGCCGGGGTAGATCCCGGCGCGGCCGCCGAGCGCACGCAGTCGTCGTTGCGCCTCGGCCGGTGGCGGCCTGAGACGGGTGATCTCCTCGACGAGTTCGTGCAGCGAGATCAACCGGGCGAAGTCGGGCTCGCGCCTGCGCACCCGCCGCTCGGCCGTGACCGGCAGGCGGCCGTCGTCCGGGACGAGCGACAGCGTCAGCGCCGACAGGTTCACGTCCGCGTCGATCCGGCGCAGGCCGTACGTCCGCACGATCGCGAGCATGGCGGCCGTGACGCTCTCGGTCCCCTCGCCGTTGGCGAGCAGCAACTCGCCCACACGCAGTGCCAGGCTCATGGCACGGTTGGCGTCGGCGCCGGACACGGCCTCGGGGACGGCCTCGGTCATCGGCCGGGCTCCTCCGTCGACCTCATGTCCATCGGGCCCGTCCGCCGGTCGGCCGCCCGGCGCTCAGATCGCGCCGCGTTCGATGGGGCAGGTCATGCACCTGGCACCGCCCCGGCCCTTGCCCAGTTCGAAGCCCTCGATCTCCAGGACCTCGACGCCGTGCTCGCGCAGCTTGCGGTTGGTGAAGGCGTTCTTGTGGTAGCCGATCACGACGCCGGGGGACAGGGCGAAGAAGTTGTTGCCGGAATCCCACTGCTCGCGGGTCATCTGGTAGTCGTCGCCACCGGTCGGGACGACCTCCAGACGGGTCAGCCCGAGCGCGTCCTGCAACGCGGCGGCGAAACTCGTGTCACGGTGCACCTCCACGGTTCCCTGCTTGTCGCCGGGACGCAGCGACCAGGTGGTGGCGGTCTCCAGGAACGGCGGGTAGGCGGTGGCCTTGTCGACGTCCAGGAACGTGAAGACCGTGTCAAGGTGCATGTAGGAGCGGCTCTTGGGAACGTGGACCGCGATGATCCGTTCCGCCGCGCCCGCCGCGAACATCGACACCGCGATGTGCTCGACGGTACGGGCGTTGGTGCGCTCGCTCATCCCGATCACGACCGTGCCCTTCCCGATGGGCATCATGTCGCCGCCCTCCATCGAGGCCATGCCGTACGACTCCTCGTTGAAACGCTCGTCCTCCCCGGCGTAGGGATACCAATAGGGGAAATCCACCTGGGCGAACATCGGGTGGTAGTGATACACGATCGACTGGTTGATCGTCTCCAGCAGGCGCGCGTGGTAGAACATCGGGTTCAGCGAGACCCCGCCGTACAACCAGGCCGCCGGGTCGCGCTGGTAGAGCGAGTTGGGCAGCGGCGGCAGGATGAACTCACGCGGGTTGGCCGAGGCCGCCACCAGGGAGTGCGCCTCCAGGTCGGCCACACCGAACTCCTCCTTGGTCAGACCTCCTATCAGGTGGGTGGCCAGCTTCTCACCGCTCCAGCCGGACAGCGTCTCGCGGACGGCGTCGACCAGCGCCGGACCGACGGTCAGGTGGGTGACGGTCTGCTCGATGGCGTGCCGCCTGGCGTCGAGTCCCGTGTCCAGCGCCTCGGCCAGGAGCCGCTGGTGGTGGAACACCTCGACACCACGCTCGCGCATCACCGCCACGAAGGCGTCGTGCTCGACCTGTGCCTGCTCGACCCACAGGATGTCGTCGAACAGCAGTTCGTCCATGTTCTTCGGGGTGAGCCGGTGAAAGCTGAGCTCGGGCCGATGCACGATGACCTTGCGCAACGGACCGACCTCGGAATGAACTCCCAGCGCCTGATCGGTCATCGCTCGTCCCCTTTGAAAGGCAGGGGGATGTCATTCCTCCACAGATCCTCCCCAACCGGCGCTTGGTGAAGCTTTACCGCGGGTCGGAGAAGACCGGAGGGGCCGCTCCCGGCCTTCTCACGGACGATCCACGGCCATGGGGGCTCAGTGGCGTCCGGGCACCGTCACGGGCGAGCTGAACGGGAGCACGAAGAACGGTCCCGTCACCACCGCCCGCTCGCTGCCCGGACCGAAGGGGAGGTCGGCGATCTGACGGCAGGTGCCCCGGTCCTCGATCCCGTGGACGGCGTTCCGGCCGTCGGGACCGGCGTTGAAGCGCCCGACGAGCGAGATACGGTCGCGCACCCGGCCCCGTTCGTCGACGAAGAAGCCGTGGATCGGCGCGGTGGCGGAGAAGCCGTCCTCGGTGAGGACCTCCTGCACCAGGTCCGAGATCAGGAAGCGCACCGTCCGGCCGTCGGCGTCGGTCGCGGTCCCCTCGATCTCGCCGACGAACGGGGTGAAGATGCCCGGCGAGCCGGTGGCGAACCCCTCGGTGTACGGGAGCGGCCGCCTGGCGAGCCGCGAGATCCGGTAGGTGCGCTCGAAGGTCCCCGTCTTGATCGTGTACGTGCCGTTCTCGCACTCGAAGGGGCGCAGCGTGCGGCCGGTGAGGTCGATCGTCTGCCGCTCGATCGGGTTGCCGGTGGCGGGGTCGCCGAACCTCTCCTCGTCGATGCGCACGTCGAGCCCGCGCGGCGACAGCTTCAGCACGAATCCCGGGCCGATCGCCTTGACGTGGAACCGGCTCTCCTTGATCTTCAGGCCCGGAGCGCCCGGAGCGCCCGGAGTACCCGGGACATCCAGGGCCGCTGGGACGTCCGGGGCGTCCGGCTGCGCGTGAGCGGTGGTCGCGGGGAAGAGGCCGGCGGCCAGCGCCGCGAGCAGGGTGACGGTGATTCGCACGACCGGAACGCCAGGACGCATGAGCCCTCCCTCGCAGCTGCGACGACCACGTCATGGTATAGCGGGACAAAGACGAGGTCGATCATCTTTTCTCGCCCACCGTCCCCGCCCCAACCCCTCACCCCCACCCGGCCGAGCGCGCCGCCAAAAAATCGTTATTCCGAAATTTCGGATTTATGGTTAACTGGAGGTATGTCATCAATCCTCAGCATGCTCCTGACCGCAGCGCTGGCGGCCCCGACGACCGGCGTCGCCGCCGCCCCCGCCCCCGCCGACCTCAAGGACGTTGAGGCCGTACTCGCCTACATCAGCGCCCACCCCGACGACGTCGCGCTGGTGACCCGGGGCATCAGCCACAACGCCGATCGCCTCGCCCCCGTGGCGTCGGCCTTCAAGATCACCCATCTCGCCGCCTACGCCGACGCCGTCCGCAAGGGCAAGGTCAAGCGGGGCGAGCGCGTCCCGGTGGCCCTGTGGAACGCCTACCACCTGCCCGGCACCGACGGCGGCGCCCACGAGGCGGCGCTCAAGCGGCTCAAGCCCGGTGCGAGCGTCACCCTCGACCAGGTCGTCTCCGCCATGATCCAGGAGAGCGACAACGCCGCCGCCGACCTGCTGCGCGACCGCCTCGGCCCCGGCGCACTGCGCAAGGTCGCGCAGACGCGTGTCGGCACCCTCAACGGCGCGATGCTGCGCGCCTTCGGCGGCTGCACGCTGTCCGCCGACGCCTGCCTGAAGAGGTACGTCAAGGCCGGTGAGCAGGTGCGGCTCACGCTTCCCGACTTCGCCCGGCAGGCCGACTGGGCCGAGACCGTGGCCCGCGTCGAACCTGGCGTCCTGCGCCGGGTGCTCGCCGGGCTCCGGAAGGACAGGATCGCGAGCCGGCACCTGGAGTGGCCGATGCGCCAGCCCGGCGCCGACCCGGACAAGCTCCTCATCGGCACCAAGGGCGGCGCGCTGCCCGGTGTCATCAGCGAGGCCATGTACACCGTCCGGCCAGGTGAGAAGCCGCGCGAGACCGTCCTCGCCCTGCGGCGCCTGCCCGAGGAGACCTGGTACTCGGGGGTGCGCAGCTATGCTCATCAGCAGTTCATCGTACGAATGGCGACGGATCCCGCCTTCCTCGCGAGAGTCCGCGCAGCGTTGAAGTGAGGCGACCCTGACCAGTGCCGACGACCGGTTCCAGGACCTCGAGGCCCGGGTCGCCGCCCTTGAGGCCGCACTCGCCGCTTCCCCGCCGGCGGTGGCGGGCGACGACACCGGCCTGATCACCTACGGCGGTCAGGCCATGATCGGCGGCTACCACTGGGTGTGGGAGATGGCCCGCAGCCCCGGCCGGCTGCTTCGGCAGCCGGCCGGGCCGCTGGCCGCGGTGCTGGCCGCCGCCGGGCATCCGGCGCGCTTCGAGATCCTTCAGTCGCTGGTCGCCGGGCCCAAACAGGTCGCCGACCTGCAGGCCGAGCTGGCCCTCGCCTCGCCCGGCCAGCTGTACCACCACCTCAAGACGCTCGCCTCGGCCGGGCTGGTCGAGCAGCCCGAGCGAGGGGTCTACCGGGTGCCGCCGCACGCGATCTTCCCCGTGCTGGCCCTCGCCGCCGCCGCGGTCGACGTGGTCGAGCGCTCCGGCGCCCCGGCGAGCCCCGGCGACCCTCCCGGCTGAACTCCGGCGGACGCGCGAGCTCTCCACCACGGGACGGTGACCGATCCCTCCCGTACGGGCCCGGCGAGGTCGCGACCGGTGTCAGAGGCTCGTGAGGACGACGAGCCGCCGGGTCGCCCGGGTCATGGCGACGTAGCGGTCGACCGCTCCCTCGACGCCCGTGCCGAACGCCTCCGGGTCGACGAGGACGACCAGGTCGAACTCCAGCCCCTTCGCCAGTTCCGGGGTCAGCGACCGGACACGCGACGTCGCCCGGAACGCGGGATCGCCGATGACGCAGGCGACCCCGTCGGCCTGCTCGGCGAGCCAGGTGCCGAGGATCGAGTCCAGCTCCGAAACGGATCCGTGCTCGACGGGGACGCCCCCGCTGCGGATGGAGGTCGGCACGTTGGCGTCCGGGATCACGGCCCGGATGACCGGCTCGGCCTCCGCCATGATCTCTTCCGGCGTCCGGTAGTTGACGCTCAGGCGAGCCAGCCGGATCCGGTCCAGCCCGACCCGCCGGAGCCGTTCCTCCCACGACTCCGTGAACCCGTGCCTGGCCTGGGCGCGGTCCCCAACGACGGTGAAGCTCCGGGACGGGCAGCGCAGCAGCAGCATCTGCCACTCCGCGTCGGTCAGCTCCTGGGCCTCGTCCACGACGACGTGCGCGAACGGGCCGGCGAGCAGGTCCGGTTCGACGCCGGGCGACGCGGCCTCGTCGACCAGGGCGTCCTTGAGGTCCTGTCCGTGCAGCATCGTCACCACGCCCTCACCGTCGTCGTCGGCGTCGAGCAGGGCGTCGACGACCGTGGACATGCGCTCGCGCTCGGCGGCGAGGGAGGCCTCACGGCGGCGCTCGCGTCGTGACGCCTCCGGGTCGCCGAGCCGCTGCCGTGCCGCGTCCAGGAGCGGCAGGTCGGACACCGTCCAGGCCTGGGCGTCCTCGCGCTGCAGCCGCCGGACGTCGTCGACGTCCAGCCAGGGAGCGCACATCCGCAGGTAGGCGGGGACCGTCCACAGGTCTCCGACGAGGTCGGCCGCCTCGATCAGCGGCCACGCGCGGTTGAAGGTCGCCAGCAGTTCCCTGTCCGCCGACAGCGACGTGCGGAGCAGGCCGGGCGAGACCTCGCCGTCGTGCTTGTCCGCCACGATCGTGAGCAGCTCCTCCCAGATGCGGCCGCGCGCCTCGTTGTGCGGGGTACCGGGTTCCGGTGCCTCGAACGCCTCGGCCCAGTCGTCGGCGCTCAGCCAGACCTCGGACCGGTCCGTCGTGATCGTCATCCCCTTGGTGGGCGGGTTCTCGTAGAACCTGACGGCCGGCTCGATCGCCTTCACCAGGTCCGCGGACGCCTTCAGGCGGGCCACCTCCGGGTCGGTCTCGACGCCCGCCGAGGCTCCCTCGGCGACGAGGTCCCGCAGGGTGCAGGTCTGCACGCCCTCCTCCCCCAGGCTGGGAAGGACGTCGGCCACGTAGGCCAGGTAGGGCTGGTGCGGGCCGACGAACAGCACGCCGCCCCGGCGGCGGCCGAGGCGGGGGTCGGAGTAGAGGAGGTAGGCGGCGCGGTGCAGCGCGACGACGGTCTTGCCCGTACCCGGGCCGCCGTCGACGACGAGGGCGCCGCGCGATCCCGCGCGGATGACGGCGTCCTGGTCGGCCTGGATGGTGCCGAGCACGTCGCGCATCCTGGCCGACCGGTCGGCGCCCAGGCCGGCGATGAAGGCGGACCGGTCGTCGAGCGCGGCATGCCCGGCCAGGCCGTCCGCGGTGAACACCTCGTCCCAGTAGTCGTTGATCCGGCCACGGGTCCAGCGGTACCTGCGGCGGCTCACCAGCCCCATCGGGTCGGCGTGGGTGGCCCCGAAGAACGGCTCCGCCGCGGGGGACCGCCAGTCGAGCAGCAGCCGGCGGCCCGCACTGTCGGTGAGTCCGAGCCGTCCGATGTAGACGGGTTCGGGGTCGTCCGCGGCGACCATGTGGCCGAGGCACAGGTCCAGGCCGAAGCGGCGCAGCGCGCGCAGGCGCGAGGCCAGCCGGTGGATCTCCAGGTCCCGGTCCATCGCCTGCCGGCCCTTGCCGCCGGGCGACCTGCGCTCGGCGTCGAGGCGGTCGGACAGGTCGGCGATCGACCGCTCAAGGCTCTCCGCGATGGCCGCGAAGTGCCGCTCGTCACCGGCGATCAGCGCCGGGTCCGCCTTGGGGGCCAGGTGGGCGGGAAGGTCGAACGCGCTCTCGGACCCCACCGTCCCCGGCTCCGGCGCGTCCGACTCCGGCCTGTGTGCCGGCAACACCATACGCACGTCGTGATCCTCGTTTCCGCAGGTTACGGCTTCGGCCGACGATTCTGCGGCACGACCGGGGGCTTGCCGCAAGCCCCCCGGTGCGCTATACGTTGAGAGTGGAAAGGAGTGGATCTCCCCTTTCCCCTTCGTCCCCGCCGGTGATCGAGTCCCACGTCCCGGCCGGGCTCACGCCTCCTCCAGCAGGGCGACGACCTCGATCGTGATGCCGAGACGGCGGCCGGTCATGCCCTTCGCCCTGGTCAGGCCGAAGGCGTACCTGTCGATGTCCGTCGTGGCCCGCGCCCTCAGGCACCGGTCGCCGGTGGTGAGGTGGCCGATGCTCAGGACCGTCGGCCGGGTCACGTCCCGCACGGTCAGCGTCCCCCGCACAAAGGCGCCCCCGTCGGAGCGTTCGACCTCCCGGCCGCGGAAGACGATCTCGGGGTACGCGGCGGCGTCGAGGTAGTCGGAGGAGCGGACGTGCTCGTCGCGCCGCGGGTCGCCGCTCTCGAACCCGGCCGCCCGGATCACCACGTCCACGGTGGAGTCGCCGACGCCCTCGGTGACCACGATCCGGCCGTGGTCGACCGCGAAGGATCCTCGTACCGGCAGCAGGCCGAACACCGCGCGTGTCGCGAACCGGACCGTCGTCGCGTCCGGGTCCACGCGATAGGTCCCCGGTGCCGCCCCGTACGCGTGCCCGCCGTCCGAATGCTCCGTCACGCTGACCGCTCCCTGTGCCGATGGATCGACGGCGGACGGCGTGAGGTCCATCGCCACCCGGTCCGAGGGGCGGCCGGAACACCGGTCGCCTCCGAGGACAACGGTAGGAGGTCCGGTTCGCCGCCGACATCGGGCTACGTGCACACCCGGGTGTGGCCAGGTACACCCCGGGGACGCGGGACCACCGGGGAGGCCCTCCCCGCCCGGTGCCGGGAACCGCGCCGGCGTCCCGTACCGGGAACGCGTCCTCGCGGCCGGGAGCCGGACGGGAAAGGCGCGAAAACCGGGCCGGGCAAGGCTTGTCGCGTCTCCCGCGGACATGATTCACTGACACCACCCCCGAAACTGTAAGCAAACTTTCCAATAATGAACCCTTCGGTCTGGTGGCTTCCCGTGGCACAACCGCTCTCGTCCGGACCGGAACGGTTCCGGTCCCTCCACCGGCCCGATCCGCTGGACCGTTCCCGCACCGCGTGCTTCTCCGGCCTGACGGCCCGCCACGGCCCGTTGACGACGGGCCAGGCCAACATGGTCCGCTGCATGCTCACCGACCCGCCCGAGCACATGAACTACCGCGTCGTACGCGCCGTCCAGCCGGGCACCACGCTCGCCGTGGTCACCGAGGCCGTGCGCCGGCTGGTGACCCGGCACGAGTCCCTGCGCACGACCTTCCACGACGGCCTCCAGCGGGTCCTGGCCGCCGGGGAGGTGACCGTCGAGGTCCACGACACCGGCCTTTCCCCGGCCGTGCCGGAAGACGCCGGGACGTGCGAGAGCGACCTCGCCGAGCAGGTCGCGCGGCGTCTCCAGGGCACGCGCTTCGCGCTGGACACGGAGATCCCCCTCCGGGTCGCCGTGATCGCCTCAGGCGGCGTACCGCGACAGGTCGTCCTGGTGACCACGCACAGCGCCATGGACGCGGCCGGGCTGGCCGTGGTGCTCACCGAGTGGGACGAGCTCCTCCTCGGCAAGCCGCTCGCGCCGGTGACCGCGCCGCAGCCGCTCGACGTCGTGGCGGCCGAGCGCACCCCGGCCGGCCTGCGACGCGCCGAGTCGGCGCTCCGCTACTGGGAGCGCCACCTGCGCGCGGTGCCCCGGTCCACGCTGACGGTCCCGGTGGACGGCGAGACGGACTGGCTGCTCCCCCGGCTGCGCGTGCGCTCGGTCCCCGCGGCCGGGGCGCTGGGGCGGATCTCCGCGCGTACCGGGGCGAGCCCGTCGGCGGCGGTGCTCGCGGCCCTGGCGGCGCTCGCCGGGGTACGGGCCCGCCAGCGGACGGTCGTCGTGCTGTCCATCTCGGCGAACCGGTTCCGGCCCGAGCTGCGCGAGTACGTCGGGCCGCTCGCCCAGGACGCGCTGATCCCCGTGGAGACCGGCGCGGACGGCTTCGACGCCGTGCTGCGCGGCGCGCGCTCGGCGACGATGACCGCGTACCAGAACAGCCGGTTCGACGCGGACGCCCTCATCCGGATCATGGAGGACGTCCAGCGGGAGCGCGGCCTGTTCTTCGCGCGCGACATCGTGTTCAACGACATGAGCGTCCCCGGTCGGGGCCCGCGGGCCGTCCGGGGCGGCGAGGACGTCCACTCGGTGTGGCTCCCACCGGCCGTCCTGCCCACGCGCACCTCGCTCTGGGTCCACCGGACGCACGGCGAGCTCGACGTCACCCTGTGGGCCGATCCGCGCTGCCTGCCCCGCGGCGACGCGCTGGCCCTCGGCGAGGGGATCGCCCGGCTGCTCATCGAGGCGGGCGACCGGGACGTGCCGCGGTCCGAGCTGACCGCCCTCACCGGTGTCGTCCCGGTCCCCCGGGACGACGGCTGGCTGCCGGTCGACGGCTGCTGGGTCCACCTGCCCGAGGTCGGGCGCCTGACGGCGGACGCGCTCGCTCGGCTGACCGGCGGCGACGGGACGGCCCCCACCGCCGAGACGGCCGTCGTCGCCGAGGCCGACGAACGGCTCGGGCACCGGCTGGTGTGCTTCACGACGGCCGCCACCACCCCTGCGGCGCTGCACTCCGCCTGCCTGGGCCTGCTCCCCGGCCGTATGTCGGCCATGGCCCCGCACCACTACGTCGTCTGCGCGGCGGCCCCGTCCCCGGGCACCTCCTGGCAGGACCTGCCCAGGGTCACCGAGGGTTCCGGGCGCTGACCCCCCGCTCGGCGTCTCCGCCCCCGGTCCCGCCGGGTGCTCCACCGGCGCGGCGGAGGGCCAGGACCCGGTCGAGCTGGAGGAGGCTCAGGCCGAACAGCAGGGCGCCCAGCGGGACGTGCAGGGCCGTCAGACGCGCGAGACCCAGCGCGACCTGCGTCAGCGTGAGCGCCAGGAACCCGGCCGCGTACAGGATGGGCCTGGGCGAGCCGCCGCCCGGCCGCCACACCAGGACCGCGGTGCCCAGGTGCAGCAGCGCCACGACGAACACCGCGTACGACGAGGCGCTGTGCAGTACGTGCCCGTTGGGCCAGGACAGCATCAGGCCGGCGGTGATCGGCGCGGCGAAGAGGGCGACGGTCTGCAGGACGATCGCGACGCGCAGGAACACGGGTGACTCCTTGAGGGCTGCGGAACGGGTGAGGACGGCGACGACCGCGACGCCCTTCCGCGCGCCGGACGGTGTCTCAGCGTTCCGACGACACGACCACCGGAAATGTGAGGTGGATCCGCGTCCCGTCGCGGAACGTCACAGGTCGTGACGGCCGGGTGCCCGGGACGGCCCCGGTGCCGTCACCCGTCCGTCCAGGGACGGAGCTTGTCGGGATTGCGTACCGCCCAGATGTGGGTGATCCGGTCTTCGACGACCTCGAACGCCATCACCGCCGTGACGGCGCCGTCCCGCTGGGCCACCAGGCCGGGCTGGCCGTTGACCGTCCGCTCCAGGATCGTCAGGCCGGGCGCCACGGCGGCGATGGTCAGGGCGTAGCGGGCGATCCGCTCGCCGCCCTCGATCGGGTGGGGCGCGGTGCTGGCGAGCCCGCCACCGTCGGAGACCATCGTGGCCCCGGGGGCGAGCAGGCCGATGAGGGCGCCGATGTCCTTGGCCTCCCAGGCCCGCTTGAAGTCCCTGACGACGTCGGCGCGCCCGGCCGCCGGGGCCGGGAGGGCCTGGGACGCGCGGATGCGGCGCCGGGCCGAGGAGGCCAGCTGGCGGCACGCCGCCGGCGTACGGCCGACGATCTCGGCCACCTCGGCGAAGGAGTAGCGGAAGACGTCGTGCAGGACGAACGCGACCCGCTCGGCCGGGGTCATCGACTCCAGCACGACGAGGAAGGCCATGTTGACCGACTCGTCGAGGGTGACGCGGTCGGCCGGATCGGCCGAGACGCCGCCCGGCCTCCCGTCGGTCCACTCCGTGCGGTCGGGCAGCGGCTCGGGGATCCACTCGCCCACGTAGCTCTCCCGCCGGGCCCGCGCCGAGCCGAGCAGGTCCAGGCAGATGCGTCCGGCGACCGTCGTCAGCCAGGCGCCCGGGGAGCGTATGGCCTCCTGCTGCGGCCGGGACATGGCGTACCAGCGGGCGTAGGTCTCCTGGACGACGTCCTCGGCGTCGGCCAGGGTGCCGAGGAGCCGGTAGGCGAGGTTGATCAGGTGACGCCGCTCGCTGATGATCGCGTTCAGGCTCGGATCGGGGTGGGTGCGGCCCGGCTCGTACGGGGCGGTCATGGTCTCGTCGGCTCCCTCGGTGCGGCGGTGCTCACCGGATCGACGAGACAGCGCGCCGAAGCGTGAGGCCGGCGCGTCACCTCACATTCCCGGCGGTCGTGTCGTCGGACTCCCGGGACACGGTCCGGTACGCGGAGGAGCCCTGCGACTCCGGCACGGATCGCCTCATCCTCCTCCACGGGCGGCCGCTTCACGACGGGGGCCGGCCGCACCGGGCCGTACGTCCCGAGAACACCACCGAAATCGAGAAAGGGAACACCTCCGATGTCCACACCCACGACGGCCGGCCAGGACGACCTCCGGTCCCGCCTGCCCGACCCCGCCCGGTTCTTTCCCGACCTGATGACGATCGCCGCGGGCATGACCACGGCCACCCGGAACGGCGCGATCCCGCAGACCACCGTCGGCCTGGTGCACCTGCGCGCCGGGCAGATCGTCGGCAGCACGTACCACACCGTCCGGCAGACCGGCCTTCTCCGCAAGGCCGGGGAGACGGAGGAGCGCATCACCGCCGTGGCGTCGTGGCGGGACGCCCCCTACTTCACCGACGCCGAACGGGTCGCGCTGGAGCTCGTGGAGGCCGTCCTGACCCCGAACCCGTCCGGTGAGCGCGTCCCCGACGAGCTGTACGCCAGGGCGTCCGCCTGCTACGACGACAAGGCGCTCTGGACGCTCGTCATGGCGATCGGCCAGATCTGCTTCTTCGTCCCCGTCGCCCTCATCGCCAAGCCGCTCCCCGGCAGGCCCCCGGGGAAGAACTACACCGGGTGACGCACCCGGGCTTCTTATGAGGTCCCGGATTTCCGCGAACCTGCGGCAGCGGGCGTCCGGCTGAGGCCACCGGGTACGCCGGGCCGGATATGGCGTGGACGGCGCGGCACGGCGGCATGGCGGCATGGAGGCCCCCGGTGACGCGTGATCATGGTGATCACGCGTCGCCGGGGGGCTTTCGCCGATGGCCCGGACGTCTCAGGGGAGCGCGCGAAGCAGACGGCGTCGCCCCGTCCGGTCACCGGGGTGATCGCTCGCCGTCGCGGCGGCGTGACCGCAGGCGGACCAGGGCGAGGACGGCGACGGCGTAGCCGCAGAGCACGCCGAACCCGGCCCACCAGGGAAGCGGGGGGTAGCCCGCCGACGGCGCGTAGTGGGCGATCACCTGCGGGTACTCGCGGGCGGTCCGGTAGACGGCGAAGCCCGCGGCCGGGGTGAGGCGCAGCAGCCACCTGGCCACGTCGTCGGGCAGGATCGGCAGGACCGCCAGGACGTACGGCAGGACGACCGTCGAGATCGCGACGAGGATCGCCGCCCAGGTCCGCCGTAACAGCGCGCCGAGAGCGAGCGCGAGCACGGCGGCGACCGCGAGCAGCGCGGCGGCACCGGCGACGACCCGCAGCTCGGTGAGGACCGGCACCGGAAGGACGCCGAGACCGCCCGCGCGCAGGATCCGCGGGCCGGCCGCCACCACGGCCGCCGAGGCGACCAGCCCGGCCGCGAAGGTGACCGCTGCCGTCACGACGGCCTTCGCCACGGCCGTACGGAAGGCGGGCGCCGCCCCACCGGCCGCGCCACCCCTCACGTCGTCGGCCGCGCCACCCGTCACGCCAACCGCCGCACCACCCGTCACGTCGTCGGCCGCGCCACCGACCGCGCCACCCGCCGCGCCCGGCCGGTGCTCGGCGGTCATGAACCGCACGGCCACCACCATCACGATGACCAGGCCGACGACCAGGCCCGCGAGGGAGCCCTCCACGGCGTGACCCGGCGCGGTGCCGATCGGCCCGATGTCGCCGGTTCCGGTGACGGTGAACGTGCCGTCCGACTCGACGAGACCGGGCGGCCGGTGGTGCCTCTCCCAGTCGGTGTGCCCCATCTCGCCCACGCTGCCGTGGCTCCATCCGCCGGTGGACGTGCCGCCCCGCACGCTGACGTGGTCGAAGACGGCGGTGGCCTGGGTGAAGCGCGACGCCTGAAGGCTCGCGCCGAGGGCGACGGGAGTGAGGGTCACGTCCCCCGGGGACGCGACGAAGAGCCCGACCCGTACCGTCTCGGGCAGCGCGGCGAGGCGGGCGGTGCCGACCTTCGTCCACCGCGTGCCGTCGGCCGACTCGTGGCCGGTGACGGTGTCGCCGGAGCGGATCAGCCGCAGCCAGCGCGGTGCCCGCGGCGAGACGCCGCCCGGGCGCCCGGCCGTGTCGTGGACGTAGTCGTGCTGCATCCGCACGCCGTGCGCGCCGGTGAGCATCAGCGCCGCGTAGGAGGAGCCCCGCGCGGTGCCGTCCTTGATGATGACACCGGCCTTCGCCCAGGGGACGAGACCGGGGACGATCTCGTCGTGGTCGGGCGGCGGGTAGGTGATGACGCCCGTCATGGACGTCAGGCGGACGGTGATGTCGCCGTTCCTGCCCAGGGTCCGGTGGACGAGGTAGGACGTGTCGCTCACCGCCCGGCCGTGCGGCCCGACCGGATCGGCGGGGCAGGGGACCTCCACCGGACCGGCGGTGCAGGAGGTGCCGAGGCTCGCCGCGATCGCGGAGAGCACTCCGAGCAGGACGATGACGAGGATCGCGGACGCCATGGCGGCCGTCCGGCCCCGGGTGCGGAACTTCCCCCATTCCCGTCGCACGCGTACGGTCAGGGGCGGCCCGGCGGTGTCTTCAGTGGATTCCGGCATGGGTCCGGTTCTACGGAACCGGCCGTGACACGGGCCGAACCGGTGCTGTCACATCGCTGTTAGGCGGGGCGGCGCATCCTGGAGGTCCGCACGCGAACGGGAGAGAACCGATGAGCAAGCCGCGACGCCCCGCGTCACCGAGGCGGACGGCGGGCCAGCGTTTCACCGTCCTGTACGCCGCGCTGTTCCTCGCGTCCGGCCTGGGGCTGCTGGTCCTCACCAACCTGCTGGCCACCGTCAGGGTGAGCGAGCCCGCGCCCGGTCAGGGCCCTGGCGCACCGTGGCCCGGCCTCGCCCAGGAGCGCGTCCACCGGCTCGAGGCGCAGCTCATGGACGCCCAGGCGATCCAGTCGCGCCGGCTCCTGGTGGGCTCGGTGGTCGCGCTGGTCGTGATGGCGGTGATCTCGGTCCTGCTGGGCAGGTTCGTGGCCAGCCGGGTGCTGCGCCCGTTGCGGACGATCACCGCTGCGACGCGGCGGATCTCCGCCGACAACCTGCACGAGCGGCTGGCCGTGCCGGGCCCGGCCGACGAGGTCAAGGACCTCGCGGACACCATCGACGAGCTGCTGGAACGCCTGGAGGCGTCCTTCGCCGCCCAGCGCCGGTTCGTCGCCGACGCCTCCCACGAGCTGCGGACGCCGCTGACGACCATGCGGGCGTCGCTGGACGTGGCCGTGGCCAAGCCGCGGCCGGTGCCACCGCAGACGCTGGCGCTCGCCGACCGGCTGCGCACCGAGCTCGACCGGGTGGACGGCCTTCTGGAGAGCTTCCTCGACCTCGCCCGCGCGCGGCACGGCGAGTTCCGCGACCGCGTCCCGGTCTCGCTCGCGACCCTGGCGTCCGAGGCGCTGGCCGCCCGCGCGGCCGACGTCGCGGAGAGGGACCTGACCGTCGAGGTCCGTACCGGGGAGGACGCGTGGACCCGGGGCGACCCGACCCTGCTGTCCCGCATGGTGAACAACGTGATCGACAACGCGGTCGTCCACAACCGGCGCGGCGGCCGGATCCGGCTGGAGACCGGCACCGGGACCCGCACCGAGCACGGCACGGGGAACGGCTCAAGGGCCGGCACGGGGGACGGCTCGGCGTGGCTGGTCGTGGAGACCGGCGGGCCGCCCCTCGACCCGGCGCAGGTCGCCCGGCTCACCGAGCCCTTCCGGCGGCTCGGCGCCGACCGGACCGGCTCCGAGACCGGCTCCGGCCTGGGCCTGTCGATCGTCGCGGCCGTCGTCGAGGCCCACGACGGCGTCCTGGACCTGCACGCCCGGCCCGAGGGCGGCCTGCGCGTCACCGTCTCGCTGCCGCGGGCGCCCGTACCGGAAGGCGCCGGCGCGTGAGGGTCCTGGTGGTGGAGGACGCGCGCTCGCTCGCCGAGGTCCTGGCGGAGGGCCTGCGGGACCAGGGCATGGCCGTCGACGTGGCCCACGACGGCCTGGAGGCCGCCGCGAAACTCGACCTGACCCCGTACGACGTGGTGGTCCTCGACCGTGACCTGCCCGGGATCCACGGCGACACCCTCTGCCGGATGATCGCCGAACGGGACGGGCGCGCGATGGTCCTGATGCTGACCGCCGCGGGCTCCCCGGGGGACCGGGTCAGCGGCCTCTCCCTGGGGGCCGACGACTACCTCGCCAAACCGTTCCACTTCCCCGAACTGGTCCTGCGCGTCCACGCCCTGGCCCGGCGCCGTCCGTCCGCCCGGCCGCGCACCCTGCGCGCGGCCGGGATCGAGCTCGATCCGGTACGCCGCACGGTCGCCCGCGACGGCAGGAGGATCGACCTGTCGGTCAAGGAGTTCGCGCTCCTGGAGGCCCTGCTGCGCGCCGGTCCCGCCTTCCTCAGCACCGAGGACCTGCTCGAACAGGTCTGGGACGAGAACGCCGACCCGTTCACCAACACCGTCGCCGTCACCGTCGGAAGGCTTCGCCGCAAACTGGGGAGCCCGCCGGTCATCACGACGACCCCCGGGGTGGGGTACCGCATCACCGGCCCCGCCGACGAGGTGTGACGCGAGACGACGTGTCCAACGGTGACTTCCGGTCGATCGTCGCCTTCCAGCGGAGATGGCGGAGGAAGCGTCGCCATGCGACACGGGGATCGGCCGCGTCGGCGGACGCCGACGCGGCCGGCTCACCGGCGGGAGACCCGCGGCGCTCCTGCCGCGGGCCGCGGGCCGACGTCGGGGAACGAGCCGTCGCCGAACAGGATCCGCGCCGCCAGGGCACGACCGGCACGACCGCGCAGCACGGTCACCGCCGCCTCCGCCGCGGCCGGCGACCGGATTCCGGCGAACGCGCGGCGCAGCAGCAGCCGGCCCCGGAACCGGGCCCGCAGCGCGTCCCCGTCGTACCGGCTCAGCACGCGCCGGTCGCCGGTGCGCAGGTACTCGGCGGTGACCGCCGCGGCCAGCTCGGACATGCGCAGGCAGGGGTCCAGCCCACCGGCCGTCAGCGGCGACACCGCGCCCGCCGCGTCCCCGACGAGCAGCCCGGCGGGACACGCCAGCCGTCGCAGCACGCCGCCGACCGGGATCGGGCCGCCCCGGCGCTCGACCGGCCCGGCCGGTGGTGCGCCGCCGGGCGCGTCCGCGGCGAAGGCGTCCAGCAGGTGGCGGACGCCGGTGCGCATCGCGTCCGGGTACCCCGCGACGCCGACGTGCGCGTGCCGGCCGTCGTCGATGACCCATCCCAGGTACCCCGGAGCGATCCGGGGGTCCAGCACGCAGTGGAACGCCGGGACGGTGGTGCCCGGCGCGACCGGGTAGAGGATCTCGGCGCCGACGAGGAGGCGCCGGTTGACGTCGAGGCCGAGGTCCCGGGCCACCCGGGAGCGGGCGCCGTCCGCGCCGACGACGAACCGCGCCCTCACCGGTTCCGCGTCCGCGAACCGCACGACGCCCGCCGACGCGCCGACGTAGCGTACGCCCGGCAGGATCCGGGCCCCGGCCGACTCCGCCGCGCGGCGCGCGTGCTGGTAGACGGCCGCCATGTCGGCCACGCGGTACTCGTCCCGGTCGCTGGTGAGCCGGACCGGTGCCCGGCGCGACGGCGGGTACAGCAGCACGTCCCGTACCCCCGGCCCCAGCAGGTGCTCCGGCAGGTCGAAGTCGTCGAGGGTCCGGCGCACGAAGATCCCTGTCGTGCGGATGCCCGCCGAGAGCGACCTGCGGCGGTCGATCACCGTCACGTCCAGTCCCCGCCGGGCGAGCAGGCGCGCCGTGTGCAGGCCGGCCAGGCCCGCGCCCACGACCAGTACGTCCACTGTCTGCATGTCATGCGACGTTAGGGACGATGTCCCGTCCGCACGACGGTCTGCACGCTACCTGCCGCATACCTCTACACCGCCGCCACACCCGGCGGGCGCGGAACCGGCGTCACGTCCCCGGAAAGCACGCCGGGGGGGGGGGGGGGGGGGGGGGGGGCGGGGGGCGGGCGCCCCGCGCCCCCCCCCCCCCCGCCCGGGCCCCCCCGCCCCCCCCCCCACACCCACCACCAACACCCCCACCCCCGAAGACTACCGACAAACC
>NZ_JBITFY010000006.1:0-282525 GCF_044456585.1 Streptosporangium sp. NPDC050855
TCGCGCGCGCGCGCGCGCCCCCCCCCCCCCCCCCCCCCCCCCCCCCCCCCCCCCCCCCCCCCCCCCCCCCCCCCCCCCCCCCCCCACCGCTCAGGACCGGTTGGTCTTGGCGAGCCGCTGGAGCGCGGCCGCGTAGACCTCGTCGGGGTCCAGCCGCCGCAGCTCCTCGGCGAGCAGCTCCGACGTCGGGCGCCGGGTCAGGGCGACCCTGCGGTCCGGCTGACCCGGACGCGAGAGCGTGGCCAGGTGGCCGTCGGACCGTGTGATCACGATGTCGCCGTCGGCGGCCGACAGCCTCACCGCGGTCAGGCCCGGGCCCTCGGACTCGGAGACCTTCACGGACGCGCCCAGCCGGTCGCTCAGCCAGGCCGCCAGCAGCAGGGCGCTGGCGTGACCGGGCACCGCCTCCACGCCGCCCCGCTTGACCTTGCCCACCGGCTGGTCGAACGCGGCGGCCAGCAGGCTCCGCCACGTGGTCAGCCGCGTCCAGGCCAGGTCGGTGTCACCGGGCACGTAACCGCGGGCCCGGCCGACGATGGCCTTGACCGCGTCGGCCGCGGCCCGCGCGTCGACGATGCGGCGCTGGGCCAGCATGCCGATCGGGTCCTTGGCCGGCACGTCCGGGCACTCGCCCGGCCACCAGGCCACCACCGGGGTGTCGGTGAGCAGCAGCGGGCTGACCACCGAGTCGGCGTGCCGGGTCAGCTCCCCGTACAGGCGGAGCAGGATCACCTCGCCCGGCGTCGACTCGCCGAACCGGATCTCGGCGTCCAGCCGGTTCGGCTCGTTCGCGTCGCGGGAGATGACGACCAGGATCCGGGAGGGGTGCTCCCTGGCGGCCTCGGTCGCCGCGCGGACCGCGTCGTACTGCTCGCTCTCGCCGCAGACCACCACCAGGGTCAGCACCATGCCGACCGCGGGGGTGCCCATCTGGTGGCGCAGGTGGGTGAGCTGCGAGGAGATCTTCGAGGCGGTCGTGCCGCTCAGCATGAAGCTGGTCATCTACAGCCGCCTCCAGACGCGCCCGTCGCGGGCCATCATCTCGTCGGCCGAGGCCGGCCCCCACGTGCCCGCCGGGTACTCCTCCGGCGGGCCCTGGGAGCTCCAGTACTCCTCGATCGGGTCGAGGATCTTCCACGACAGCTCCACCTCCCGCTGGTGCGGGAAGAGCGGCGGGTCGCCGATCAGCACGTCCAGCAGCAGCCGCTCGTAGGCCTCGGGGGAGGACTCCATGAACGACTCGCCGTAGGCGAAGTCCATCGAGACGTCCCTGACCTCCATCGCGGTGCCGGGCACCTTGGAGCCGAACCGCACCGTGATGCCCTCGTCCGGCTGCACCCGGATCACCAGGGCGTTCTGCCCCAGGATCTCGGTGTCGTCCTTGCTGAACGGCAGGTGCGGCGCCCGCTGGAACACCACGGCCACCTCGGTCACCCGGCGGCCGAGCCGCTTGCCGGTCCTCAGGTAGAACGGCACCCCGGCCCAGCGCCGGTTGGCGATCTCCACCTTGACGGCGGCGTAGGTCTCGGTGATGGAGTCCGGCGGGATGCCCTCCTCCTCGGTGTAGCCGATGACCGGCTCACCGCCCTGCCAGCCGGGACCGTAGCGCCCGCGCGCGGTGGCCAGCGACAGGTCGGCCGGCAGCCGCAGCGCCTTGAGGACCTTCTCCTTCTCCCTGCGCAGCGAGTCGGCCCCGAACGACGTCGGGTCCTCCATGCCGACCAGGGCCAGCAGCTGGATCAGGTGGTTCTGGATGACGTCGCGGGCCGCGCCGATGCCGTCGTAGTACCCGGCCCGGCCGCCGATGCCGATGTCCTCGGCCATCGTGATCTGCACGTGGTCGACGTAACCGCGGTTCCAGATCGGCTCGAACAGGTTGTTGGCGAAGCGCAGCGCCAGGATGTTCTGGACCGTCTCCTTGCCCAGGTAGTGGTCGATGCGGAACACCGAGCTCTCCGGGAACACCGCGCTGGTGATCGCGTTGAGCTCCTGGGCGCTCTTCAGGTCGTGCCCGAACGGCTTCTCGATCACGACCCGCCGCCAGGAACCGTCCGGGCCGTCGGCCAGGTCGGTCCGCTTGAGCTGCTGGACCACGACCGGGAAGAACTTCGGCGGCACCGACAGGTAGAAGCCGTAGTTGCCGCCGGTGCCCCGGGTCTGGTCGATCTCCTTGAGCATCATCGCCAGCGCGTCGAACGCGCCGTCGTCGGTGAACTCGCCCCGGCAGAAGAAGATGCCCTCCGACAGCTGCTTCCAGACCTCCTCGCGGAACGGCGTCCGCGCGTGCTCCTTGACCGCGTCGTGGGTCAGCTGCGCGAAGTCCTGGTCCTTCCAGTCGCGGCGGGCGAAACCGACCAGCGAGAAGCCCGGCGGCAGCAGCCCCCGGTTGGCCAGGTCGTAGATCGCCGGCAGCAGCTTCTTGCGGGCCAGGTCGCCGGTCACGCCGAACAGCACCAGCACGCAGGGCCCGGCCACACGCGGCAGGCGCTTGTCGCGCGGGTCGCGCAGCGGGTTGGCGTCGATCACGGCCTCGGTGATGCCGACGCTGGAGGCGGCGGTGGCCGCGGTGGTGGTGTCCGTCCCCTTCGCGGGACTCTTGTGCCCCTTGTGCCCGCCCTGCCGGTCGGACGCGGCCGGGGAGCCCGTCCTGCTCTCCCCGGCGGGCGCCGGGGAGCTGTCCTTGCTCATGCGAACCTCCAGCGGCCCATCAGACCTCCCTGGCGGCGGCCAGCAGGCGCGCGACGCCCGCGACGCGGTCGGTCAGGTGCAGCCGCACGACGGGACGTCCGCGGCCGGCGAGGGCTCCCAGGTCACCGAGCGCCTGGGCGAGCTGGAGCCTGCCCAGGGTGTACGGCTTGCCGGGTACCTCGAGATCGTTCTCCACGGCCCCGGTGATCTGCAGGAACGCCCCGTTCTGCGGGCCGCCCTTGTGGTACTGGCCGGTGGAGTGCAGGAAGCGGGGGCCCCAGCCGAAGGTGACCGGGCGGTCGGTGCGGACGGCGAGCATCCCGCGCAGCGTGGCCGCGTCGGCCCCGCTCCACACGTCGGTCATCTCCTCGAACGAGGCGCCCTCGGCGTAGGGGGCGTCGAAGGCCGCCTCACGGTCGAGGTAGGCCATCACCGCGAGGTAGCCGTCGGAGGGGATCGCCTCCAGCAGCCGGGTGAACACGTCGGACAGGTCCTTGGCCTCGCCCTCCCCGGGAAGCTCGCCGTAGACCTCCACCGGGCCGTCCACCAGGAGCGGCGTGCCGACCGGCAGCTCGGCCCGGTCGAGCAGCGCGGCGGTGTTCTCCTTGGACTCCGACACGTTCGGCTGGTTGAACGGGTCGATGCCCAGCACCCGCCCGGCCACGGCCGTGGCGTACTCCCAGACGAGGAACTGCGCGCCCAGCGGACCGGCCACGGTCACCACGCCGTCGGTGTCGATCCCGGCGAGCAGCTCGTCCTCGGCGTCGCTCGGGTCGGCGCCGACCACGGGCAGGATGCCCTTGCCGGACTTGCCGGTGGACTCGGCGACCAACTGCTCGATCCAGTCGGGCAGGCCGTTGATCTCCGACAGGCCGTCCTCGATGACCAGCTTGTCGCGCCCGGCGGCCGCGGCGGCCCCCAGGGCGGCGCCGAGGTCGAGGCCGGGGTTGCCCTCGGTGCGCGACAGCAGCGGCAGAACCTCGGCCGCGTCGTCGAGCAGCCGCTCGACGTCGGCCCCGGCCAGCGCGCTGGGCACCAGGCCGAACGCGGTCAGCGCGCTGTAGCGCCCGCCCACGTTCGGGTCGGCCAGGAACACCTGGTAGCCGGCCTCGCGGGCGGTCTGCTCCAGCGGCGAGCCCGGGTCGGTGACGACGACGATCCTGCTCGCCGGGTCGATCCCGGCGTCGCGGAAGGCCTTCTCGTAGATCCGCCGGTGGCTGTCGGTCTCGACGGTCCCGCCGCTCTTGCTGGCCACGACCACGATCGTGCTCTCCAGCCGGTCCGACAGGGCCCGGCGCACCTGGCCGGGGTCGGTGGTGTCGAGCACGGTCAGCGGTACGTCGTCGGAGGCCGTGATGACCTCGGGGGCCAGGGAGGAGCCGCCCATGCCGGCCAGGACCACGTGGTCCAGGCCCTCGGCGCGGGCCCTGCGCACCAGCGCGTCGATCTCGGGCAGCAGCTCCCGGCTGGTGTGCGGCAGGTTCAGCCAGCCGAGGCGGACGGCCGCCTCGGCCTGGGCCTCGGGCCCCCACAGGCGGGAGTCGCCCGAGGCCAGCGCCTGGGGGACGCCCTCGGCGGCGAGACGCCCCGCGGTCTCGGCGGCAAGCTCGGTGAGATCGTCCTCACCGAACGTCACGGACACTGACATGTGCTCCCTCACGCCTTCTTCAGCTCGGCGGAGACGGTCGCCAGCAGCTCGGTCCAGGAGGCCTCGAACTTGTCCAGGCCGTCCGTCTCCAGGAAGCCGACGACGTCGTCGTAGTCGATGCCGACCTCCTTGAGGGCGGCCATGGTGTTCCAGGCCTCCTCGTAGGAGGAACGGATCGTGTCGCCGTCGATCTTGCCATGGTCGGCGGTGGCCTCGAGGGTCTTCTCCGGCATCGTGTTGACCGTGCCGGAGGTGACCAGCTGGTCGACGTAGAGCGTGTCGGGGTAGTCGGGGTTCTTGGTCCCGGTGGAGGCCCACAGCGGGCGCTGCGGCCGGGCACCGGCCGCGGCCAGCGCCTTCCAGCGGTCCGAGGCGACGACCTCCTCGAAGGCGGCGAAGGCCAGGCGGGCGTTGGCGAGCGCGGCCTTGCCCTTGAGGGCCAGCGCCTCGGGGGTGCCGATCTTGTCGAGCCGCTTGTCGATCTCGCCGTCCACCCGGCTGACGAAGAACGAGGCCACCGATTCGATGCCGCCCAGCTCAAGGCCCTTGGCCTTGGCCTGCTCCAGGCCGGTCATCCAGGCGTCCATGACCGCGCGGTAGCGCTCCAGCGAGAAGATCAGCGTGACGTTGACGCTGATGCCCTCCGCGATCACCTGGGTGATCGCCGACAGGCCCTCGACGGTGGCCGGGATCTTGATGAACAGGTTGGGCCGGTCGACCAGCCACCACAGCGCGCGCGCCTCGGCGACGGTCTTGTCGGTGTCCTTGGACAGCCGCGGGTCGACCTCGATCGAGACCCGGCCGTCGGTCTGGCCGCCGCTCTCGTAGACCGGCTTGAGCACGTCGGCGGCCCAGCGGATGTCGTAGGTGGTGATGGCGCGCACCGCCTCCTCGACGTCCACGCCGCGGATCTTCAGGTCGTGCATCTGCTCGTCGTAGGCGTCGCCCTTGCTCAGCGCCGAGGCGAAGATCGTCGGGTTGGACGTGACGCCGACCACGTGCCTGTCTCGGATCAGGTCCTGGAGGTTGCCGGTGCGCAGGCGCTCGCGGCTGATGTCGTCCAGCCAGATGGAGACGCCCTGCTCGGACAGTTTCCTGAGAATCTCACTCATGATCAGTTTCCCGTCGTCTCGCCCTTGTCGGCTCCGGTCTTGGCGAGGGTCGCCTTGGCGGCGGCGGCCACGCGCTCGGCGGTCAGCCCGAACTGCTCGTACAGGGTGCGGTAGGGGGCCGAGGCACCGAAGTGGTCCAGGCCCAGGATCACGCCCTCGTCTCCCACGAACTCCCGCCAGCCCAGCGGGATTCCCGCCTCGACCGCGACGCGCGCCTTGACCGAGGGCGGCAGCACCGACTGGCGGTAGGCCATGTCCTCGGCCTGGAACCACTCCACGCACGGCATCGACACGACCCGGGCGGTGATGCCCTCGGCCTCCAGGAGCTTGCGGGCCTCGACGGCCAGCTCGACCTCGGAACCGGTGGCGATCAGCAGCACCGACGGCTGGCCGTCGGAGGCGTCCTGCAGGATGTAGCCGCCGCGGGCGACCTTGGTGGCGTCCCGGGTGCCCTCGTAGACCGGCAGGTTCTGCCGGGTCAGCGCCAGCGCGGCCGGGCGGTCGTGGTGCTCCAGCACGACCTGCCAGGCGGCGGCCGTCTCGTTGGCGTCGGCCGGGCGGACCACGTCCAGGCCCGGGATGGCGCGCAGCGCCCACAGGTGCTCGATGGGCTGGTGGGTCGGGCCGTCCTCGCCCAGGCCGATGGAGTCGTGCGTCCACACGTAGGTGACCGGCAGCTTCATCAGCGCCGCCAGCCGCACCGCCGGGCGCATGTAGTCGCTGAAGACCAGGAACGTGCCGCCGTACGGGCGGGTGCCGCCGTGCAGCGCGATGCCGTTCAGGATCGCCCCCATGCCGTGCTCGCGGATGCCGAAGTGCAGCGTGCGGCCGTAGGGGTGCCCCGGGAAGTCCTTGGTCTGGAACTCCTCGGGGATGAAGGACGGCTCGCCCTTCATCGTGGTGTTGTTGGACTCGGCCAGGTCGGCCGAGCCGCCCCACAGCTCGGGCAGCACCGGCGCGAGGCTGCTGAGCACCTCGCCGGAGGCCTTGCGGGTGGCGACCGAGGAGCCGATCTCGAAGGTCGGCAGCGCGTCGGTCCAGCCCGCGGGCAGCCGCCGGGAGGCGATGCGGTCGAACTCGGCGGCGCGCTCGGGCTCGGCCTCGCGCCAGCTCTCGTAGCGCGCGTTCCAGTCGGCGCGGGCGGCGCGGCCGCGCTCGACGACCTCGCGGGCGTGCCCCAGCACGTCGGCGGGGACCTGGAAGTCCTTCTCCGGGTCCAGGCCCAGGACCTTCTTGGTGGCGGCGACCTCCTCGGCGCCCAGCGCCGAGCCGTGGATCTTGCCGGTGTTCTTCTTGTTCGGCGCGGGCCAGCCGATGATCGTGCGCAGCCGGATGAACGACGGCCTGCCGGTCTCGGCGCGGGCCTCCTCCAGCGCCTGGTACAGCGCCTGGACGTCCTCGACGTAGTCGCCGGTCTGCGTCCAGTCGACGGTCTGGGTGTGCCAGCCGTACGCCTCGTAGCGCGCGACGACGTCCTCGCTCAGCGCGATCTGGGTGTCGTCCTCGATCGAGATGTGGTTGCTGTCGAAGACGACCGTCAGGTTGCCCAGCTTCTGGTGCGCGGCGAGCGCGCTGACCTCGTGGCTGATGCCCTCCTCGATGTCACCCTCGGAGGCGATGCACCAGATGTCGTGGTCGAACACGCTGGTGCCCGGCGCGGCGTCCGGGTCGAACAGGCCGCGCTCGCGGCGGGCGGCCATCGCCATGCCGACCGCGTTGCCCAGGCCCTGGCCCAGCGGGCCGGTGGTGGTCTCCACACCGGCGGTGTGCCCGTGCTCGGGGTGGCCGGGGGTCAGGCTCTGCCACTGGCGCAACCCCTTGAGGTCGTCCAGGCTCAGGCCGTAGCCGGACAGGTAGAGCTGGATGTAGAGGGTCAGGCTGCTGTGCCCGGCCGACAGGACGAACCGGTCGCGGCCCGTCCAGGAGGGATCCGACGGATCGTGCCGCATGACCCGCTGGAACAGCAGGTAGGCGGCGGGCGCCAGACTCATCGCGGTGCCGGGGTGTCCCGAGCCCGCCTTCTCAACCGCGTCCATGGCCAGAGCCCGTACGACGTCGACCGCGCGGCGGTCCAGGTCGCTCCATTCAAGGGTTGGCACGAGTTCACTGCTCAAGTGCTCGATCTCCGGATCTTTAATCGTGTGATGATGGCGCCGATCTGGCTAGTTCCCGCCCACACCGGACCCTAACGGTTTCGGCCGCGCCGTCGTGGCGCGAGCGGCTCCCGGGCGGGCCCGCAGGACCCGTGATCCGTCCGCGCCGCCGTGGCGCGGGCGTTCCCCGACGGGCCCGCGGGACCGGTGAGCGGCCCGGACGCCGTCCCCGCGGGGTGGCGCGCCATGCCGCTTCCGTACCCCGTGCCGGGACCGTCCCCCCCTGCAACTACAGTTGAGTCCTCAAGGCTGGCTGGTGCCCGCATTCACGGATCCGCTCTAATCAGAGGTTACGCGTTGACCCCGCACGTGCTGGAAGCGCCTTAGATGGTGCTCACCGACAAGCAATCGACGGCCCCGCACGAGCCGGGCGCGACCCCGCACACGCCGGGCGCGCCCCGCTCCCTCGGCGACGTCGTGAAGGCGTACGTGGCCCTCACGAAGCCGCGGATCATCGAGCTGCTGCTGATCACGACGCTGCCGGTGATGTTCCTGGCGGCAAAGGGCCTGCCGCCGCTCTGGACCGCCGTCAACACCCTGGTCTTCGGCACCCTGTCGGCCGGTAGCGCCAACGCCCTGAACTGCTACATCGACCGGGACATCGACGCGGCCATGCGCCGCACCCGGCGCCGGCCGCTGGCCCGGCACCTGGTGCCGCCCACCAACGCGCTGATCTTCGGGATCGTCCTGGGCGTGCTGTCCACCCTGGGCCTGGGCCTGACGGTGAACTGGCTCGCCGCGGGCCTGTCGCTGGCCGCGAACCTGTTCTACGTGCTGGTCTACTCGATGATCCTCAAGAGGCGGACCTCGCAGAACGTGGTCTGGGGCGGGCTCGCCGGGTGCATGCCGGTGCTGATCGGCTGGGCCGGCGTCACCGGAAGGCTCGACTGGGCCCCCGTGGTGCTCTTCGGCGTGGTGTTCTTCTGGACGCCGCCGCACACCTGGACCCTGGCCATGCGCTACAAGGAGGACTACGCCGCGGCCAAGGTCCCCATGCTCCCGGTGGTCGCCACCGAGCGCCGCGTGGTGATGGAGAGCATCGTCTACACCTGGGCCACCGTGCTCTGCTCGCTGCTGCTGTGGCCGGTGGCCGGCACCACCGCGCTCTACCCGGTGGTCGCCGCCGTCCTGGGCGCCGCCTGCCTGTGGGAGGTGCACCGCCTCATGGGCCGGGTCAACGCCGGCAAGACCGGGGTCGACCTGCGCCCGATGCGCTTCTTCCACTGGTCCAACGCCTACCTGGCGCTGCTGTTCCTGGCCGTGGCGATCGACTCGATGCTCGTCTGAGGCCGCCCGTCGGGCCGTGGTCTCCACGCGCCCCGGGGCGGGCCCATGGGGGAGACGGGAAGGGACGCTCGTGGTCACCGGTGACGGGTACGGGCCGGATTCCGGGTTCGCTCGCGAAAGCGGGCCCCCACCCGGTAGGGTCACGGGATTCCAGGCGGCCGTACGGGGCCGCCGGACCGTCGGCAGGGTGTGGGGGCCCCGCCGCCGGACGATCCGCCGTCCGGTCGCCCACCCGGTGATCCGCGCCCGGCCGATCGCCGACGCCGGAGGTGGAATCCCCCTGTACGAGCCGTGGTGTGCACATCAGCGGTTACGGTTGCCACATGTCCAGCAGTGATCCCCGATGGGTGCTCAGGGACCGCCCGTCACGCGCGCTGATCGGCGGGCTCGTGGCGACCGGGCTCTGCGGCCTGGTGTCGCTCTCCTTCGACGTGCTGAACGGCGACCCGGTCTACTTCTTCATCGCGCTCCTTCTGGCGCTGGCGCCCGTCCCGGTGCTGCTGGCCGCGGTGCTGGCGCTGGACCGGATCGAACCGGAGCCGCGCGGCAACCTGGTCTTCGCGTTCGCCTGGGGGGCGGGGGTGGCGGTCCTGTTCGCCGGGGTGATCAACTCCTTCAACCTGATCTACCTGGAGAACACCGTCCGGCTGGGCTACGACTACGCGCGCAACCTCACCGCCACGTTCGGCGCCCCGGTGGTGGAGGAGACGATGAAGGGCCTGGTCCTGCTGGGCCTGCTCAGGTTCAGGCGCGCCGAGCTCGACGGGCCCACCGACGGCATCATCTACGCCTGCATGGTCGGCCTCGGCTTCGCCATGAGCGAGAACGTCAGCTACTACGTGGCCGCGCTCGACGAGATGGGCGCGCAGGGCCTGGCGGTGACCGTCGTGCTGCGCGGGGTCCTGTCGCCGTTCGCGCACCCGCTGTTCACCTCGATGATCGGGGTCGCGGTGGCCTACGCGGCGCAGCGCAGCGGGCCGGGCCGGATTCTCGTCATCGTCGCCGGATGGGTCGGCGCGATGCTGCTGCACGGCATCTGGAACGGCTTCGCCTCCTACGTCGGCATCGCCGGCCTGGCCATCGCGTACGTGCTGCTGATGATCGTGTTGTTCGTCCTGATCTGGATCGTCTTCCGCGACCGCAAGCGCATCATCGGGCTCATCCAGGCCTACCTGCCCGCCTACTGGGCGACCGGCCTGGTCTCCTCCGCCGACGTCGCGATGCTCTCGTCCCTGCCGGGCCGCCGTCACGCCAGGCAGTGGGCCAGGGCCAACGGGGGGCGGCCCGGGCTGCGGGCGATGAGCGACTACCAGCTCGCCGCGACCGAGCTGGGCCTGCTGCACGAGCGGGCCAGGGGGCACGTGATCGACGAGCCCACCTTCAACGCCGAGCAGCGGGCGCTGCTGGAGTGCATGGCCGCCGCCCGCACCCGGTTCCCCGCCGTGCCCCCGCCCCCGCCGCCCTCGCCGTTCCCGGGTCCCCAGGCCGGGGGCGCTCACCTCGGCTGAAGCGCCGCGTCCAGGGTGGTCTCGCGCGGCCCGGGGAAGACCGGGGCGGAGTCCAGGACCACCGAGTCCAGGAGCCCCTTGGCCGCGGCGGCGAACTCGCGGGCCGCGTAGGCGTAGGTGGGCGCCGCCCACGCCCGTGAGGAGTCGTCGCCCACACCGAAGGTCTCCAGGCCCGCGGTACGGCAGAGCGTGACGGCCCTGGGCAGGTGGAAGACCTGGGTGACCACGGTGAGCCGGGTGGCGCCGAACACGGTACGGGCCCGCACGCAGGAGTCCCAGGTGTCGAAGCCCGCGTGGTCGAGGACGAGCGAGCGCCCGGGGATCCCCCGGGCGAGCAGGTAGTCGCGCATCACGGTCGGCTCGTCGTAGCCCGTCCGGCCGTTGTCGCCCGAGAGCAGGATCGCTTCGACCCTGCCGGCCCGGTACAGCTCGGCGGAGATGTCCAGCCGCCTGGCCAGCATGGCGGAGGGGGTGCCCCCGAAGGCGGCGGCCCCCAGCACCAGCGCCACCGGCGCCGCGGGCACCCCGGCCGTCCAGCCGGGGGAGGTTCCGGCGACCACGCGGTGTCCGGAACTGGCCAGCCAGACCCAGGTCAGCGGCGCGATCGCCAGGACGCTCAGCAGCACGGCGCCCTGGTAGCAGAGGCGGAGAGCCCGTCGTGACGGTGACATCCGATCATTGTCCCGGCCGGGCGGGACCGTGTCGAACCTGCGGGGCGGGCACGGGTCCGGGGGACGGGGTCGGGGACGAGGCCGGGACAGGGACGGGACGGCCGCCGGGAGGACGCGGGGGCGGGCGAGGGTCAGGCGTGAACGGTGGAGGCGGGGGCGGCGGGGGCGGCGGGGGCGGCGGGGGCGCTGTCGAGCCGGTCCGCGTCGCCGGTCCCGGAGGTGCCGGTGGGCTCGGCCGGGACGTACGGGCGGGTCGCGAAGAGCACCCGCAGCGCGCAGACCCAGACCAGGGCGGCGCCGAGCACGTGCAGGTTGACCAGGGCCGCGGGCACCCCGGTGAAGTACTGGACGTAGCCGACGAGGCCCTGGGCCGCCTCCACGGCCAGCAGTGTCCACGCGGCCTTGCGGGCGCGTCCGGAGGCGCCGGTGAGGTGGAACGCGAACGCCAGCGCGAAGGTGAGGCCGACCGTCACGTAGGCGATGTCGGCGTGGATCCGCGCCACGGTCTCGATGTCGAAGCCGAACCGGGAGGCCATCTCGTCGCCGGAGTGCGGGCCGGTGCCGGTGACCACCACGCCCGCGACCACCAGGACGAACGTGGACGCCAGCAGGGCCCAGGCGAGCGCGCGGACCTCGCGGCGGACCGGCGGCTCGGGGCCCTCGTACCGGCGGGAACGCGCGTACAGCGCGTACGCCGCGGCGGTCATGCCGATGGAGACCAGGAAGTGCACGCTCACGGTGACCGGGTTGAGCGCGCTGCGCACGACCAGGCCGCCCCACACGCCCTGGAAGGCCACGCCGATCGGCTGCACCCAGGCCAGCAGGACCAGGTCGCGGCGCCGGGGCAGCAGCCGCAGGGCGGCGAACAGGCAGCCCAGGGCGATGATCAGCACCACGAAGGAGAGCAGCCGGTTGCCGAACTCGATCGCCATGTTGATCGGCGAGATCTCGTCGTGGGCCCTGGGGATGAAGCTCTCCGGCGTGCACCGGGGCCAGGTGGGGCACCCCAGCCCGGAGCCGGTGACCCGCACCGCCGCGCCCGTGACGGTGATCAGGACGTTGACGGCCACCGCCACCAGCGCCCAGCGGTGCACGGTGGGAAGGGTGGGGGGCCCCACGATCCGTGCCGCGCTCAGGGCGCGCCGGCCGGCCCGGTCAAGGAGGTGTTTCACGGCTCATATGGTAGGCGGCCAGGTGGGCGGTCCCGTGGCGGACCCCGGCGGGCGAGGGGGCCGGGCGGGCGAGGGGCCGGGCGGCGCGTCCCCTCGATGCCTGATTTGGGGCATTGATCCGGTTAAGGGTATGTGACATAGTACTGACGGATCCGGGCCGCGAGAGCGAGGTGGGACATGCCGGACGTCGTGGTCATCGGGGCCGGGGTCGTCGGTGCCGCCTGCGCCTACTACGCCGCCCGCGCCGGACTCGACGTGG
Source organism: Streptosporangium sp. NPDC050855 (assembly GCF_044456585.1). NCBI lineage: Bacteria > Bacillati > Actinomycetota > Actinomycetes > Streptosporangiales > Streptosporangiaceae > Streptosporangium > Streptosporangium sp. NPDC050855. The sequence goes on from NZ_JBITFY010000006.1 coordinate 12,499, forward strand.
TGGTCGTCGACCGAGGACCCGTGGCCGGGGGGACGACCGGCGCCGGCGAGGGCAACATCCTGGTCTCCGACAAGGAGCCCGGACCCGAGCTGGACCTGGCCCTGCTGTCCAACCGCCTCTGGCGCGACCTGGCCGGGGTGGAAACGGGCGACGGACCGGGGAACGGCCGGGGGACCGGGTCGGGGAACGGGTCGGCGGACGCGGCGGGTCGCGGGGACGGGGCCGCGGCGGGCGGGTTCGAGTTCGAGGCCAAGGGCGGCCTGGTGGTCGCCGAGACGGACGAGGTCCTGGAGGCGCTCACCGGCCTGGCCGCCGCGCAGGGGGTCGAGCACGTCCTGGCCGGTCCCGGAGAGCTGCACGACTACGAGCCGCACCTGGCCCGGGGCTTCGCCGGGGGCGTGTTCTACCCGCAGGACGCCCAGGTCCACCCCATGCTGGCGGCGGCAGGACTCATCCGGCGGGGCGCCGAGCGGTTCGGCCACGGCGCCCTGATGCTGCGCACCGGCGTCACCGTGACCGGCTTCGTCCGCCGCGGGGGCCGGATCGCCGGTGTCACCACCGACCAGGGCGAGATCCTCGCCGGGGCCGTGGTCAACGCCGCGGGCACCTGGGGCGGCCAGGTCGCCGCGCTGGCCGGGGTGCACGTCCCGATCCTGCCCCGGCGCGGCTTCATCCTGGTCACCGAGCCCCTGGCCGGGCCGCTCGTCCGGCACAAGGTCTACACCGCCGCCTACGTCACCGCGGTGGCCAGCGACTCCGCCGGGCTGGAGACGTCCGCCGTGGTGGAGAGCACCCCGTCCGGACCGGTGCTCATCGGCGCCAGCCGGGAGCGGGTCGGCTTCGACCGCACGGTCTCGATCCCGGTGCTCGAACGCCTCGCCCGCCAGGCGGTGGAGCTGTTCCCGGCCCTGGCGGACTACCGGGCGATCCGCGCCTACTGCGGGTTCCGCCCGTACTGCCCCGACCACCTGCCGGTGATCGGCGAGGACCCCCGGGCGCCGGGCCTCTACCACGCCTGCGGCCACGAGGGCGCGGGCATCGGCCTGGCCCCGGCCACCGGCCACCTGATCGCCCGGCTCCTGGCGGGCCTGCGCCCCGAGCTGGACCTCACCCCCTTCCGCCCGGACCGTTTCGCCGAGGAGGCATCGTGAACCCCGCCGACGGCGACCCTCCGAAGGGCGGTCCGGTCCTGGACGGCCGTGCCCGCGGCTCCACCCGGAACGGCGCCGACGGCGCCGACGGCGCCGACGGTGCCGACGGTGCGGTCCGGGACGGCTCTGCGCGGGGTGCGGCGACGTGCCCGGCCACCGGGAGCGCCCGATGAGGGGGCCGTACGACCTGGTGCGGGCGCGTCCCGAGCCGGGGTTCGAGATCAGCGTGGACGGCGTCGGTGTCCCGGTGGTCCCGGGTCAGACGATCGGCGCGGCCATGCACGGCGCGGGCATCCGGTCCTGGCGGACCACCAGGTTCGGCGGGCGCCCGCGCGGGCTGTTCTGCGGCATCGGGGTCTGCTTCGACTGCCTGGTCACGGTGAACGGCGTCCCCTCCCTGCGCGCCTGCCTGACCGAGGCCCGCCCCGAGGACCGGGTGACCACCGGCGCCGCCGGGGACACAGGGGACACAGGGGACACCGGGGACACCGGGGACACGGCAGGCAAAGACAGTGGCGGGGACATCGGGGACCTCGGGGACGAGGGCGGGAGCGACGGAGGACGGGCGGTGAGCGGTCCGTGACGCGGGTCCACGACCTGGCCGTGGTCGGCGCGGGCCCCGCCGGGGTCGCCGGTGCGCTCACCGCCGCCCTGGCCGGGCTGGACGTGGTGCTGCTCGACGGCGCGGCCAGGCCGGGCGGCCAGTACTTCCGCCGTCCGGCCGAGGGCTTCCACGCGGCCCGGCCCGGCGCCCTGCACCACGGCCTCGACGGGTTCACCCGCCGCTGGGAGCTGCTCACGGAGCACGCCGAGGTGCTGCTGCGTCACAGGGTGTGGGCGGTCGAGCGCACCGGGGAGACGGTCGTCCTGCGCTGCCTGGAGGGGGACCGCGAGGAGCGGCCCCGCACGGTGACCGCCCGCGGGCTGCTGATCGCCACCGGCGCGCACGACAGGCCGCTGCCCTTCCCCGGCTGGGACCTCCCCGGCGTGCTCACCGCGGGAGCGGCACAGGCGCTGCTCAAGGGGGACCTGGTCCTCGCCGGCCGCGAGATCGTGGTCGCCGGCACCGGCCCGTTCCTGCTCCCGGTCGCCGCGGGCCTGGCCGACGCCGGCGGACGGGTGGCCGGCGTGTACGAGGCCAACGGCCGGTTCGGGCTGGCCGCGCACCCGATGCTGGCGGCCGGCCGGGCCGGGGAGGCCCTGGGGTACGGGGCGCGCCTGGCCCGCCACCGGATCCCCTACCGGGGACGGCGGGCGGTGGTCGCCGCGCACGGGGACACCGCGCTGACCCACGTCACCGTCGCGACCCTGGACGCCGCCTGGCGGCCGGTCTCCACGACGACCGTCGCGTGCGACACCCTGGCCTGCGGCTACGGCTTCGTCCCCCAGCTCGACCTGCCGGTCCAGCTCGGTTGCGCCACCCGCCGCGACCACGACGGCAGCGCGGTCGTCACGGTGGACGCGGGCATGCGCACCAGCGTGCCCGGCGTGTACGCGGCCGGGGAGAGCACCGGCGTGGGCGGCGCCGTCCTGGCCGAGGTGGAGGGCCGCCTCGCGGGCCGCTCCGCAGTCACCGACCTGGGCCGATCCACTGCCGCCGACCTGGGCCGATCCACTGCCGCCGGTCGGCCCGGTCCCGCGGCCGACCGGCCCGATCCCGCGCTGACCCGCCGCAGGGACCGGCTCGCGGCCTTCGCGCGGGCCCTGCAGGAGGCGTACCCGGTACGGCCCGGCTGGCAGGAGTGGCTCCGCGACGACACGCTCGTCTGCCGCTGCGAGGAGGTGCCCCTGTCGGCCGTGCGCGAGGCCCAGGCCATGGGCGCCGCCGATGCCCGTTCGGTCAAGCTGCTGGCGCGGCCCGGGATGGGCTGGTGCCAGGGCCGGATGTGCGGGTACGCGGTCGCCTGCCTGGCCGGTGAGGATCCCGCCCCGGCCGGGCGCCCGATCGCCCAGCCCATCCGGCTCGGCGCCCTCGCGTCACAGACCGGACCCGAGACCGCACGGACCGATCCCGGGACCGCGCGACCCGGACCCGAGCCTTTTCCCACGGAACCGCCGGTGTCCCCGGCGGGCCCGGACCGGCCCGAACCCCCTCGGGACCGACCCCACCGGAAGGATGAACGATGACGACCCGCGTGAAGCCCTGGCACGGCGTGATGGTGGCCACCGCGCTGCCCCTGGCCGAGGACCTCTCCGTCGACCTGGACGGCTACGCCGAGCACTGCCGCTGGCTGGTCGAGTCCGGCTGCGACGGCGTCGTGCCGAACGGGTCGCTGGGGGAGTACCAGACGCTGACCCCCCAGGAGCGCGCCGCGGTCGTGGAGACCGCGGTGGCGGCCGTCGGCGGTGACCGGGTGATGCCCGGGGTGGCGGCGTACGGCTCCCTGGAGGCCCGTCGCTGGACCGAGCAGGCCGCGGAGGCCGGGTGCCGGGCGGTGATGCTGCTCCCGCCGAACGCCTACCGGGCCGACGACCGGACCGTGGTGGAGCACTACCGGGAGGTGGCCGCGGCCGGCCTGCCGGTGGTGGCCTACAACAACCCCTTCGACACCCGCGTGGACCTGACCCCCGAGCTGCTGGCCACCCTGTACGGCGAGGGCCTGATCGTCGGGGTCAAGGAGTTCAGCGGCGACGTCCGCCGCATCTACGAGATCGCCGAGCTCGCGCCCGGCCTGGACGTGCTGGCCGGGGCCGACGACGTGCTGCTGGAACTGGTCACCGCGGGCGCGGTCGGCTGGGTCGCCGGGTACCCCAACGCGCTGCCCGTCTCGACCGTGGCGCTGTACCGGGCGGCCGCGGAGGGGGACATGGCCACCGCGCTGCCGCTCTACCGCGCGCTGCACCCGCTGCTGCGCTGGGACTCCCGGCCGGTGTTCGTCCAGGCCATCAAGCTCTCCATGGACCTGGCCGGGCGCACCGGCGGCCCGTGCCGCCCGCCCAGGCTCGCGCTCGCCGGCGAGCAGGAGGCCGCCGTGCGCGCGGCCACCGAGAAGGCGCTGGCCGAGGGCATGCGATGACCCCGGCGCCACCGGTGCCCGCCCGGCCCGTATCCGTACCCGTGCCGGTGCCCGTTTCGCCGGTTCCCGGCCCGTCCGTGGCGGGAGACCCCTCCCGCGAGGAGCGCCCATGAGAACGAAGAGGGTCTTCCACGCGGTGGACTCCCACACCGAGGGCATGCCCACCCGGGTGATCACCGGGGGAGTGGGGGTGATCCCGGGTGCGACCATGGCCGAGCGGCGCGAGCACTTCCTGGCGACGATGGACCACGTCCGCACCCTGCTCATGTACGAGCCGCGCGGCCACTCGGCGATGAGCGGCGCCATCCTGCAGCCCCCCACCCGGCCCGACGCCGACTACGGGGTGCTCTACATCGAGGTCTCGGGCTGCCTGCCCATGTGCGGGCACGGCACCATCGGGGTCGCCACCGTCCTGGTCGAGACCGGGATGGTCGAGGTCGTCGAGCCGGTCACCACGATCCGGCTGGACACCCCCGCCGGGCTGGTGGTCGCCGAGGTGCGGGTCGCCGACGGCGCGGCCGTCGAGGTGACCATCACCAACGTGCCCTCCTTCAGCGTGGGCCTGGACCGCGTGGTCCGGGTGCCCGGCATCGGGGAGGTCGTCTACGACCTCGCCTACGGCGGCAACCACTACGCGATCCTGCCGGTCGAGTCCGTGGGCCTGCCGTTCGAGCGCTCGCACAAGCAGGAGATCCTCCAGGCCGGCCTGGCCGTCATGGGGGCGATCAACGAGCAGGACGAGCCCGTCCACCCGCTGGACGCCGCCATCCGGGGCTGCCACCACGTGCAGTTCACCGCGCCGGGCTCGGACGCCCGGCACTCGCGGCACGCGATGGCGATCCACCCCGGCTGGTTCGACCGCTCGCCGTGCGGCACCGGCACCAGTGCCCGGATGGCCCAGCTGCACGCCAGGGGGGAGCTCCCGCTGGGGGCCGACTTCGTGAACGAGTCGTTCATCGGCACCCGGTTCGTCGGGCGGCTGGTGGAGGAGACCCGGGTGGCGGACCTGCCCGCGGTGATCCCGACGGTCACCGGCAGGGCGTGGATCACCGGCACCGCGCAGTACTTCCTGGACCCCTCCGACCCGTTCCCTGCCGGTTTCCTGCTCTGACCCACCGGCCGCGGCCCGTCATGACCGGGTCGCTGCCCGGCCCCGTCACGACCGGGCCGTGGCTCCGGGGGCCCGTTCCGGTCCTGTCACGAACCGGGTCGCGGCCCCGGGGTCCGCTCCGGGGACCCGCTCCGGCCGGGGCCGGATTCGGGCTGTCCGGAAACCCCCGCGACACCCCCGTACCCAGGGCCGGGCAGGGGCCGCCGGGGCCGTCGCGACGACGGTTCGTACCCGACGAGATGGTTTCGCGGGGAAACGGCCACTTAACGCTAACGGTCTGATTTCGGCCCTTGACGTTGTGCTTCCCTTACCCATGCAATGTCACACATCACCAGATGTGAGGAGCGGCAATGCGCGCCATCCCCCTGAAATCCTTCACGTCCCTGGCCGTCCTCGGTCTCCTGGTCACCGGATGTGGCCAGGGGCTGCTCGGCGGCGGCGAGGACGGCGGCCAGGCGGCCGGCAAGAAGGACGAGCCGATCGTGCTCGGCATGCTGATCCCGCAGTCGGGCAGCGAGGCCGCCATCGGTCCGTACATGAGCAACGCGGCCCAGCTCGCGATCGACGAGATCAACGCCAAGGGCGGCGTGCTCGGCCGCCAGCTGCAGCTGAAGACCGCGGACGACGCCTGTGACGCCCAGTCGGCGGCGGCCGGTGCCAACAAGCTGGTCACCGAGGGGGTCGACGTCTCCGTGGGCGGTTACTGCTCCGGGGCGACGCTACCCACCCTGCCGATCTTCGGCAAGGCCGGCATCCCGATGATCATCCCGGCCGCCAACTCCCAGGAGCTGGTGGACCAGAAGCTCAAGCACGTCTTCCTGATCAACGGCACCGGCTCCCAGCAGGCCGCCGCCGCCGAGAAGTGGATCACCAAGCAGGGCGCCGAGAGCGTCGCGCTGATGCACGACAACACCAGCTACTCCAAGGACATCGCGCTGCGCACCGAGACCCTGCTGAAGGCCCCCGACGGGGCCGAGGCGGTCATCACCGAGGCGGTCACCCCCAAGGAGAGCGACTACAGCGCCAACATCACCAACGTGCTGGCCAAGAAGCCCGACTTCGTCTACTGGACCGGCTACTTCCAGGAGGGCGGCCTGATCGCCCGCCAGCTGCGGCAGGCCGGCTACAAGGGCTCCATCATGGTCGGCGACGGCTCGGTCTCGCCCAAGTTGATCGAGATCGCCGGGGACGAGGCCGCCGAGGGCGTCTACGCCACGATGACCCAGACCCCCGACACCCTCGAGGGCGCCGAGGGCTGGATCGACGCGTACAAGAAGAAGTTCGGCACCGACCCCGGGCCTTACTCCAACCAGGCCTACGACGCGGTGCGGCTGGCCGCCGAGGCGGTCACCAAGGCGGGCGGCACCGACGGCCCGAAGGTGATCGCGGCCCTGGAGGCGGTCGACGGCTTCTCGATGTTCTCCGGGCCGCTGAAGTTCACCCCCGAGCACACCCTGGCCAACGGCGGCTTCCAGATCCTCGTCGTGAAGGGCGACGCCTTCACCCTGCAGGACTCCCTCAAATGACCGGCAACACCTCACCCGGCGCCTACGGCGGCGACGCCGGGTGCGACAGGGCCCGGGGCGGCGAGAACGACGCCCGCCCCGAGCCCTCCGAGGACCGGCAGCCCGCCGGGTACCGGGGCCGTCACCGGCGCTCGGGCACCGGCGGCACCGGCGGCACCGGCAACGGCGGCAGCGGCGGGCACGGCGGCCCGGACCGCCCGCCGGGGAAGCGGGCCGCGCGATGACGCAGCTCGTCTGGAACGGCCTGTTCGTCGGCTCGTTCTACGCCCTGGTGGCCCTGGGCTACAGCATGGTGTACGGGATCATCAAGCTGCTCAACTTCGCCCACGGCGACCTGTACATGCTCGGCGCGTTCGCCGGCTTCGCCATCCTCGGCGCGGTCGGCGGCGTGACCTCCTCGATGGCGCTGCCGCTGCTGCTGGCGGTCCTGCTGGCGAGCATGGCGCTCACCGGCCTGGCCGGGGTCGCGCTGGAGCGGATCGCCTACCGGCCGCTCCGCCGCGCCCCGCGCCTGTCCCTGCTGATCACCGCGGTCGGCGCCTCCTTCGCCCTGGAGTACGGGATGCGCGCGGTGGCCGGGGCCGACCCGCGGGTCTACCCGGTACGCCTGGGCGGCACCTCGATCGAGATCCTCGGCGCCCGGATCACCCTGCAGCAGCTCGCCCTGATGGGGGTCGCGGTGGTGCTGATGGCCGGGCTCAACCTGCTGGTCACCCGCACCCGCGAGGGACGGGCCATGCGGGCCATCGCGCTGGACCCGCGCACCAGCGCGCTGATGGGCATCGACGTCAACGCCGTGATCTCCCGCACCTTCTTCATCGGCTCGGCCCTGGCCGGGGCCGCGGGCGTGATGGCCGGGGCCTACTACGGGAAGATCGACTTCCTGATGGGCTTCCTGATCGGCCTCAAGGCCTTCACCGCGGCGGTCATCGGCGGCATCGGCAACATCCCGGGCACCATGCTCGGGGGGCTGCTGCTCGGGCTGCTGGAGTCGTTCGGCACGTTCTGGCTGGGCGGCGAGTGGCGCGACGTGTTCGCCTTCGGGGTGCTGATCCTGTTCCTGACCGTGCGGCCCACCGGCCTGCTCGGCGAACGCGTCACGGAGCGGGTGTGACGGCCGGGACCAAGGTCCGCCGCCGCGGCACGGACCGTCCCCCCAGCCTGGCGTCGAAGCTGATGCAGAACAGGTGGGCCGGCACCGCCGGCCTGCTGATCGCGCTGCTGGCGCCCTTCGTCAACGCCAGCCCGTACGCGCTGTCGGTCATGACCAGCGCGGCCATCGCCGTGATGCTCGCGGCCGGGCTGAACATCGTGGTCGGCTACTGCGGCCTGCTCGACCTGGGCTACGTCGCCTTCTTCGCGGTCGGCGCCTACACCAGCGGCGTGCTGGCCACCCGGTTCGACCTGCCGCTGCTGGCCACGGTGCCCGCGGTGATCGTGGTCACCGTCGTCGCCGGGATCGTCATCGGCGCGCCCACCCTGCGGCTGCGCAGCGACTACCTGGCCATCGTGACGCTCGGCTTCGGCGAGATCATCCGGATCACCGCCAACAACCTGGACGTCACCGGCGGCCCGTCGGGCATCTACGGCATCCCGTCCCTGGTGGACAGCCCGGTGCTCTTCTACTACGTCACCGTCGCCGTCGTCTCGCTGGCGGTCCTCGGCTCGGCGCGGCTGGGCCGCTCCCGGCTGGGGCGGGCCTGGCGGTTCGTCCGCGAGGACGAGGACGCCGCCGAGGCGATGGGCGTGCACACCTACCGGGTCAAGCTCGCCGCCTACATCGCCGGCGCGGTCTGGGGCGGCCTGGCCGGGGTGCTGTTCGCCGCGCAGCTGTCCGCCGTCTCACCGGGCAGCTTCACCTTCCTGGCGTCGGCGCTGGTGCTGATGGCCGTCGTGCTCGGCGGCATGGGCTCGGTCTCCGGCGTCGTGGTGGGCGCCGTCGTGATCAGCGTCCTGCCGGAGATCCTGCGGGACCTGGCCGACTACCGTTACTTCCTGTTCGGCGTCCTGCTCATCGCCTTCATGCTGCTGCGCCCGCAGGGCCTGTGGCCGGCCCGTTCCAAGGAGGTGCCGTGAGCCTGCTGAGCGTGACCGACCTGCGCCTGACCTTCGGCGGGGTGACGGCCATCGACGGCCTGTCGTTCTCGGTGGACGAGGCGGAGATCGTCTCCGTCATCGGACCCAACGGGGCGGGCAAGACGTCGGCCTTCAACTGCGTCACCGGCTTCTACCGGCCGACCGCGGGCCGGATCACCCTGCGCGGCAAGGACCTGCCGGGACTGCGGCCCTCGGCCGTGGCCGCCCTCGGCGTCGCGCGCACCTTCCAGAACCTGCGCCTGTTCGGCGAGCTGTCGGTCCTGGACAACGTACGGGCCGGATCGCACCTGTGGCTGCGCCAGAGCGTCTTCGACGCCCTGCTGCACACCCCCCGGTACCGGCGTTCCGAGCGCGAGTGCACCGAGCAGGCCCACCACTGGCTGGACTTCGTGGGCCTGCGCGGCGACCGGTACGGGCAGGCCCGCAACCTGCCCTACGGCGAGCAGCGCCGCACCGAGATCGCCCGCGCCCTGGCCCGCAAGCCCGACCTGCTGCTGCTGGACGAGCCCGCCGCCGGGCTCAACCACGGCGAGAAGGCCGAGATGCTCGACCTGATCCGGCGCATCCAGGCCCTCGGCGTGGCCATCGTGCTCATCGAGCACGACATGGGGCTGGTCATGGAGGTCTCCGAGAGGGTGGTCGTGCTCAACTTCGGCAGGGAGATCGCCGACGGCCGTCCCGAGGACGTCCGGCGGAACCCGGCCGTCATCGAGGCCTACCTCGGCGGTGACATCACCGCGGGGGAGAGGGACACCCCGCAGGACGATCCCTCCGCGACCACGCCGGGCACGGACGCCGCGCACACGCGGGCCCCGGACGCCGACGGCGCCGACGGTGCCGACGGGGACGACCCCGCGGACGGCTCCGGGGACGGGGCCGGAGACGGGGCCGGGAACCGTACCCCCGCACGTGACAGGACCGCCGGGAGCGACGCCGATGCTTGAGATCGAGGACCTCGACGTCCACTACGGCGGCGTGCACGCGCTGCGCGGGCTCTCCCTCACCGTCGGCGAGGGGGAGATCGTGGCCCTGCTCGGCAACAACGGCGCGGGCAAGACCACCACGCTGTCCGCGGTCTCGGGGCTGGTACGCCCCAGCGGTGGCGGCGTGACCTTCGACGGGCGGAGGATCACCGGTGAGAAACCGCACCGGATCACCGCCTCCGGCCTGGTGCACGTCCCCGAGGGACGCAGGATCTTCAGCACGCTCAGCGTCCACGAGAACCTCCAGCTGGGCGGCTACCTGGTCCGCGACCAGGCGGAGGTCCGCAGCCGGATCGAGCGGGTCTACGGGCTGCTGCCCCGCCTGGCGGAACGGCGTACCCAGCAGGGCGGCACGCTGTCGGGCGGCGAGCAGCAGATGCTCGCCATCGGCAGGGCGCTGGTCACCGGGCCGCGCCTGCTGCTGCTCGACGAGCCGTCCATGGGCCTGGCCCCGCTGGTGGTCGCCTCGGTCATGGAACTCATCGCGGGCATCAACGCCGAGGGGACCTCGGTGCTGCTCGTCGAGCAGAACGCCACGGCCGCCCTGGGGATCGCGCACCGCGGGTACGTGATCGAGAACGGCGCCTGCCTGCTGGACGGGCCGGCCGCCGGGCTCCGCCGGGACCCCCGGGTCGTCGAGGCCTACCTCGGCGGGGTCTGACGGCCGGGGTCCGGCGACGGGGTCCGGTGCGGGCTCGGCACGGGTTCGACGGAGAACCCCGCAGGACCTCGGATGTTCGATGGCGGGCGCACCGCCTGGGAGGATGTGACGGTGGCGGGTTCCGTCCGCCGGACATGGACGCGGTCGACAGGAGAGGCTCCGTTATGGCTTCGAGGGCGGACGGCCGGCTCGACCTGCCCGCGGTGGGGGAGAGACAGAGCCTGCGGGAGCAGGTGGCCCACGCGCTGCGGGCGGCCCTGATCACCGGTGAGATGCGGCCCGGCATGGTCTACTCCGCCCCGCTGCTGGCCGCCCAGTTCGGCGTCTCGGCCACCCCGGTGCGCGAGGCCATGCTCGACCTGGCCAAGGAGGGCCTGGTCGAGGCGGTGCGCAACAAGGGCTTCCGGGTCAGCGAGATGTCCGAGCGCGACCTGGACGAGCTGGCGGAGATCCGCGAGCTCATCGAGGTGCCCACGGTGACGCGGCTGGCCGACGCCGGTCGCGCACCGGCCTTCGAGACGCTCCGCCCGATGGCCCAGGAGATCGTCGACGCGGCCGAGCGGGGCGACCTGCTCGCCTACGTCGACGCCGACATCCGCTTCCACCTGGAACTGCTCGCCCTGGGGGGCAACTCCCACCTGGTGGAGGTGGTCCGCGACCTGCGCAACCGGGCCCGCCTGTACGGGCTGTCCGGCCTCCACCGGCGCGGGCGGCTCGCCGACTCCGCCCGCGAGCACCTCGCCCTGCTGGAGCTGCTCTCCACCGGTGACGCGAACGGCGCCGAGCGGCTGATGCAGCACCACATCCAGCACGTGCGGGGCATCTGGGCCGGGGCCACCGAGCCCTGACGCCAGCCCCGGGCACCCCGGCCGGAGCCGCGAACAGGCCGGGAACAGGCCGGAGCCGCAGTGGGATCCCCGGGCGCGGTGGATCGGCCCGAGCGGTGGGGTCAGCCGGAGGAGCGGGTGGCGCCCAGGGTCGCGATGACCACGCAGCCGACCGCCGCCCACTCGCGCGCCTGGAGCACCTCGCCCAGGATCACCAGGCCCGCCAGCGCGGCCACGGCCGGCTCCAGGCTCATCAGGATGCCGAAGACCCGCTTGGGCATCCTGCGCAGCGCCTCCAGCTCGATCGAGTAGGGGATCACCGACGAGAGCAGGCCCACCCCCAGGCCGATCAGCAGCACCTCGGGCCGGAGCAGGTCGGCGCCGCCCGAGGAGATCCCGACGGGGGCGACCACCACGCAGGAGATGATCATCGCCAGGGAGAGCCCGGTCGCCCCGGGGAAGCGCCGGCCGACCGAGGCCGACAGCAGGATGTAGGCGGCCCAGCAGGCCGCCGCGACCAGGGCGAAGGCGATCCCGGACCAGCTGATCCTGGACGCCGACGTCCCCCACGGTGCCAGCAGCACCACGCCCGATCCGGCGAGCGTCACCCAGAGCAGGTCGAGGCGGCGGCGCGAGGCCGCGACCGCGACGCCGAGCGGGCCGAGGAACTCGATGGCCACCGCGATCCCCATGGGAAGGCGGGCCAGCGCCTCGTAGAACGACAGGTTCATCACGCCCAGCGTCACGCCGAACGCCAGGCCCGCCGCCGCGTCCCCCCGGCTCAGCCCCCTCAGCCGTGGCCTGGCGACCGCCCCCAGGATCAGCGCGCCGGTGGCGATCCGCAGGAACACCACCGCGCTCGGCGAGAGCTGGCCGAACAGGTCCTTGGCGAACCCCGCGCCGACCTGGACCGACAGGATCGCCAGCAGGACCAGCCCGGACGGCGGAACGGCGTCGGAGGCGGCCTTCAGCAGCGCGCCGGGCCTGACCGGGCCGGGCTCGTAGGGTTCTGCGGGCCCGTGCAGGGCTTCGGCGGTCACGGCACTCCTCAGGTGCGAAAAGGTCGGTCACACCTTACCGGGCGGGGTGTCCCCGCTCAGGGGCATCCGCCATGTGAGACGGAGCCCGCCCGCCCCGGGCCCGCCGGCCACGCGGGCCCGAAGCGATCCCACGGACCCGCTCCGGACCTGCTCCGGCCCGCCGTGCCCCCGAAGCGCCCCGCGATCCCGCTCCGGGCCCGCGGGGGTACGCGCTCAGCGGGTGTAGAGGGCCACCGTCATGCCCGGTACCCGGCCCGTCCGCCACGCCTTGGCACGGACGAACCCCTCCCCGGTCAGGACGGCGACCCGGTCGACGCGCGAGGCCGCCTCGGACCCGCCCCGCCAGACGACCCAGACCCGCTCGCGCCCGGCGACGGCGGCGGCCAGGTCGGAGCGCTCCGGGTAGCCGAACGAGGCCGGCAGCGGGTCGCGGCCCGTGAGCATCACGTCGTCGGGCAGGCCCGCGCCGCCGTAGTAGAGCAGGCCCTGGCGCAGCGAGGAGCGCCCGTAGACGAGGGCGTCGCCGGGCCGCGCCTCGCTCGCCAGGATGCGCGCCGCCCGGGGGAAGTTCTCGTGGTGCCCGTCCTCCCCGCGGACGTCCAGCTGGCCGGGGAACCCGGCCGCCAGCACGCCCGCCACCGCCAGGACGGCGGGCGGCCGGGGCAGGGCGGCGACCGTGAGCCCGGCCAGCAGCGCGTACCCGGGCACCGTCGCGAACAGGTAGCGGTCCACGTACACCGGGGTGATCAGGTGGGAGAGGGCGAACAGCGCCAGGGGCGGCAGGAGGGCCCAGCCGGCCAGCAGCGCCACCCAGAGCCGGTCGGCGCCGTGGCGTCGCAGGAAGGGGGCCGCCGCCGCGAGCAGGAACAGCGCGCCCCCGGCCAGGGCGGTGCCGCCGATCATCTTGGGCAGCGCCAGGAACACGTCGGGTCCCGGCAGGGTGATCCAGCTGATCGCGTGCCGTTCGGCGAACCCGACCACCGCCCAGACGGCCCCCGGCACGAAACCGGCCGCCAGGCAGGCCAGCACCCTGGGCGCCACTCCCCGCCCGTACAGCGCGACCGCCGTCAGGTGCGCCGCCGTGACGAGCAGGGCGAACACCTGGGTGCAGCCGAGCAGCGCCACGGCGGCCGCGTACCCCCACCAGCCGCGGCGCCGTCCCGGCTCCTCGATCGCCCGGTACAGCGTCCAGGTGGCCAGGACCGCGGCGGCCGCGGCGAACGCGTACGAGCGGGCGTTCTGCCCGTGGTAGGAGACCGACGGCAGCGCGACGTAGACGACGGCCGCGGCCGGCCCGGCCGGCCACGAGCCCATCCGGCGTCCCAGGTCGGCGATCAGCGCGGTCGCCACACCGGTGGCGAGCGCGGAGGGCAGGCGCATCCACCACTCCGCCTGCCCGAACTCCAGCCACAGGTGCATGAACGCGTAGTACGGCAGGAAGTGCCCGTCGATGTGCTGGGCCAGCTCCCAGAGCCCCGCGGCGCTCCGGCGGGCCGCGCTGAGGGTGGCGAGCTCGTCCGAGGAGTGGGAGACCGTGGAGGCGCCCGCGACGCAGACGAGCGTGGCGACGATCCCCGTGGCCGGGCCCGCCCACGTCCGTCCCTGCCGTTCCCGCGCAGGCCGGGATGGACGTCGCGCTCCGGTAATGATCACCCGGAGGATGTTAGGCGGAAACGATCACCCTTGATCGTCTTTCTCTGACAAAGACCGTATTTCTACGGGAAAAGTCGGATCATTCCCAGCGGAAGGTCCGCGCGGTCAGCAGGAGCGACCCCGCCGCCCATGCCGCGAGGACCACCACCGCGGCCGGCGGCGGCCCCGACCCGTCGGCGAGCACCGCGCGGAGCCCGCCGGTGAGCGCGGAGATCGGCAGCAGCTCCAGCACCGGCCGCACCGCCTCGGGGAACCGCTCCAGCGGGAAGGCGACCCCGCCGCAGGCCAGCAGGACCAGGTAGACCAGGTTCGCCGCGGCGAGCGTGGCCTCGGCGCGCAGCGTCCCGGCCATCAGCAGGCCCAGGCCGCTGAACGCGGCCGTGCCCAGCACGATCAGCAGCAGCGCCGCGAACGGCGAACCCGCCGGGCGCCATCCCAGGGCGGCCGCCACCGCGCAGAGCACCGCGACCTGGACGACCTCCACGGCGATCACCGCGAGCGTCTTGGCCAGCATCAGCCCGGTCCGCGACAGCGGGGTCGCCCCCAGCCGCTTCAGCACCCCGTAGCGGCGCTCGAAGCCGGTCGCGATGGCCTGCCCGGTGAAGGCGGTGGACATCACGGCCAGCGCGAGCACCCCCGGGGTCATGAAGTCGATCCGGGAACCGCCGCCCACGTCCAGGATGGGGGCGACCGAGAGGCCGACGAGCAGCAGCACCGGAATGATCATCGTGAGCAGCAGCTGCTCGCCGTTGCGGAGCATCGCCCGGATCTCCGCGCCGGTCTGGGCCGCCACCATCCGTCCCAGCGGCGCGGCCCCCGGGGCCGGGGTGAGGTCCAGGGTCGTCATGTGCGTCGTCTCCTTCGGGGCGGGCCGCGTCAACGGAGCTCACGCCCGGTCAGTTCGAGGAAGACGTCCTCCAGGGTGCGCCGCTCGATGCTGAGGTCGTCCGCGGTCACGCCCTCGGCCGCGCACCAGGTCGTCACGGTCGCCAGCAGCTCCGGCACGACCTGTCCCTCGATGATGTAGTGCCCGGCCGGCGACTCCTTGGCCGCGCTGCCGACGGGCAGGGCGGCGAGCAGCTCGTCCAGGGAGAGTCCCGGCCGGGCGCGGAAGCGCAGCTGCCGCTCGGCGCCGGTGAGGGAGGAGGGGGTGCCCTCGGCGACCACCCGGCCGCGGTCGATGATCACGATCTGGTCCGACAGGCGCTCCGCCTCGTCCATGTGGTGGGTGGTGAGCACCACCGAGACCCCGCTCGCGCGCAGCTCGCGGACCAGCTCCCAGCAGGCGTGCCTGGCCTGCGGGTCCAGGCCCGCGGTCGGCTCGTCGAGGAAGACCAGCTCGGGACGGCCGATGACCGCCCCGGCCAGCGACAGGCGCTGCTGCTGGCCGCCGGAGAGCCTGCGGTACGGGGTGCGGGCGTGCTCGGTCAGCCCGAGCCGCTCCAGCAGTGCCCCGGGGTCGAGCGGACGGGCGTGGAAGCGGGCCATCAGCCGCAGCCACTGCCCGCAGCGGGCCGCGGGCGGGACGCCACCGGCCTGGAGCATCACCCCGACCCTGGCCCGCAGCTCCCGCGCGGACGGGTCGAGCCCCAGCACCTTCACGCTGCCCGCGTCGGCCCGGCGGAACCCCTCGCAGATCTCCACGGTGGAGGTCTTGCCGGCCCCGTTGGGGCCCAGCACCGCGGTGACCGCGCCGCGGGCGGCGGTGAGGGTCAGGCCGTCGACCGCGGTCGTCCCGCCGTATCTCTTGACCAGGTCGACGATCGCGACGGCTGGGGAGTCCATGGCCACGAGTTTAGAGACCGCCTCCGGCGCTCCCGCTTCCGGACCACGCGTCCGGCGCGCCCGCGGTTCGCGGGCGGCGCGGAAGGGGGGCCCGACGCCCCGCTCCGACGCCCCGCTCCGACGCCCCGACCCGGCGCGCCGGACCGGGGCGTCGGAGCGCGCGACGGACCTGCTTTTTTCTGCCCTTTTCAGGAAATTTCCGGAACAAAGGAATTCGGATGACCGATCGGTGGTTGGGACGCTTCGGCTCACGCGGCCCCTCGGGGCTCGTGGGCCGTCTTGCGCCGGTGACCGGAGAGGGAGGACGAGTATGACCGCGGCCGTCGTCGAGCCGGGGGTGACGCCGGGCACGCGGCGCAGGGGACTGCTGCTGATCCTGGGCGCGTTGTCGGCGATCGGCCCCCTGTCGATCGACATGTACCTGCCCGCCTTCCCCGCCATCGCCGAGGGGCTGGGCACCGGGCAGGCGCAGGTGCAGCTCACCCTCACCGCCTGCCTCATCGGGGTCTCCGCCGGGCAGGTCGTCGCCGGGCCGCTCAGCGACGTCCGCGGGCGCCGCGGCCCGCTGCTGATCGGCATCGCCGCCTACGCCGCGGCCTCCCTGCTGTGCGCCTTCTCGCCCTCGGTGTACGGGCTGATCGCCTTCCGCCTGCTCCAGGGCTTCGCGGGCGGCGCCGCGCTGGTGATCGTCCGCGCGATCGTCCGCGACCTGTACGAGGGCGCGGCCATCGCCCGCATCTTCGCCACCCTGATGCTGGTGACCGGCCTGGCCCCCATCCTGGCCCCGATCGCCGGCGCCCAGCTGCTCGCCCACACCTCCTGGCGGGGCGTCTTCGTCGCCCTCAGCGTCGCCGGGCTGCTGCTGCTGGTCTCGGCGCTGGCCGGGGTGCGCGAGACCCTCCCGGCCGACAGCCGCGAGGGCGGCGGGCTCCGGCACACCCTGGTGACCTTCTGGTACCTGCTGCGCGACCGGCCCTTCATGGCCGCCGCGCTGTCCGGCGGGATGGGGTTCGCCGCGATGTTCGCCTACATCTCCGGGTCGCCGTTCGTGCTCCAGGAGGTCTACGGCACCTCTCCCGAGGTGTTCTCCCTGGTGTTCGGGCTGAACGCGCTCGGCCTGACCATCACCGCGCAGATCGGCGGGCGCCTGGCCGGGCGCCGGGTGGACCCGGCCCGGCTGATCCTCCTCGGGCTGCTGCTGAGCGTGGCCGGGGCCGCGGCGATCCTGGCCACGGTCGTGTTCGGGCTGGGCCTGCCGGTGCTGGTCGCCGGATTGTTCGTGATGATGTGCGGGGGAGGTTTCGTGCTGCCGGGCAGCGGCGCGCTCGCCCTGGCCGGCCAGCCCCCGCAGATCGCCGGGAGCGCGGCCGCGCTGACCGGTGTGCTGCAGTTCGGGCTCGGCGCGCTCGCCGCGCCGCTGGTGGGCCTGGGCGGCGAGGGCAGCGCCCTGCCGATGGCCGTCGTGCTGACCGGCTTCACCGTGGCGGCGCTCGCGATCTTCGCCGGTCTGGGCCGGGGACCGGGGCACGTTTCCGCAGGTTAGGTAAGCCTTTCCTACGTGATGCATCACATTCCCGGCACGCCCACACCGGTTTGTCAGCGGGGAAGTAATTACGGCACACTGATGTTGTGAAATACGTGACCGGGATGCGAGACACCGAGAAGGCCGCCGCCGCGCGGCTCTCCGGCGTGTCCGCCGAGCGCAGCACGCGAGCGCGTGTCGCCCGGCTCATCCTGGAGCACGGACCGATCACCGCCGCCGCTCTCGGCGAGCGGCTCGGCCTGACCCCGGCGGCCGTGCGCAGGCACCTGGACGCGCTGCTGGCCGAGGGGATGACCGAGGTCCGCACCGCCCGGCCGCGCGGCCAGCGCGGGCGCGGGCGGCCGGCCAAGCTGTTCGCGATGACCGACCAGGGCCGCAGCGCCTTCGAGCACGCCTACGACGACCTGGCGGGCAGCGCGCTGCGCTTCCTGGCCGAGCGCGTGGGCGAGGAGGCCGTGGCCGAGTTCGCCCGTTCGCAGGTGGCCGGCCTCGTCGACCGGCTGCGGCCGCAGATGCGCGAGGTCCCCGCCGACCAGCGGGTGCGCGTCCTGGCCGAGGCCCTCTCCGACGACGGCTACGCCGCCTCGGCGAGCAAGGCCGGTGTCGGCGGCGAGCAGCTCTGCCAGCACCACTGCCCGGTGGCGCACGTCGCCGCCGAGTTCCCGCAGCTGTGCGAGGCCGAGACCGAGGCGTTCGCGCGCATTCTCGGCACGCCCGTGCAGCGGCTCGCGACCATCGCCCACGGCGACGGTGTGTGCACCACCCACGTGAGCCCCCACCGGGCTCCGGGAGCGGGCGCGCGGGAGGGCGCGACGTCATCCCCACCCTCCCCACGCTCCGAACCGGCACCACCGCCGGCCGTCCACGAAACGATCGACATATCGAGCAAGGAGACCGGAAGGTGACTGTCACCGACCGCCCGGAGCTGGAAGGCCTCGGGAATTACAAGTTCGGCTGGGCCGACTCGGACGCCGCGGGAGCGACGGCCAAGCGTGGCCTGTCCGAAGAGGTCGTCCGCAACATCTCCGCGCTGAAGAACGAGCCGGAGTGGATGCTGGACCTGCGCCTGAAGGGGCTCCGCCTCTTCGGCAAGAAGCCCATGCCGAACTGGGGCTCCGACCTCAGCGGGATCGACTTCGACAACATCAAGTACTTCGTGCGCTCCACCGAGAAGCAGGCCGCCTCCTGGGAGGACCTGCCCGACGACATCAAGAACACCTACGACAGGCTGGGCATCCCCGAGGCCGAGAAGCAGCGCCTCGTCGCCGGGGTCGCCGCCCAGTACGAGTCCGAGGTGGTCTACCACAAGATCCGCGAGGACCTTGAGGAGAAGGGTGTCATCTTCGTCGACACCGACACCGCCCTCAAGGAGCACGAGGAGATCTTCAGGGAGTACTTCGGGACCGTGATCCCGGTCGGCGACAACAAGTTCGCCGCGCTGAACACGGCCACCTGGAGCGGCGGCAGCTTCATCTACGTGCCGCCGAACGTCAACGTGGAGATCCCGCTCCAGGCCTACTTCCGGATCAACACCGAGAACATGGGCCAGTTCGAGCGGACCCTGATCATCGTGGACGAGAACTCCTACGTGCACTACGTCGAGGGCTGCACCGCGCCGATCTACACCTCCGACTCGCTGCACAGCGCGGTCGTGGAGATCATCGTGAAGAAGGGCGCCCGCTGCCGGTACACGACCATCCAGAACTGGTCGAACAACGTCTACAACCTGGTCACCAAGCGCGCCGTGGCGTACGAGGGCGCGACCATGGAGTGGGTCGACGGCAACATCGGCTCCAAGGTCACCATGAAGTACCCGGCCGTCTACCTCATGGGCGAGCACGCCAAGGGCGAGACCCTCAGCGTCGCCTTCGCCGGTGAGGGCCAGCACCAGGACGCCGGGGCCAAGATGGTCCACCTGGCGCCCAACACCAGCTCCTCGGTGATCTCCAAGTCCGTCGCCCGCGGCGGCGGCCGGACCTCCTACCGCGGCCTGGTGCAGATCGAGGAGGGCGCGCACGGCAGCGCCAGCACGGTCAAGTGCGACGCGCTGCTGGTCGACCAGATCAGCCGCTCCGACACCTACCCGTACGTGGACGTGCGCGAGGACGACGTCTCCATGGGGCACGAGGCCACCGTCTCCAAGGTCTCCGACGACCAGCTCTTCTACCTGATGAGCCGCGGTCTGGGCGAGGACGAGGCGATGGCGATGATCGTCCGCGGCTTCGTCGAGCCGATCGCCCGCGAGCTCCCGATGGAGTACGCCCTGGAGCTGAACCGGCTGATCGAGCTGCAGATGGAAGGAGCCGTCGGCTGATGGGCCTCGACACCGCTGTGAAGCCCCTCTCGACGCTGCACGAGAGGGCCTCCTACGACGTGGCCGACTTCGCCGTCCCCACCGGCCGGGAGGAGGAGTGGCGCTTCACCCCGCTCTCCCGGCTGCGGGGCCTGCACGAGGGCGTCCCGGCCTCGGCGAACGTGGCCGTGCACGTCGACGCCGCGCCCGAGGCCGTCGTGGAGACCGTCGGGCGCGACGACGCCCGGCTCGGGCGGGCCTACGTGCCCGCCGACCGGGTCAGCGCCCAGGCGTACGCCTCCTTCGAGAAGGCCACCGTGATCACGGTGCCCCGCGAGGCCGTCGCCTCCACGCCGACCGTGGTCACCTTCACCGGGTCGGGCACCGGCACCGCCTACGGCCACACGGTCGTGCGCCTGGAGCCGATGGCCGAGGCCGTGGTCGTCCTGGACCACCGGGGCAGCGCGGTCTACGCCGACAACGTCGAGTTCGTCGTGGGCGAGGGCGCCACGCTCAAGGTCGTCAGCCTGCAGGACTGGGCCGACGACGCCGTGCACGTCTCCCACCACCACGCCCAGCTCGCCAAGGACGCCGTCTTCCGCGGCTTCGTGGTCACCCTCGGCGGCGACCTGGTCCGGCTCTCGCCGTCGGTCTCCTACTCCGGCCCCGGCGGCGACGCCGAGCTGAACGGCCTGTACTTCGTCGACGCCGGTCAGCACCTGGAGCACCGCCTCCTGGTCGACCACTCCACGCCCGACTGCCGGAGCAACGTCGACTACCGCGGCGCGCTCCAGGGAGCAGACGCCCACGCGGTCTGGATCGGCGACGTCATCATCCGCGTCGAGGCCGAGGGCACCGACACCTACGAGCTGAACCGCAACCTGCTGCTCACCGACGGCGCCCGCGCCGACTCGGTGCCCAACCTGGAGATCCTCACCGGGGAGGTCGCCGGGGCCGGCCACGCCAGCACCTCCGGCCGCCTCGACGACGAGCACATCTTCTACCTCCAGGCCCGGGGCATCTCCTTCGAGGACGCCCGCCGCCTGGTCATCAGGGGCTTCTTCGCCCAGCTTCTGGAGAAGATCGAGATCCCCGAGCTTCGCGAGCGCGTTCTCGCCCGGGTCGAGGCGGAGCTCGAGAAGTGACGTTCGAGAAGGTCTGCAAGCTCGCCGACATCCCCGACGAGGGAGTGATCGGCCTTGAGGTGGGGGACACCCCCGTCGCCCTGGTCCGCCGGGGCGAGGAGGTGCACGCGCTGCGCGACGTGTGCTCCCACGCCGAGGTGAAACTCAGCGAGGGGGAGGTCTACGACGGCACCCTCGAGTGCTGGCTGCACGGCTCGTGCTTCGACCTGCGCTCGGGCAAGCCCACCGGCCCGCCCGCCATCAAGCCCGTCCCCGTCTACCGAGTAAAGATCGACGGCGATGACGTCCTCGTCTCGCTCTCGAAGGAGTCATAACGTGTCTGACACCAGCCGAGTCACCTCGGGTTCCACCCTGGAGATCCGCGACCTGCACGTCACCGTCGCCGACAAGGAGATCCTGCGCGGCGTCGACCTGACCGTGCGCGCCGGTGAGACCCACGCCATCATGGGCCCCAACGGCTCGGGCAAGTCCACCCTCGCCTACGCGATCGCGGGCCACCCCAAGTACGCCGTCACCGGCGGCCAGGTCCTGCTCGACGGGACCGACCTGCTCGACCTGTCGGTCGACGAGCGCGCCCGCGCCGGCCTGTTCCTCGCCATGCAGTACCCGGTCGAGGTCCCCGGCGTCAGCGTCGCCAACTTCCTGCGCACCGCGGTCACCTCGACCACCGGCGAGGCCCCCAAGCTCCGCCAGTTCGCCAAGGACCTCAAGTCCGGCATGGACGCCCTGTCCATCGACTCGGCCTTCGCCCAGCGCAACGTCAACGAGGGCTTCTCCGGCGGCGAGAAGAAGCGCCACGAGATCCTCCAGCTGGAGCTGCTCAAGCCGAAGATCGCCGTTCTCGACGAGACCGACTCCGGTCTCGACGTCGACGCGCTGCGCGTGGTCTCCGAGGGCATCAACCGCTTCCGCGCGGGCGGCGAGACCGGCGTGCTGCTCATCACCCACTACACCCGCATCCTGCGCTACGTGAAGCCGGACTTCGTCCACGTCTTCTCCGCCGGGCGGATCGTGGAGCAGGGCGGCCCCGAGCTCGCCGACAAGCTCGAGGAAGAGGGCTACGAGGCCTACACGAAGGCGTCGGCCTGATGAACAACGGCCTTGACGTGGAGAGGATCAGGAAGGACTTCCCGGTCCTGTCCCGCGAGCTTCCCGGCGGCAGGCCGCTGATCTACCTCGACTCCGGAAACTCCGCGCAGAAGCCCACCCAGGTGGTCGAGGTGATGCGCGAGCACATGGCCATGCACTACAGCAACGTCGGCCGCGCCATGCACGTGCTGGGCGCGGAGTCCACCGAGGCGTACGAGGACGCGCGCGACAAGATCGCCGCGTTCATCGGCGCGCCCGGCCGCGACGAGGTGGTCTTCACCAAGAACGCCTCCGAGGCGATCAACCTGGTGGCGTACGCCTTCGGCAACCCGACCTGCGAGGACCCGCGCTTCCGGCTCGGCCCCGACGACGAGATCGTGATCTCGGAGATGGAGCACCACTCCAACATCGTGCCGTGGCAGATGCTGGCCCAGCGCACCGGCGCGACCCTGCGCTGGTTCTCCGTCACCGACTCCGGCCGCCTGGACCTGTCGAACCTCGCCGAGCTCGTCACCGAGCGCACGAAGATCGTCTCGATCGTGCACCAGTCGAACGTGCTCGGCACGGTCAACCCGGTCGCCCCGGTGCTGGCCAGGGCCCGCGAGGTCGGCGCCCTGATGATGCTGGACGCCTCCCAGTCGGTCCCCCACCAGGGAGTGGACGTGGCCGCCCTGGGCGTCGACTTCCTGGCCTTCACCGGCCACAAGGTCGTCGGCCCGTCCGGCATCGGCGTCCTGTGGGGCCGCGCCGAGCTGCTGGAGGCCATGCCCCCGTTCATGGGCGGCGGCGAGATGATCGAGGCGGTCTGGATGGACCACTCGACCTACGCTCCCGCGCCGCACAAGTTCGAGGCCGGCACCCCGCCGATCGTCGAGGCCATCGGCCTCGGCGCCGCGGTGGACTACCTCACCGAGATCGGCATGGACGCCGTCGCGAGCCACGAGCGCGAGCTCACCGCCCACGCGCTCGACGCCCTGGGGGAGATCCCGGGCCTGCGGGTGATCGGCCCGGCCGACCTGGCCGACCGCGGCGGCACCGTCTCGTTCACGCTGGAGGGGATTCACCCGCACGACGTCGGGCAGATCCTGGACGACAACTTCGGCGTGGCCGTGCGGGTGGGTCACCACTGCGCCCGCCCGCTCCACCTCAGGTTCGGGATCCCCGCCACCACGCGGGCCTCCTTCTACCTGTACAACACACCGGCCGAGATCGACGCGTTGGTCCGCGGCCTCCACCACGTGCGGAAGGTGTTCGCCTAGCCATGCCCGAGCAGTCGAGCCGGCGTACGGGCGGACGGCGGGGGCCCGGTGCCCTCCGCACGGCGGCCGGCGACGCGCGAGCGCACGGCGCAGCGAACGAGAAGGTGAGCACGACCCTATGATCGCCGAGTCCATGTACCAGGAGCTGATCCTGGAGCACTACAAACACCCGCAGGGGAGGGGTCTTCGCGACCCCTACGACGCCGAGGTCCACCACGTGAACCCGACCTGTGGCGACGAGATCACCATGCGGGTGAGACTGGGCGACGGCGGCAAGGTCGAGGACGTCTCCTACGACGGCCAGGGCTGTTCCATCAGCCAGGCCGCCGCCTCGGTGCTGCACGAGCTGGCCACCGGCTCGACCGTCGAGGACACCCTCGGCGTGGTCGACGAGTTCACCCGGCTCATGCAGGGCAGGGGCAAGGTCGAGGCCGACGAGGACGTGCTGGGCGACGCGGTCGCCTTCGCGGGCGTGGCCAAGTTCCCCGCCCGTGTGAAGTGCGCGCTACTGGCCTGGATGGCCTACAAGGACGCGGTCGTGAGGAGCACGAAATGAGCAAGGCTGTTGAGACGCCGACCACGGCGCAGGACGACACCGCCACCCATGACGAGGTCATGGAGGCGCTCAAGGACGTGGTGGACCCCGAGCTCGGCATCAACGTCGTGGACCTGGGCCTGATCTACGGGCTGCACCTCGACCCGGCAGGGGAGGGCGCCGAGGGCACCGATGGCGCTGCTGCGCTGCCGGTCGCCACCATCGACATGACGCTGACCAGTGCGGCCTGCCCGCTGACCGACGTCATCGAGGACCAGGCGCACTCGGCCCTGGAGGGCATGGTCTCCGACGTGA
The DNA here is from genome assembly GCF_044456585.1 of Streptosporangium sp. NPDC050855. Taxonomy (NCBI): domain Bacteria; kingdom Bacillati; phylum Actinomycetota; class Actinomycetes; order Streptosporangiales; family Streptosporangiaceae; genus Streptosporangium; species Streptosporangium sp. NPDC050855. Next base: position 36,529 of record NZ_JBITFY010000006.1, read on the forward strand.
AGATCAACTGGGTGTGGCTCCCGCCGTGGGGCCCGGACAAGATCACCGACGAGGGGCGCGAGCAGCTCCGCATGCTCGGCTTCAACGTCTGACCGAGGCACCGTCCGGGACGTCCGGGGACGAGGGGCCCGCGCCCCGCGTCCCCGGACGTCCTTCCGGCTCTCCGGGGGCGGCGGGGCGACGTGGAGCGGCGGGGAACCACACGGAGGCGCCGCGGGTGCTCGAAGGGCTCGCGGGACGGCTCCCGAGGGTCCGCCGGGGCGGGGCCCCGGGTCCGGCGGAGAGCGTCCGGAGGGCCTGCCGGTCCTCCGGAGCATCCCCCGCCGGGGCGGGTCTCGCACGCTCCGGTGCAGGTCAAGGCACGACGGGGCCGTGCCCGGTGAGGAGCGCGAACCCCCGGATTCGAGCTGTGCCGAATTGTGTGAGAGTATTTCCGAGGCCGGGAAGAAAAGCCCGGCCGGGAGTGTTGACTCCAATCGACGGACAAGCGGACGGCCGATGCCGGACGCCCCGACCGAACCTGGCACTGCGAACGCCGGGTATGCTTGATCGTGGTTTGACTGCGTGCGGGTAAGCTAGACCCGCCCCGTGCGGTGCGCCTCGACTTGCACCGCACCACCGCCCCGATGTGGGTGTTCATCCAGCGCGGCCTCAGGCCGCGCGCTCCAGGCTCGTCCTTTCGCAGAAGTGACGTGCCCCGTTCTTCTATCGAAAGGCACGAGTCTTCGTGACCATGCTTGACGCTGTTCTGCCCGAGTTCACCGAGATCACCGAGATCTCCCAGGCCCCGTCCGGGCCGTCCGAGTTCACCCTTCTCGGCCTGCCGAAGCCCCTGGTGACCGGGCTGTCCCGCGCGGGCATCGACAGCCCCTTCCCCATCCAGCGGGCCACGATCCCCGACATTCTCGCCGGGCACGACGTCCTGGGCCGCGGCCAGACCGGCTCCGGCAAGACGCTCGCCTTCGGCCTGCCCATGATGACCCGCATCGCCGGTGCCAAGGCCCGTCCCGGCCGCCCGCTGGCCGTCGTCCTGGTGCCGACCCGTGAGCTCGCCATGCAGGTGACCGACGCGCTCGAGCCGCTCGGCCGTGGCCTGTCGCTGCGCATGAAGACCGTCGTCGGCGGCATGTCCATGGGACGCCAGATCGAGGCGCTGCGCCGCGGCGTCGAGGTCGTGGTGGCCACCCCGGGCCGGCTCACCGACCTCATGCAGCAGGGTGAGTGCACGCTGGACGAGGTCCAGGTGACGATTCTGGACGAGGCCGACCACATGTGCGACCTCGGCTTCTTCCCGGTGGTCAGCGCGATCCTGCAGCAGACCCCGGCCGACAGCCAGCGCCTGCTGTTCTCCGCCACCCTGGACGGCGACGTCGACAAGCTCGTCCGCCGCTTCCTCACCAACCCGGTGACCCACTCCATGGACCCGGCCACCTCCTCGGTCGACACCATGGAGCACCACGTCCTCGAGGTCCACCGCGACGACAAGTTCCCGGTGACCGCCGAGATCGCCAACCGCGAGGGCCGGACGATCATGTTCGTGCGCACCCAGCACGGCGTGGACCGGCTCTGCAAGCAGCTCGCCCAGGTCGGCATCCGCGCCGGCGGCCTGCACGGCGGCAAGCGCCAGAACCAGCGCACCCGCATCCTGTCCGAGTTCAAGGAAGGCGCGATCAACGTCCTGGTCTGCACGGACGTCGCGGCCCGCGGCATCCACGTCGACAACATCAGCCTCGTGCTGCACGTCGACCCGCCCCAGGACCACAAGAGCTACCTGCACCGCGGCGGCCGTACCGCCCGCGCCGGGGAGAAGGGCACCGTCATGACGCTGGTGCTCCCCAACGAGCGTCGCTCCACCGAGTCGATGACCCGTCGCGCCGGCATCAAGCCGTTCCGCATCAAGGCCACCCCGGGCCACCCCCGCCTGGAGGAGGTCGCCGGTGCGCGTACCCCCAGCGGCGAGGCGATCCCGGTCTGGGAGCCCTCGGCCCCGGCCGCCAAGCAGCGTCAGGGCCGTGGCGGTTACGGCAACGGCGGCGGCAACGGCGGGGCCCGTGGCCCGCGCCGCTTCCGCTCCGACCGTCCCGCCCACGGCGCCGAGGGCGGCCAGCCCCGCGAGCGTTCCTTCGGTGACGACCGTCCCGCCGGTGGCGGTGGTTACCGCTCCGAGCGTCCGGCCGGTGGTGGCGGCTACCGTTCCGAGCGTCCCGCCGGTGGCTACCGCGGTGGCGAGCGGCGCGAGCCGTTCCGCGCCGACCGTCCGGCCCCGGCCGGTGGTGGCGGTTACCGTTCCGAGCGTCCCTCGGGCGAGCGCGAGCCCTTCCGCGGCGAGCGTCAGGGCGGCGGCTTCCGCGGTGGCGAGTTCCGCGCCGACGGCCGCGGCTCGGCCCCGCGCAGCGGTGGCAGCCGCTACGGCCGCTGATCGCTGATCCATCGTCGGGACCCCTCGGGGGTCCCGGTACGACCCTTCGAAGGGCCGGTACGGCATCCGCCGTGCCGGCCCTTCGGCGTTCCGCCCCCGGCGGGTGTGCCGGGCCTTCGTTCCCGGCCCGGTGGGCGCACGGGCTCAGTGGACGGCCGGCGACCGGTCGGCCGGTCGAGTCCTGAACGGCCGATCCGCCCCGGTGGGCGCGCGGGCTCAGTGGCCGGCCGGGGCCGGATCGTCGCGCAGCCTGCTGTAGAGGTGGCCGTCACGCCACCGGCCGGCGCGGAACTCCACGGCGCGCAGGACGCCCTCCAGGGTGAAGCCCGCCTTCTCCAGCGACCTCTGCTCCGCGATGTTCTCCGGGTGGGTGGCCGCCTCGATGCGCTGTGCCGGGGTGTGCGTGAACAGGTAGTCGCAGAGCATCGCCTGTGCGCGCCAGCCGATGCCGCGCCCGCGCCGGTCCGGGAGCAGGGCGATGCCGATCTCCCAGTACCGGGAGAGCGCGGACCCGCGTGCCACCCAGCTCATGAAGCCGGCGGTCGTGCCGTCGGCCTCGACGACGAGCCTGCTGTCGTCCGCTCCGAGATAGCCGTCCAGGGCGAAGCGCCTGGCCGGGGCCTGCGCGTCGCGGAACCCGGCCCAGTCCAGGCCGATCAGCCCGGGTTCGGTGCTGAAGCGCCGGAACATGCCGAGGTCGTCCTCGGTCACCGGCCGGAGCCGTACCTCGGGGCTGCTCACCGTAGTGCCTCCTCGGGAACCGCCAGCGAGGGCGTGATCATGTCGACGCCCGGACCATACCTCGCGCGTCCCGGCGGCGCGGAGCGGTCCTCGGGGAGGGGCGGGCCGGATCGTGCGGCCGGGACCGGTCCGTGCAGGTGGCGGCGTACGTCCTCAGGGGGTGGTGGCCGGTGGCCGGGCGCCCGGGCCGGGGAGCACGTCGACGTCGGTCGCGTGCATCGGCCGGTGGCAGACCGAGCAGTGCGGCTCGACGTGGCTGATCTCGCCGCAGGCGTGGTGCCGGTAGAGCACCGGGGGGCCGGCCTCGCCGGCCGTCCAGCGGTCGCCCCAGCGCACCATCGTCAGCAGCAGGTCGCACAGCTCCATGCCCTTGGTGGTGAGCGTGTACTCGTGACGCGGGGGCCGGCTGGAGTACTCGGTGCGCTCCAGGACGCCTTTCTCGACCAGCCACCTGAGCCGTTCGGCGAGCACCTTGCGCGAGATGCCCAGGCTCTGCTGGAGCCGTTCGAAGCGGGTGATGCCGACGTAGACGTTCCGCAGGATCAGCGGTGACCACGGCTCGCCGATGACGTCCAGGGTGCGGGCGATCGAGCAGGCCATGTCACCGAACGGGGTTCGCTGCATGATGACAGTCTAAGGGAAGGGTTTCCTCAGGGAACCGTCTCCGGTCGCGGCCCCTGCACGTTCCTTTCGGAAGCTCGGTCGGGACGGCATGTGGATCACATGTTGACGATCTAGATCCAGTCGTCATCATGGGCTTATATCCCCTCATGTCGAGTCATGTCAGTGTCCCTGTCATCCCCGTCGTTCCCGTCGTCCCCGCTCGTCGCGGCCCCGGGGCCGGGCCCCCTCCGCCGGGCCGCCCGCACGGCCGGCCGACGCGCCGGAGCTGGTCGAGACGTCCGAGATAAGAGGATCAATGCGCCGCTCGTGGTTCGGTCCCCGCACGTCCGCCCACCTTCGTCTCGTCGTCCCGCGGGCCCTGGCCGCCCTCCTGGTCGCGGCGACGACCCTGCCCGTGACGTCCCCGGTGTCCGCGGCGTCCGTCGCGTCCGCCACCGTCGTCCGCTCCCCGGCCGGTACGGCCGCCGCGCAGAGCTACCGCGTCCTGCAGCTCAACCTCTGTCACAGCGGGGTCAACACCTCCTGTTTCAACGGTGAGAACACCGTCCGGGAGGCGCTGGACGTCATCGGCGCCAGGCAGCCGCAGGTGGTCACGCTGAACGAGATCTGCCGCGCGGACCTGGCCCGGCTGGCCTCCGCGATGGGCGACGGCCACCGGGTGTTCGCCCCCGCGCTGCGTCCCGACGGCACGCCGGTCCGCTGCGTCGACGGCGACGAGTACGGCAACGGGATCGTCTTCCGGGCCACCGGGGCGACGAACTTCTCCGGCGTCCACGCCACCCAGGACGGCGGGAGCGAGAGGCGCGTCTACGTGTGCGCCGAGTTCGCCGACCTGACCGGCTGCACCACCCACCTGTCGACCACGGGCACCGTCGCGATGGCGCAGTGCAAGGCGACCGTCGCCCTGCTGCGCGACAGGGGCGCGGCCACGAGACCGACCTTCCTGGCGGGGGACATGAACATGAAGTACGCCCCACTGTTCGGGCAGAACGTCCAGAACTGCAACTCCGCGCCCTTCTTCCGCAAGGGGGACGGGGACGTCCAGCACGTCTTCGCGGCGAGCATGGGCTTCGAGCGCACCGACGTCATCCCCATGCGGTACACCGACCACCCCGCGCTGCTCGTCACCCTGACCCGGCCCTGAACCGGCCCCCACGCGGCCCGCGGACGGGACGTCCCGGGACCGCGACCGAACCGTTCTCACCCGTCCGCGGGGACGCGCTCCCGTACCCGCGGGGGAGCGGTGCTGCCGCGCGGGGTGAGGCGGGCGGCCTCCTCCTCGTGCGGGCCGGGGTCCTGACCGGAGACCAGCGAGAGCAGCCGGCGGGCGGCGTGCGCGCCGTAGGCGGCGATGTCGCGGCTCAGGGCGGTGAGCGGGGGGCGGACGACCTGGCAGAGCGGGGAGTCGTCCCAGGCGACGACGGACAGGTCGCCGGGGACGTCCAGGCGCAGCTCCTGGGCGGCGGACAGCCCGGCGACGGCCATGATGTCGTTGTCGTAGACGATGGCGGTGGGCCGGTCCGGGGAACTGAGCAGCCGCCGGGTGGCGCGGGCCCCCTCCTCGCCCGTGTAGTCGGTGTGCACGGTCACGTACTCGGCGACGCCCTCGCACGCCTCGGTGAAGGCGCGGTCGCGCAGCACGGTGTGGACCAGGCGCGGCAGGCCGGCGACCCTGGCGATCCTGCGGTGGCCCAGGGCCAGCAGGTAGCGCACGGTCTCGCGGACGGGGCGGTCGTCGTCGGACCAGACCGGGAGCAGCGGCCCCGCCCCGGAGGGATGGCCGATCACCACGGCGGGCAGTCCCAGCGACGCGAACGCGGCCGGGCGGGGGTCGTCCACGTGCAGGTCGACCAGGATGGCGCCGTCGATGCGGCCCTCGCCCCACCAGCGACGGTAGATCGCGACCTCCTGGTCGTGGTCGGCGGCCATCTGCAGCATGAGCGCGTACGAACGGTCCGACAGCTCGCCCTCGATGCCGCTGATCAGCTCCATGAAGAACGGCTCCACGCCGAGCGTGCGGGCCGGGCGGCACACGGCCAGGCCGACGGCGCGGGCGTGCGCGCCGTTCAGGGCGCGGGCCGCGCTGCTGGGACGCCAGCCGATCTCCTCGGCGATCGCCAGGATCCGGGCCCGGGTGCTCGCGGACACCCCGGGCTGCCCGTTGAGCGCGTACGACACGGCCCCCTTGGACACCCCGGCCTGCCGGGCGACGTCCGCGATCGTCGGTCTTCTCATGATCCCCCCGTCGACGATTGGAGCGATTGTAACTGAACCGGTCCAGTGTTCTATTGACAGGGCCGACACATGGACTTTACGGTCTCGATACTTATCCGGTTCAGCAAGCGCATGCGGTCGCGTCTGGTCGGTTGGGAGCGCTCCCATGCTGGAGAGGAGAACTGTCCAATGCGGATTCGACGAAGGTTCGCGGTCCTCGGGACGGCGGCCTGCCTGGCCGCCGCCGGATGCAGCGGGGGTTCCACCACGCCGTCGGCCCCCTCGGGGGCGCCCCCGGCGTCGGGCGGTGCCGGGGCCCCCTCGGCCCCTGCGGGTCCGGGCGCGGCGGACGCCGCGTTCCCGCGCAACGAGACCCTGTACACCAGCGGCACCCAGTGGGGTCCCCCGGCCAACTGGAACCCGCTGCGCACCTGGGACTCGGCCACCGGCACCAAGGGACTCGTCTACGAGACCCTCTTCCTGTACGACCCCCAGAACGACACCTTCACCCCCTGGCTGGCCGAGAGCGGCACCTGGACCGGTGAGGACACCTACGAGCTCAAGCTCAGGCAGGGTGTGACCTGGGCCGACGGCAAGCCGTTCACCGCCGACGACGTGGTCTTCACCGTCGAGCTCGGCAAGATGAAGACCGTCCCCTACGCCAACCTGTGGGGCTGGCTGGAGAAGGCCGAGGCGGTCGACCCGAACACGGTCAGGTTCACCTTCTCCAAGGCCAACCACCAGCAGTGGGCCAACTGGGTCTACAACAACGCGATCGTCCCCAAGCACATCTGGCAGGGCCGCTCCGAGGACGACGTGATGAACGGCGTCAACGAGAAACCGGTCGGCACCGGGCCGTACGCCTACCACAGCCACGACCAGGACCGGATGGCCTGGGTCAAGCGGGACGGCTGGTGGGCCACCAAGGCGCTGGGCAAGGACGTCAAGCCGAAGTACGTCGTCGACATCGTCAACTCCAGCAACGAGGTGGCGATGGGCCTGCTGCTGCAGAAGGGCCTCGACCTCAGCAACAACTTCCTGCCCGGCGTGGCCAACCTGGTCAAGGGCAACTTCGGCATCCAGACGTACTTCCCCGAGCCGCCGTACATGCTCTCGGCCAACACCGCCTTCCTGGTCCCCAACACGAAGAGGAAGCCGCTGGACGACCCGGCCTTCCGCAAGGCCATCGCCAACGCCATCGACACCAAGAAGATCGTCGAGGGCGTCTACGGCAACCTCGTCAAGGCCGCGAGCCCCACCGGCCTGCTGCCGCAGTGGGACAAGTACGTCGACCAGGCCGTGGTGAGCGAGAAGGGGTTCTCCTTCGACACCGCCAAGGCCAAGAAGCTGCTGGCCGACGCCGGGTACAAGGACCGCGACGGCGACGGGCTCGTGGAGAACAAGGACGGCTCCAAGGCGTCCCTGAAGCTCATCGTCCCGGCCGGGTGGACCGACTGGATGGAGGCGAGCCGGGTCATCGCCGAGGGCGCCAAGGCCGCAGGGATCGACCTCACCGCCGACTTCCCCGACTTCAACGCGCTGGTCGACCAGCGCTCCTCCGGCAAGTTCGACCTGGTGCTCAACAACGAGCGGCAGCTGTCGAACACCCCCTGGATGTACTACGACTACATCTTCCAGCTCCCGGTGAACAAGCAGCAGAACACCGTCAACTTCGGCCGGTACGAGAACAAGAAGGCATGGGACCTCGTCCAGGAGCTCGACGGCAAGAAGGTCGACGACGTCGAGGGCATGAAGAAGGTCACCTCCGAGATCCAGAAGATCCAGCTCGACGACCTGCCGGTGATCCCCCTCTGGTACAACGGCCTGTGGGCCCAGACCAGCACCGCGGTCTGGACGAACTGGCCCTCCTCGGCACCCGGCACCCCCAAGAGCCCGCCGACCATGTGGCGCAACTGGCTGGAGCTGGGCGGCGTGCTGACGCTGACCGAGATCAAGCCGGCCGGGGGCTGACCCCGCGATCCTCGCCCCCTCCCGCGCCCGGCGCGCGGGAGGGGGCCCATCTCGCCGATTCTGGAGGATCGCGTGCGACGTTACTTCGGCCGGAAACTGCTGGTCTACGGGCTGACCTTCCTGGTGGCCGTCACCGTCAACTGGATGATCCCGCGCTTCATGCCGGGCGACCCGGTGCAGAGCATGCTGTCGCGGGCCAACGTGTCCCAGCCGGCCGCGGTGGAGGCGATGCGCGCCCACTACACCGCACTGTTCGGCCTCGACCTGCCTTTGTGGCAGCAGTACGGCAACTTCTGGGCCGCGCTGTTCCGGGGTGACCTGGGGATCAGCATCTGGGTGTTCCCCACCCCGGTGACCGACCTCATCATGCGGGCGGTGCCGTACACGCTGGCGCTGCTCATCCCGTCGATCCTGCTGAGCTGGTGGGCGGGCAACAGGTTCGGCGCCTTCGCGGCCCGGCGCAAGTGGCTCGACAACACCGCGCTGCCCATCGGGTACGTACTGACCGCCACCCCGTACATGTGGCTGGCCATCCTGCTGGCCTGGGGGCTGGGCGTGGTGGCCGGGATCTTCCCCGTCTCGGGCGGCTACAGCTTCTCGATGCGGCCCAACTGGTCGTGGGAGTTCGTCGGGGACCTGGCGCTGCACTGGTTCCTGCCGTTCGCCTCGCTGTTCCTGGTCGCGTTCGGCGGCTGGGCCATCGGCATGCGCAACATGATCATCTACGAGCTGGAGGCGGACTACTCCACCTACCTCGCCTCGCTCGGCGCGCCGCGCAGGCTCATCCGCCGCTACGCGTTCAGGAACGCGGTGCTGCCGCAGATCACCGGCCTGGCCCTGCAGCTGGGCGTGCTGGTGGCCGGGGCGCTGGTCACCGAGATCGTCTTCTCCTATCCGGGGCTGGGCCACCTGATCCTCAAGGCGATCCAGAACCAGGACTTCTTCCTGCTCCAGGGTGCCTTCCTGTTCATCGTGGTGGGCGTGCTGGTCGCCAACTTCGTCATCGACATCGTCTACGTCCTGGTCGACCCGCGTACCAGGATCGGCATGGGAGGGGAGGCGACGTGACGGCCGTTCCCGCGCGACGGCGCGAGGGCCTGTACTTCGCGGTCCGCAACGGCAAGCTGCTGGCCGGCCTGGCCGTGCTGGTCCCGCTGCTGCTCCTGGCCGCGGCGGCCCCGCTGCTCGGCGGCCAGGACCCCAACGCCTACGTCGCCGCCCCGGCCTCGCCGCCCTCGGCGCAGAACTGGTTCGGCACCACCATGTTCGGCCAGGACATCTTCGCCCAGTTCGTCTACGGGCTGCGCTCCACCTTCATCGTGGGGGCGCTCGGCGGCGGGCTGGCCGCGATCATCGGCATGACGATCGGCTTCACCGCCGGGTACCGGGGCGGGATCGTCGACGAGGTGCTGAACATGCTCACCAACATCGTCCTGGTGCTGCCGGCGCTCGCGGTGCTGCTGATCGTCAACGCCTACCTCGGCGTGCGCAGCGTGGGCGTGCAGGCGCTGTTCATCGGCCTGACCTCCTGGCCGTGGGCGGCCAGGGCCATCAGGGCCCAGACCTTCTCGCTGCGCTCGCGCGACTTCGTGGACCTGGCCAGGCTCAGCGGGGTGCGCACCTGGAAGATCATCGCTCGCGAGATCGCGCCCAACATGAACTCGTACCTCTTCATGACCTTCATCCTGCTGTTCGGCGGGTCGATCCTGATCGCGGCCTCGCTCGACTTCATCGGGCTCGGGCCCAGCCAGGGCATCTCGCTCGGCCTGATGCTCAACAACGCGGCCCGCTGGAGCGCCCTGCACCTGGGGATGTGGTGGTGGTTCATCCCGCCCGGCGCCGGGATCACCGCGATCGTCGGCGCCCTGTACGTGATGAACGTCGGCCTGGACGAGGTCTTCAACCCCCGGCTGAGGGAGCTGTAGTGGAGGAGAGCACATGACCCTGAGCGTGCGCGACCTGAGGGTCCACTACAGGACCCTGCGCGGTGAGGTGAAGGCCCTCGACGGCGTCGGCTTCGACGTCGCCGACGGCGAGATCCTCGGCCTGGCGGGCGAGTCCGGGTGCGGCAAGACGACCCTGGGCAAGAGCCTGATCAGGATGGACGGCCGGATGCGGCTGGCCGGGGGCACCGCCGAGCTGGACGGCGAGGAGCTGCCGATCGGCGACGACCGCCGGATGAACCGCTTCCGCTTCGCCAGGGTGTCGCTCATCCCGCAGTACTCGATGAGCGCGATGAACCCCACCCGGAAGATCGGGAAGATGGTCGGCGAGCTGCTCGCCTCCCGGGGCGAGAAGCTGGACCTCGCCGAGCTGGAACGCCGCCTGGACCTGGTGGAGCTCCCGCGCGACGTGCTCGGGCGCTACCCGATCGAGCTGTCCGGCGGGATGAAGCAGCGGATGGTGATGGTCATCTCCACCCTGCTCGACCCGTCCCTGCTGATCGCGGACGAGATCACCTCCGCGCTCGACGTGTCCACCCAGAAGGCCGTGGCCAGGACCCTGGTGGAGTTCCGGGACCGCGGCTTCGTCCGCAGCATGATCTTCATCACCCACGACATCTCGCTGACCTACCAGATCGCCGACACGATCATGATCATGTACGCCGGGAAGCTGGCCGAGAAGGCCCCGGCGGGCGTGATCGTCAGCGAGCCGCGCCACCCGTACACCCGGATGCTCATCTCCTCGCTGCCCGAGGTCGGTGTCCGGCACGCCGAGCGCAGGCTGTCGGGCATCCCCGGCAGGCCGCCCTCGCTGCTCGACCCGCCCACGGGCTGCCGGTTCCGGGACCGCTGCCCGCTGGCCTTCGAGCGGTGCGCCGAGGAACCCCCGCCGATCGAGGTCGCCCCCGGCCACCACGTCGCCTGTTGGAAGGCCTGACATGCCCGCGCCGAGCCCGTACGCGCCCGCAGGAGTGAGACGATGCTGAGCCTCGAAGGGGTCACCAAGACCTACCGGGTCGGTGCCTTCGGCACCTCCACCCTCACCGCCGTCGACGACGTGAGCCTCGACCTGGCACCGGGGGAGGTGGTCTCCCTCATCGGCGAGAGCGGCAGCGGCAAGACGACCCTCGGCAAGACGGTCCTCGGGCTGCTCTCCCCGACGAAGGGAAGGATCACCCTCGACGGCGAGCGGGCCAGGCCGGGCAAGGCGTACTACCGGCACGTGCAGGGCGTCTTCCAGGACCCGTTCAGCTGCTACAACCCGGTCTTCAAGGCCGACCGGGTGCTCGCGATGATCAGGAACGAGTACTTCCCCGGCGTCGCCGACTCCGAGTGGCAGGGCAGGATCGAGACCTCTCTCAAGGACGTCGGCCTCGACCCCGGCCAGATCCTGGGCCGCTACCCGCACCAGCTCAGCGGCGGCCAGCTGCAGCGCCTGCTGATCGCCAGGGCGCTGCTGCTCGACCTGCGGTACCTGGTCGCCGACGAGATCACCAGCATGCTGGACGCGTCCACCAGGATCGACGTGCTCAACCTGCTCGCCGACCTCAAGGCGCGCGGGCTGGGCGTGCTGTTCGTCACCCACGACCTGTCGCTGGGCAACTACATCAGCGAGCGGGCCGTGGTGCTCTACCGGGGGCGGGTCGTCGAGTCGGGCTCGACCGCGGCCGTCTTCGGCAACCCCCTGCACCCGTACACGATCAGGCTGCTGTCGTCGGTGCCGAGGCTGACCGCGCGGTGGGGCGGCGAGGAGGACACCGGGTCCGCCGAGGTGCCCGAGCCGGACGACCGGAAGGGGGCCTCCGCGCTGGTGGAGGCCGAGCCCGGCCATCTCGTCCGGCGCGCCGACGCCGGGACCGCATCGCTGAGGAGCGCGAGTTGAGCACCGAGCCGAGCACCGAGCCGAGCACCGGGTTGAGCACCGGGTTGAGCACCGGGTTGAGCACCGGGTTGAGCAGCACCTACCGTCCGCTGCACGACGGGTGGACCCTGCGCCAGGTGGACGGGGACGTCTCCGGCGTCCCGGCCACGGTGCCGGGGTGCGTGCACACCGACCTGCTGGCCGCCGGGCTCATCGAGGACCCCTACCTGGACGACAACGAGAACCGGCTGACCTGGATCGGCCGCTCGGCCTGGGAGTACGAGACGGTCTTCGACTGGCACGACGACGGGCACGAGCGCGCCGACCTGGTCTGCGAGGGCCTGGACACCGTCGCCACGGTCGAACTCAACGGGGTACGGGTCGCGTCCACGGCCAACCAGCACCGCTCCTACCGGCTGCCCGTGCGCGAGCTGCTGCGCGAGGGCGGCAACACGCTGCGGGTCCGCTTCGACTCCCCGGTGGCCTACGCCGAGGCACGCCGGGCCGAGCTGGGGGAGCGGCCCGGTGCCTACGAGGCGCCGTACCAGTTCATCCGCAAGATGGCCTGCAACTTCGGCTGGGACTGGGGGCCGGCCGTGGTCACCTCCGGCGTCTGGCGGCCGATCGGGCTGCACTCGTGGAGCGGGACCCGGCTGGCCGGGGTCCGGCCGCTGGTGCGCACCGACGGGCCGGACGGCCTGGTCGAGGTGCACGTCACCCTTGAGCACTCCGGCGGGCCCTCGTCGCCCGGTGGGACCCCCGTGACCGTGACGGCCTCGGTCGCGGGCGTCCGGTGCGAGGTGCGGCCGGTGCCGGGCGAGCGCGAGGCCGTCCTGACGCTGCGGGTCCCGGACGCGGAGCGCTGGTGGCCGCGCGGGTACGGCGCCCCGCACCGCCACGAGCTCACGGTCGGCCTCGACGACGAGACGCCCGAGACGCCCGAGACGCCCGAAAGGCCCCAGAGGTCCCAAGAAGGCGGGGAGCGGTGGAGGGGCCTGATCGGTTTCCGCGACGTGCGGCTGGACCGGGCCGACGACGCCTTCAGTCTGGTCGTCAACGACGTGCCGGTGTTCGTGCGCGGCGTCAACTGGATCCCCGACGACTGCTTCCCGTCCCGGATCACCCGCGAGCGGCTGGCCGAGCGCTTCGGCCAGGCCGTCGGCGCGAACGTCAACCTGCTGCGGGTCTGGGGCGGCGGCCTGTACGAGAGCGAGGACTTCTACGACCTGGCCGACGAGCTGGGCCTGCTCGTCTGGCAGGACTTCCCGTTCGCCTGTGCGGCCTACCCCGAGGAGGAGCCCTTCGCCTCCGAGGTCGAGGCCGAGGCGCGCGAGAACGTCGCCCGGCTGGCCTGGCGTCCCTCGCTGGTGCTGTGGTGCGGCAACAACGAGGTGCTGGAGGGACACGCCGACTGGGGCTGGCGCGACAGCCTGGGCGAGCGCACCTGGGGGGCGGGTTTCTTCCACGACCTGCTTCCCGCGGTCGTGGCCGGGCTGGACCCCACCCGTCCCTACTGGCCGGGCAGCCCCTACTCCGGCGACCCCGACCTGCCGCCCAACGACCCCTCGCGCGGCACCCTGCACATCTGGGACGTGTGGAACCGCGAGGACTACACCCGCTACGGCGACTACCGGCCCCGCTTCGTGGCCGAGTTCGGCTTCCAGGGCCCGCCGGTGCACGCCACGCTGCGCGCCGCCGTCAGCGGGGAGCTGGCCCCGGACGCGCCCCTGGTGCTGCACCACCAGAAGGCGCACGAGGGCAACGCCAAGCTGCTGCGCGGCCTGGGCGAGCACCTGCCCGCACCGGGCGCCTACGACGACTGGCACTACCTGACCCAGCTCAACCAGGCCAGGGCGGTCGTCCACGGCATCGAGCGCTTCCGCGCGCTGGCCCCGTACTGCTCGGGCACGATTCTGTGGCAGCTCAACGACTGCTGGCCGGTCACCTCCTGGTCGGCCGTCGACGGCGCCGGGCGGCGCAAGCCGCTGTGGTACGCGCTGCGCCGCGTCTACGACGACCGGCTGCTGAGCGTCGTCGACGGTGCCGTGGTCGTGATCAACGACGGCCCGCAGCCGTGGGCGGGCGAGCTGGAGCTGCTGCGGCTCGGCCTGGACGGTGAGCCGCTGGCCAAGGAGACGTCCGTCGTCGAGGTGGGTCCCCGCTCGGTGGCCACGATCCCGCTGCCCGGCCCGGTCGCGGTCCCGGGCGATCCCGCGGCCGAGCTGCTGCTGGCCCGGCTGGGCGACCGGCGCGCGGTCTCGTTCTTCGCCGAGGACACCCGGGTCGCCTTCCCGGCCGCGGCCCACCGTACCGAGGTGACCCCGGTGCGGGGCGGTCTGGACGTCACCGTCACGGCCGTGACCCTCCTGCGCGAGCTGGCGCTGTTCCCCGACCGTCTCGACCCGGCCGCCTCGGTCGACGACATGCTGGTGACGCTGCTCCCCGGGGAGAGCGTCACCTTCCACGTCGCCACCGAACGCGCGCTCGACCCGGCCGCGCTCGTCACCCGCCCGGTCCTGCGCTGCGTCAACGACTGAACGGCCCGCCCGGCCCGCCCGGGGCGCGGCCCCGTGTCCGGTCACCGGGCGGCCCCGGATCACCGGCGGGGCCGCCCGATCGGCGGACCTGCGGCGTCCCGGAGCGTGGACCCGCACACGCGGAGGCCGGGCGGCCCGTTAGGCTTGACGCGCACATCCGACGACGCCGAGAGAGATCATGAAGACCTTCGAAGAGCTGTACGCCGAGCTGTCCGAAAAGGCGCGCACCCGGCCCGAGGGCTCGGGCACCGTGGCCGCGCTGGACGCCGGGGTCCATGCCATCGGCAAGAAGGTCGTGGAGGAGGCCGCCGAGAGCTGGATGGCGGCCGAGCACGAGTCGAACGAGCGGGCGGCCGAGGAGATCTCCCAGCTCCTCTACCACGTGCAGGTCCTCATGATCGCCAAGGGGATCGGGCTGGACGAGGTCTACAAGCATCTGTGAGCCGGTGCGCCCGGCTCCGGTCTCGCAGGCAGATCCCGTCCACACCTAAGGAAACCCGTCATGCTCCGTCTCGCCGTACCCAACAAGGGCGCCCTCACCGAGGGTGCCCAGACGATCCTCAAGGAAGCCGGATACCGGGCCCGCAAGGACAGCAAGGAGCTCGTGGTCGTCGACCCGGAGAACTCCTGCGAGCTGTTCTTCCTGCGTCCCAAGGACATCGCCGTCTACGTCGGCGAGGGCACCCTGGACGCCGGGATCACCGGCCGTGACATGCTGCACGACTCCGGGGCGCAGGTGGAGGAGCTCATCCCGCTCGGCTTCGGCCGCTCCACCTTCCGCTTCGCCGCCAACCCCGGCGACTTCGACTCCGTCGCCGACCTCAAGGGCAGGCGCATCGCCACCGCGTACGCGGGCCTGCTGGAGTCCTACCTCGCCGAGCGGGGCGTCGAGGCCCGGGTGATCAAGCTGGACGGCGCGGTCGAGACCGCCATCCGGCTCGGCGTGGCCGACGCGGTGGCCGACGTCGTGGAGACCGGCACCACGCTGCGCAACATCGGCCTGGAGGTCTTCGGCGAGCCGATCGCGCAGTCCGAGGGTGTGCTGATCAAGCAGGTCGGGGCGGCCGAGACGCCCGGCCTGCGCCAGCTCATCCGCCGCCTGCAGGGCGTGCTGATGGCGCGCGACTACGTGATGATGGACTACGACATCCGCGCCGAGCGGATCGAGGAGGCCATCACGCTCACCCCCGGCATGGAGGGCCCGACGGTCTCCCCGCTGCACCGGGAGGGCTGGGTCGCGGTCCGCGCCATGGTGCCGCGCAAGGGACACCAGCAGATCATGGACGAGCTCTCGGAGATCGGCGCCAAGGCCATCCTGGTGACCGCCATCTTCGCCTGCCGCGTCTGACGCTTCGCGTCCGACCCGACGCGACCCGTCCGGCCCGTCGCATCCGGCGCGCCGTGCCGGGCACGACCGGGCCGGTGACGCCCGGCCCGGCGCGTCCGGCCCGGTGGCGACCGGGTCCAGAAGGGCTCAGGAGGACTCAGGAGGACAGGGCCGCGGCCTCCTCGGCCTCGATCTGCTCGTTCCACTCGCGCTTGGAGGAGCGCCACGCCTCGTCGTCGCGGCCCAGCCGCCAGTAGCCCGAGATGGACAGCCGCGACAGCGGGATGCCGCGCTCGGTGCGCAGGTGGCGCCTGATGTCGCGGACGGCACCGGCCTCGCCGTGCACGAAGGCGTGCACGACGCCGTCGGGGAAGTCGAGCTCGCGGACCGCCGTGACCAGCGCCTCGCCGTACGGGGCGTCCCCCCGGTGCAGCCAGACGATCTTCACGTCGCCGGGGGAGTCGAGCCGCTGCTCCTCCTCGGGACCGGCGACCTCGATGAAGGCCCAGGCCGGGGCCCCGGCGGGCAGGTGCTCCAGGGCGACGGCGATGGCCGGCAGCGCGCTCTCGTCACCGGCGAGCAGGTGCCAGTCGGCCTCGGGGTCCGGGGTGTACGCGCCACCGGGGCCGAAGAAGTGCAGCTCGTCGCCGGGCCGGGCCCGGTCGGCCCACGGCCCGGCGAGGCCGCTGTCGCCGTGGTGGACGAAGTCGATCGTCAGCTCGCCCGCCTCGGCGTCCCAGCGGCGGACGGTGTAGGTGCGGGTGGTGGGCCACTGCTCGCGGGGCAGGTCGCGGCGGACGGCCTCCATGTCGAACGGCTGCGGGTAGCTCACCCCGGCCGGGGCGAACAGCAGCTTCACGTAGTGGTCGGTGTACTCGTCGGCGCTGAAACCGGCCAGGCCCTCACCGCCGAGCACCACCCGGATCATGTGCGGGGTGAGCCGTTCGGTGCGCAGGACCCGGCCGGTCGTCACCTTCCGCGCGGGGCGTTCAGCCTTGTCGTCTGCCATGTGGTCACTCCCGGGGGTACGAGTTAGGTAAGCCTAAGTCTCACCTTACGTCACCGGAGGGTGGCGACGGCCTTGACGGCCTGGTCGACCTGCTCGGGGGTGGTGACGATCCCGGGACCGAAGCGCAGGTAGACCTCCCGGTAGGGGGTGACGCTGGTGACGATCCGGTGCTCCCTGCGCAGCCTGCCCGCGGCGACCGGGGCGTCCACGCCGTCGATCTCGCAGCAGACCAGCCCGGCCGACAGCTCGGGGGAGACCGGGGTGACCAGCCGCACGTTGGGCAGGGCGGCCAGTCCCGCCTTGAGCCGGGTGGCCTGCTCGGTGATCCTGGCGGCCACCCGTTCCCTGCCGATCGCCCGGTGGAAGCCGAACGCCTCGCTCAGCGCCCAGCGGTGCTCGAAGCTGTGGTAGCCGCCCGGGGTGGCGACCAGCCCGCCCGGCCCGTACGGCCGGTACGACCGCCCGGCCTCGTCGCCGGCCTGGAGGTCGAGCCTGCCGGAGAAGGTGGGGATCACCGGGAGCATCGCGTCCCAGGCCCGTCCCCGTCCCCACAGCACGCCGGTGCCCCGGGGGCCGAACAGCCACTTGTGGGTGCCCGCGACCAGGAAGTCGCAGCCCAGCTCCGCGGCCTCGTCGGCCACGGCGCCGAGGCCGTGCACCCCGTCCACGCAGAGCAGCGCCCGGTCGGCGGCGTCCCTGTCCCGGTTGGCCTCGGCGATCATGTCGGCGATCGCCCTGACCGGTGTCCGCACCCCGGTGCCCGAGTGCACCCAGGTGATCGCCACCACCCGGGTCCTGGGGCCGAGCCCGGCCTTGAGCCGGGAGACGATCTCGTCGGCCGAGGCCGTGGCCGGGTCGTCGTACAGGCGGACCCTGCGCACCGGGGCGCCGGTCCTGGCGGTGAGCAGCCGCAGGCTCTCGTGGGTGGCGTAGAAGTCGTGCTCGGTGGTGAGCACGTCCTGGCCCGGCAGCAGCCGCATGCCGCCGTAGAGCAGGCCGAGGCCCATCGTGGTGCTGTCGGTCAGCGCCACGTCGGGGGCGTCGGCGCCCAGGTAGGCCGCGGCGGCCTCGCGCACGGCGTCCTCCCGGTCCTCGCCGTGCAGGTAGGCGTCGGTGTCGGTGTCCAGGCCGCGCCGGTGCTCCTCGATGGCCCGCCGCACCGGTGCCGGGTGGGCGGCCAGCACGTAGGCGGCGAACTGGGCGTGGGAGGGGTCGAGCGGGAACTGGGCGCGTACCGACTCCCAGTCCTGGGGGTCGAAGGGCGGCGGCCGCCTCCCGGTCGCGGGGTCGGGGGGAGGGGAGGCGGCGTCGGAGGTGCAGCCGGTCAGCGCGGCCCCGGCCAGCGCCCCCGCGCCCAGCAGCCCGGCCCCGAGCAGTCCGCGCCGTCCGACGCCAGGTCCCTGATGGTCCATGCCGTGCCCCTGTCGCCCCGCCCGCGGCCCCGATCGCCGTCCTGACCGTGACCTTCTGCCCTGTACGCCCCTTCCTATCGGGATCATGCGCGCCTGCCAAGGGGCGCCGTAATGAATCTACAACGTAAAGGGGTCGGCACGGTGAAACGACGGGCGGGGGTGATGGAGCGTTCCGGAGGGTCAGTGGCGCATGACCGCGACCTGGCGGATCAGGTCGGCGACCCGGACGACGCCCATGCAGCGGCCGACCTCGTCGGTGACGACCAGGTCGTCGTAGACGCGCTCGGCGTCCCGGCCCGCGACCTGCATGGCCGCGATCACCGGGGTGGTCCTGGGGACCGTGCGGGCCGGGTCGGCCAGCCGTCCGGCCGGCTTCCTGCCGTGCAGGGCGTGGCCGAAGCGGCCGGCGATGGAGAGCAGGAAGCGGCTGCGGTCGAGGCTGCCCGTGGGGCGCTGGTACTCGTCGACGAGGATCACGCTGGTGATCGACGGCTCGCCGCCGAAGGCGTTGACCACGGCCTCGGCGCTCGCCTCCTGCGGGAGAGTGACCGCGGGGAGCAGGAACTCCTGGACGCGCGGGCCGAGCGCGGCCCCCGCCGCCTTCCGCTCGACGACGGGCAGCGGCACGCGCACGCGGCCGGACGGGCCCGGGGTCAGCAGCGGCCCGTGCGCCAGCCGTACCCCCCAGCCGCGGACCGCGGCGAGCTGCGCCTCGTCGTTCACCCCGGGGGCCAGCACGTGCGCCCCCGTTCCGCGGGCGAGGGCGGCCAGGCCCTCGCCGATCGCGGCGCGGCGCGGGTCGCGGGCCGCCTGGGCGACCAGGTCGCGGGAGAGCACCGCCAGGTACGGCACCGCGTCGGCGAGCAGGTCGAGCGGGATGTGGCCGCAGCCCAGCTCGCCCACCGCGATGAGGTAGCCGATGGCGCGCAGGCCGTCCAGCCCGGTGAGCAGGGAGCCGCGCTCGAACTGCGCGAAGTCGCCGCGCACGGTGAGGATCACCTCGCGGGGACGCCGGCCGGACGCGCGCAGGGCCTCGTGCAGCGGTGCCAGCGCAGCCGATCCGCCGATGACCGCGGACGTCGGCAGGGTCAGCAGCAGCGGGAGCGGGACGTCGCCCCCGGCCAGGGCGCGTACCGTCTCGACGGTGGAGGAGATGTTCCCCCGGTGCCCGCCGTCGGCCTGGAGCGCGATGACGCCCCCGGTGTCGAGGTCGACGACGGGTGTGACGCCCGCCGGGGCCGCTCCCGGCGTCCCCGCCGGGGCCCCCGGGGCGGGCGCTGTCAGGGGCGGCGCGGGGGTGTGCGGGACGGTGTGCGCTCTGGTCGTCACGTTCAGATCATGGAGCATCCCTTACCGTCACGAAAGTGACGCACAGTTATGTTCACCGATATTTCGCCATCCGTTGTGATCGTTCGGTGAGATCGCGGGCTCGCCGGGGCGCCCGGTAGTGTCTCGTTCCATGACGTCGCGACCGGCCAAGGGGGGAGGCCGCTGGGTCTCGGTGGCACCCGAGCGGCTCAACCGCTGGATCGACGGCTTCGTCGACCGGCACGGCCCGCCGGAGGTGACGGCCTCGCCCGGCGTGGTGCGGCTGGCGGGCGCGGACGGCGCGGTGGCCGAGTGCCAGGTGCCCTTCCCGCCGCTGACCGGCTCCGGGGGCGGGCCGCTGGGCCGGCTGGTCACCCACGTGCGCACCGAGCGCAGGATCGGCGTGCTGCTGGTGCGGCTGGGCGGTCACGCGGCCGGGATCTTCCAGGGGGAGGAGCTGGTCTCCTCCAAGGTCGGCTCGC
Organism: Streptosporangium sp. NPDC050855; assembly: GCF_044456585.1. NCBI lineage: Bacteria > Bacillati > Actinomycetota > Actinomycetes > Streptosporangiales > Streptosporangiaceae > Streptosporangium > Streptosporangium sp. NPDC050855. Next base: position 56,377 of record NZ_JBITFY010000006.1, read on the forward strand.
GGCAGGTGCACGGGCGCAGCGCCGCGGGCGGCTGGTCCCAGCGCCGCTTCGCCCGGCGCAGGGAGAAGCAGGTGGACCAGGCGCACGAGGCCGCGGCCGAGGTGGCGCTGCGGATCCTGGTCCCGTACGCGGACGGGCTGGAGGCGGTGGTGCTGGGCGGTGACCGGCGGGCGGTGGACGCGCTGCGGCCCGACCGCAGGCTGGCGCCGGTCTTCGCGCTGGAGGCCGAGCCCTTCCTGACCGTCCCGGACCCGCGGCTGGTGGTGCTCAAGGACACCCCGGCCCAGTTCCGCGCGGTCCGCATCCGGGTGACCGACCCCGCCTAGCCCTCGCCCGGCCGGGTCCGCACCGGGACGACCGGTCCCGTAGGGCCGGGGCCGCGCGGGGACGGCCGGTTCCGCGTGATCGGGCCGTGTCCGGGTGAGGGCCTCCGCTTAATGGGGGGAAGAGGGCCGGTGACGCGCCGTACACTGATCGGTATGCGCACTCCCGATTGACCGTCGTCCGACGAAGGCGAGACGGCCGAGCCGAGAGCCGGGAGACACAGGGCGCGGCGGGTTCGGCCACAGTGAAGCGGACCTGTGTATTTCCTGCTGGGAGTGTTCTCCAACCATGATCGTAGCTTCTGACATCGAGCTGAGGGCCGGCGCGCGGCTGCTCATCGAGGGTGCCTCGTTCCGGGTCAACCCGGGCGACAAGATCGGGCTCGTCGGCCGCAACGGGGCCGGCAAGACGACGCTGACCCGGGTGCTCGCCGGGGAGGGGATGCCCGCGAGCGGCACGGTCTCCATCACCGGCGAGGTCGGCTACCTGCCCCAGGACCCCCGTACCGGTGACCTGCACGTGCTGGCCCGCGACCGGATCCTGTCGGCCCGCGGGCTCGACCAGGTGCTGAACGAGCTGCGCGAGGCCGAGCTCGGCATGTCCTCGGCCGACGACCGCACCCGGGACCGCGCGGTGCGCGCCTACGGGCGCCTGGAGGACCGGCTCCACGTGCTGGGCGGGTACGCCGCCGAGTCCGAGGCCGCCTCCATCGCCTCCAGCCTCGGCCTGCCCGACCGGGTGCTCGGCCAGCCGCTGGAGACCCTGTCCGGAGGGCAGCGCAGGCGGGTGGAACTGGCCCGGATCCTGTTCAGCGGGGCGGAGACTCTCCTTCTTGACGAGCCGACAAACCACCTAGATGCAGACTCAATCGGGTGGCTTCGTGATTTTTTACGATCTCACCAGGGCGGCTTGATCATTATCAGCCACGACGTGTCACTTCTTGAAGCGACGGTAAACCGCGTCCTGCACCTGGACGCCAACCGCGCGGTGATCGACACCTACAACGTCGGCTGGAAGGCCTATCTGGCCCAGCGGGAGACCGACGAGAAGCGCAGGCGTCGTGAGCGCGCCAACGCCGAGAAGCAGGCCTCGGCCCTGATGTCGCAGGCCGACAAGATGCGCGCCAAGGCCACCAAGGCCAAGGCCGCGCAGGACATGCAGCGCCGCGCCGAGCGCCTGCTCTCGGGCCTGGAGGTGGAGCGGCGCAGCGACAAGGTCGCCAAGCTGCGCTTCCCCCAGCCCGCCCCGTGCGGGCGCACGCCGATCATGGCCGAGGGGCTGTCGAAGTCGTACGGCTCGCTGGAGGTCTTCACCGACGTCGACGCCGCGGTGGACCGGGGGAGCCGGGTCGTGATCCTGGGCCTGAACGGCGCGGGCAAGACCACCCTTCTGCGCATCCTGGGCGGGATCGAGCAGCCCGACACCGGCGCGGTCAAGCCCGGCCACGGTCTCAAGCTGGGCTACTACGCCCAGGAGCACGAGACCATCGACCCCGAGCGCACCGTGCTGGAGAACATGCGCTCGGCCGGGGGAGAGCTTCCCGACGTGGAGCTGCGCAAGGTCCTGGGCTCGTTCCTGTTCACCGGCGACGACGTGGACAAGCCGGCGGGGGTGCTGTCCGGCGGGGAGAAGACGCGGCTGGCGCTGGCCACGCTGGTGCTGTCCGCGGCCAACGTGCTGCTCCTGGACGAGCCCACCAACAACCTCGACCCGGCCAGCAGGGAGCAGGTGCTTTCGGCGCTAACGTCCTATTCTGGGGCGATTGTGCTCGTCACGCATGATGAGGGTGCTGTGGAGGCTCTACGGCCCGATAGGGTGATCTTGCTGCCTGACGGAATCGAAGACGCGTGGAGCGAGGAATTTTCCGATCTTGTGGCACTTGCCTGATCTTAATTTGAGCGGGTACGGATCTTTTCCCATGGAGTAGGTAGCCGATCTCGCTGAAATGACTGATCATGGCGTGTGTAACGCTGCGGAAGTCTGGCACTACAGGAGGTACTCGTGGCCGACACACTGAAGAAGGGCACCCGGGTCACCGGGGCCGATCGTGAAAAACTGGCCTCCGATCTCAAGAAGCGATACAGCGCAGGTGAGAGCATCCGCGCCCTGGCCGCTTCGACCGGCAGGTCATACGGGTTCATCCACCGCATCCTGAGCGAGTCCGGTGTGACTCTGCGCGGGCGCGGCGGAGCCACCCGAGGCAAGTCAAAGCGCTGACCCCGCCTCGGAACGCGCGACCGCAGCCGCTCGATCCCCCACACGCCGACGCCGTCCCCGCCCGGACCTGTAGAACCTCATTCTGGAGAGTCGATAGGCTCGGGCGAGGCGGAGACGGAAGGCGGGAGAAGAGGCGATGGTGGGAGTGTCGTTCGGGGGGAGTGCGGAGGAGATCTCTCTGAAGGAGGTCGGTCTGCGCTACGAGGTGGACGGCGAGATCGCGACGATCACGCTGGACCGGCCGGACAAGCGGAACGCTCAGACGTTCGCGACCTGGTCGGCCCTGGCGGACATCGGTGACGGCCTGCCGCAGCAGGTGAGGGTCGTCGTGATCAGAGGTGAGGGGCCGTCCTTCTCGGCGGGGATCGATCTGAGGATGTTCACCCCGGAGGGGGTACCGGGGCAAGGGTCGTTCGCGTCCTCGGCGGCACTCGGAGAGGCGACGTTCGCCGACCGGGTGACGCAGGCCCAACGCGGTTTTCTCTGGCTGAGGCGTCCCGACATCGTCTCGGTGGCAGCGGTTCAGGGCCACGCGATCGGTGCGGGGTTTCAGCTGGCGCTCGCCTGCGACCTGCGGGTCCTGGCGGACGACGCCAAACTGTGCATGAAGGAGCCCGCCCTGGGACTGGTCCCCGACCTGACCGGCACCAAGCCGCTGGTCGACCTGGTGGGACTGTCCAGGGCCATCGAGATCTGCCTGACCGCCCGTGTCGTGGGGGCACAGGAGGCGGCGCGGATCGGGCTGGCCGAGCTGGTCGTGGCACCGGAGGAGCTGGACGAGGCCGTACGGGACCTGAGCGCCGCGCTGCTGGCCACGAACCGTGACGCCGCGACGGCGACCAAACGGCTGCTTCAGGGCGCCTCCGGCCGCACCCTGACCGAGCAGGCCGCGGCCGAGGGCCGCGAGCAGGCCGCACGGATCAGGGCGCTCTTCGGGGAGGGGGGCGGCAAGGCCCCCGCGTAGGCCCCGCGTGGCCCCCGGACGGGTACGGGGGGTCGCGTTCCCACCGGCTCCGGGTGTTCGCCCGGAGCTGATCGGGGAATGGGCGTGCCCCTCGCGGTGCTCGCATCGACGAAGGAGGCCGGATGACGATGATGGGCGGGGGCTTCGGGCCCCAGATGATGCGCTCGCTGCGGCGCGACAGCTCGGTGACCAAGGAGCGTCTGGCACCCGGCACCGTCCGGCGCATCGCCCGCTACGCCCGTCCCTTCTCCCGGCACATCGCGGCCTTCCTCGCGCTGGTCGTGGTCGGCTCGGTCATCGTCATCGCCAACCCGCTGCTGATGAAGGCGATCATCGACGACGGCATCGGTACCAAGCGCACCGGGGTCGTGATCGCCCTGGCGCTGGTCATCGCGGGCCTGGCGGTCGCCGACGCGGCGCTCACCCTGGCCCAGCGCTGGTTCTCCTCGCGGATCGGCGAGGGCCTGATCTACAACCTGCGCACCGAGGTCTTCGACCACGTCCAGCGGATGCCCGTGGCCTTCTTCACCCGCACCCAGACCGGCGCCCTGGTCTCCCGGCTCAACACCGACGTCATCGGCGCCCAGCGGGCCCTGACCAGCACCCTGTCCTCGGTCGTGGCCAACGTGGTCATGCTGGTGCTGGTGCTCGGCGCCATGCTGGTGCTGTCCTGGCAGATCACCGTCGTCGCCCTGGTGCTGCTGCCGATCTTCATTCTGCCGGCCAAGTGGGTCGGCAGGAAGATGTCCGGCCTCACCCGCGAGCAGATGGAGCTCGACGCCGAGATGAGCTCCATGATGACCGAGCGGTTCAACGTCGCCGGGGCCATGGTCGCCAAGCTGTACGGCCGCCCGGCCGACGAGGCCGCGGCCTTCGCAGGCAAGGCCGGCCGGGTGCGCGACGTGGGCGTCACCGTCGGCATGTACGGCACGGTCTTCCGCGCCGCCCTCGGCCTGGTCGCCGCGCTGGCCACCGCCCTGGTGTACGGCGTGGGCGGCGTGCTGGCCGTCTCCGACGTCTTCGAGCTGGGCACCCTGGTGGCGCTCGCCGCCCTGCTGATGCGCCTGTACGGTCCGCTGACGAGCCTGTCGAACGTGCACGTGGACGTGATGACCGCGCTGGTCAGCTTCGACCGGGTCTTCGAGGTGCTCGACCTGCGGCCCATGGTCGCCGAGCGGCCCGATGCCGAGCCGATCCCGCCGGGACCGGTCTCGGTCGAGTTCGACGACGTCCGCTTCACCTACCCCTCGGCCTCGGAGGTGTCGCTGGCCTCGCTGGAGGCGGTGGCCCGCCCCGACACCGGGCCGGGCCACGAGGTGCTGCGCGGGGTCACCTTCACCGCCCGTCCCGGCGAGATGGTCGCCCTGGTCGGCCCCTCGGGCGCGGGCAAGACGACCATCACCGCCCTGGCCTCCCGGCTGTACGACGTCTCCTCCGGCGCGGTCCGCGTCAACGGCCTGGACGTGCGCGACGCCACCCTGGCCTCGCTGCGCGACACCGTCGGGGTCGTCATGCAGGACGCCCACCTGTTCCACGACACCATCGGGGCCAACCTCCGCTACGCGCGGCCCGAGGCGAGCGAGGAGGAGATCTGGGACGCGCTGCGGGCCGCCCAGATCGCCGACCTCGTCCTGGACCTGCCCGACGGGCTGGAGACCGTGGTCGGCGACCGCGGCCACCGGCTGTCCGGTGGCGAGAAGCAGCGGCTGGCGCTGGCCAGGCTGCTGCTCAAGGCCCCCCGCGTGGTCGTGCTGGACGAGGCCACCGCCCACCTGGACTCCGAGTCCGAGGCGGCCGTCCAGCAGGCCCTGAAGGTCGCGCTGGCCGGGCGGACCTCGCTGGTCATCGCCCACCGGCTCTCCACGATCCGCGAGGCCGACCAGATCCTGGTGGTCCAGGACGGCCGGGTGGCCGAGCGGGGCCGCCACGAGGAGCTGCTGGCCATGGGCACGGTCTACGCCGAGCTCTACCGCACCCAGTTCAGCGAGACCTCCTGACGGGACCGGGACGCCGCCCGCCGTCCGTGCCCGGTCGTCCGGGCCCGTCCCGGACGGCCGGGCACGGCCCTGAGTGGATCTTCAAGCGCCGATGGTGTAGATCATGGGGTCGTGGAAGACCGCCTGAGACGCGATGACCTGACCGACGACGAGTGGGAGTCCCTGGCGCCGCTGCTGCCCGCTCACGCCCGGCAGGGAAACCGGTGGGCCGACCACCGCACGATCATCGACGGGGTGTTCTTCCGCACCAGGACCGGCTGTTCCTGGCGCAGCCTGCCGGAGACGTACGGGAAGTGGAAGACCGTCTACAACCGCCACCGCCGCTGGACGCTGGACGGCACCTGGGAGACGATCCTGAAGGTCCTGCACCCCGGCGGCGGAAGTGCCGGGAGCGTGGGAGGTGTCCCCGCCGCCCGGACGGGGCGCCGGTCCGTCCCACCGGAGGACATCCGGCCCTGGGCGACGTTCGAGGTGCCGAACCGGTGAGCGTCCCGCCGGACGGAGGGGGGCCGGACCGGTGGGCGTCCCGCCGGGCGGGCCGGCCCGGTCTCAGGAGGGCTGCACGTAGCCCAGGCGGGCGAGCTCCTCGCGGGCGACCTTGGAGACCAGCTCGGTGTCGGCCTCGCGCAGCCGGGTGCGCCAGACGCCGACCTTGGGCACGTTCCTGCCCAGCAGGGCGACCTTGGGCACCCTGGTCTCCAGGAAGCGGGAGAGGCCGTCCACGGTCTCGGCGGGGGAGGAGACCAGGTCCTCGTACCGCAGGGTGAGCAGCTGGTCGCGGGGCAGCTCGTGGTGCAGGGTGGCCGAGAGCCGGACCGCGCTGCGCCAGCGCAGCGCGCACTTGCCCGCCGTGGGCATCGCCTTCCAGCGCTCGCTGTGCTCGCCGGAGTTGACGCCGAGGAACGGGTTGGGGAACTCCGTCTCCTCGCTCAGCATGGAGGGCTTGAACCAGGCCAGGGAGGCGGGGTCGGCCAGCATGTCGGCGGCCACGTCGCGGCCGTCCCTGATCAGCTGGACGAAGCGGGCGTCGGGGAAGGCCTGCAGCAGCACCGAGGCGCTGTAGATCAGGTCGGGGCTGGCGTCGCCGAAGCGGGCCACGGCGTCCGAGGTCGTGCACGGGCCCGCCCCGGTCACGCCGCCGGCCTCCCGGCAGGGGGGCGGGCACTCCTCGCAGGCGCCGGGCAGGAGCTGCCAGGACTCGGCCAGGGCGTCGCGGAGCACGCGGGTCGCCCCCATGCCCCGTCCGGCGATCGAGGGACGCCGGGCGAAGGCGTAGACGACGTTCGCCACCGCCGCCCGCCCCATGGTGACGTGGAAGCCTGGGGAGCGTTTCAGGGCGCGGGCCAGCAGGTCCGCGCCGGAGTGCGGGGCGGCGAGCACGAAAACCGGCCGGCGGACCTTGATGCCGTTGACCACCAGGATGTGGGGCGGAGGTCGCATATGAAAGCCCAGTGTGGCACCGTTTGCGAGGTGAACGAACCGGCCGCCGGGTCACCGCTCCCACCCCCGCCGCGCCCGGGGGACACGGTGGCCGTGGTGGCGCCGTGCGGCCCCCCCGACCCCGAGCGGCTGGCGCGCGGCGTCCGCGTCCTGGAGGACCTGGGCCTGAAGGTCCGCGTCGGCCCGCACGTGCTGGAGCGGGACCGCTATCTGGCGGGCCCGGACGCCGCCCGCGCGGCCGACCTGCGGGACGCCTGGTGCGACCCCGAGGTGACCGCGGTGTTCTGCGCCCGCGGCGGCTACGGCGCCACCCGGATCCTCGGCCTGCTGGACTGGGACGCCATGCGGGCCGCCGGGCCCAAGGCGTTCGTCGGCTCCAGCGACGTCACCGCGCTGCACGCCGCCCTCGCCACGGAGCTGGGCATCGCCTCCTGGTTCGGCCCGATGCCGGCCTGCTCCACGATCAGCGACCCCGAGGGGCCCGAGCCGCGCACCTTCGAGAACTTCACCGCCGCCCTCGCCGGGACGCCACCGCGGATCACCGGTGACCGGGTGATCAGCGCAGGCACCGTCACCGCCCCGGTGACCGGCGGCAACCTCAGCCTGCTGGCCGCGCTCTGCGGCACCCCGTACGCGCTCTCGGCGCGGGGGAGGATCGTGCTGCTGGAGGACGTGGCCGAGGCGCCGTACCGGATCGACCGGATGATCACCCAGCTGTTCCAGGCGGGCTCGCTGGACGGGGCCGCGGGGTTCGTCCTGGGCTCCTGGGTGGGCTGCGCCGACCCCTATCCGGTGCTGGAGGAGCTCCTCGGGCCGCTCGGCGTGCCCGTCATCGCCGGTCTCCCGATAGGTCATGGAATGCCACAATTTTCCGTATTACTAGGGACACTTGGTGTTATTGATGCAGAATCGTGCTCTCTGGCCTACTCAACCGGGGGCGCGGGCACGGCACTCTAGGTGCGAACCTAGGAGGAAACCGGCAGAGGGGGCGCACGCGTGAGATTGTTTCGGCGGCACCGCGACCGGAAGACCGAGACGCCCAGGCGGCCGGTCGAAGACGTCGATCTCGACTCCCTGCTCGCCCTGGTCGCGGACAATCTCGGCTACGCCTGCGCCTTCGACCCGGACGGCGCCGCCCTGACGCTCACCGGCCCGCGCCGGCTCACGGTACGCCTGGCCGGGCTGCGCGCCGAGGCCCTGCGCCGCTCCCGCGAGGACTGGCCGGTCCTGGTCTCCGGCCACCTGACCCACGCGCTGGCCACCGCCGACGAGCCGTTCGACGCCTGCGACCTGAGGCAGGTCCGCCCGCTGCTGCGGACCCGCATCCAGCTCGACGACGACCTCGACCCGGCCCACGTGGTCGGCCGTCACCTCACCGCCGACCTGGTCGAGGTGCTCACCATCGGCCCCGCCGCCACCGCCCCCACCGCCACCGCCCCCACCGCCCCCACCGGCTCGGCCGCCCGCCCGGTCCGCCCGGAGGAGGTCGGCTGCTGGCCGATCACCGCCGGGCAGGCGCTCGACCTGGCCCTGGAGAACGCCCGCAGGGACGAGCGGCTCTCGGTCACCGAGGGCGACCTCGGCGGCGTGGCGGTCCGCAGGCTGACCGGCCCCACCGAGGGCGCCGCGGCCCACCTGCGCAGGCTGGGCGACTACCTGCCCGTCCCCTCCGACGGCGTCCTCGTCGCTCTGCCCGACCCGGCCACGCTGATCGTCCACCCGGTCGAGGGCATCGGCGTGGTCCGCGCGATCGAGCGGCTGCGGCTGTTCGCCCAGCGGGAGTTCGAACGACGGGCCGGGGCCCTCAGCCCGCAGGTCTACTGGTGGCACGCCGGCCGTCTCTCCCTGATCAGGGCCGACCTGATCGACCAGGACGGGCAGACCCGGCTGGTGGTCGCGCCCCCGCCGGACTTCGCCCGCGTCCTGGCCGCCCTGGCCGTACGGTCCGAGGGCGGCGCGGAGGGCTGAACCGCCGCGCGGCGGGCCCCGATGGACCCCGCGGTGGTCCCGGTTGGGTTCCGGTGACACCGGTGGTCCCGGGTGGGTTCCGTGGTCGTCCCGGCTCCCGCCGTACCGGATCCCGGACCGGTCCGCGCCTGCCCGCACGGTCCCGCACGGCCCCGGACGGGGGTGCCGGATACGGGATGATGGGGGCGGGATCAACGAGGGGTGGGACATGGCGCAGTGGTGCCTCGGTGTCGATCTGGGGACGAGTTTCTCCGCCGGGGTGATGGCGACCGAGGGGCGCTTCGACGTCCTGGAGGTCGAGGGGGAGCGGCGGATCCCCTCCGCCGTCATGCTGGACGAGCGGGGGACGCTCGTGGCGGGCCGGATCGCCCAGCGCGGCATCGCGATCAGCCCCGAGCGCGTCGAGCGCAACCCCAAACGCTATGTCGGGCGCGGCCGCATGCTGCTGGGCGGCGTCCCGGTGGACGTGGCCGACGCCCTGGCGGCCCTGCTGGAGCCGTTCGTCACCGAGGGGCGGCGCCGGTTCGACGGCGCCGACCCCGACTGCATCGCGCTGACCCACCCGGTGGCCTGGGGGGCCGACCGCAAGGCCGTCCTGCTGGCCGCGGCCAGGAAGGTCGTCCGCGGGGTGCGGATCGCGCTCGTCGACGAGCCCGTCGCCTCGGCCCGCTACTACGCCTCGGGCGGGTGGGCGGCCGGTGGGTCGCGGCTGGCCGTATACGACCTGGGCGGGGGCACCTTCGACGCGGCGGTGCTCGCCGAGGACGGCGGCGACTTCGCGGTCGTCGGCGAGCCGGGCGGAAGCGACGAGATCGGCGGGGAGGGGTTCGACGAGCAGGTGTTCGCGTTCCTCGGGAGCCAGATCGAACGGTTCGACGCCGACTGGTGGCTGCAGGTGACCACCAACCCCGAGCGTCGTTACGTGAGCTACGCCGCCGATCTGCTCACCATGGCCAGGGAGGCCAAGGAGACGCTCTCGACGTTCGACACCTCCTCGCACTACGTGGTGGGGATCAACGAGGACGTGCACATCACCCGGGCCGACCTGGAGGACCTCATCGGGGAGGAGATCGCCAGGACGGTCGGCATCCTGGAGCGGACGGTCCGCGGTGCCGGGGTGGAGCCGGACGAGCTGGCCGCGGTGTTCATGACCGGCGGTCCCAGCCGGATGCCGCTGGTGCAGAAGGCGGTGCGCGACCGGTTCGGCGACCGGGTCAGGACCTACGACGACCCGAAGGTCGTGGTCGCGTACGGTGCCGCGCAGCTGGCCTGGAAGCTGAAGGTGGAGCGCCGCGAGCCGGGCGCGCCGGTGCCGGGCGTTCCGGCCGGTGGGCACCGGGCGTCCGGCGGAGGCGGTGGGGGCGCCACCGGAGGGCACATGGTCACCGCTCCCGGGCTCGGTCCCGGTATCGGCGGTTACCGCGGCCCCGTCGGCGGAGGCGTCGCGGGGGCCAGGGGTGCGGCGGACGGGCCCGTCGTCCAGGGGATCGAGAAGGTCATGGACGGCGTGCTGGAGGCGCGCGTCGCGGCGGGCCGCGTCCTCGTCCACCAGGCCTTCGGCAACGGGCACGTCCTGCGCAGGCTCGACGGGATCGGCGGCCGTCACGACCGGGAGCTCGCCTTCGGCAGGCTCGTGGAGTGGGACGCCTCCCCGGAGGGCGTCGTGGCGGTGGAGCGGGTCGGGCCCGCCCAGGTGCTGGTCCGTACCCTCACCCCCGACCTGGCCGTCCGCGCCACCCACCCGATGCAGATGTGGGGCGACCCGGCCGTGATCGCCCACGGCCGTACCGCCTGGGTCTTCTTCCACTCACGGCCGGCTGTCCCGGTCGACGCCTCGGTGGGCCTGCCCTGGGGCGAGACCGGGCAGCTCGCCATGATCGAGCTCGACCTGGGCGGGGGGTTCGCCTTCCAGGCCCCCCGGCGGCACGAGCTGGGCCCGTACGCCCGGTGGTTCCTGAACGAGGGCGACAGGCGGCGCCGGTTGGTCGACCAGGAGGCGCCCAGCGGTACCGAGCCGTCGTCCTCGGTGGGCGCGCCGGGCTGCGCCGTGGTGCTCGGGCAGTTCAGCGGCGACAAGCCGGTGTTCCAGAACGCGCACCACGGCTTCCGGCCGTGGCAGGTGCTCTGCCTGATCGATCCCGGTGGCGTGGTCCGCCCGACGGTGCGGGAGCCGGGACGCGCCTGGCTGCACCAGGTGGTCCTGCACCGGGGCAGGTGGTTCACCTCCGGCTCGGCGGGACTGGAGGCCGACACCGCGGACGGCAGGACCCGGCTGGTCATGCCGCGCCCGCGCGGCGGCGCGCTGCGCTGGTTCCCTGCGGGCAACGAGATCTACGCGGTCGGCGCCGACCAGGTGAGTCCCGCCAGGGGCTGGTCGGTCGGCGTCTTCGACCGGCGCTCCCAGAAGCCGGAGTTCCTGATGGGCAAGCAGTCGGCGACCCTGGCGGGCCACCTCACCTCCCGGCACCGCCGGGAGCGTCCCCGGCTGGTCGCCGACGGCGACTCGATGTGGATGACCATGCTGGACGCGGGCCGCAGCAGGCTGCTGCACGTCACCCCCGCGGGAGCACGCGAGGTGCACCGCACGCCCGGCACGTTCGAGCCGGTCGTCCGGGTCCCCACCGGCCTGCTCTGCCTGCACCGTCCCGCCGATGCGGCCGGTGCCACCCGCGACCACCCGGCGACCCTGGTGCACCTGCCGCTCTGACGGCCCCGCGCCCGCCCTCGGTCTCCGGGAAGGTCGTTCCCGAGGGGGCGCACGCGAATGCGGGCCCCGGGGAGGGAGTCTCCCCGGGGCCCGCGTCCGACGACGCGCGTCCTGCGGCCGGTGCTCAGCCCTCGTCGGCGCGCAGCGAGGACACCGGGTGCGGGCCCTCCGTCTCCAGCCGGTACTCCCGGCCGGACTTGCTGCGGTTCTCGTCGATGACGATCTCGCTCGGCGGCTTCTCGCCACCGTGGATGGCCGCCTGCCAGCCCTCGAACCGCTCGTGCATGTCCCTGACGTAGCCGGTGCCGATCGTGGTGAAGTCGATCGTGTCGGTCAGCAGCTGGCGCAGGTACGCCTTGTTCGGCTCGAAGGTCACCGGCGCCGGCAGGACCGGTGCCAGGACCTGCTCGGGCTCGCGCCCGTCATGGCGCTTGAACATCTCCGCCGCGAGGCGCAGGTGCTCCAGCTCCATGTTCAGGTGCAGCTCCCAGATGGCCTTGACCTTCGGGTCGGACTCGGTCTCCATGAACGAGTGGTAGAGGTAGCACTCGTTGTACTCGTGGGTGAGCAGCTGCTCCCACCAGGTCTCGCCCGGGTCGACCAGTGACTCGTAGTGGGTGACGTGCTCCTCCTCGATCAGCCCGATCTCCTGGTACAGCTGACGGGCGATCGGCTCCATGTAGGTGGGGCCGACGTTCATGTAGAAGTTCATGGTCTGCTGCTCGGCCGCCATGATCGTCAGCGCGTGCAGCCGGGAGAGCGGGTCGACGACGTTCTTGTCGTAGGGCTCGCGCACGTTGTCGACCGGGTGGCGGTGGTGCAGGTAGGTCGGCCGGCCGGGGGTGACCTCGGTCAGGTTGTCGACGATCTTCTCGGCCTTGCGGTGCTCGATCATCTCGTACAGGTTGGCGTACCGGTACAGGTGGTCGAAGTCCTCCAGGACGCCGAACTCGTAGGCGCGCTTGAGGTAGGGGTCGGGCTCCATCCGGGCGACCCAGGCGGTCAGGTCCACCGCGACCTGCTCGTAGGCGATCGTGGTCTCCAGCACCGACGCCAGGCCGGGCAGCAGCCAGTTGACCACCTTCTGCTGCTGGGCCTCGATGTAGCGGACCTCGGCCAGCTGCTGCTTGACGGCCGGGTCCGGGCAGTGCCGGGCGAACTGGTGGCTGAACATGATCGACTCGACTTCGATGCCGTTCAGCGCGATGATCCGGCACCGGGTGTACGGGTCGCCGTGATCGGGGTCTATGGGGGTGACGTTGAGTTCACGCCAGTTGCGCAGTTGCCTGTCCAGCGGGATGCCCCGCTCCTGCAGGGGGTTGAAGGTCATACGTGCTCTCGCTCCTTCTAAAGCAGTGACGAGTGCGGAGAGCCTCCGATACCCCTCTTCTCAAGGGCCAATCCGGTTTCCGCAAAGGATGATTCGACGTGGCCCTCACGCTGGGGGTCAGCGGCCGAAGTCAGGACGCGCCGGTGACGGGGCAGCGGACCCGGGCCGTTCCGGGCATGCTCCCGACGGCCTTCCCGACGGTCTCCCGGCGGTGCTCCCGTCGTCGTGACCGCCCCCGGATCCACCCCCGGACCCCCTCGGGATCAAGGCCCGGACCAAGGACCGGATCAGGGGCCGCGCCGTCGGGCAGCGGTGCGAGCGGACACCGCCTCTCCCCGCGCCGTCGATGGTTTGGCAGGTCAGACACGGGGGAGTGCGACGCCATGACATACGACGTGGTGGTCGTCGGAGGCGGAGCCGCGGGGCTCAACGCGGCATCGGTGCTCGCTCAGGCGAGGCGGCGCGTTCTCGTGGTCGACGCCGGGACGCCTCGTAACGCCCCGGCCGCGCAGATGCGCGGCTACCTGTCCCGGGAGGGGACCAACCCCGCCGAACTGCTGAGGACGGGCCGCGAGGAGGTGCGCTCCTACGGCGGCGAGGTCATGGAGGAGACCGTCACCGGGATACGGCGGGACGGGGAGGACTTCCTGGTGGACCTCAAGGGCCGGGCGGGGGTGCGGGCACGGCGGCTGCTGGTGGCGACCGGCCTGCGTGACGAGCTCCCCCCGGTGCCGGGCCTCGCCGAACGCTGGGGCAGGGACGTGCTGCACTGCCCCTACTGCCACGGCCACGAGGTGCGCGACGAGCCGATCGGCGTGCTCGGCACCGACGAGGAGGGGCCGGAGCACGCGCTGATGCTGCGGCAGTGGTCGGACGACGTGACGCTGCTGCAGCAGGTGCCGATCGGTGACGAGGACCGGCGCAGGCTCGACGCCCGTGACGTGTCCGTGGTGGAGGGCCCCGTCACGGAGCTGGTGGTCGAGGACGACCGGCTGACCGGTGTACGCGTCGCCGACCGGGACGTCGTCCCGGTCGCCGCGATGTTCGTCACCCCCGGCTCCGCGGCCAACGACGACCTGCTGACCGCCCTGGGATGCGAGATGGACGAGAACGGCTGGGTGCGGACCGACCCCGACGGCCTGACCAGCGTGCCCGGCGTGTGGGCGGCCGGGAACGTCGCCCATGACACGGCGCACGTCATCACCGCCGCGGGAAACGGCCTGGTCACCGCGATCGCCATCAACGCCGACCTCGTCGAGGCGGACGTGCGGGCCGCGCTCGCCGCCCGGGCCGCGGCCTCGGCGGAGCAGGACGGGAGAAGGGCGTCCTGACCGCCGCGTCGCTCGCGCGACGGCCGTCTTCGTTATATTCAGAAAATGGTGAAATTGGATCGGCGCCTCACGATGACGACCGCGGACATCGCGTTCGCGGACCGGGGAGCCGGACGGCCCGCCGTGGTGCTCACCCACGGCGCGGGCGTCGATCATTCGATGTTCGACGCGCAGGCCGCTTCGCTCGATCGAAGAGGCGTCCGCGTGATCCTCTGGGACATGCGCGGGCACGGGCGGTCGGCGCTCGCGGACGGCACACGGTTCACGGCCGCCGACGCACTCGGGGATCTCGGCGCGCTGCTGGTCGAGTGCGGCGTCGACGCTCCGGTACTGGTCGGACATTCCCTCGGGGGCAACCTCGTGCAGGCCTTCGCCCGGAAGCACCCGGAGCGTGTGGGCGGGGTGATCGTGCTCGACTCCGCCTGGAACACCGGCCCGCTGTCGGGGCTCGAGCGTCTCGCGCTCCGGCTCGCCGCGCCGGTGCTCTCCCTGATCCCGGAGAGCGCTCTTCCCCGTCTGATGGCACGGGCCTCGGCCGAGTCTCCCGAAGCGATCGCACGCGCCGAAGCGGCGTTCGCGCGCATGCCCAAGCCCGTGTTCCTCGAAGGGTGGGGGCTCCTGCCCGCGCGACCGGAGGGGAACCCGCTGTGACCCCGGAGCAGGAGCGGTTCGTGAACGCCATGGGCGACACGCTCGCCGGATGGCGGCTTCCCCGGGCCACCGGAAGGATCTACGGGTACCTCCTGCTGCGCGACGGGCCTTCCGGCTCCGAGCAGCTGCGCGCCGACCTGTCGCTCAGCTCGGGGGCCGTGAGCACCGCGATCCGCGAGCTCGTGTCGTGGGGGCTGGCCCGTACGATCCCGCAGCCGGGCAGCCGTCGCCTGCTGGTGGAAGCGGCCGGTGGGTTCGAGCAGCTCCTCGCCGCCAGCCACGAACGCGCCCGGACCTTCATCCGCACGTTGCGTGCCGCCGAGGAACTCACCGAGAACGCCCGGGCCGCGACGCGCCTTCGCGACGTCACGAGCCTGTTCACCTCCTACGTCGACGCCGGTGAACACGTCCTCCGGGAACGCGCGCGACGGTGAGCCACGGCGACGTCCCGGCCTCGTGCGGCTAACCGCCGAGGAATCCCTCGACGGCCTCGGCGAAGGCCTCCGGAGCGGTGACCCAGGGGTAGTGGGCCCCGGGCAGCACGACGCTGGTCCCGCGGGGGAAGATCCCGGCCAGCTCGGCCGCGTGCGCGGGCGACGGTCCCGGGTCCTGCTCTCCCGCGATCACCAGGACCGGCGCGGTGACCTTCGCCAGGCCCGCCCGGGTCCGCTCGGGGGCGGGCATGCCGGTGTGGAAGCGCTTCGCCGCCTCGGCCGAGCGTTCGGCGAACCGTGTGGCGTGCGCCTCGGCGGTCTCGTTCCAGGGACTGTAGAAGAACGGCTGCGCCCTCAGGCGCCGGCTCTCGTCGCCCGCCTCCCACGCCTTGAGGTCCACCAGCCTGCTCTCGTACCAGCTCTCACCGGCCCGGCTCTCGATCCGGGCGCACCACTGCTCGTCGGTGATCTCGATCCCCGCCGGGTGCACGCTCGGTGTGACCAGCACCAGGTGCCCTATCCGTCCGGGGTACCGGGCCGCGTACAGCAGCGCCAGCCCTCCGGCCGCCGAATGCCCGAGCAGGTCCATCCGCTCGAACCCCAGGCGCACCCGAAGCGCCTCGACGTCCGCGACCATGCGGTCCATCGCGTACGTGTCCGGATCACGGGGCACCGCGGATTCGCCGGTTCCCCGGTTGTCCAGCAGGAGGAGCCGGCGCCGGGCCGACAGGCCGCCGAGATCTCCTAAGTATCCCGAGGACCGTCCGGGCCCGCCCGGCAGGCAGACCAGCGCCGGTCCTTCTCCCCGCTCGTGACAGACGAGCGCGGTCCCGTCGTACGACGTGAAACCGATCATTCCCTCATCCTCGCATCGCGGCCCGGGAGCCGTGATGCCAGGATCTCGATCTTCGGTCCGGAACCGGCCGGACGACCGCCTGCGCGCCTCGCCGCGATCGCGCACCGACTCGTTAAGGTGGTTCCGTCCATGTCGCGCGCTCAGTGGCGTCCGGCATGAGTGATCTTCCCCCCGTGTGCCGACATCGACGCCCGGGAGAGAAGTCATGGTCCGCAGGCCCGTCCTTGCCGCCGGATGCGTTCCGGTGATCGTCGCGCTCGCCCTCGGGGCCGTTCCGGCCCGCGCCGACCGGCCCGGCGGAGTCGTCCTCGCCCCGGCGGCCGCTCCGGCCGCTGCGGCCGTTTCGGCCGTCAAACCGCCGCCGGGCATGCTGGAGGCCATCGAGCAGGACCTGAACATGAGCAGGGAGGAGGCCGAGACCCGTCTGATCAACGAGAACCGGCTGCTCGCGGTCGCGGCCCGGCTGAGGGAGAGGCTCGGCGTCCGCTTCGGCGGTGCCTGGCTGCGCACCAAGACCGCGCACACCCTGGTGGTGGCCACCACCAGCGCCGCCGACATCCCCCAGATCATCGTCGAGGGCGCCCAGGCCGAGGTCGTCCCGCGTTCGCTGGCACAGCTGGTGGCGATCAGGAAGAAGCTGGACGCCGCCCTGCCCCCGGATCCGCTGATCTCCAGCGTGCGCTACGTCGACGTCAAGCGCAACAAGGTGATCGTCCTGGCCCCCACCCCCCAGCGGGTCGAGATCTTCGTGCAGAAGGCCGGCGTGAACCGGGCGGCGGTGACCGTGCTGCCCTCCGTCGAGGTCCCCCTGCCCCTGAGCGCCCCCGCATACGAGCTGGTGGGCGGCGCCGCCTACTACGTCGGCCCGGTCAACCGCTGCTCGGTCGGCTTCTCGGTGCTCAAGGGCACCCGGCCCGGTTTCGTCAGTGCCGGCCACTGCGGCAGGCAGGGGGACGTCACCACGGGCTTCAACCGCGTCGCCCAGGGCGTCTTCCAGGCTTCGACGTTCCCCGGCAGCGACCACGCCTGGATCACCGTCAACGAATCCTGGAGGACGATCCCCGCGGTGGACAGCGGCGCGGGCTCCACCGTGCCCGTCTCCGGTGCCCGGCCGGCGGTCGAGGGCGCCTCGGTCTGCCAGTCCGGCTCCACCACCGACTGGCAGTGCGGCCGTCTCCAGCAGCTCAGCGCCAGCGTCACCTACCCCGGGGGCGTCGTCAGCGAGCTGACCCGTACCAGCATCTGCGCCGAACCCGGCGACTCGGGCGGCCCGATCATCTCCATCGACCAGGCGCAGGGCGTCACCTCCGGAGGCTCGGGCGACTGCGCCTCGGGCGGGACCACCTACTTCCAGCCGATCGCCGCGATCCTCACCGCCTACGGCCTGACCCTGAAGACCACCGAGGACGACCTGCTGCCCGGGGCCTCCCGGACCTGCACGGGGTACCCGCGGCAGGTGACCGGCACCCTGGTCAAGGGACAGGACGACTACCAGCCGGCCGAACCGTACCGCTCGGCCGTCGCGGGCCTGCACGTCGGGTGCGTGGACGGCCCGGAGGGTGCCGACTTCGACCTGTACCTGGAGAAGTGGACGGGCCTGAAGTGGCTGACCGTGGTACCCGGTGACAGGGTGACCTCCGACGAGATGGTCAGCCACCAGGGCACGCCCGGCTCCTACCGCTACCGGATCACCGCCACGGTCGGCTCCGGTCCCTACGTCCTGGGATTCACGGCGCCCTGAGCCTCCGGCTCCGCGGGTGCCGCCGGTGGTGCCGGTGCCGCCGGTGGTGCCGGTGGCGCGGTCTCGCGGCCCGTCCCGGCGTCACACGGGATTCCCCGGACCGTCACGGCCGACCTATACTCGCCTCGACGACTCATGACGACATACGCCGACTCCTCACCGGACGCCTTCGCGAAGCTGCCCGACGTGTTCAGGGCGCTCGCCAATCCCGTGCGGCTCCAGGTGCTCCAGTGGTTGCGCGACCCCGAGCGTCATTTCCCGGTGGAGGGCGCGGTCGCGGACGAGGTCGGCGTGTGCGTGAGCCACATCCAGGCCAAGACCGGGCTCGCGCAGTCGACCGTCTCCGCCTACATGGCCGAGCTGCAGCGTGCCGGGCTGGTCCGCTCCACCCGCGTCGGGAAGTGGACGCACTACCGGCGCGACGAGGAGCGCATCGCCAGGCTCGTCGACGAGCTCGGACGCTCGCTCTAGCGGCATGTGACCCGCGGGGGAGACCCCGGTCCGGCCGGACCCGACTTGCTTCATATCGACATTATGCGATACTTCGATTCACTTGGAGATCACGAGAGACGGTCCCGGACCGTCGTCCGGGAGGGGAACATGGGCGCGATCGAGGGGATGGACCTGGGCCGTTTCGGGGTCTGGACGTTCGACTTCGAGGACCAGCCGGCGAGCATGATGCGGGACTCCGTCCAGGAGCTGGAGGAGCTCGGCTGGCGGGCGTTCTGGATCCCGGAGCGCGACGGGCGCGAGGCGATGACGCACGCCGGGTTCCTGCTGTCCTGCACCGAGCGCATGACCGTCGTCAACGGCATCGCGCAGATCTGGTCCCGGGGGGCGCGGTGGACCCGGGGCGCGGCGACGCTCCTGGCCGACGCCTACCTCGACCGCCACCTGCTCGGCCTCGGCTTCGGGGGCGAGCGCCCCGGGGTCACCAGCCCGCTGCGGGCGATGGGCGAGTACCTGGACGAGATGGACGCGGCGACGAGCGCCAACCCCGCGCCGCGGGCACCGATGCGGCGCCTGCTGGCGGCGTACGGGCCGAAGATGCTCGAACTCGCCCGCGACCGGGCCGAGGGCGCCCACACCTACCACGTGACGGTGGAGCACACCGCGCGGGCGCGCCAGGTGCTGGGGGAGGGCCCGTTCCTCGGCGTCGAGCACGCGGTGCTCTTCGAGACCGACCCGGCCAGGGCGCGCGAGATCGCACGCGAGCACCTGCACGTCTACTTCGGCACGACGTACAACATCGCCAAGTTCCTCCGCCTGGGCTACACCGAGGCGGACATCGACGGCGGCCGGGGCAGCGACCGGCTCGTCGACGACCTCGTGTTCTGGGGGGACCTCGACACGATCGCCCGCAGGCTGCACGGCCACCTCGACGCCGGGGCCGACCACGTCGGCGTCCAGGTCATCGGCGTCGAGCCCGGCCGGTCGGCCATGCCGCAGTGGCGGCTGCTCGCCGAGGCGCTGCGGCCCGGACCGGCCGCGGGGTAGGGGCGACGGCCCGCCCGGAGTCCGGGCCCACCCGGCTCCGGGCGTCCGGGGCCGCGGCCGGTCCCGCCTCCCCGGCGAGTCGGCCGCGCGAGCCTGTGAGGTCACGGCCCGGGATGGAACAATCGCCGTATGCCACGCTTCACATGTCTCACCGTCGAGGAAGCACGGACCCTGAGCCGTAACCAGCTCCTTCCCCGCATCGAGGACGAGCAGAAGTACTGGTACGGGCGGATGAACCGCGGGGAGATGCGCGTCGGCGACGACGAGGCGTTCAAGACCTTCAACCGGATCCTGCACGTCGTCACCGGCCCCGGCCGTTCCGCCGCCGACGCCGCCGACGCAGGGTCACTGCTCGACGACGACCCCCGCGACCGGGACCACTGGACGAAGCCGCTCGGCGAGCTCGGCGACCTGTAGACGGAACGCCGGAAAGCCGGAAAGCCGGAAAGCCGGAACGGCCGCGGGCCCGGCAAGGTCCCTAGAGTCCCTCAGGCCCCCTGGGGATGACGCCGGTGGAGCAGGCAGAACTCGTTGCCCTCGGGGTCGGCCAGCACGACGAAGCCCTCCTCGCCCGTCTGGCCGACGTCGACGCGGGTGGCGCCCAGCCCGACCAGCCGCTCGACCTCGGCCTGCACGTCGCCTCCGTCGGGGACGTGCAGGTCGGGGTGGTTGCGGTTCTTGTCGCGCTTGGGGGCGTCCGTCTGCTGGAGCCAGACGGTGAGCGAGCCGCGCGGCGCGTCCGCCGGAGGCCACAGGTGCGGGCTCTCACCGTCGTGCTCGATCTCGTACCCCAGCGCCGCCGACCAGAACGCCGCCATCCTCCGGCTGTCGTGCACGTCGAGTGTCCACTGCGCGAACCGGCTCGTCACGTGTCTCCTCCTCGTGGTCCCTGCTGATCCCTCGTGTTCCCCCGCAGTCCGGCCTACCCGGAGGCGCCGGAGATATCTGCGCGCCCGGCGCCCAGGGCGGCCACCGCGGCGGCCAGCTCGGCGCGGAGCTCCCGTCCCCGGGTGGTGAGGGTGCCGATCGCGGCGATGCGGTCCTGGCCGGACCGCCGGGCCTTGAGACGGTCGGCGGCCGAGCGGGCCGAGGCGGACCTCAGCTCGGCGCGCCTGGTCTCCAGCTCCTTGCGCCGCCGGGCCAGGCTCTCGTCCGCGGTCTGCTCGACGCCCACCCGCCAGGTCGCCACCATGCGCTCCAGGTCGAGCGTCATCTCCCGGGCGACCACCGAGAACTGGTCGCGCAGCGCCCCCCTGATCGCGGCCTGGCTGCGCTGCACCTTCTCCATCGAGCGGCGTCCCATGAAGATGGCCGCCCCGATGGCCGGGGCGACCAGGACGAAGCCCACCGGGCCGAGCAGCGCCGTGGCGAAGCCGCCCAGCGAGAGGCCGATCGAGGCCGAGGGCAGCACGTCCCGGATCAGGTCCACGTCGCCCGCGTCGTCGGCCGCCAGGTCGCCCCTCACCTGGACCTGCGACAGGCCCGGCATCGCACGTCCCCTTCCGGCCAGGTCGACCGGGTCCATGCCGAGGTCGCGGGCGAAGGCGTCCAGGGTGGTCCTGGCCAGCCTCTCCACGTCGTGGACGATCTGCGACCAGGCGGCCTCCAGGGAACGCTGGACGCTCTCGGGCAGCTCCGCCATGTACCGGTCGATCTGGTCCTGCTTCTTCAGCGTGGCGATCGTGTTCTCGTACGGCCGGCGGATCTCGGCGACCCGCGCGGCCACGATGCCCGCGACCTCGCGTCCGAGGAAGGTGTTGGCCACCGCGCCCGCCCTGCGGCGGCCGGAGAGCTCGGCCAGCTCGACCAGCCCGGCGTCCACCTCCGCCAGGCGCGCGGCCACGTCGCCCTCGTCGTCGGAGCCCGCGGCGACGTCGTCCCCGGCGCCGGTCGCCAGCGTGCCCAGCACCGACAGGGCGGCGGCGACCACCGTGGCACCGCGCGCGGAGTCCCTGCCTTCGGCGAAGCCGCGCAGGTGGCGTTCGAGCGCGTCCATCCCGCTGCGCGCCCGCAGCGAGTCCGCCCGTTCGGCGCGTCCCTCGCGCCGCTTGGCCTCGGCGGCCTCGGCCAGCTTCGCGCTCACCGGGAACCAGGGCGCCTCCAGCAGCGGCGCCAGCGTCGCCGCCCTTCCGGGATCGGCCGCGATCGCCTCGGTGACGAACGTCCTCAGCCGCGTCCTGTTCTCCTCCATCAGGCTCCGCCAGTTGGCCGAGTCCTCCACCTTGGTCAGCACGAACGCGATCGCCTGCACCCGCTCGGCCGCCTCGGCGAGGAACTCCAGCTCGTGCCGGAGCACCGGCTGGTCCTGGGCGCTGAGCGTGAACAGCAGCGCGTCGGCCCGCTGCAGCATGGCCACGGTCACCTGCCGGTGCCCCACCGTCAGGCTGTCCACGCCCGGGGTGTCGAGCAGCCGCAGGCCGTCCAGGAGGGGGGAGTCCACGGTGACGTCGACGCTGACGACGTCGCGGCGCCTGCCCGCGTCGCCGCGCATCGAGGCGTGGTCGGGGATCGACTCGACGGTGATCGGCGTCCGGACCGGGCCCGCGCCGGTGCTGCGGTGCACGACCGCGGTCAGGCGGGGGCCGCGCCGCAGCGACAGGAAGCAGTTCGTGGCGACGTCGGCGTCGACGGGCAGCAGGTCGGGGTGGCCGACCAGGGTGTTGAGCAGGCGGCTCTTGCCGCGTTTCTGCGCACCGGCGACCACGACGTCGGTGCACTCGTCCTGCCAGCGGCCCGCGCAGGCGGCCAGCACCTCCGCCAGGTCCGGCCTGCCGCACCGCCCGGCCAGCGCGTGGACCTCGTTGGCGTAGCGCAGCAGCCGGGCCACCGGGCCGTTCGGGTCGGGGCTCGTCATCGGACACCTCCAGCGTGAGGGGGCGGGACCTCGGTCCCGGGGAAGGGCGGCGGGCCGCGGGGTGGGGTCGCGGGGCCGGGGGAGCGGCGGCCGGGCGGGCGCGTCCCGGGGACGGCGGCTCAGGAACCGGTCCCGTAGCGCGACCAGATGGTCTCGTACGCCTCGCAGAGGGTCTCCGCCGCGCGTCGCTGCCGCAGCGGGAGCGGCCGGTGGGTGAGGATCCGGAACCGGGCGCCCAGGGCCGCGGCGTGACCGGCGACCTCGACGGGCGGCGCGCCGGGCGGTGCGCCGAGCTGGGTGGCCAGCTCGGTCCCGGTGACCAGGAGCTCCAGTGCCCGCCGGTCGTCGGCCGGGACCAGGGGGGAGGCGCGCAACGCCTCGATCGCGGCCGGGTCCACCCGGACCGCCGGAAGCGGCCCGCCGTTCCCGGGTCCGCCACCGGGGCCGTTCCCGGGGAGGCCGTCGGCGTCGTCGGCGCCGTCGGCGCGCTCCCGCTCGTCCAGCGCCGCCGCGACCATGTCCTCCAGCACGGTCAGCACGTCCCGGGCCCGCTGCCCGCCGGTGCGGCCCTCGCTCATCATGGCGAGCGTGCGCCAGCGCATCGCCGCCGCCGTGGCCGCGGCGGCGATCTCGTCCGGGGACGCCTCGGCGGGCAGGCCGAGCCGCCCGGCGGGCTCGTCGTGACGGGCCAGGCGGAGCAGCTCGCCGGTCATCTCCTCGTTCAGGACCAGCGTCCCGCGGCCGAGCGCCTCGGCGGCGGTGAAGATCCGCAGGCCGCCCAGGGCGGTCGCGATCGGGCGGTTCTCGTCGAGCTGGGCCGCCAGCGCGTCCAGGGTGACGCGGTCGGACCCCAGTGCGGGCGTCCGGGCGATCGCGCGCAGCCGGGTCAGCGCGTCGAGCGCCTTGAGCTGGTCGGCGCGGCGGGCGAAGTGGGCCAGGCCCGCGGCCACGGAACCGGTCGCGGCCCGTCCGGCCGAGGCGTACCCCGAGCGCTCCAGCAGCAGCGTGGTGAGCGCCCCGGGATCGGCGGTCCCGGCCTCGCGCACCGCCCGCACCGCGACGGTGAGGCCGTAGCGGTGCAGCCGCTCGACCAGCCGGTGCCGCACCCTCGCCGGTACGGGCAGCTCGGGCGCCGTGCGGAAGTCCTCCAGGTCCAGCAGGTGGTCCTCCAGGTCGTCCTCGTCCATCGCGGCCAGCGCCTCCAGCGCGGCCGTCTCCTCGGCGTCCAGCGGCCGGGCCCGCGCGGTCTCGGCCAGCAGGCCGATCACCGGGACCACGTCGAAGACCGAGGTGCGCAGGTCCCGGTACCCCTGGGCGGCCAGCCTCCTGGCGGTCGGCCAGGGGTCGTCCTCGTCGCCGCGCCGGTCGACCTGGCCGAGCACGGCCAGGGTGTTGACGCAGCTCATGCCGGAGGCGTCGGTCAGCGCGCGGAACTCCGCCAGGGTGGCGTCGTCGAACCTCTGCACGTAGCGGAGCACGTAGATCATCGCCTGCGCGCGGTCGTCCTCGTCACCGGAGCCGAACAGCATGCTCCTGGCCGCCCGCTCGTTGGCCGCCGTCACCGTGTTCATGCCCGGGGTGTCGACGACGGTGACCGTGCGCAGCGAGGGCAGGTCGAGCGCGACCCGCAGCCTCCGGATCCGGGACACCTCGACGCCGAGGTCGGCGGGGAGACGATGGCCGGACAGCAGCCGGGAGTGGGCCACACCGCCGTCGGTGAGCTCGATCGTGATGCGGCCGTCGTCCTCGCCGTACTCGTACCGGGTGACCACGAACGTGCACTCGCCGGCGTCCACCGGTGCGACGGGCAGCCCGAGCAGCGCGTTCACCAGCGTGGACTTGCCGCTGCTGACCGCGCCCGCCACCGCGACCCGTAGCGGCGCGTCCAGGCCGGCGCGCACCTGCGCCACCCGCTCGCGCAGGTGCGAGCCGGCCAGCCGGGCCGCGGTGGTGTCGCACAGGCGGCGCAGCAGCTCCGCGGGCCCGGTCCTCATGGTGTCTCCATAATCAGCCTGAATCCAGGATTGTTACGGTCCAATATCATGACGCGGTACTTCGCGCCCTATGTCATGGGACGTGGTGTCATTAGCTGATTTTTCGCCCGGTGAGAAGGGACGACCGGATGACGACCGTGGCGCCGGGCGCCACCGTGGCCGACGACCTCCCCGCCGGGACATGGACCGGAGCGGGGAGCGGGACATGGACCGGAGCGGGGAGCGGCGCGGTGGCCGGGGCCGAGGAGGTCCTGCTGCTCGTCCGCGCGAGGGCGGGTGACGAGGGCGCCTTCCGCGCGCTCTGGGACACGGCCCAGCGCCAGGCGTCCGGCCTCTGCCACCAGCTGACCGGCAACCGGGCCGACGCGCTCGACGCGCTCCAGGAGACGCAGTTCGCGGCCTGGCGCGGCCTCGCGGCCTTCGAGGGCAGGTCGTCCTTCCGCTCCTGGGTGATGGTCATCGCGCGCAACGCCGCGTACACGGTGGTGCGGCGCCGCTGTCCCGCCGGGGTGGTCTTCGCCGAGGTGGACGAGGCGTCGGCCGTCACCGAGCCCTTCGAGGACTCCGTGGCCCGGCTGGCGGACCTGCGCCGGGCGATGGACGCGCTGCCGCCCTCCCAGCGCCAGGTGCTGCTGCTGTGGGCGGGCGGCCTCACCTACGAGCAGGTGGCGGTCTCGCTCGGCGTGCCGCTCAACACGGTACGGGTCTGGATCCACCGGGGCAGGCGGCGGCTGCGGGCCGGGCTCACCGACGGCTGACCACCCCTCCGGCCCGCCCGGGACGGGACGGCTCACCGCTCCGCCCCCGTGGAGGGCGGGGAGAGCGGGGCCGGGCGGCTCCGGTGCCACAGGTACGGGCCCGCGGCCACGGCGGCCGGCACGACCACCACCGCCACGGGCGTCAGCGGCAGCGGGAGCGGCAGGGCGAGGAGCGCGCCTCGGTCCCTCATCGGTCGCCTTCCTGGTCGACGGCCCGCGTGACCCCGGTCCGGGTTCCCCCCTCGGTGCGGGTCGGGCGGGCTCACGCCGGTTCGCGTGATCGGACGGTCGGGTCAGACGGCCGGGAAGGGGCCCGCGGTCTCGGTGTAGTCGGAGACGCCGTCGCCGTTCAGGTCGACCCGCGTCTCGTCGACGTAGCCGTCACCGTCGTTGTCGAGGTAGACGACGTCGGTGACGCCGTCGCCGTCGGTGTCGTAGCGCTCCTCGTCGGCGAGACCGTCCCCGTTGACGTCGATCAGCTGGGCATCGGTGCCCCCGTCGCCGTCATAGTCGATGAAGTCCGTGGTCACGTCGAAATCGCTCATTGGTCCGTCCCTTTCCGGTGGTGTTCCACCGGATGAGAGTCGCGATCGCCCCGGATTGTTGCGGCCGTCCGCCGACTTTTCCGCATGATTTTTCCGAAGGCCGGTCCTGCCGGTCCCCCCGGCCGGGGGAGACCGGCCCTCCCGGCCGCGTGACCGCCCGCGGGCCGCCCCGGACGGCTCAGCTGAGCGCGCGGGCGGTGTGGATCAGGGGCACGTGGCTGAACGCCTGCGGGAAGTTGCCCACCAGCCGCCTGTAACGGGGGTCGTACTCCTCGGCCAGCAGGCCCACGTCGTTGCGCAGCGCGAGCAGGCGCTCGAACAGCTCGACGGCCTCGTCCTTGCGGCCGATCATCGCCAGCGCCTCGGCCAGCCAGAAGCTGCACGCCAGGAACGCGCCCTCGCCGCCGGGCAGGCCGTCCACGTCGTTGTCGGGGGAGACCGGGTAGCGCAGCACGAAGCCGTCGACCATCAGCTCGCGCTGGATCGCCTCCACCGTCCCGACCACGCGCGGGTCCTCCGGGGGCAGGAAACCGACGATGGGGATCAGCAGCAGCGCCGCGTCCAGCTCCTGCGAGCCGTACGACTGGGTGAAGGTGCCGCGTACCGGGTCGAAGCCCTTGTCGCAGATCTCGGCGTGGATCCGGTCGCGCAGCTCCTTCCAGTGCTTCAGCGGGCCGGGCTTGCCGAACGCCTCCACCTGCCGGACGGCCCGGTCCAGGGCGACCCAGCACATGACCTTGGAGTGCACGAAGTGCCGGCGCGGCCCGCGGACCTCCCACAGCCCCTCGTCCGGGTCCCCCCAGTGCTGCTCGACGTAGGAGATCAGCTCGAACTGCAGGGTCCACGCCCGCTGGTCGGCCTCCAGCCCGGAGACGCGGGACAGGTGCAGGGAGTTCATCACCTCGCCGTAGACGTCCAGCTGGAGCTGCTCCACGGCGCCGTTGCCGATCCTGACCGGCCGGGAGTTCTCGTACCCGGGCAGCCAGTCGAGCTCCAGCTCCGTCAGCCGCCGCTCCCCGGCGACGCCGTACATGATCTGCAGGTCCTGGGCGCGGCCGGCGATGGCCCGCAGCAGCCACGAGCGCCAGGCGCGGGCCTCGTCGAGGTACCCGGCGCCGATGAGCGCGTCCAGGGTCATGGTGGCGTCGCGCAGCCAGCAGTAGCGGTAGTCCCAGTTGCGGACGCCGCCGATGTCCTCGGGCAGCGAGGTGGTGGGGGCGGCGACGATGCCGCCGGTGGGGGCGTAGGTGAGCGCCTTGAGCGTGATGAGCGAACGGACCACGGCGTCCCGCCACGGCCCCCGGTAGGTGCACTTCTCCACCCACTCGGCCCACAGCGCCTCGGTCTCGGCGAGCTGGTGGTGCGGGTCGATCTCGTCGGGCCGGGGCTCGTGCGAGGGGTGCCAGGTGAAGACGAAGGCCATGCTGTCCCCCTCCGACACCGTGAACGTGGCGTGGTGGGCGTAGTCGCCGCCCTCCAGCGGGACGGGGGAGTGCAACCAGACCGAGTCGGGCCCGCCGACGGCCTGCAGGATGTCCCCGTCACGGCGCACCCAGGGCACGATCCGGCCGTAGTCGAAGCGGATGCGGATCTCGGTGGCCATCTCCACCGCCCCCGACACGCCCTCGACGATCCGTACCAGATCGGGGTTGGTGTGACGGGTGGGCATGAAGTCGGTCACCCGGACGGTGCCGGTCGGGGTGTCCCACTCGCTCTCCAGGACGAGGGTCTCCCCCCGGTAGCGCCGCCGGGTGGCGCGCGGGCGCTCGGCGTGCGCCGGCCCGATCCACCACTGCCCGTTCTTCTTGTCGCCCAGCAGCGCCCCGAAGCACGAGGGCGAGTCGAACCGCGGCAGGCAGAGCCAGTCGATGGAGCCGTTCCGGCCGACCAGGGCGGCCGACTGCATGTCGCCGATGAGCGCGTAGTCCTCGATCCACATGCCTCGACGCTAGTGCCTCACCCGAGGTGCGCGCTCCCCCCGGAGGGGCGTCAGGGGGACGCGACGGCCCGTTCCGCCGGATGCTCGCGCATCATCGCGTGCAGCCGGCCGGCGAACGCCAGCAGCACCAGCGACGCCACGATGGCGATGCCCGCCAGCGTGAGGAAGTACGCGGGCTCGGACATGTACCGTCTCAGCCGCCAGGTCTGCCCGCCCACCGCGTCGCCCACCGAGAACGAGATGAACCACAGTCCCAGCATCTGGCTCTTGAACGCCTCGGGGGCGAGCTTGGTGGTGACCGAGAGCCCGACCGGGCTCAGCGCCAGCTCCCCGAAGACCTGGACGAAGTAGACCAGCACCAGCCACCACACCGAGATCCTGCCGCCCAGGGCCAGCCGCGCGGCCAGGGCCATGAGCACGAAGCTCACCCCGTTGAGGAACAGGCCCGCGGCGAACTTCTGCGGGGCGCTCACCCGGTTGCCCAGCCTGACCCACAGGGCCGCGAAGACCGGCACCAGGAGCATGATGAAGAACGGGTTGAACGCCTGGGTGGTCGCGGGGGTGATCCGCAGGCCGAACAGCGACAGGTCCGTCCTGTTCTGCGCGAAGAACAGCAGCACGGTCGGCGCCAGGTCGTAGATCATCCAGAAGATCGCGGAGGCGATGAAGAGCCAGACGTAGGCCTTCACCCGCGAGCGCTCGTCGCCGGTCAGGTTGTGGCTGCCGAGCAGCACGTAGCCGAAGTACAGC
Organism: Streptosporangium sp. NPDC050855; assembly: GCF_044456585.1. Lineage (NCBI taxonomy): Bacteria > Bacillati > Actinomycetota > Actinomycetes > Streptosporangiales > Streptosporangiaceae > Streptosporangium > Streptosporangium sp. NPDC050855. Next base: position 84,674 of record NZ_JBITFY010000006.1, read on the forward strand.
ACCGGAACGGCCACGATGAACAGCGTCATCACCAGCGCGAAGGCGTCCAGCGTGAACGTGCCGGACGCCACCCAGGCGGCCAGCGCGCCGGCGACCACCACGACGGCGACGGCGACGGCGATCAGGAAGTGCCCGCGCTCGGCCGAGGTCATCCGGTGCCCCGGCCGCTCGCCCACCCCCCGCAGGTGGCGCCCGCCCAGCACGTACTGCGCCAGGCCGAGCGCCATCCCGACCGCCGCCGCGCCGAAGCCCAGGTGCCAGCGGTCCCCCGAGGCCAGCCAGCCGACGACCAGGGGGGCGACGAAGGCTCCGATGTTGATGCTGAGGTAGAAGATCGAGAAGCCCGCGTCCCTGCGCCCGTCCTCGTCCGGCGGGTACAGCCTGCCGACCATCGTGGAGACGTTCGGCTTGAGCAGGCCCGTCCCGACGATGATCAGCAGCAGCCCGAGCACCACGAAGACGCCGCCCCGCACCGGGACGGCCATGCTGATGTGACCGAACATGATCACAAAACCGCCCCAGAGCACCGCCCTGCGGGCCCCGAGCACCCGGTCGGCGATCCAGCCGCCGGGCAGGGCGACCAGGTAGATGAGGGCGCCGTAGATGCCGATGACCGCCTGCGCGGTCTGCTCGCTCAGGCCCAGGCCACCGGTCGCGGGGGAGGCGGCCATGAAGGTCGCGAGGATGGCCCGCAGCCCGTACCAGCTGAAGCGCTCCCACAGCTCGGTGCCGAACAAGGTGGCGAGGCCGCGCGGATGCCCGAAGAAGGTCCTCTCGCGAGCCGGTCCCTGCGATGACATGCGCCCCCCTGACGATGTGTGATCGAATGGACACTCTACGTACGAGATCCGGCGACACGCGGGCGCGGCCGGGCACGGTGGCGTTTCTTCTCCCTTTCAGGGGCTTGTCCGGAGGGAACGGCGTGTGGTGCGATGCATGCCACTTGCGCAAGCGAACACTTTCTGGAGGAGCGCCATGGCCGGTGTCCTTGATGAGCGCGCGGAGATCGAGCGGGAGATCGCGGGCCGCACGGTCTGCGATCAGCTGAAGGAGGCCGCCGACGGCAATCCCGACGCCCCCGCCTACTCTGACCCGGTCGAGGGGGGCTGGTCGACGCTGACCTACTCGCAGGCGCGGCAGCGGGTCCTGGAGATCGCCGCGGGATTCGCCGCCCTCGGGCTGGAGCCCGGCGAGGCCGTCGCGCTCATGATGGTCAACCGCAGCGAGCACGTGCTGGCGGACCTGGGCGCGGTGCACGCCGGCGCGGTGTCCTGCTCGGTCTACTCGACGTTCGCCCCCGAGCAGGTCGCCTTCGTCGCCTCCGACGTGCAGGCCAGGGTCGCGGTGCTCGGCGGCCCGGCCGAGCTGTCCAGGTGGGAGCCGGTCCTCGGCGACCTCCCCGAGCTGCGCACGATCATCATGCTGGACGGCGCCCCGGCCGGTGACCGCTTCATGAGCTGGGACGACTTCCTGGCCCTGGGCCGCGAGCGGCTCGCCGCCGACCCCGGGGCCGTCGACGCCCGCTGGCGGGCGGTGAACGCCGACGACGTCCTCACCGTGCTCTACACCTCCGGCACCACCGGCAACCCCAAGGGCGTGCCGCTGACCCACGCCAACGTGTTCTTCGAGGTCGTGGCCACCAACCGGATGGCCGACCTGCCGGTTCGGGGCACCCAGATCTCCTACCTGACCTACGCGCACATCGCCGAGCGGGTGCTCAGCCTCTACCTGCCGCTGTTCAAGTTCTCGCACACCCACTTCTGCACCGACCTCGCCCAGCTCGGCGCCACCCTCGGGCAGGTCAAGCCGGTGCTGTTCTTCGGCGTCCCGCGGGTGTGGGAGAAGATGATGGCCCGCCTGCAGGCGCTGCTGGCCACCCAGTCCGAGGAGCAGCAGGAGAACGTGCGCGCGGCCATGGCCGCGGGACTGGCCTACGTCGAGGCCAACCAGTACGGGCGCACCCCCTCGCCCGAGGTGACGGCCGCCTACGAGCAGGCCGACGCCTCCCTGCTGGCGATCATCCGGTCGATGATCGGCTTCGAGAACGCCGGCTGGCTCGCCACCGCGGCCGCCCCCATGCCGCTGGAGGTGCAGCGCTTCTTCGCCGGTCTCGGCCTGCGGATCCTGGACGTGTACGGCATGACCGAGACCACCGGCGCGTTCACCGCCAACGCCCCCGAGCGCTTCAAGCTCGGCACGGTCGGCCAGGCAGGGCCGGGCGTCGAGGTCCGCATCGCCGAGGACGGCGAGATCCTCACCCGCAGCCCGGCCAACACCCGCGGCTACCTGCGCCGTCCCGAGGCCACCGCCGAGCTGATCGACGCCGACGGCTGGCTGCACACCGGCGACGTGGGCTCCATCGACGAGGACGGCTTCGTCAGCATCGTCGACCGGAAGAAGGAGCTCATCATCACCGCCGGGGGCGAGAACATCTCCCCGGCCAACATCGAGAACTACCTCAAGGAGCACCCGCTCATCGGCCAGGCCCTCGCCTACGGCGACGGCAGGCCGTACCCGGTGGCGATCCTCACCCTCGACGGCGAGGTGGCCCCCGGCTGGGCCCAGGCGAACGGCATCACCTTCACCACCCTGGCGGACCTGGCCGAGCACCCCGACGTGCTCAAGGCCGTCGAGGGCGCGATCGCCGTCGCCAACGAGAAGCTGGCCCGCGTCCAGCAGATCAAGCGCTGGCGGCTGCTGCCGGTGGAGTGGACGGCCGAGACCGCCGAGCTCACCCCGAGCCTGAAGCTCAAGCGCCGGGTCATCCACGCCAAGTACGCCGAGATCATCGACGAGATGTACCGCGACTGACCGCGGCCCGCCGCGCGCCACCCCCGTGAAGGGGCCCGCCCGCGAGGGGTGGCGCGTGGCGGGGGCGGGGACAGGGGACGCCGGGCGGGGCGCCGTTTTGCCCAACGGGGCGTGTGTCCTCTACCCCCCTGTTACCGCCGTCCTCCTAGCGTCGTGATCATGACGATCAGAGTTCTTCTCGCCTCCCTCGCGGCGGGGGCCGCGGCCCTGCCGGCCGGGGCCGTGCCCCCGGCGCCCCCGGCGCCCCCGGCTTCCCAGGCTTCCCCGGCTTCCCAGGCATCTCCGGCCCTGACCGGCGCCCCGGCCGCCGCCGTCGAGGACCTGACGATCCGCTCGGTGACCCTGCGCCCCCCGGCCCCGGTGGTCGGCCCCGCCGACTCGGTGCGCATGGTGGTGGAGGTGGTGGCCCGGGGCGTCGCCGGCCCCGAGGGAGTGACGATCAAGGTCGAGCCGGGCCTGCCGCCCGGCTCGGTGGACACCTTCTTCCCCCTCACCGCTCCCCACCGGCAGGCCCGTCCCGGCAAAACCCCCGCGCCCCGCCCGGGAGGCGGCCCCGGCGGCGCGCCCGGTCCCGCACCCCGGCCGGGCCACGGTCACGGTCACGGTCACGGTCACGGCCATGACCGGGGCCCGGCCCTCGCGCCCGGTCCGGCACCCGTCCGGCCCGCCCCCGCGCGCCTGGCCCCCGCCCGTCCCGGCACGGGGACCGGCGCGCCCGCGCCCGGTGAGGGCTGGGAGACCTGGCGCTTCGTACCGGAGAAGAGCCTGAGCCGCTGGTACCCGGCCGGGCCCTGGACGGTCACGGTCAACGCCGGCGCCGCCGACGGCACCCGGCTCACCGGCTACCGGGGATTCCTGCTGAAGCGCCTGACCAGGTTCGGCGGGGTCCAGGTGGCCAGGCAGGGACCGGCCGTGCGGGTGACGGGCGTGCTGAACCGGGTCGATCCGCAGGGGGACCTCGACTACGCGCCCTTCCCCGGCCAGCCCGTCGAGATCCTGCACCGGCCGGGACGGGAGCACGACTGGACGACGGTGGCCGAGGTGATGACCGACGACCACGGGCGCCTCGCCCGGACCGTGCAGGGCCGCACCGGCGGCGAGTGGCGGCTCCGGTTCGAGGGGACGAGCCGCTACGCCCCCAGGGTGGGCGTCGTCCACCGGGTGGCCGCGGGATAGCGTCAGGCCAGCGCGTGGACCGCGGCGCCGAACAGCGCGGGCATCCGCCGGGCGGCCGGGACGATCAGCCGTCCCGCCGTCCGGTAACGGCGGGTGCCCACCAGCGCTCCGGTGAGCATCCGGTGCCGCCGGGACAGGCGCCGCCAGGCCGGCTCGTACGCCTCCGGGGTGCCCGCCCGCAGGCAGTCCACCAGCAGCCGCGCGGACGTCAGCGCGAGCGACACCCCCTCACCGGTGAGCGCGTCGACGTACCCCGCCGCGTCGCCGACCAGCAGCACCCGCCCGGCGACCCGGGAACGCACCCGCTGGCGCAGCGGCCCCGCGCCGCGCACCGGGGTCGCCGCCGGGCCGTCCAGCCGTTCCAGCAGCGCGGGGAAGTCCGCCAGATGCTCGGGGTAGCCGCGCCGCCGCGAGCTCAGCACCGCGACGCCCACCAGGTTCTCGCCCACCGGCGTCACGTACGCCTCGCCGTCGGCCGCCCAGTGCACCTCGACGAAGTCCGTCCACGGGGCGATCGGGTAGTGCCTGCGCAACCCGTACCTGCGCGGCCCGTGAAAGGGCAGCTCCAGGCCCAGCCGGGCGCGCAGCGGGGAGTGCAGGCCGTCGGCGGCCACCATCCAGCGGGCCCGCAGCCCCGCGGCCTCGACCAGGTCGCCGTCCTGCCGTACGTCCTCCACCCTGCCGCGCACGACCCGCACGCCCAGCTCCCGCGCCCGCAGGGCCAGCCCGGCGTGCAGCGTGGTCCGCCGCACGCCCAGGCCGAACCCGTCGCGGAACTCGGCCTCGACCGCGTGACGCCGGTCGAGGTAGCGGATGCCGCGCAGCGGCCTGCCCTCGGCCAGCACGCCCAGCTCCCGCAGGGCCGCGGCGCCGCTGGGCATCAGCCCCTCGCCGCACGCCTTGTCCACCGGTACGGGCCTGGGCTCGACGACCACCGCCTCCATCCCGGCCATGGTCGCGTGGATGGCGGTGGCCAGCCCGGCCGGTCCGCCGCCCGCGATCAGGACGTCGATCACCCGGTTTCCCGCCCGCCGGCCGGTGCCGACGTGCCGGGCGACGCGCCCGATGACGCGCCGGCCGGCGGGCCCGCCGACGCGGCCAGGGCCTCCTCCTCGCAGCGGATCCGCACCACCATCAGCGCGGCGTTGAGCACGGTGAAGGCCAGCGCGGTGATCCACGCGCCGTGCACCAGGGGCAGCGCGGCGCCCTCCACGGCGACCGCGACGTAGTTGGGGTGGCGCAGCCAGCGCAGCCGGTAGGGGCCGCGCTCCACCAGCGGCATCCCGGGGACCACGACCACCTGGGTGTTCCACTGCGGCCCCAGCGCGGTGATGCACCACCAGCGCAGTCCCTGCGCGGCCACCACCAGGGCGAACATCGGCCAGCCGAGCGCCGGGACGAAGGGCCGGTCGGCCAGCCCCGCCTCCAGCAGGCATCCGGCCAGCAGGCCGGTGTGCAGGGCGACCATCCACGGATAGTGGCCCCGCCCGTAGGTCACTCCGCCGCGCTCCGCGCTCCAGCGCGAGTTGCGCCGGGCCACGACCAGTTCGGCGACGCGCTCCAGCCCGACGAGCAGCAGGAGCAGCAGGTACCAGGACGACAGATGCCAGGACATCGGGCTCCTACCAGCGCAGCAGTACGAGTTCGGAACAGAAGCCCGGCCCCATCGCCAGCAGGAGCCCCGGGGTGCCGGGCGGCGGCGGCCGCAGGGCCAGGGTATCCCGCAGGACGTGCAGGACCGAGGACGAGGACAGGTTCCCGATCGTGGCGAGCGAGCGCCAGGTGAGGTCCAGCGCGCCCTCCGGGAGCTCCAGCGTCTCCTGCACCGCCTCCAGCACCTTGGGGCCGCCGGGGTGGCAGACCCACGCCGTCACGTCCGCGCCGGTCAGCCCGTGGTCGGCCAGGAAGTCGCGCACGTCGTCGGCCAGGTAGGTGCGCACCACCTCCGGGACGCTGGCGTCCAGCACCACGCGGAAACCGCTGTCGCCGACGTCCCAGCCCATCACGTGCTCGGACCCTGGATACAGGTGGCTGCGCGAGGCCACCACCTGGGGACCGGGCGCCGGGGACGCGGCCGCGGCCGCGGAGAGCCGGGACGTCCCGGACGCGGGGGAGGTCCCGGCGGGACCGGAGGGGCCGGGTGTCCCGGGCGCCCCGCTCGCCGGGGAGGACCCGGCAGGACCGCAGGGCCGGGTCGTGGCCGCGGTCACCGCGCCGGTGCCCGCGCCTGTGCCTGTGCCCGCGGCACCGGACGGCTCGTCCTGGCCGGGGACGCCCGCGGCGTCCGTCCCGTTCCCCGGGGACGACACCGGCGCCGACGGCGGGCCGTAGAACACCCCGGCGCGGCGCGGACGCCACTCGTCGCCGCAGGCCACCACGGCCGTCGCGCCGTCACCGAACAGGGCGCTGGCCACCATGTTGGCGATGGAGGCGTCGCCGCGCTGCAGGGTCAGCGAGCACAGCTCGACCGAGAGCAGCACGGCGAGCTGGTCCGGCCAGCCGTGCAGGTAGTCGTGCAGGCGGCCGATCCCGGCTGCGCCCGCGACGCAGCCGAGCCCGAAGATCGGGGTCCGCTTGACGTCCGGGCGCAGCCCGAGCCGGCCGGCGATGCGCGCGTCCACCGACGGTGCCGCCAGGCCGGTCACCGAGGTGAAGATGATCATGTCCACGTCCTCGGGCGCCACCCCGGCGTCCTGGAGCGCGCCGCTCACCGCCTCGACGCCCAGTTCCATCGCCGTCTCGACGAAGGCGGCGTTGGCCGCACCGAAACCGTCCAGCTTGGCGTACCGTTCCAACGGCAGCGCCAGGTGGCGGGACTCCACCCGCGCGGAGGCGTGCAGCCGGTCGAGCAGCAGGCGGCTGGATCCCTCGGGCAGGCACGCCCGCGCGAACGCGTCGGTGATGTCCGCCTGGGAGTGCCGGTTCGGTGGAAGCGCGCCGCGGACAGCGACGATTCGCGTCATCTGAACAACCACCCCCGGCTTACGAAACATAGACACCTCCCTTTTGCCCAGCCGAGTCCTTCGCATGCGTGGCGACGACCGCGATGCCCGCTTTCCGGGACGGCCCGGCTTACCATCGGTCCGTGACGACGAGCCGGTCCTCGAATCCGCGCCCGGGGCCGGTGCTCCGGGCCGCGCCGGCGTTGCTGCTGGCCTGCCACCCGGTGCCGACCGTGGCGGTGACCGTCCTGGTGACCGCGCTGGCCGTGGCGAGCGGGCGCGACGCGGCCGGGTGCGTCCTGGTGGCCGCGGCCGTGCTGACCGGGCAGCTCTCGGTCGGCTGGTGCAACGACGCGGTGGACGCGGCGCGCGACGCCGCCGCGGGCCGTACCGACAAACCCGTCGCCGGTGGCGCGGTGAGCGGGCGCGCGGTGTGGGCCGCCGCGTTCACCGCGCTGGCGCTCTGCGTGCCGCTCTCGCTGGCCTCAGGGCCGGTGGCCGGCGCCGTCCACCTCGTCGGCGTCGCCGCGGCCTGGGCCTACGACCTCGGGCTCAAGGCGACGGTGCTCTCCTGGCTGCCGTACGCGGTGGGGTTCGGCTCGCTGCCGGCGTTCGTGACGCTGGGCCTGCCGGGACAGCCCTGGCCGGCCTGGTGGGCGATCCCGGCCGCCGCGCTGCTGGGCTGCGGGGCGCACCTGGCCAACGTGCTCCCCGACATCCCGGCGGACCTCGCGGGCGGGATCCGGGGCTGGCCGCAGCGGCTGGGCGCCGCCCGCGTCCGCGCCCTGATCCCGGTGCCGCTGCTGGCGGCGACGGCCCTGCTCGTCCTGGGGCCCGGGGGATCGCCGGGGCCGGGAGGCTGGGCGGCCCTGGCCGTGGCCGGGGCCTTCACCGCGGGCGGGCTGGCACTGGGCCGCGGCTCACCGCGCGTGCCGTTCGCCGCGGCGATCGCGGTCGCCGCGGTCGACGTCGCGCTGCTCCTCGCCGGCGGTACCGCCCTCACCGCTGCCTGACCCGCGCCCCGGCCCCCCGGGCTTCCGCTCCCGGGGCTTCCCGCTCCCGGGTCTCCCGGCCCGTTCCCCGGGCCCCCCGCCCCTTCCCCCCGCCCCTTCCCGCCTCCCGTTCCCGCTTCCCGCTTCCCGGGCTCCCGGGCGGGAGAGCGCTCAGCGCGCCGCCGTGGACACCGGGGTGTCCCAGGAGACGCGGTAGTCGTACATCCAGGCCATCGCGTTCCCCTTCGCCACCTGACGCATGACCACCGGCAGCACGAGGTCGCGGACGAAGGCGCCCGCGACCCCCGGGGCCTTGCCGCTCCCGTTCCGCCTGCCCTGCGCCACGATCCGCTCCACCCGGTCGCGGCGCAACCGCTCGAAGGCGGCGAACGCGTCCCGGGTCCCGGGGACGTCGCGCAGGCACGTGGCCAGCACGACCGCGTCCTCGATCGCCATGGAGGCCCCCTGGCCCGCCGAGGGCGAGGTGGCGTGCGCGGCGTCGCCCACGATGACCATGCGGTCGTTGAACCAGCGCGGCACCGAGGGGAAGTCGTAGGTGTTCCAGGCGGGCGGGATGTCGCCGGCCGCGCGGATGATGTCGAGCATCGGCCCGGTGTCGTCCCGGAAGAGCTCCTCCAGCCGGGCGCGCCACTGGTCCGGGGTGATCGCCGCGAGCTCCTCGCGGGTCGGCTCCCTGGGGCTCGGCGGGTTGGCGAACCACCACACCTGGCCGTCGGGGTGGACCAGGTAGCCGAAGAAGCACTTCTTGCCGAAGATGAAGTGGCTCGTCCCCGGCTCGCCCGGCACGGTGACGCCCGTCGCGAAACCGCCGGTGTTCAGCAGCCCGACGTGCCGCGCACGGGGAGCGCCCGGGTCGATGAGCGTGCGGGTGCGCGAGCGCAGCCCGTCGGCGCCGATCAGCAGGTCGCCCTCGGCCGTGCCGCCGTCGGCGAAGACCGCCCGCACCCCGTCGCCGGTGATCGAGGCGTCGACCAGGCGCCTGCCGTAGGTGATGCGCACGCCGCGCCGTACGGCCTCGTCGCGCAGCGTGCGGTAGAGGTCGGCGCGCTTCACCGTCCGGCCGGGCTGCGCCAGGGAGGCGAGCCGCCTGCCGCGGCTGTTGAAGATCAGCATTCGGGGCGAGTCCATGCCCAGGGAGGCGACCTGCTCGCGCAGGTCGAGGACGCGCAGGGCCTCGAGCCCGTTGATCGCGATGGTGAGGAAGGCCCCCACGCTGTCGGAGCCGCGGTCGTAGGCCTCGAAGACCTCCACGTCGAGGCCGGCCCGCTGCAGGGCCATGGCCGTCACCGGGCCGGCGATGCCGCCACCGATGATCAAAGCTTTCTTAGTCATGAGATGACTATACATAGAATGACTATGGTTCGTCGCCCCGTACGATGGGTCCCATGTCCACGAGGCGCTCACCCCTGGCCATGGCCCTGCTCTCCCTGGTCTCCGAGGCGCCGATGCACGCCTACCGGATGCAGCAGCTGATCAAGGAGCGGCACAAGGACGACGTGGTCAACGTCGCGCAGCGCAACAGCGTGTACCAGACCATCGACCGGCTGCTGCGCGACGGCCTCATCGCGGTGCGCGAGACCCTGCGCGAGGAGAACCGCCCCGAGCGGACCGTCTACGAGCCCACCGAGACGGGGCTGGAGACGCTGCGGGCGTGGATGCGCACGATGCTCTCCACCCCGGCCCGGGAGTTCCCGGAGTTCCCCGCCGCGCTCGCCTTCCTGCCCGTGCTGCCGCCCGACGAGGTCCGGGCCGCGCTCGACGAGCGCCTGGAGGCGCTCGCGGCGCAGCTGGCGAGGCTGGAGGGCGACCTGGTGGAGGGGGCGGCCTTCCTGTCCCGGGTGTTCCTGGTGGAGTCGGAGTACCAGCGTGCCGTGCTGCGGGCCGAGCTCGACTACGTCCGCGAGCTCGCCGACGACCTGCGCGCCGGGCGGATCACCTGGCACCGCCCGCAATAGGAAAGGGCGTTTCGGATAGCCGTTCGGTCGTCATCCGGCTGGAAACAAAAGCGGATCGGCGGGCCCGCCGACGTCCGGAAAGCTTTTTCTCAAACCGTGTTAAGGGAATGACCGAAACGCCGGGTCAAGGGCGGGAAGCGCCTACTTCTCTCGCCGGGAATGCCTTTTCTCGCCATTCTCCTATTTCGTTATTGGTTTTGTGGGTTTTCATGGCGAGACCGGCGTCCCGGCGTCGGCCTGCATCCTTCCTGCGGCCGGACGGCCGCGTATCCGCGCCGCTCCGGGGCGTGACCGCCCTGTGGGCGGGGAACGAGGCGCAGGTGGCCGCGGGCGTTCCGGGAGGCCGCTCGTCCGCCCCGGACCAATGATATTTCCCCCCATTGACACCTTCTGGACATTTAGGGAATATGCAGAAGGTTTTCATTCGGCCCCCACATGATCGAAAAACTCGCCGGGTCTTCCGGACGGGTTCCTGAAGCGATTCAGTCCTCTTTTCCGACCGATGCGGGCCTTTTCCGGTCCGCCGACCTTCCGTGCCCGCGACGGGCGCCCTCCACGTTCACCGCCGCCACCCCCGACGCCACCGGCACCGCGTGACCGCGACCGCGCCGGTGGTGTGACCGCGCCTGCCCCGACGCCCCCGACGCCCCGACGTTTCCGACGAGAAGACCAGCCAGCCCAGCACCGAGGAGCCCGACGGTGAACACAGACGAGGAGGGGGCGGCGCCCACCCTGCCGTCATCGCAGACCCCGCAGACCGGGAAGGCCCGCCTGGCCCTGCACGGCGGTGACCCCGTCCGGCGCACCCCCTGGCCGACCTACGACAAGGGGGCCGTCTTCGTCCACCCCGAGGACGAGGAGGCGGCACTGCGCGCCATCCGCAGCCACCTGTACTTCCGCTACGACTACCGGGCCCAGCACGACACCGAGTGCGGCAGGTTCGAGGAGGACCTGTGCCGCTACCTCGGCAGCAGGCACGCGCTGGCCGTGTCCAGCGGCACCACCGCGATCGCGCTCGCCATCATGGCGGCCGGCATCCCGCCCGGCTCCCTGATCGCCTGCCCCGGCTTCACCTTCGTCGCCACCCCCAGCGCCATCGTGCTCGCCGGATGCACCCCGCTGCTGGTGGAGGTGGACGAGAACCTGCAGATGGACCTGGACGACCTGCGCCGCCGCTGGACGCCCGGGATCAAGGGGATCCTGGTCGTCCACATGCGCGGTTTCGCCGCCGACGTGGAGGCGCTGACGCGCTTCGCCGCCGAGATGGGCGTACCGCTGTTCGAGGACGCCGTCCCGGCCTTCGGCGCCGAGCTGAGGGGCCGCAAGCTCGGCACCTTCGGCCTCGCGGGCGCCTTCAGCACCCAGTCCGACAAGTCGCTCAACTGCGGCGAGGGCGGGTTCCTGGCCACGGACGACAGCGTGCTCTTCGCCCGCGCGGTGGTGCTCTCCGGAGCGTACGAGGGGCGTTTCCGCAGGCACTTCCCGGACGGCGACCCGCCGATCGCCACCGACCTGGACCTGCCGCTGCTCAGCTTCCGGATGGACGAGATCCGCGCGGCCCTGCTGCGCGCGGAGATGAAACGGCTGCCGCTCCGGCTGGAACGCTTCCGGACCAACTACGCCTACGTGGCCCAGGCGCTCGCCGACCTCCCGCAGATCGCCATCCGCCGGCCCGTGGCGCCCGGGGCCTACCTGGGCGAGGCGTTCATCTTCCGGGTCCCCGGCGCGGACGCCGGGTGGTTCGCCCGCGCCCTGTGCTGCGAGGGCGTCGACGCGCGCAACCTCGGCTCCGACAAGGACACCAACGTGCGGGTCTTCTGGAACTGGCGGTTCCTGTTCGGCGACCAGGACGTCGAGGAGATCAAGGCGCTGCTGCCCGCGACCACCCGGCACCTGCGGGAGGCGGTCGACGTCCCGCTCTCCTCCAGCCTCTCGACCGAGGACTGCGACCACCTGATCAGGGCGGTCCGCAAGGTCGCGGGCGCACTCGGCACGAACCGTCACGCGCCCGATCCGGTACGCCCCGATCCGGTAGGCCCCGATCCGGTGCGGTCCGGGCCGGTCGGCACCGCTCCCGCCGGGCAGTAGCGGTGGACGCCTCCGCCGGGGGGAGCCGGATCCCGCGCCTGGCCCTCTTCGGGGTCTTCGGCGGCCTGTTCTGCGGCTACCTGGGACTGACCGCGGCGATCCCGGTGCTGCCGGGCTTCGTCCGGGAGCGCTTCGGCGCCGGGGACCTCGCGGTCGGGCTGGTGGTCACGGCGACGGCGCTGACCGCGCTGCTGGTGCGTCCCGTCTCCGGCCACCTGGCCGACAGGTACGGCCACCGGCGCGTCATGGGCGCGGGCGCGCTGCTCGTCGCCGCGGGCGGCCTGCTGTACTTCCTCCCGCTCGGCCTGGGCGGTCTCGTCGCCGTCCGCCTGCTGGTCGGCGTCGGCGAGGCGTCGCTCTTCACCGCGGGCGCCGTCTGGGTCGTGTCGCTCGCGCCGCACGAGCGCCGCGGGCAGCTGATCGGCCTCTACGGCGTCAGCATGTGGGGCGGGATCTCGGCCGGGACCTTCCTCGGCGCGACGCTGCTGAACCTCGGCTACGGCGCGGTCTGGGGTTTCACCGCCGCCGCCGCCCTCCTCGGCCTGCTGCTGATCCTCTCCGTCCCGGCGGCCACCCGCACCGGCCGGCCCGCCGCGCAGGCACCGGCCGCGCGGGCACCGGGCGACGGGAGGGGGCGGCCGGGCCGGTGGCAGACCCTGCTGCCGCGCCCGGCCCTGCTGCCCGGCCTGGCACTCGCGCTCGCCTCCGCCGGATACGCCGGCGTCGCCGCCTTCGTCGTCCTGCACCTGCAGACCAGGGGCGTGGGCTCGGGCGTCGTGGCGCTCAGCGTCTTCAGCGCCGTCTACGCCGGCACGCGGCTGGTCATCGGCCACCTGCCGGACCGGCTCGGGGCACGCCGGGTCGCGACCTGGTCCGGCGTCGGCGAGGCCACCGGGCTCGCGATCATCGCCCTGGCACCGAACCTGCCCGTCGCCGTGCTCGGAAGCGTGGTGATGGGGGTCGGGTTCTCCCTGCTGCACCCCTCGCTGGCCCTGATGGTGATGGACCGCGCCGACCCCTCCGCGCAGGGGGCCGCGCTCGGCGCCTACACCTCCTTCTGGGACCTGGGCCTGAGCGTCTGGGGACCGCTGACCGGGGTGGTCGCGGCCGTCTTCGGGTACCCCGCCGTCTTCGTCGCCGGCGCCTGCTGCGCGCTGGCGGCCGTGGCGGTGGCGCTGAGCGTACGCCCGCCGGACACCGAGCCGGCGGCGGTGAGTCGAGTCAGGAGCACGCCTTGAACACATCGGACCGGTCACCGCTCACGATCCTGTGCATCACCGGCTGGTGCCGCAACGGCAGCACCATCATCGGCAACATCCTCAACGAGGTCCCGGGGGTCTTCCACGTCGGGGAGCTGCACTTCCTGTGGAGGAACTCCGTGGGCAGGGGCGCGAACGGTTCCTGCGGCTGCGGCAGGCCGCTGACCGAGTGCGCGCTCTGGTCGGAGGTCCTGCGGACCGTCCGGCCCGACGGGCTCTCGGCGAAGGCCCACGCCGACGCCGTCATCCGCCGCCAGCGCTCCTGCGTGCGGACCCGCCACACCTGGCGCGTCCTGCGCCGCGGCCTGTACCGCGACGACGTCCGCGAGCACGCCGCCCTGATGACACGGACCTACCACACCGTCGCCGGGCTGACGGACGCGCGCGTGATCGTCGACACCACCAAGATCCCCGGCGAGGCGGCCCTGCTGCCGTACCTGGACGGGGTGCGGCCCTACTACGTCCACCTGGTACGCGACCCGCGCGCGGTCGCCCAGTCCTGGAGCAGGGAGAAGGACTACTGCTACGTCATGTCGTCCCCGAAGAGCACGGCCTACTGGCACGGCTTCAACGTGGCCTCGCAGGCCATCCTCCGGCACCACCGGGAGCGGTCGGTGTTCCTGCGCTACGAGGACTTCATCGCCGACCCCGAGACGACGATCGGCAGGCTGCTCCGGTTCTGCGGCGCCGACCCGGCGGGCAACCCGGTGCGCGGCCGGACGGTCGAGCTGCACACCAACCACACGGTCACCGGCAACCCGGACCGCTTCAACACCGGCACCACCCTCATCAGGGACCGGGACGACTCCTGGACGACCCGGCTGCCCCGGCGGGCCCGGCTGGCCGCGACGACGCTGTCGTGGCCGCTGTTCGGAAGCTACGGCTACACCCGGGGCGGCCCGCTCCACGCCGTCCCGCGTACCGGGACCACCAGGCCACCGGTGAACGAGGAACGCCAGAAGGAGGACGGTTGGACCTGGGACTGAACGGCAGGGTGGCGCTCGTCGCCGGTGGATCGAGCGGGCTCGGTCTCGCCGCGGCCATGGAACTGGCCCGGGAGGGCGCGCACGTCGCGATCGGCGCGCGAGACCCCGGCCGGCTCGCCGAGGCCGGGCGAAGGCTGAAGGAGGTGGCGCGCGGACGCGTCCACACCACCGTCGTCGACATCACCGACGAGGCTGCGGCCCGCCGCTGGGTCGGCGACGTCGCCGCGGACCTCGGCGCGCTCCACGTCGTCCTGGTCAACGGCGGCGGCCCGCCGATCGGCACGGCCTCCCGGTTCGAGCCGTCCGAGTACCGGGAGGCCGTCGACAGGGTGCTGCTCCCGGCGGTGACCCTCGCCCTGGCGGCGCTGCCGCACCTGCGGGCCGCGCGCTGGGGACGGCTGCTGTTCGTGACCTCGGAGACGGCGAGCGTCCCCGTCGCCCAGCTCGCGCTGTCGGGGGTGACCCGCGCCGCCGTCGTGCGCTTCGCCCAGTCCCTCGCCACCGAGGTCGGCCGCGACGGGATCACCGTCAACGTGCTCGCGCCGGCCGCCACCCGTACCCCACCGGTGGAGCGGGCCGCGGCCAGGCTGGCCGGGGACGGCGGCGACCCCGAGGCGGAGCTGCGCGCCATGGGACGGCACAACGCGCTGGGCCGCATCGCGACCCCGGAGGAGTTCGCCGCGGTCGCCGCCTTCCTCGCGGGGGAGCGGGCCTCGTTCGTCACCGGCGTGGTCCACCTGATCGACGGCGGCGCCAGCGTGACGGGGGCCGAACCGGACCACCTCACCTCCGCCACCAAGGACACCTACACCTGACGCCCGGCACGCCCGCCGGGTCCCCGCGAGGGTCCTGGCGGGCGCCGGACCGCGCGGCACCGAGAACGAGAAAGGAACCCGTGATGTCAGCCACCGGCCACGTGTACACCGAGAGGGACGTCGAGGACTTCTTCGACGAGACCCTGCACACCTACCTGAGCTTCTGGGACGGCGACGGAGTCCTGCACACCGGGTACTTCGCCGGCGACACCGACGACGACTACCGCGCCGCCGCCGAGCGGACGTCGGAGATCCTGGCCGCGGACGCCGGGATCGACGGCTCGTCCCACGTCCTGGACGTCGGCTGCGGCTGCGGCAACTTCCTGTTCCACCTGGCCGGGCGGTTCGGCTGCCGAGGCGAGGGACTCGACCTCAGCGCGGAGCGCGTCGCGTTCGCGCGGCAGGCGCTCGACGCGCGCGACGGCCTCGACCTGGCGTTCCGCCAGGGATCGGTGACGCGGATGCCCTACGAGGCCGGCACCTTCAGCCACGTCGTCAGCCAGGACGCGCTCTGCCTGGTACCGGACAAGCCGGCCAGCCACGCCGAGATCCACCGCGTCCTGCGGCCCGGGGGGATCTTCGCCTTCTCCGACTTCCTCCAGCCCAGGGAGGAGATCGGCGAGCGCGCCCGCAGACACGTCTACGACCGGGTGAGGTGGAACGGGGGCTACTCGTTCGTCGGGTACCAGGCGGCCCTGGAGCGCGCCGGTTTCGAGATCCTCCTGGCCCGCAACCTGGAGAGCCACATCCGCCAGACCTACCGCGTCCTGGGAAGGACGGCCGCCGAACGCGCCGAGGCGACCACGGACACCGCGGCCCGCGACTGGATGCTGGCCTTCTCCGAGTCCTGCGCGGAGATCCAGGTCGCCATCGACGACGGCGAGTTCGGCTGGGGCATGTTCGTCGCCCGCAAGCCGCGCACCGCCACGCCCTAGTGCCGGAGACAGTGCCGGAGACAGTGCCGGAGACAGCGACGGGAACGGCACCGGAGACGGTGCCGGAGCAGTGCCGGAGCAGTGCCGGAGAAGCGCCCGTCAGTACCTGCCGCACCGGTGCCCGCCGGTGCCCGACCACCAGTGAGCGAGGAAGCCATGCAGCGCGCCGAAGGCGTGAAACGGACGATGGCCGAGGTCGTCGCCCAGCGGAAGAACGAGATGTCACCGGGCCGGATGTTCGTGGAGGCCTGCGCCGCCAAGGGACTCGAGGCCTCCGTCGAGTACGACGTGACGATCACCGACTCACTGACCAGCTCGCGCAGGAAGCCCCGCTACCCGGCGCGCAACATGCTCAAGGTCGTCGACCTGTCCAGGGACCCCCGGCGCTTCTACTGGCACGAGAGCCCGCCCCGGCCGGGCGACCCCGAGGTCGACGACGCCGACCTGAGGCGGGAGGCGGCCAACCGCTTCCACCGGTCGCCGATCCCGGAGCTGTGCACCACCACCGCGTGGGTGCAGGTCCCGCCCGACCTGTGGGAGGACCCCGAGACCTTCGAGTCCTTCATCAACTACCGGCTGATCGTCCGGCTCGGCACGGCCGAGAACCACACCATCATCCGCGGTGAGGGCGGGCTGCTGAACATCCCGGGAATCCCGCGCATGACGTCGAGGGGACCGTTCGGCTCGACGATCCTCGCGGCCTGCAACGAGGCGGAACAGATGGGCGGCACGGCCGACGGGCTCATCATCAACCCCGTCGACTACTACCGGTTCATGGGACAGGGCGGCCTGATGGACGACCTGGAGAGGAACGGCGTCTTCATCGTCCGGACCCGCCTGGTCGACCCGGGGACCGCCATCGTCGGCGACTTCGGGCACGGCGCCCAGCTCTTCGACGCCGGACGCTCGGTGATCCGCTTCGACGAGCCGCCGCCCGGCACGTTCGCCGAGCCCGGCATCGCGCTCAAGGCCGAGATCTACGAGCGGGTCGTGGTCAACCTGCTGACCAACTTCTTCATCGTGACCCTGTAGAGGACGCCACCATGCCGGCGATGCCCGCCCCGAACACCCCCGTCCCCCTCCGACACGACCCGGACGTCCTCGTCATCGGCGGCGGCATCGTCGGCCTGTTCTGCGCCTACCACCTGCGCCTCGCGGGCCTGAGCGTGACCGTCGTGGAACGCGGGCCGGTCGGTGGCCCGCAGTCCTGCTCGTACGGCAACACCGGCTTCGTCGGGACCCAGGGCTCGCTCCCGCTGGCCGAACCCGGCGTGATGGCCCAGGGGCTGCGCTGGCTGCTCGACCCGGAGAGCCCCTTCCACATCAGACCCCGCCCGGACCCCGCCCTGCTGTGGTGGCTGTGGCACTTCCGCCGCGCCTGCAACGAGCGGGACGCCCGGGCGGGGTTCCGCGTGCTCGTCGACATGAAGAAGCGGAGCCTGGACATCCTCCGCGAGCTCTGCTCCTCCGGCGACCTCGCATCGGCCTTCACCGCCCAGGGCATGCTGCTCACGTACCGGACCCGGCAGGGGTTCGAGAAGGCGTGCCGGTCGGTGCCCGCGACGGTGGCCGGTGGCGTGCCGCTGCGCGTGCTGGAACCGGGGGAGCTGCGCGAGCTCGAACCGGACACCGAGTTCGACGTCCACGGCGCCCTGTACAACGAGGAGGGCGCCTACCTGCGCGTACCCGAGTTCCTCACCGGCCTGGCCCGCACGCTGCGCGGGATGGGCGTCGAGATCCACGAGCGGACGGAGGTCGTCGGCTTCGGGACCGGGGGAGGCGAGGTCAGGCGGGTCAGGACCACGCGCGGAGACCTCACCCCCGCCGAGACGGTCGTCGCCGCGGGAACGTGGTCGGCGGAGTGCGCCCGCGGGCTCGGCGTCGGCCTGAACCTCCAGCCCGCCAAGGGCTACTCGATCACGGTCAAGGCACCGGCCGGCGGCCCCCGGCTGCCGGTCCTGCTCGGCGAGGGAAAGGTGGCGCTCGTACCGCTCGGCGACCGCCTGCGCTTCGGCGGGACCCTGGAGCTGTCCGGCATGGACGCCACCGTCTCCCGCCGCCGGGTGGACGGCATCCTGCGCACCGTCCGCACCTACCTTCCGGGGATGGAACGGACCGAGATCCTGGAGACCTGGAGCGGGTTCCGGCCGTGCAGCCCGGACGGCCTCCCCTTCCTGGGGCGGGCCGGCTCCTACCGCAACCTCTCCGTCGCGTGCGGCCACGGCCACATCGGCATGGGTCTCGCACCGGTCAGCGGCAGGCTGATCGCCCAGATCGTCACCGGGGAGCCACCCGAGACGGACCTCGCGCCGCTGCGCCCCGGACGCTACGGCGGCCTTGCGCGCCGGCTCCGGCGCTGACCTCGGGCCGTCCACGCCGATCCGGCGGGCCGTCCATGCCGATCGGCCCGGAGAGGGAACCCGCACGCCCCCGACACGACACGGAACCGCACGGGAGAGGACCGCCGTGAAAGCCGAGACCGAGACCGGAGCCGCGAGCAGGACCGGAGCCGAGACCGAGACGGGACGCGAGGTCGCCATCGGTGTCATCTGCATGGACACCTCGTTCACCAAGATCCCCGGGCACATCCGCAACCGGGCCACCTTCGACTTCCCCGTCCTCTACCGGGTCGTGGAGGGCGCGACCGCCGAACGCGTGGTGACCCAGGCCGACCCCCGGCTGCTCGGCCCGTTCGTCGACGCGGCCCGGGACCTCCAGGCGCGGGGCGCGGCGGCCGTCACCAGCGGCTGCGGCTTCCTCGCCATCTTCCAGCGGGAACTGGCCGACGCGGTCACGGTGCCGCTCTACTCCTCCAGCCTGATCCAGGTGCCCATGGTCGCCCGCATGATCGGCTCGGACCGGAAGGTCGGCCTGCTGGTCGCCAAGGAACGCTCCCTCACCCGGCGCCATCTGGAGGGGGTGGGAGCCGAGAACGTCCCGGTCTGCGTGGCGGGCATGGAGGAACAGCCGGAGTTCCGCGAGGTCATGCTGGAGGCCCGGCGCCCGGACCTGGACGCCGCCCGCCTGGGCCGCGAGGTGCTCGGCCAGGCCGAACGGCTGGCCCGGGACAACCCCGACATGGGGGCGCTCGTCATCGAGTGCACCGACCTGGTGCCCTACGCCCACGCCGTCCAGGAACGGATCGGCCTGCCGGTCTTCGACATCGTGACGCTCACCGAGATGGTCCACAGCGGCCTCACCCGCCGACCCTTCGGCACCCCCTGAGCACCGACCGAGCACCCACCGAGCACCCACCGAGCACCGGCCCGAGCAGGTGCCGCCCGGCGACCCGGCGGCGGGCCGGGGAGCACCCCGGTCGCTCCCGGCTCCTCCTCGTGGCCGGAACGCCGTCCCGGCCACGAGGAGGGCGGGCTCACCCCTTGTAGTTGAACACCTGGCGCAGCGTGTGCTGGACCGCGACCAGGTCCTTCTGGTCGGCCATCACCTGGTCGATCGACTTGTACGCCTCCGGGTGCTCGTCCACCAGGGCGGCGGCCCGGTCCGCGTTCCAGGTGCGGCCGCGCATCGCCTCGGTCAGCGACGCCGCCGACAGCTCCTTCTTGGCCCTGGTACGCGACATCCTGCGGCCCGCCCCGTGGGAGCAGGAGTTGTACGACATCGGGTTGCCCAGACCGCGCACGATGTACGAGCGCGTCCCCATCGAGCCCGGGATCACGCCCTCGTCACCGGTGTCGGCCTTGATGGCCCCCTTGCGGGTGATCCACAGCTCCTTGCCGTCGTGGCTCTCCCGCTGGGTGAAGTTGTGGTGGCAGTTGATGGTCCTGACCCGCTGTCCCTTGCCGACGACGCGGAACAGCGCGTCGCTCAGCACCTTGTCCATCCGGGCACGCGAGGCCATGGCGTACGCCTGCGACCAGAGCATGTCCTCGATGTAGGCGGTGAACTCCGGGCTGCCCTGCACCAGGTAGGCCAGGTCCGGGTCCTCCAGGCCGATCGCCTGCCTCTTCATCAGCTTCTTGGCGTCGACGATGTGCTTGGTGGCGAGCAGGTTGCCGATGCCGCGCGACCCCGAGTGCAGCACCGTCCAGACCCGGTCACGCTCGTCCAGGCAGACCTCGACGAAGTGGTTGCCGGACCCGAGGGTGCCGAACTGCAGCGAGACCTTCTTCTCCTGCTGGGGGGTCAGGCCGGTGTGCGGGCGGCCGAGGTCGCTCAGCGCGCGGTCGAGCGACGGGTCGTCGTGACCCTTGCCGACACCGGCCGGGATGCGCCTCTCCACCAGCGGCATCAGCGCGGCGAGGGTGTCGGGCAGGTCGGAGGCGGTGAGCGTGGTCTCGGTCGCGACCATGCCGCAGCCGATGTCGACGCCCACGGCGGCCGGGATGATCGCCCCTTCGGTGGGGATCACCGATCCGACCGTCGCGCCGATACCGATGTGCGCGTCGGGCATGAGGGCGACGTGGCCGGAGACGAACGGCAGGCGGGCGGCGCGCGCGGCCTGCATGATCGTACCCTCGTCGATCTCGCTGGCCCACGACACCAGGTTCGGTGCGGGATGGTTCGGCATGATGATCTCCTTCGTTGCGAGATCCAGTCTGCCCATCGACGATGCGATATCCCACTCATTTTACCGGGACCTGCCCGGATGCGACGCGTGCCGCAGGGGAGCGCCCGTGCGAGGAATCAACCGTCCCGCGGTGATGTTGGACCGGTGGAGGCCCGTCCGGGGCCGGGCGGGTGACAGGCCGTAGGCTGGTCCCTGTTCGCACACACAGGCGACCGACCGGAAGGTGGCACTCCGTGTTGCAGGACTCGTTCGGGCGTGTGGCGACCGATCTGCGGGTGTCCCTCACGGACCGCTGCAACCTGCGCTGCTCGTACTGCATGCCTCCCGAGGGGCTCGAATGGCTGCCCAAGCCCGAGCTGCTGACCGCCGACGAGATCGTCCGCCTGGTCACCATCGGGGTGGAGCGGCTGGGCGTCACCGAGGTCCGCTACACCGGCGGTGAGCCCCTGCTCCGCAGGGAACTGGCCGACATCGTCTCCCGCACCACTGTGCTGACCCCCGCCCCGCAGGTCTCGCTGACGACCAACGGGATCGGCCTGAGCCGGATGGCCGCCTCCCTGGCCGACGCCGGCCTGAGCCGGGTCAACGTCTCCCTCGACACCCTCGACCGCGAGACCTTCAAACGGCTCGCCCACCGCGACCGGCTGGACGACGTCCTGCGCGGCCTGGAGGCCGCCGACGCCGCCGGGCTCCGGCCGGTGAAGATCAACACCGTGCTGATGCGCGGGATCAACGACCACGAGGCCGTGCCGCTGCTGCGCTACTGCCTGGAGCGGGGCTACGAGCTCCGGTTCATCGAGCAGATGCCCCTGGACGCCCAGCACGGCTGGACCCGGGAGAACATGATCACGGCCGACGAGATCCTCGCCCGGCTGGGGGACGCCTTCCGGCTGACCGGCGACGACCCGGTGGAGCGCGGCAGCGCCCCGGCCGAGAGCTTCCTCGTCGACGGCGGACCGGCCCGGGTCGGCGTCATCGGCTCGGTCACCCGCCCGTTCTGCGGCGCGTGCGACCGGGTACGGCTCACCGCCGACGGGCAGATCCGCAACTGCCTGTTCGCCACCGACGAGTCGGACCTGAGGGCCGCGATGCGCTCCGGCGCCGGAGACGACGAGATCGCCGAGCGCTGGCGCTCCGCGGTCCGGATCAAGAAGGCCGGTCACGGCATCGACGACCCCTCCTTCCTGCAGCCGTCCCGCCCGATGTCCGCCATCGGCGGATGACGATCCGGTACGACGCCTGCGTCCTGGCGGGCGGGCTCGCGCGACGGCTCGACGGCCGCGACAAGCCCGGCCTGCGCGTCTCGGGCCGCCCGCTGGTCGAGTCGGTGGCCGCCGCGGTGTCCTCGGCGGAGCGGCTGGTGATCGTGGGGCCGTCCCGTCCCGGGCTGCCGCGCGCGGTGTTCCGCCGGGAGGATCCGCCGGGCGGCGGCCCGGTCCCGGCGCTCCGGGCGGGACTGGCCGAGATGACCGCCCCGTGGACGGCGCTGCTCGCCGCCGACCTGCCGTTCCTGACGGCCGGGCACGTCACGGCGCTGCTGGAGGCGGCCACGGGACGGCCCGATCCGGAGGAACCGGACCTGGGGGAGCGAGGCGCAGGGGAGCCGGGCGCGAGGGAGGCCGTACGGGAACCGGCTCCGGGGAGATCACCGGCGGCCGGGGCGGTGCTCCTCGACGACGAGGGCCGCGAGCAGTGGCTCGCCGGGGTGTGGCGGACGGAGAGCCTGGCACGGGCGCTCGCCCGCTACGAGGGCCGGTCGCTGCGCGGCCTGCTGGCCCCGCTCTCCCCGATCACCCTTCATCTCCCCGGCAGGCCGTGGTTCGATTGCGACACCATGGACGATCTACAGCGGGCCCGTGCGATGGAGCCGGGCTCCGACGGCGAGGACGCGAATCCGTCCCGGGCACCGCGCGAGCGGCACCCGCACGGGACGGCCGCGACCGCGGACGAGGAGTGACGGATGAACGTGCTGGCGGAGTGGACCGCGCTGGTCTGCCGGGAGCTGGGCATCGACCCCGCGACGATCGATCGTGACGAGCTGCTGGACCTGACCAAGGAGGTCGCGCACGGTGTGACCCGGCCGGCCGCGCCGCTGACGGCGTACCTGCTCGGCCTGGCTCAGGGGGCGGGAACGGCGCCGCCGGAGGTGGTGGAGAGGCTGACCACGCTGGCGCGCAACTGGGAGCAGGCGACGACCGAGACGCTGGGCGATAAATAGCCAAGAAAGAGGATAAAAACAAAGGTTCGATAAAAGGGCAACGCCGGGTGGTTACGGGGGCAAACCACCCGGCGTTGCTTCATCGGCGTTCCGACGGGGGCCCGGAACGCCGGCAACAGTGCCCCGACGGGGGACCAGGGCACTTGGTTAAAGCGTACACCTACTACCCTTGGGATGCGTCAAGACTTAGTCACGACCCGATCTCGCGTCGATGGAGCGGGATCTCGCTCTGTGTGGAATCTCCCACGTCAGGGGCAATGGACGGTCCTCGCGGCGGCGCGTTGGCCCCGATGACGGCAATGTATGGTAAAAAGATCGCTCCGGCGAAGAGCAACAGCCTGACGGGCATCGGGGCGGGCACGGTGAAGGCGAGGATCAGGCACAACAGCCGGATCCCCATCTTGATGAAGTAGCTCTTCTCGCGCTTGCCGATGTCATCACTCAGCGAGGGCTGGGCGTCGGTCACCTGATGGACCACCGGACGTCTACGCCATCCGTTCACGATTCCCAATCTAGGCCTCATATCAGCCTGCTGCGAACGGTCATGCGGTCACCGCTTTCTGGGAACAAGCATGAGATGACAGATCGAACGTACCGGGTGACCGAAGTGGTCGGAACGTCGGGGGACAGCGTCGAGGCGGCCGTGCGCAACGGTGTCCGCCGCGCCGCCCAGACCCTGCGCCACCTCGACTGGTTCGAGGTGACCGAGATCAGGGGGCACATCGAGGGCGGGGAGGTCGGCCACTTCCAGGTCTCGATGAAGGTCGGATTCCGCCTGGAGGACGACGAGGCCGGCTGAGCCTGTACGCCGGGCCCTCCGGTGACGCAGACTGCCGGGGTGGAAGAGAGACGAACCGCGCAGACCGGACGTGGCGCAGGACCGGCCGGGACGCCCGGGAGGCACGGGAACCATGGGTCGCGCGGGTCGCGCGGGCCGCGCCGGACGCAGGGAGCGTCGGGAACGCCGGTGGCGCCGGTGGCGCCGGTGGCACGGCTCGCGCTGGCCGCGGCGCTGATGCTGGCGACCGGCTGCGCGGCCTCGGCGGGCGGGACGTCCACAGCTGTCACCCCGCCTGCCACCGCGCCTGCCACCGTGCCCGACGACGCGCCCGCCGACGCTCCCACCGCGTCGCGCCCGCCGGCGACCGGGCTCACCACGACACCGGACGCCGGGCCGGACGCGAGCCGTCCCGGCACGAGCCGTCCGGGTACGACGCCGCGGCCCGTGACGGCCCCGCGGTCCGGGACAGGAGGGGAACCACTGCTGCGCCAGAGCGCCACCGAGGTCGAGCGGACGATCCGCAGCATCCGGAAGATCGACGACCTTCCGCTGTACGAGATGACCTTCCACGGCTCCTACGACCGTCAGGCGCCCCTGGGTGAGGAGGAGCTGGCCGCCCCCGCCGACGGGTGGGCCTGCTCGCTGTTCGCCCTCGCCGGTGACCGGCCGCTGTTCGGCCGCAACTTCGACTGGGAGCCCAACCCGGCGCTGATCGTGCACGCCGACCCGCCCGACGGCTACGCCTCGGTCTCCGTCGTGGACCTGTTCCACCTGATCGGCGGTTCCGACCCGCCCGACCTGACCGCCGCCCCCGACCGGCGCAGGATGGCCCACGCCGTGCTCGCCCCGTTCGACGGCGTCAACGAGAAGGGCCTGGCGATCGGGATGGCCACGGCGCCCGAGGGCGGGCTGCCCGAGCCCTCACCCGACCGTCCCGACATCGGCAGCGTGCGCGTCATCCGGATGATGCTCGACGAGGCGGCCACGGTGGACGAGGCGGTGGCGATCATGCGCCGCCACGACGTGGACTTCACCATCGGGCCGCAGGTCCACTACCTGATCGCCGACGCGACGGGCAGGTCGGTCGTGGTGGAGTACGCCCGGGGCAGGCTCAACGTCATCAACGACCGGATGCTCACCAACTTCACCATGACCGGCACCTCCGCCGCCCAGCGCCGGGCCGACGGCCGCTACGGCACGCTCGCCCGGGGGTTGCCCGCCGCCAGGGACTGGCGCGACGCCATGGGCCTGCTGCGCCAGGTGGCCCAGACCCACACCCGCTGGTCGGTCGTGTACGACCTCACCGACGCCACCGCCCGGGTGGTGACGGGCCAGCGCTGGCAACGCGTGCACACCGTCCCCCTGGTCCAGCGCTGATCGAGACCGTGCGGCGAGGCCCGGTGCGGGGAGGCCCGGTGCGACGGGGTCCGGCGCGACGGGGTCCGGCGCCGGGCGAGGCCGCCCGGTTCCGCGGGATCACCCGGTGAGGATGCCGCGTCCGAGGTTGTCGACGAGGGCGTCCGCGAACGCCAGGGTGAGCGGTTCGTCGGGAAGGAGGAGGCGGTGGTAGCAGGCGCCCCAGAGCTGGTCGACGACGACCTGCGGATCGACGTCCTGACGGATCTGCCCGGCGTTCCGAGCCTCGAAGAGGCGATCGACGGCGAGCCGCCTGCGGTCCCGTGAGTAGTTCTCCGACCACGCCGTGGCGAGGTCGGGGTCGTCCTGGTCCGCGCCGATGAGGTGGGCGATCGCCTTTCCCACGTCGGGCTGCATGAGCAGCGTCACGAAGGCGCGCAACTGGGCGCGGAGGTCGTGCTCGATGTCGCCGGTGGAGTCGAAGTGGAGTCGTTCCTCGACGTGGGCGAAGTACGCCTCGGCCGCCAGCGCTCCCGGTGAGCGCCACCACTTGTAGATCGTGGCCTTGCCGGCGGGGGCCGCCTGCGCGACCCTGTCGAACGTGACGGCCGACATTCCGCCCTCCAGGAGGAGCCGGGCCGTGGTCCGGAGGACGGTCGCGCGCACCTCGTCCGCCGACCGTCTTCTGCGGCCCTCGGAGGACCGTGCCGGAGCCTGTGCCGTCATGGGGTTCTTCTCGTCCGATGGTCCGCCGATGGAGCTCACCCGCATGGGGTCCCATGATAGGCACCCCCGCGCGGTGCTCTCACGGGCACGTCGGCCGGTGATCGGCCCGGGGGGCGTTCCGTGTCGCGGTCTCGCGCATGCCGGCGTGGACGACGATGTCGCCGTCGTCGGCGAGGCGGCGGGCCGCTCCCGCGCCGAGGCCGCTGCCGGCTCTGCCGCTGACGACGACCTTCCCTGCCATGTCCGATCCTCTCGTGTGCGAACGCGTGGTCAGGCGATGCCGCCGTTGACGTACACGACCTGGCCGTTGATCCAGCGGGCGTCGATGAGGCCGAGCACCGAGCGCGCGATGTCGTCCGGGGTGCCCAGCCGCTCCAGGGGGGCCAGGGAGGACAGGTGGTCGACGACCTCCTGCGGCTTCCCGTCGAGGAACAGCGGCGTCGCGGTCGGGCCGGGTGCGACCGCGTTCACGGTGACGTCGCGCCCGCGCGGCTCCCGCGCCAGGATCAGGGTGAGGGCCTCGACGGCGCCCTTCGACGCGGCGTAGGCGCCGTAGGTGGGCTGCTGCAGGCGGGTCACGGACGTCGAGAAGTTCACGACGCTCCCACCGGCGCGGACCACCCGGGCCGCGGCCTGGTTCACGACGAACGTCCCGCGGACGTTGGTCCGCTGCACCCGGTCGAACTCGTTGAGGTCCATGTCCGCGATCGGCGCCAGGGGCATGACGCCCGCGGTGTGGACGACGACGTCGACGCCGCCGAAGGCGGTGCGCGCCCGCTCGAACAGGCCGGTGACCTCCCCGGTCACGGCACTAGCTGGCCTGGCTGACCGTCGACATGTTGAAGTCGGGCACCCGGATCGCGGGCATGATCGCACGGTTGAAGTAGTCGCCCCACTCGCGCGGCAGGGTCTGCTCCGAGGCGCCGACCTCGGTCAGGCGGCGCAGCAGGTCCACCGGGCTCTCGTTGAAGCGGAAGTTGTTCACCTCGCCCACCACCTCGCCCTTCTCCACCAGGTAGACGCCGTCCCGGGTCAGCCCGGTCAGCAGCAGCGACTGCGGGTCGACCTCGCGGATGTACCACAGGCAGGTCAGCAGCAGGCCGCGCTCGGTGGAGGCGATCATCTCCTCCAGCGACCTGCCCCCCTCGGGCCCCCGCATGATCAGGTTGTCGACGGCCGGGGTCGTCGGAAGGCCGGTCAGCTCGGCCGTGTGCCGGGTCTGCAGCAGGCCGGCCAGCCTGCCGTCGGAGATCCAGTCGGTGGGCGCCAGCGGCATCCCGTTGTCGAACACCGAGGTCTGCCGGCCCGAGGCGTGCGCCACCACGAACGGCGGGCACTCCACCCCGGCCGCCCCCGGGTCGGAGTACAGCCGGACCGGCAGCGAGGAGAGCGTGTCGCCGACGCGGGTGCCGCCGCCCGGCCGGGAGAAGACCGTGCGTCCCTCCAGGGCGTCGCGGGCCCCGGCCGTCCAGTACAGGTAGATCATCAGGTCCGCCACGGCCGACGGCGGCAGCAGCGTCTCGTACCGGCCCGCGGGCAGGTCCACCCGGTTCTCCGCCCACGCCAGGCGCCGGGCCAGCTCGGCGTCCAGGGCCATGACGTCGACATCGGCGAAGTCGCGGGTGGACACCCCGGTCCAGGCCGAGCGCCTCATGTCGGGGGACTTGGCGTTGAGCTCCAGGCGGCCGGTGGGCTGGGCGTGCCGGAGCCGCGCGCCGGCCGAGGTCCCCACGAAGGTCGTGGTGACCTCGTGCTCGGCGAACCCGTACAGCCTGCGCCCGCCCGCCTCGGCCGCGGCGAAGGCCTCTCCCAGGGCCGGGGCGAAGGCGCCGAAGACCCCGATCGAGGTCGGCTCGGCCGGATCGTCCCAGCCGTCGGAGCGGGTGCCCTCCAGGAGCGGCCGGGCGTCCTCGGACGGCCGCGCGTCCTCGGCGGCGTGGTCGGCGGCGGCCACCACGTCGTCGAGCCCGTCCGCCCGCACCGCCGACCGCGACACCACGCCCACGCCCCGGCCCACGACGGAGATCACGGTCAGCTGGGACGAGCGCGACACGCCGTTGGTGGTGAGGGTGTTGCCCGCGAAGCGCAGGTTGGCGCTCGACCCCTCCTCCACGATCACGACGGTGTCGTCGGCCGTGGAGAGCTCCAGTGCCTTCTCGATCATCTCCTGGGGGCTCATCCCGATCCTCTCCCGCCGCTCACTCTCTCCGGTCCGCCCCTCATGGGTGTTCAACTTCCACTCTCCTGGACGGTGTTGAGGACGCGCACGCCGCGGAAGAGCGCCGACGGGCAGCCGTGGCTGACCGGGGCGACCTGCCCCGGCTGGCCCTTGCCGCAGTTGAACGCCCCGCCCAGCACGTACGTCTGCGGCCCGCCGAGCGCCGCCAGCGACCTCCAGAAGTCGGTCGTGGTGGCCTGGTAGGCGACGTCGCGCAGCTGGCCCGCGAGACGGCCGTTCTCGATCAGGTAGAACCGCTCGCCGGTGAACTGGAAGTTGTACCGCTGCATGTCGATGGACCAGCTCCGGTCGCCCACCACGTAGATGCCCCGGTCGACGCCGGAGATCAGCTCCTCGGTGGAGGGGCCGTCCGGCGCCGGGCGGAGCGAGACGTTGGCCATCCGCTGGATCGGGGTGTGGCCCGGGGAGTCGGCGAAGGCGCAGCCGTTGGAGGCGCCCAGGCCCTTCAGCAGCGCCATCCGCCGGTCGAGCTGGTAGCCGACCAGGACGCCGTCGGAGACGATGTCGAACTCCCGGGTGGCGACGCCCTCGTCGTCGTAGCCGATGGTGGACAGGCCGTGCTCGACGGTACGGTCACCGGTCACGTTCATCGCCTCGGAGCCGTACACCAGCTCGCCGAGCCGGTCGAAGGTGGCGAAGCTCGTCCCGGCGTACGCCGCCTCGTACCCCAGGGCGCGGTCCAGCTCGGTGGCGTGCCCCACCGACTCGTGGATGGTCAGCCACAGGTTCGACGGGTCGATCACCAGGTCGTACGGGCCCGCCTCGACCGAGGGGGCCCGCAGCTTCTCGGCGAGCAGCTCCGGGATGCGGGCCAGCTCGGCGGGGAAGTCCCAGCCGGTGCCGGTGAGGTACTCGTACCCCCGGCCGACCGGAGGGGCGAGCGTCCGCGCCGAGTCGAAGCGGCCGTCCAGCACCCGCATCGCCTGGACGCGGGGATGGACGCGCACCCGCTGCTGGGTGGTGACCGTCCCGGCCGTGTCGGCGTAGAACTTCTGCTCCTTGACCTGCATCAGCGACGCCTGCGTGTGGTCCACGCCCGGGTCGCGCAGCAGGTCGCCCGACCAGTCGGCGAGCAGCGCCGCCTTGTCGCGCATCGGCACCTCGAACGGGTCGAGCTCGTAGGAGGAGACCCAGGTGACGTCGGCGTGCACCGGCTCGGGGGCCAGCTCGACCGGTTCGCGGTTGATCGCCGCGCTGACGACCGCCACCGCCAGCGCCTGCTCGGCGACCGCGGCGGCGGCCTCCGCGGTGAGCTCGATGCCCGCGGCGAAACCCCACGTGCCGTCCTTGACGACCCGCACGGCGTACCCGAGGGTGTCGGCGTCGATGGCCCCCTCCAGCGAGGTGTCGGACAGGCGCACGGTCTGGCCGCGGATCCGCTCCAGCCGGAAGTCGGCGTGCTCGGCGCCCAGGTCACGGGCGCGCTGCAGGGCCGCGTCCGCCAGCCGCCGCAGCGGGAGGGCGAGGAAGTCGGCATCGATCTGGCGCATGCCGACGATCCTAGCGCCGTGATCTTGTCCCTCTCGGACAACAGAGTTACCGCTCGGTAGCCGATACCTTCGGACCATGGCTCGCTCTGTTCTCGTAACCGGCGGCAATCGCGGCATCGGCCTCGCGATCGCCCGCGAACTCGCCCAGGCAGGCGACGACGTCGCCGTGACCTACCGATCCGGACAGCCCCCCGAGGGACTGTTCGGCGTGCGCTGCGACGTGACCAGCACGGCGGACGTGGACGCCGCGTTCGCGAAGGTCGAGGCCGAGTACGGCCCGGTCGAGGTGCTCGTGGCCAACGCGGGCATCACCCGGGACACGCTGCTGCCGATGATGAAGGAGGAGACCTTCACCGACGTCATCGACGCCAACCTCACCGGCGCCTACCGGGTCGCCAAGCGCGCCACCCGGGGCATGCTCCGGCTCAAGCGGGGACGCATCGTGCTGATCTCCTCGGTGGTGGCGATGCTCGGCTCGGCCGGGCAGAGCAACTACGCCGCCTCCAAGGCGGGCATGATCGGCTTCGCCCGGTCGGCGGCCAGGGAGCTCGGCTCGCGCAACATCACCGTCAACGTGGTCGCCCCCGGTTTCGTGGAGACCGACATGACGGCCGAGCTGGACGAGGCGTACCAGGAGCAGATCAGGAAGAACATCCCGCTGGGCCGGTACGCCAGCGCGGAGGAGATCGCACGCGTGGTCAGGTTCGTGGCCGGCGAGGACGCCGCCTACATCACGGGGGCCGTCATCCCCGTCGACGGCGGCCTGGGAATGGGACACTGACATGGGAATCCTCGACGGCAAGCGACTCCTGATCACCGGTGTGCTCACCGACGCCTCCATCGCCTTCACGGTGGCCAAGCTGGCCCAGGAGGAGGGCGCGCAGATCGTGCTCACCGGCTTCGGCCGGCTCAGCCTGGTCGAGCGCATCGCCAAACGGCTGCCCGAGCCGCCCCCGGTGCTGGAGCTCGACGTCACCAGCGAGGAGCACCTCGGCTCGCTGGCCGACCGGGTCGGCGAGCACCTGGGCGGACTGGACGGGGTGGTGCACGCCATCGGCTTCGCCCCGCAGAGCGCCCTGGGCGGCAACTTCCTGAACACCTCGTGGGAGGACGTGGCGACCGCCCTCCAGGTCTCCACGTACTCGTTCAAGTCGCTCGCGACGGCCGCGCTCCCGCTCATGAAGGAGGGCGGCGCGATCGTCGGCCTGGACTTCGACGCGACCAAGGCGTGGCCGGTCTACGACTGGATGGGCGTGGCCAAGGCCGGGCTGGAGTCCTGCTCGCGCTACCTGGCCCGCGACCTCGGCAAGCACGGCATCAGGGTCAACCTGGTGGCGGCCGGGCCGATCCGGACGATGGCGGCCAAGAGCATCCCCGGCTTCGTCGAGTTCGAGGACAGCTGGCCCGCCAAGGCCCCGCTCGGCTGGGACGTCAACGACCCGGGCCCGGCGGCCAAGGCGTGCGTCGCCCTGCTGTCGGACTGGTTCCCCGCGACGACCGGTGAGATCGTCCACGTCGACGGCGGGGTGCACGCCATCGGGGCGTGACGTTCCCCGGCGTTCCCGGGGGCGTCCCCGGGGCCTTCGGTGCCCCTTCCGTGCCGTTCTCGCGTCCCGGCCGTGCCTCGCCGCCCGGCCGGGACGACGGCGTTCCCGGGGTCACGCCACCCGGTGGTGGTGTCCCGGCGGGACCGGCTCGAACGGTATCGACTCCTTGATCTTCCGCCTGCTGTAGAGCAGGCGGACCGCGAGGATGGCCCCGACGAGCACCACCGTGGTGAGCACGGTGCCCGCGGTGTCGGACGACCTGGTCGGCGTCACCGGCCGCTCGTTCCTCATCTGCCGCTGCAGCTCCTGCATCAGCGGGGCCGGCCAGAGCAGTTCCACCCGGGGGGCCTCGGCGTCGACCACGGGCGACGGGCGGGGGGACGGTCTGCGGTCCTCGCCGACGGTGAGGGGGTGCGGGTCCGGCGGCCGTGACGGCGCGTGCCAGGTCACCGCGGGCAGCGGGGTCCTGCGGGTGGGCGCGGGGCTCGGGCTCCGGGAGGGCTTCGGGGTCCGCGAAGGGCTCGGGGAGGCCTGCGGCGAGGCCGTCTCCTCCGGGAGGGCGTCGGCCGACGGGGCGGTGCATCCGGGGGAGGCCGACGCGGACCGGCAGGGGGCGTCGAGGGTCTTGGGCGCGTCCTGTGACGTCCTGGCGGTCTGGTCCTGGCCTGAGGAGTCCTGCGGCCTGTCGGGGGCGGGGGCCTTCGTGGGCGCGGCGTCCGGTGCGCGCGTCGGCTGCCCGGTCGGCGGCTCCTGCTCGGCGGGCGGCTCCTCCTGTACCGGGGGGACCTCCTCGCCGCCGTTGCGCTTCTCCTTGTGCTCCTTCTCGTGACCCCTGCCGCGGTCGTCGGAGGGCGACGAGGGCGGCGGCGTGGCGAACGAGAACGGGGAGGACAGCAGCGGGGCCGGAGGGACGCCGACGCCGCCGACGCCGCCGACGATCCTGTCCGTGACCCCGTTCACCGCACGGCAGAGACCGCCGGTGACGGCGCCCAGCAGCCCTTCGTGGTCACAGCCGTCCGCCCGCGTGCCCGTGTCGCCTCGCGGGTCCGTGCCGTCCCGCGTGGTGTGCGCGGGGGTGAGGGGCACGGGCGTGACGTTCGAGGGCATGACGGCGGTCCGCGCGGCGCTCACGGGCGCGATGGCGGCCGCCGGGATTCCGCTCCCCAGCGCCAGCGCCAAGATGCCCGCGGACATCGCAGCTCGCACTCGTCTCCTTCCCCCGGTCCCGGCAACGGCCGTGGCACCTCGCCGATGTCCGGACCCCCTGCCCGTCTGTCAGACAGTTTTGTAGGGGGGCTCGCTTTTTCCACGGAAAGTCGTCCTTCGGTATCGACTAGTGATACGTGAGACGAATTCTCGTTCTGCTCTTTCCCGTTCGCTTCACCGGGAGCGGCCCTCCCGTCGAGGCCGCCCGTCCCGTCCGGTACCGTGCCGCCCTCCCGGCCCGCCGTCACGGCCCGTCACGGCCCGTCACGTGCCCGTGCGGCTCGTACACGTTCTGTACGCGCTGTACGCGGCGCGTGCCGCCCCTCAGTCGGCCGAGACGTCGTCGAGCGCCTCCCTTATCTCCACCGGCAGCGTCAGCTCCTCGGCCTGGAGCACCCCGGACAACTGGGCGTGGGTACGGGCCCCGACGATGGCGGAGGTCACCCCCGGCTGGTCGCGTACCCACGACAGGGCCACCGACAGCGGGGAGACGCCCAGCCCCTCGGCCGCGGTCGTCACCGATTCGACCACCCGGCGGCACCGCTCGTCCAGGTAGGGCGTGACGAAGTCGGCGAAGTGCGGGGTCGCGGCCCGCGAGTCCGCGGGGATCCCGGTGCGGTACTTGCCGGTGAGCACCCCTCGCCCGAGCGGGGACCAGGCCAGCACGCCCGCGCCCACGTGCTCGGCCGCGGCGATCAGCTCGCGCTCGGCCTCGCGGGCCAGCAGCGAGTACTCCACCTGGGCCGCGACGATCGGCACCCGGCCGGGGACCGCCCGCTGCCCCACCGCGGCGGCGGCGAGCTGCCAGCCCGCGTAGTCGCAGACCCCGGCGTACGCGGCGCGTCCCGAGGACACGATGGCGTCCACCGCGGCCAGGGTCTCCTCCAGCGGGACGTCGGGGTCGAAGGCGTGCAGCTGCCACAGGTCGACCTCGTTGACGCCCAGACGGGTCAGGGAGGCGTCGATCGCGGCGATCAGGTGCTTCCTGGAGGCGTCGCGGGGACGGCGGCCGGCCGGGGTGAGCACGGCCTTGGTGGACAGCACCAGCTCCGAGCGCGGCACCGAGTCGCGCAGCAGCCGCCCGAGCAGCCGTTCGGCGTCACCGCCCGTGTAGACGTCGGCGGTGTCGATGAGCGTGCCGCCGGCCTCGGCGAACGTGCGGAGCTGCGCCGCGGCCTCCTCGGCTCCGGTGTCACGCCCCCACGTCATCGTCCCGAGACCCAGGCGGGACACCGACAGGCCGCTCCGGCCCACATAGCGCTGCTCCATGATCCGGCCAGATTACCGCCCGGCCACTTAAAAGTAGTGGAGTGAGGGCTGCAAGACTTGGCCCCGTGACGACCTTGTTGCTGGCCAGACACGGCCTTACCCATCTCACCGGCCCGGTGCTCGCGGGCTGGACCCCCGAGGTCCACCTCAGCGACGCGGGACGGGCCCAGGCGGAGGGGCTCGCCGCGCGGCTGGCCGGCCTGGAGCTCGACGCGATCGTCTCCAGCCCGCTGGAGCGCTGCCAGGAGACCGCGCAGGCGGTCGCCGGGGGGCGGCCGGAGGCCGAGGTGCTGACCGACGAGCGCTTCGGCGAGTGCCGCTACGGCGACTGGACGGGCCGCCCGATCGCCGAGCTCGTCAAGGACCCGCTGTGGCCGGTCGTCCAGGCCCACCCGAGCGCGGTGACCTTTCCCGGGGGCGAGTCGCTGGCGGCCGTGCAGCACCGCGCCGTGACCGCCGTCAGGGAGTGGAACGAGCGGCTGGGCCCGAAAGCGACCTACCTCGTCTGCAGCCACGGAGACGTGATCAAGGCCATCGTGGCCGACGCCATGGGGCTTCACCTGGACCAGTTCCAGCGGATCACGGCCGATCCGGCCTCGCTCACCGCCGTTCGCTACACCCCCCTGCGTCCCTTCGTGCTCAGGCTCAACGACATCGGGGGAGATGTGAGCGGATTGCGGCAAAAGGAGGGTTCGGAGGGCGAGGAGGGGGGAGAAAATTCCACCGGGAGCGATGCCGCAGTCGGCGGCGGATCCGGGACCACGTAAGGTCGGGCTATGCCGGTCTTCGACTACGATCCACCCGAGAGATTCGTGGCCGGTGCCGTGGGGCAACCGGGATCACGAGCCTTCTTCCTGCAGGCTCGGGGCCAGGGCAGGCTGACCACCGTGGCGCTGGAGAAGTTCCAGGTCGCGGCGTTGGCCGACCGTCTCGACGAGCTGCTCGACGAGGTGCTGCGGCGGGGCGAGGGCGACGTCCCGATGCCCGCCGTCCAGGCCGCGCCGGCGGACAACGCCCCCCTGGACGTGCCGATCAGCGAGGACTTCCGCGTGGGCGCCATGGCGCTCGCGTGGGACTCCGAGGCGGCCCAGGTGGTCATCGAGGCCCAGGAGGCGGTCGCCGAGGAGGAGGAGTTCGACCCCTCGGAGACGGACGAGCCCACGGTACTGCGCGTTCACATCAGCCCCGTCGCCGCACGGGCCTTCACCAGGCGGGCCCTGGCGCTCGTCGCCGCCGGGCGCCCGCCCTGCCCGCTCTGTGCCCAGCCCCTCGACCCCGAGGGGCACATCTGCGTGCGGCTCAACGGTTACCGGGGTAATAGCGCTTCAGCTGCTGGAGGAGGCGAATGAGTGCTGAGAGCGAGCCGACGCTGAGTGCGGCGCCGGCCACGGGGCTCGACGAGGAGACCGCGACGCGTCTGCTCCGGAACGGAAGGCTGGAGGTGGCGGGCCGCCTGGTCGAGGCGACCAACATGACGCTCTACTGCTCGATACGGCACGCCGGGCTCTCGGCGGCCTGCGTGTACAAACCCGTGCGGGGCGAGCGCCCCCTGTGGGACTTCCCCGACGGCACCCTGGCCGCCCGCGAGGTCGCCGCCTACGAGGTGTCCGCGGCCATCGGCTGGCGGATCGTGCCGCCCACCGTCTACCGTGACGGCCCCTTCGGTCCCGGCATGTGCCAGCTGTGGGTGGACACCGACCCCGAGATCGACCTGATGGTGCTGATCCGCAGCCGCCACCCCTCGCTGCGGCGGATGGCGGTCTTCGACGCGGTCGTCAACAACGCCGACCGCAAGGGCGGCCACCTGCTGCCGCTCGCCGACGGCCACATCTACGGGGTCGACCACGGGGTCTCCTTCTCCGCCGAGGACAAGTTGCGCACCGTGCTGTGGCAGTGGCGCGGCAAGCCGCTGTCGCGCGAGGCCATGAACGTCCTGACCCGCCTCGAACGCGACCTAGAGGAGGGCCGCCTCGGGAACCGCCTGCGCGAGCTCCTCACCTCCCACGAGGTCGAGGCCACCTGGGCCCGGGTCCGCAGGCTCCTCGACACCGGCCTGCACCCGATGCCCTCCAAGGACTGGCCCGCCATCCCGTGGCCGCCGATCTGAGCCCTTCACCCCCTGCACCACCGCGCGACCCTCACCACCGCGCGACCCTCGCCGCCCCGCGGCCCCACCGTCCCCGCGACCGGCCCGCCGGGACGATCCCACCGGGAGAGCCGTCCCCGGACGACCGTCCCCGGACGACCGTCCCCGGACGACCGTCCCCGGACGACCGTCCCCGGACGACCGTCCCCGGACGACCGTCCCCGGACGACCGCGCCCGGACGACCGCGCCGTGACGCCGGGACGGCCTCGCCGTACGGACCCTCGCCGTACGCACCCCCGCCCCGACGGCGTGCCCGCCGAGGGCGTAACCTCCCGGCATGTGCACGGTTGTCGTCAGCATCGATCCGAGCGCCGAGATCCCCCTGATCGTGGTCGGGGTGCGCGATGAGTTCACCGACCGTCCATGGGTCCCCCCGGGCGAGCACTGGCCGGGGGAGCGTCCCGGCCTGATCGGCGGGCGTGACCTGCGGGGCGGCGGTACCTGGCTGGCGGTCGATCCCGGGAGCAGGAGGGTCGGGGCCGTCCTCAACGGGCACGGCCTGCCCGCCCCGGACGCGACCCGCCGATCGCGGGGCGACCTGCCGCTGATCGCGGCGGCCGGGGAGGACCTGCCCGAGAGCGGCCTGGGCGGCTACGACCCCTTCCACCTGCTCCGGGCCGACCTCGGCGGGGCCCGGCTGTGGCACTGGGACGGGGTCGCGCTGGGGCGGGAGGACCTCCCCCCGGGAACCCACATGATCGTCAACAGCGGCTGGGAACGGGGCGAGGAGGACGAGCGCGTCGCCTTCTTCCGGCCGCTGTTCGCCGCCGCGGAGCGCCCGTCCGGGCTCGACGGCCCCTGGGAGAGGTGGCGGGAGCTCGCCACCGGCGCGGGAGTGCCGTCCGGCGACCCCCGTACCATGATCGTCAATCGTGATCTGCCCGAGGGCCGGGTCTTCGGGTCGGTGTCGGTCACCCTGCTGGGGCTGGCGCCCGGGGGTGTCCGCTACGAGTTCACCGCCGACCCCCGGGACCCGGCCGCCTTCGGCGTGATCCTGCCGGAATGATCTGGTGAGCCCCCGGGGTTGAGGTGAATGTCCTTGTTCACCACCCCGGGGTGACCGGGATGGTCGGTTCGCTGGATAGGCTCCTTTTTTGACGTCCTCCCATGGCCGGCGCCGGGACCACCGGCCTCCCGCGGTCCGGATCCCCGCCGGCACCGGGCGGTCCGCTCCGCTTCCCCTCCCGGGGTTAGAATCCGGGGTCCCCACGCTGGAGGTATGTGATGAGATCGTGGTCGGCGCCGACGGTTCCCGGGCTTCCCGGTGCCGGTGTCCCGCTGCGGCTGTTCGACACGGCCGCGCGCGAGGTCGTCACCACGCGGCCGGGTGCCACGGCACGGATGTACGTCTGCGGCATCACCCCCTACGACGCCACCCACATAGGGCACGCGAACACCTATCTCGCCTTCGACCTGGTCAACCGGGCCTGGCGGGACGCCGGGCACGAGGTGCACTTCACCCAGAACGCCACCGACGTGGACGACCCTCTGCTGGAGCGCGCGGAGCGGACCGGCGTGGACTGGCGTGAGCTGGCAGAGCG
Organism: Streptosporangium sp. NPDC050855; assembly: GCF_044456585.1. Taxonomy (NCBI): domain Bacteria; kingdom Bacillati; phylum Actinomycetota; class Actinomycetes; order Streptosporangiales; family Streptosporangiaceae; genus Streptosporangium; species Streptosporangium sp. NPDC050855. The sequence continues at coordinate 121,702 of NZ_JBITFY010000006.1, forward strand.
TGAGATCGAGCTGTTCCGGACCGACATGGAGGCGCTGCGCATCCTCCCGCCGCGCGACTACGTGGCCGTGACCGAGGTGATCGACCAGGTGGCGGACCTGGTCGAGGTGCTGCGCGACAAGGGCGCCACCTACGAGCTCGACGGGGACGTCTACTTCGACGTGTCCGCGGCCCCCAAGTTCGGCGCCGTGTCGGGCTACTCCGAGGAGCGGATGCTGGCCCTGTTCGGCGAGCGCGGGGGAGACCCCGGCAGGCAGGGCAAGAAGCACCCCCTGGACTGGCTGCTCTGGCGCGCGGAGCGCCCGGGGGAGCCGTCCTGGCCCTCGGTGTTCGGGCCGGGCAGGCCGGGCTGGCACATCGAGTGCACCGCGATCGCCCTGGCGAACCTGTCCGGAGGCTTCGACGTCGCGGGCGGCGGCTCCGACCTGATCTTCCCGCACCACGAGTGCGGGGCCCACGAGGGCCATGTGGCGTCCGGCGAGTGGCCCTTCGCCAAGGCCTACGTCCACGCGGGCATGGTCGCCCTGGACGGCGAGAAGATGTCCAAGTCCAAGGGCAACCTGGTCTTCGTCTCCCGCCTGCGCCGGGAGAGCGACCCGATGGCCATCCGGCTGGCGCTGCTGGCCCACCACTACCGCTCGGACTGGGAGTGGACGGCCGGCCTGCTGGCCTCGGCCGAGGCGCGGCTGGCGCGCTGGCGCTCGGCCGCGGCGCTGACGGCCGGCCCGGACGCCGGTGCCGTGCTGGAGCGGGTACGCGACCGGATGGCCGACGACCTGGACGCCCCGGGGGCCCTGGCGGTCGTCGACGACTGGGCCGAGCGGGCCCTGTCCGGGGGCGGGACCGACCCGGACGCCCCGGCCCTGGTCGGGCGGATCACGGACACGCTGCTGGGGATCGCCCTGTGACCCCCTGACCCCCTGACCCCCGGGACCGCGCTCTGTGCTCCGGGCTGCTCCCCGGCGCCCCTGTGGACGCCGGGGAGCCCCGATCTCCCCTGAGCACCGGGGGATCCGAAGGCCCGGCGGGGAGCGGCGCGACCGGGGAAAGAGCGGGTGAAAACGAGCGAGCCCGCCCCGCTCGCGCGGGACGGGCTCGATCTGAAGTCTTTGTCAGACCATCAGACCAGGTCAGATGACCTGAACCTGGTCGGCCTGCGGGCCCTTCTGGCCCTGCGTGGTGACGAAGCTGACACGCTGGTTCTCCTCCAGGCTGCGGTAGCCGCCGGAGTTGATTGCCGAGTAGTGCACGAAGACATCGGCGGTGCCGTCATCCGGTGCGATGAATCCGAAGCCCTTTTCGGCGTTGAACCACTTAACGGTGCCCTCAGACAAAACTACTTCTCCTCATTGGGAGCCTCACCGAACCGCCAGGTCGGCGGCACGGGGCTGCGTTGCGGACCCTACCATGCACCCGCGGAGACCATCCGGAGAAACCTGTAACGTCCGCTGTCGGCGGACTCTCATAAGCACTTGAGATGATAAGGCTAAGCGAGCATTACGACTGCAACAACCTAACTCTATCGCCCCGCATCGAGACGCACAACTCACGAGATGGAGGCGAGGAACCGCTCCCGATCCTCGGCGGGCAGGCGGTCGACGAACAGGGTTCCCTCGAGGTGGTCGGCCTCGTGCTGCAGCACCCGGGCGAGCATGCCCAGCGCCCGGACCGTGACGGGTCTGCCGAACATGTCGCGGCCACGCGCCGTGACCATGTAGGAGCGTTCCAGTGGCCACCAGTGGCCCGGCGCCGACAGGCAGGCCTCGTCGGCGGTGATCCTGCGCTCGGACAGCTCCAGGCGGGGGTTGACCAGGTGACCGGACCTGCCGTCCAGCTCGTAGACGACCACCCGCAGCGGGACCCCGATCTGCGGCGCGGCCAGACCGGCACGGCCGGCCCCCGCCCGCATCGTGGCCTGGAGCGACTTGACCAGGACGCGCAGCTCCCGGTCGAAGACGGTCACCGGCTCGGCGACCGTCCGCAGCACGGGATCGGTGAAGGGTCGGATCGGCTGGACGGCCACGCACACTCCCCGCAGAGGTCGAATCGGCATCGAGGACGGTTCCCGCTGCCGCCGTGGCTCAACCGTCACCCTCCGGGACCCCGTGTTTCGGTCATGTTGCCGGAGTGCGGCGTGTGCATTGCATATTTCCACGGTTAGTCACATGTAACCGGCGCACCATCACACATAGTGAATGTGCGTAACCGCCCCCTCGTAGTTTTCGGACCGAAGCCCCGAAAACCCGCAGGAGGAACGATGGCGAAGCCCTGGATCAGTGACTGGCGGCCCGACGACCCGGACTTCTGGCAAGGCCAGGGCAAGAGGGTGGCCCGGCGGAACCTGATCTTCTCCATCTTCGCCGAGCACCTGGGGTTCACGCTGTGGACCGTGTGGAGCATCGTGACCGTGAAGATGGGCTCCTACGACTTCTCCACCGACCAGCTCTTCTGGATCGTCTCACTGCCCAACCTGGTCGGCTCGGCCCTGCGCATCCCCTACACCTTCGCCCCCGCCAGGTTCGGCGGCCGGAACTTCACCGTGGTCAGCGCCCTGCTGCTGCTGATCCCCGCGGTGCTGCTGGCGTTCGCGGTCGGTGACCCGAACACCCCGTACTGGGTGTTCCTGGTGATCGCGGCCACCGCGGGCCTGGGCGGCGGCAACTTCGCCTCCAGCATGGCCAACATCACCCACTTCTACCCTCAGGGCAGGCAGGGGACGGCGCTCGGCCTCAACGCGGCGGGCGGCAACATCGGGGTCAGCTCCGTGCAGCTCGTCATGCCCCTGGTGATCGGCGCGTTCGGGCTGGCCGCGGCCGGGCTGTTCTGGATCCCGTTCATCCTGGCCGCCGCGCTCGGCGCCTACTTCTTCATGGACAACCTGACCTCCGCCAAGGCCAGCCCCGCGGACCAGCTCAAGGTCGCCGGACGGGCCCAGACCTGGATCATGTCGCTGCTGTACATCGGCACGTTCGGCTCGTTCATCGGCTACGCCACGGCGTTCCCGCTGCTCATCAAGAGCCAGTTCCCCGAGCAGGCCTCCCTGGTCGCCCTGGCCTTCCTCGGCCCGCTGGTCGGCTCCCTGATCCGCCCGGCCGGAGGCTGGCTGTCGGACCGGCTCGGCGGCGCCCGGGTGACGCTGGTCAACTTCGGCGCCATGGCCGGCGCGGCGGCGCTGGTCTGGCAGGGCCTGGCCCAGCACGCCTTCCCGCTCTTCTTCTGCGCCTACATGCTCCTGGTCGCCACCACCGGAATCGGCAACGGCTCCACCTACCGCATGATCCCGGCGATCTTCCGGGCCAAGGCCGTCGCGGGCCTCGCCCCGGGCACGACGGCCTACGAGGCGGCGCTCGCGGTCGGCAGGCGGGACTCCTCCGCGGCGGTCGGGATCATCTCCGCGATCGGCGCGTTCGGCGGGTTCTTCATCAACCGCGGGTTCGGCAGCTCCATCGCCGCGACCGGGGGAGCCGGTGCCGCGCTGGGTTCGTTCGCCGCCTTCTACGTGCTGTGCGCGATCCTCACCTGGGCCTGCTACCTGCGTACCGCGGGTTCGGTGCCCAGCCTGGCGGCGGCCCGCGTGTGACCGGCGGCGCGCCGGGCACCCCGGGCCCGCCGGGCGAGCCGGGCACCCCGGCACGTCCGGAAAGCCCGGCACGCCCGGGACCCGGTGCGCGGCGCGCCCTCACATCCGGCGCGGGCCCGGCCGACGGACCACTCACACCCGCCTCATCGCGCATGTGAACGCGGTTAGCGGCTTGTAGCACATCGGTAACAGGGGGGACCTCGCGGTGAAACCGCCTGAAAGCACCATCGGATCCATGCCGGTCTCACTTCCCGCCCCGCCGCCTGTGAAGGCCGGGACGGCGACCCACTGCCCGTACTGCGCCCTGCAGTGCGGCATGAACGTCGCGACGGGTGAGACGATCACCATCACCCCGCGCCAGGACATTCCCGCCAACGCGGGAGGACTGTGTCAGAAGGGCTGGACCGCCGGTGAGCTCCTCACCGGTGACCGGCTCACCACCCCCCTGCTGCACGGTGAGGAGGTCGGCTGGAACGAGGCGCTGGACTTCGTCGCCGACCGGATCCGCGCCGTCCAGGCCGCCCACGGCCCCGACGGGGTGGCCGTGTTCGGCGGCGGCGGGCTGACCAACGAGAAGGCCTACCAGCTCGGCAAGTTCGCCCGGGTGGTGCTGCGGACCAGCCAGATCGACTACAACGGCCGGTTCTGCATGTCCTCGGCCGCCGCGGCCACCGGCCGCGCCTTCGGCATGGACCGCGGCCTGCCGTTCCCGATCACCGACCTGGCCCGCGCCGACGCGGTGCTGCTGGCCGGCGGGAACGTGGCCGAGACCATGCCGCCCTTCGTCCGGCACCTGGCCGCGATGCGCGAGGCCGGCGGGCGGCTGATCGTCATCGACCCCCGCGTCACCCCGACCGCCCGCCAGGCCGACCTGCACCTGCAGCCCACCCCCGGCACCGACCTGGCGCTGGCGCTGGGCCTGCTGCACATCGTCGTCGCCCAGGGCGACGTCGACGAGGACTACGTGGTCGCCCGCACCACCGGGTTCGAGGCGGTCCGCACCTCGGTCGCGGCCTGGTGGCCCGAGCGGGTGGAGCGGATCACCGGCGTGCCGGTCGCCCGGATGCGCGCCGCGGTGGCGATCCTGGCCGCCGCGGACCGGGCCGCGATCCTCACCGGCCGCGGGGCCGAGCAGCACGCCAAGGGCACCGACACGGTCGGCGCGTTCGTCAACCTGGCCCTGGCCCTGGGCCTGCCCGGCCGCGAGGGATCGGGGTACGGCTGCGTCACCGGCCAGGGCAACGGCCAGGGAGGCCGCGAGCACGGACAGAAGGCCGACCAGCTCCCCGGCTACCGGAAGATCGACGACCCGGCCGCCCGCGCGCACGTCGCCGCGGTATGGGGCGTCGACCCCGACGAGCTGCCCGGCCCGGGCCGTTCGGCCTACGAGCTGCTGGACGCGCTCGGCACCCCCACCGGTCCCCGGGCGCTGCTGCTGTTCGGCTCCAACCCGCTGGTCTCGGCGCCGCACGCCGGGCGGGTGGCCGAACGCCTCGGCGCGCTGGACCTGCTGGTGGTCTCGGACATGGTCCTGTCGGAGACGGCCGCCACGGCCGACGTGGTCCTGCCCACCACCCAGTGGGCCGAGGAGAGCGGCACCATGACCAACCTGGAGGGACGGGTGCTCTTGCGCCGCCGGGCGATCGACCCGCCCGCGGGGGTGCGCAGCGACCTGGAGATCCTGCGCGGCCTGGCCGCGCGGCTGCGCGGCACGGACGGCTTCTCCGCCGACCCCCGCGAGGTCTTCGACGAGCTGCGCCGCGCCTCGGCCGGCGGGATCGCCGACTACGCGGGCATCACCTACGAGCGGATCGCGGCCGAGACCGGCGTGTTCTGGCCGTGCCCGGCCGAGGACCACCCCGGCACCCCGCGTCCGTTCCTGGACCGCTTCCCCACCCCCGACGGGCGCGCCCGCTTCCTGCCGGTCGAGCACCGCCCGCCCGACGAGGACGTCGACGCCGAGTACCCGCTCTACCTCACGACCGGGCGCGTGCTGGCCCACTACCAGAGCGGCGCGCAGACCCGGCGGATCGCCGCGCTCAACGCGGCTGCACCGGAGGGCTTCGTGGAACTGCACCCAGACCTGGCCGAACGGCTGGACGTGACGCACGGCGAGAGGCTGCGGGTGATCGGCCGGCGCGGCGAGACCGAGGCCCCGGCCAGGGTCAGCGCGGCCATCCGGCCCGACACCGTGTTCATGCCCTTCCACTGGCCGGGCGTCAACCTGCTCACCAACCCCGCCCTGGACCCGGTGTCGCGGATGCCGGAGTTCAAGGTGTGCGCGGTCAGAGTGGAGCGTGCCCGATGACCCGGATCGTGGTGGTGGGCAACGGCATGGCCGGCGCCCGCCTGGTGAGCGAGATCCGCGCCCGTGACCGGCACGTGGGACTGACCGTCTTCGGCGCCGAGCACGGCCAGCCCTACAACCGGGTGCTGCTGTCGAACGTGGTGGCCGGGACGATGCCCCCCGACCAGGTGCGGCTGCTGGACCCGGCCTGGTACGCCGACCACTCGGTGACGGCCGTGCCCGGCGTCGAGGTGGTCGCGGTGGACCGGGAGAGCCAGTTCGTGATCACCGCGACCGGCAGGCGCGAGCCGTACGACGTCCTGGTCCTGGCGACCGGCAGCGAGGCCGTGGTGCCGCCGGTGCCGGGCGCGGAGCGGGCCGTGACGTTCCGGACGATGGACGACTGCCACGCGATCCTGCGGGCGGCCGGATCGGCGCGGCGCGCCGTGGTGGTCGGCGGCGGGCTGCTCGGCATCGAGGCGGCCAGGGGCCTGGCCGGGCGCGGGCTGCCGGTGACGCTGCTGCACCTGGCCGGGCACCTGATGGACCGCCAGCTCGACGCCGAGGCCGGGCTCGTGCTGGGCCAGACCCTGGGCGGGCTGGGCGTGGAGATCAGGACCGGCGTCACCGTCGAGGAGATCGCCGACGACGGCGTGCGGCTCTCCGCCGGCGAGCTCGTCGAGGCCGACCTGGTGGTGCTGGCCTGCGGCGTCCGCCCGGTGACCGCTCTGGCCAGGGACGCGGGCCTGGAGGTGGCGCGCGGGATCGTCGTCGACGACGAGATGCGCACCGACGACCCCTCGATCTTCGCGATCGGCGAGTGCGCCGAGCACCGGGGCAGGGTCTACGGGCTGGTCGCCCCGGCCTGGGAGCAGGCCGCGGTGGTCGCCGACCTCGTCACCGGCACCGACAAGACCGCCCGCTACCGGGGGTCGCGGCTGGTGACCCGGCTCAAGGCCAGGAGCGTGGAGCTGGCCGCGATGGGCGAGACCCACCTGACCGAGGACGACGCCGAGGTCGTGCGGTTCAGCCACCGGGCCACCGGCACCTACCGCAAGCTGGTCATCCGGGACGGCCGCCTGGTCGGCGTGATCCTGCTGGGCGAGACCTCCACGGTGGGCAACCTCACCCAGCTCTTCGACCGGGGAGGGCCGCTGCCGGGCGACCGGGCGGGGCTGCTGTTCCCCGGCCTGTCGGGCGGAACGGTCGCCGAGAGCCCGGTCAGGATGCCCGACGCGGCCAGGGTCTGCCAGTGCAACAACGTGACCAAGGGCCAGATCAGGGCCTGCTGGGAGTCCGGTGCCCGGGACGTCGCGGCCGTGGCGGCCGCCACCCGGGCCACCACCGGCTGCGGCGGCTGCCACGACGCGGTGGAGGGCATCGTCGACTGGCTCTGCGAGCAGGAAGGGGTCTCGGCATGACCGGCGGGACGGGCGCGGGGCGGACGGACGAGATCGACGAGAAGGGAAGGACGACCATGTCACGGCTTGTCGTCGTGGGACACGGACCGACATCGCACCGCCTGGTCGAGGCCCTGATCGCCAAGGGTTTCGCGGGCCGCATCACCGTGCTGGGGGAGGAGCCCCGATCGGCGTACGACCGGGTGGCGCTGACCTCGTACCTGACCGGGAAGAGCGTGGAGGACCTCAGCTACCCGGTGCCCGACGGCGTCGTGCTGCGCCTGTCGTCCCGGGTCGTCGAGATCGACCGCCGGGCGCGGGAGGTCGTCACCGCCGACGGCCACCGGGAGCCCTACGACACGCTGGTGCTGGCCACCGGGTCCAGCCCGTTCGTGCCGCCGGTGCCCGGCAGGGAGCTGGAGGGCTGCTTCGTCTACCGCACGATCGACGACCTCGACGCGATCAGGCGGGCCGCCGCGGACGCCACCGGCGGCGTGGTGATCGGCGGCGGGCTGCTCGGCCTGGAGGCCGCCGACGCGCTGCGCGGCCTGGGCATGGACACGCACGTGGTCGAGATGGGCGGCTGGCTCATGCCCCGCCAGGTCGACGAGGGCGGCGGCTCCGTGCTCCGGGGCCACGTGGAGGCCCTCGGCCTGACCGTGCACACCGACGCCGGCGCGAAGGAGATCGTCGCCGGCCCGGACGGGCGGGTCGCCGGGCTCCTCAAGCCCGACGGGGAGACCATCGACGCCCAGATCGTGATCTTCTCGGCGGGGGTCAGGCCCCGTGACGAGCTGGCCCGGCAGTCCGGGCTGGAGGTCGGCGCGCGCGGCGGGATCGCGGTGGACGACGGCATGCGCACCGGCGACCCGGCGATCTACGCGATCGGCGAGTGCGCCCTGCACGACGGCATGGTCTACGGGCTGGTCGGCCCGTGCTTCACGATGGCCGAGGTCGCCGCCGACCGCATCTGCGGCGGCGAGGCGGTCTTCACCCGCGCCGACCTGTCCACCAAGCTCAAGCTGCTCGGTGTGGAGGTCGCCCAGTTCGGCGCCATGGAGGGCGCCCTGGACGTGACGTTCATGGACCCGGTGGGCGGCGTCTACCAGAGGCTCTTCGTCAGCGACGACGCCCGCACGCTGCTCGGCGGGATCTGCGTCGGCGACGCCACCCCGTACAACACCCTCAAGCCGTTCGTCGGCCGCGAGCTGCCGGGATCGCCGAGCGAGCTGCTGTTCACCGGCGGCCCGTCGAACATGGAACTGCCCGACGACGCCCAGGTCTGCTCCTGCAACAACGTCACCAAGGGGCAGGTGTGCTCGGCCATCGCCGACCACGGCCTCACCGACGTGCCCGGCATCAAGGCGTGCACCCGCGCGGGCACCACCTGCGGCAGCTGCGTCCCGATGCTCAAGCAGCTCCTCGTCTCCTCGGGCGTGGAGGTCTCCAAGGCCCTGTGCGAGCACTTCGCGCAGAGCAGGGCCGAGCTGTTCGACATCGTGCGGGTCCGCGGGCTCACCACGTTCTCGCAGATCATCGCCGAGCACGGCACCGGGCGTGGCTGCGACGTGTGCAAGCCCGTCGTCGCCTCGATCCTGGCCTCGCTCGGCAACGGCCACATCCTCGACGGCGAGCAGGCCGCGCTGCAGGACACCAACGACCACTTCCTGGCCAACATCCAGCGCAACGGGACCTACTCGGTGGTGCCGCGCATCCCCGGTGGGGAGATCACCCCCGAGAAGCTGATCGTGATCGGCGAGGTGGCCCGTGACTTCGACCTCTACACCAAGATCACCGGAGGGCAGCGGATCGACCTGTTCGGGGCCCGGGTGGAGCAGCTGCCGCTGATCTGGAAGCGCCTGGTGGACGCGGGCTTCGAGTCCGGCCACGCCTACGGCAAGGCGCTGCGCACGGTCAAGTCGTGCGTGGGCTCCACCTGGTGCCGCTACGGCGTGCAGGACGCGGTCGGCCTGGCGGTGGCGCTGGAGCTGCGCTACCGGGGGCTGCGCTCGCCGCACAAGCTCAAGTCGGCCGTGTCCGGCTGCGCCCGCGAGTGCGCCGAGGCCAGGGGCAAGGACTTCGGCATCATCGCCACCGAGCAGGGCTGGAACCTCTACGTGGGCGGCAACGGCGGCTTCACCCCCCGCCACGCCGACCTGTTCGCCTCCGACCTGGACACCGAGGAGCTGATCCGCGTCATCGACCGGTTCCTGATGTTCTACATCCGCACCGCCGACCGCCTGCAGCGCACCTCGGTGTGGCTGGAGAACCAGGGGCTGGCCTACGTCCAGGAGGTGATCCTGGAGGACTCCCTGGGGATCTGCGCCGACCTGGACGCCCAGATGGCGCGGCACGTGGCCGGTTACGCCGACGAGTGGCGCGTCACGATCGAGGACCCGGACAAGCTGCGGCGGTTCGTCTCGTTCGTCAACGCCCCCGGGACCCCGGACCCCTCGATCGCCTTCGAGACCGAGCGCGACCAGGTCAAGCCGGTCCTGATCCCGCTGGAGGCGATCCGCTCCTGAGCCGGGCGCCCGGCCGCCCCGGCCACCGAGACCACCGAGACCACCGAGAGCACCGAGAGCACCGAGAGCACCGAGAGCACCGAGAGCACCGAGAGCACCGCGCCGGGCGGCCCCGGCACCCCGGGAAACCCGAGCACTCCGAGCAGATCGAGCAGACCGAGCAGAAAGGCCCGCACCGATGACCGCCGTACGCGAAGACCTGGAGACGCTGGAGACGACCGTCTGGACGCCGGTCTGCTCCTACACCGACCTGCTGCCCGAGCGCGGAGCCTGCGCGCTCGTCGGCGGCCACCAGATCGCGGTGTTCCGCACCTTCGACGGTGCCCTGTTCGCGGTCGGCAACCGCGACCCGTTCAGCGGGGCCCACGTGCTGTCCCGCGGCATCGTGGGCACCCGCGCGGGCGAGCCCATCGTCGTCTCGCCCATGCACAAGCAGGCGTTCTCCCTGATGACGGGGGTCTGCCTGGACGAGGCGTCGGTGGCCGTGCCGATCTACCCGATCCGGCTGGCCGGCGGGACGGTCGAGGTGAGCGCCGGATGAGCGCGAGAGGGGCCCGCGGCCGCCCGGACACCCACGAAGGAGTGGTGAACGACAGATGAGCATCACCGCCGCCGACGACCAGGCCGGCTCCCCGGAGACCGCGCCCGACGCGCTGGCCGGGTTCACGATCGGGGTCACCGCCACCCGGCGGCGCGAGGAGTTCTGCGCGCTGCTGGAGCGCAGGGGGGCCAGGGTGGTGAGCGCGCCGGCGATCCGGCTGGTGCCCGTGGCCGAGGACGCGGAGCTGCTGGCCGCCACCCGGGCCGGCCTGACCGCCCCCATCGACGACGTGGTGATCACCACCGGGGTCGGTTTCCGGGGCTGGATGGCCGCGGCCGAGGGCTGGGGGCTGTCGGGGGAGCTCGCCGAGCACCTGGCCGCCGCCCGGCTGCTGACCCGCGGCCCCAAGGCGCGCGGCGCGGTCCGGGCCGCGGGCCTGACCGACCACTGGACCCCGCCCACCGAGTCGTGCGAGGAGGTCAAGCAGTACCTGCTCGCCCAGGACCTGCGCGGCCGCCGCATCGCCGTGCAGCTGCACGGGGAGCCGCTGACCGGCTTCGTGGCCGCGCTGCGCGAGGCCGGGGCCGAGGTCATCGAGGTGCCGGTCTACCGGTGGCTGCCCTACCGCGACGTGTCGCCGCTGCGCCGCCTGGTCAGTCAGGCGATCTCCGGCGGGGTGGACGCGGTGGCGTTCACCAGCGCCCCGGCCGTGCTGGCCATGCTCAACTCCGCCCGCGCCGAGGGGCTGGAGGACGCGCTGATCGCGGCGTTCGCCGGTCCGGTGGTGGCCGCCTGCGTGGGCCCGGTCACCGCGGCGCCCCTGGAGGCGCGCGGGGTGCCCACCGTGCAGCCCGAGCGCTCCCGGCTGGGCACGCTGGCCCGTACGCTCGCCAGGCACCTGCCCCGGCACAGCGTCACCCGGCTGACCGCCGGCGGCCACCGGCTGGAGATCCGCGGCCACGCCGTCGCGGTGGACGGCGAGCTCAAGCCGCTGCCCCCGGCGCCGATGGCGGTCCTCAAGCGCCTGGCCGACAAGCCGGGCCACGTGGTGGCCCGCTCGGACCTGCGGACGGTGCTCCCGGGCGGACCCTCGCGCGACTCGGCCGAGCACGCGGTCGAGATGGCCATCACCCGCCTGCGCCGAGCCCTCGGCCCCTCGGGGATCGTCGAGACGGTCGTCAAGCGCGGCTACCGCCTGGCCTGCGACCGGGGCGAGGGCCTGTGACGACGCTGGTCCTGGCCGGGCACGGCACGCGCAGCGCCCGGGGGGAGGAGACCCTGGCCGGACTGTGCGACCTGGTACGCGCCGGGCGTCCCGGGACCCGCGTCGAGCAGGCGTTCCTGGAGATCAGCTCGCCCCCGCTGGCCGGCGTGCTCGCCGGCCTGACCGGTCCCGTCGTGGTGGTCCCGCTGCTGCTGGCGGGCGGCTACCACGTGCACATCGATCTTCCCTCGGTGGTGGCCGCGGCCGGTTCGGACGCCGTGGTCGCGCCCCCGCTGGGGCCCCACCCGCTGCTGGCCGCGGTCCTGGCCCGCCGGCTGGCCGCCGCCGGCCTGCGGGCGGCGGACTCGGTGATCCTGGGCGCCGCGGGCTCCTCCGACCCCACGGCCCTGGCCGACGTACGGGCGGCCGCCCGGCTGCTGGCGGCCCGGCTCTCCCGCCCGGTCGTCGCGGCCTTCGCCGCCGCGGGCACCCCCACGGTCGCCGAGGCCCTGGAGCGGCTGCGCTCGGGACCGGCGCCACGGGTCGCGCTGGCCTCCTACCTGCTGGCGCCCGGTTTCTTTCAGGGCCGCCTGGAGGCCGCGGGAGCCGACCTGGTCGCCGCGCCCCTGGGGGTGGACACCGACCTGGCCGCGCTCATCTGGACCCGTTTCGACCAGGCCCGCCGCACGGCGACGGCCGCCGGCACCGGCCGGGTGCCGCGGGGCCCGCGGGAGATGTCGCACCGGGCCTGACTGCGGGGGACGTCACCGCGGGCGTCCCGAGGCACCCTGGAGGCACCGGGAGACGCCGTGGGCCCGATCATGCGGAGCCCCCGGGCGGCCGGACCCCCGGCCCCGGAGGTCTCAGCCGTCGGAGTCGCGGTCGCGGCGGCGCAGGTAGCGCTCGAACTCGGCCGCGATGGCGTCGCCGCTCGCCTCGGGCAGCTCGGCGGCGTCCTTGCGCTCCTCGAGCTCCTTGACGTACTCGGCGACCTCGCTGTCCTGCGAGGCCAGCTCGTCCACGCCGTGCTCCCAGGCCCGTGACTCCTCGGCCAGCTCGCCCAGCGGCATCGGGATGTCGAGCAGGTCCTCCATCCGGCTGAGCAGCGCCATGGTGGCCTTCGGGTTGGGCGGCTGGGCCACGTAGTGCGGCACCGAGGCCCACAGCGAGACGGCGTGCATCCCGGCGGCGCCCAGGGAGTGCTGGAGCACGCCGACGATGCCGGTCGGGCCCTCGTAGCGGCTCAGCTCCAGGTTGATCGCCCTGGCCAGGCCCTCGTCGGTCGCCGACCCCACGATCGGCACCGGCCGGGTGTGCGGCGAGTCGTTGAGCAGGGCGCCCAGCAGGACGGCCAGCTCGACCCCCAGCTCGCGGCAGACGAACACGATCTCCTCGCAGAACGCCCGCCAGCGCATGTTGGGCTCGATGCCGCGCAGCAGCACCACGTCGCGGTCGACGCCCGGGGGCCTGGCCACCGAGAGCTTGGTGGTGGGCCAGGTGATGGAGCGGGTCAGCCCCTCACCCATCTCGACGATCGGGCGGGTCACCTGGAAGTCGTAGTAGTCCTCCGGGTCCAGGGCGACCAGCGGGGTGGCCTTCCACTCGTCCTCCAGGTGCGCGATCACTCCGCTCGAGGCCTCACCCGCGTCGTTCCACCCCTCGAACGCGGCGATCATCACCGGGTCGACGAGCTCGGGCAGACCTTCGATTTCGATCACGCGCCCCTCCTTTTCGCCGTACCGTCCTATCCGGCTAAGCCTATGCGGTGAGGGGGGCTTCACGTCACCTTCCCGACGTGGTGCGGACGATCAGGACGTGACCGCCGGGAACGGTGTGGCGCGCCGCGCGGTCACCTCCCGCGAACGGCGGGGCCGCCGGGGGCCGCGCACGGCCGAGGGCGGCGATCATGGCGCTCGATGGCGCCGGACGGGCCCCGGTATTCTTGCCCCCATGACGAGCACCCCGTCCACCCCCTCTACCTCTACCCCCACCCCTTCCTTCCGTGACGTCCTGGCCGAGCGTGTGATGGTGGCCGACGGGGCGATGGGGACGATGCTGCAGGCCCATGACGTGACCATGGACGACTTCCAGGGTCACGAGGGCTGCAACGAGGTGCTCAACGTCACCCGTCCCGACATCGTCCGCGCCGTGCACGAGGCCTACTTCGAGGTGGGCGTCGACTGCGTGGAGACCAACACCTTCGGCGCGAACCTGTCGGCCCTCGGCGAGTACGACATCTCCGACCGCGTCTTCGAGTACTCCGAGGCCGGGGCCAGGGTCGCCCGGCAGGCCGCCGACGCCTGGTCCACCCCGGACCGGCCGCGCTTCGTGCTCGGCTCCATCGGCCCCGGCACCAAGCTGCCCACCCTGGGCCACAAGCCGTACGCGGAGCTGCGCGACGCCTACCGCGACAACGCCGCCGGGCTGATCTCCGGCGGCGCCGACGCGCTGATCGTGGAGACCTCCCAGGACCTGCTCCAGGTCAAGGCGGCGGTGATCGGCGCCCGCAGGGCCATCACCGACGCCGGGCGGGACGTGCCGGTCATCGCCCAGGTGACCATCGAGACCAACGGGGCCATGCTGCTGGGCTCGGAGATCGGCGCCGCCCTGACCGCGATCGAGCCGCTCGGCGTCGACGTGATCGGCCTCAACTGCGCCACCGGCCCGGCCGAGATGAGCGAGCACCTGCGCTACCTGGCCCGGCACGCCCGGGTCCGCCTGTCGTGCATGCCCAACGCCGGGCTGCCCGTGCTCACCTCCGACGGCGCCTACTACCCGCTGAGTCCCGACGAGCTGGCCTCGGCGCACGAGAACTTCACCCGCGACTACGGCCTTTCCCTGGTCGGCGGGTGCTGCGGCACCACGCCCGAGCACCTGCGCCGGGTCGTCGAGCGGGTCCGCGGGCGCGAGACGGCGCCGCGCCGCCCCCGCCCCGAGGCCGGGGCCTGCTCGCTCTACCAGAGCGTCCCCTTCCGCCAGGACACCTCCTACCTGGCCATCGGCGAGCGCACCAACGCCGTCGGCTCCAAGGCTTTCCGCGAGGCGATGCTCGCCCAGGACTGGGAGGAGTGCCTGGAGATCGCGCGCGGCCAGGCCCGCGACGGCGCGCACATGCTCGACCTGTGCGTCGACTACGTGGGACGCGACGGCGTGGCCGACATGAAAGAGCTGGCGTTCCGCTTCGCCACCGCCTCCACGCTGCCGATCGTGCTGGACTCCACCGAGCCCGCCGTGCTGGAGGCCGGGCTGCAGATGCTCGGCGGGCGCGCGGTCGTCAACTCGGTCAACTACGAGGAGGGCGACGCCCCCGGGACGCGCTTCCACCGGAACATGACCCTGGTCAGGGAGTACGGCGCGGCCGTGGTGGCCCTGACCATCGACGAGGAGGGCCAGGCCCGTACCGCCGAGGCCAAGGTCCGCATCGCCCGGCGCCTGGTCGAGGACCTGACCGGGAACTGGGGCATGAACGTCGAGGACATCCTCGTGGACGTGCTCACCTTCCCCATCGCCACCGGCCAGGAGGAGACCCGGCGCGACGCGCTGGAGTCGATCGAGGCGATCAAGGAGCTCAAGCGCCTGCACCCGGGCGTGCAGACCGTGCTGGGCCTGTCGAACGTGTCGTTCGGCCTCAACCCGGCCGCCCGCATCGTGCTCAACTCGGTCTTCCTCAACGAGTGCGTCAACGCCGGCCTGGACGCGGCGATCGTGCACGCCTCCAAGATCCTGCCCATGGCGCGCATCCCCGAGGAGCAGCGCGAGGTCGCCCTGGACATGGTCTACGACCGGCGCCGGGAGGGCTACGACCCGCTGCAGCGGTTCATGGAGCTCTTCGACGGCGTCGACGCCGCCGCCCTCAAGGCGTCCAAGGCCGAGGAACTGGCCGCGCTGCCGCTCTGGGAGCGCCTCAAGCGCCGCATCGTCGACGGCGAGCGCAAGGGCCTGGAGGCCGACCTGGACGAGGCCCTCGCCCGGCGCCCGGCCCTGGAGATCGTGAACGACGTACTGCTCGACGGCATGAAGACCGTGGGGGAGCTGTTCGGCTCCGGCCAGATGCAGCTGCCCTTCGTCCTGCAGTCGGCCGAGGTGATGAAGACCTCGGTGGCCTACCTGGAGCCGCACATGGAGCGGGTCGAGGGCGAGATCAAGGGCCGCATCGTGCTGGCCACCGTCAAGGGCGACGTGCACGACATCGGCAAGAACCTGGTCGACATCATCCTCTCCAACAACGGCTACGAGGTCGTCAACCTCGGCATCAAGCAGCCGATCTCGGTCATCCTGGAGGCCGCCGAGGAGACAAGGGCCGACGTCATCGGCATGTCCGGGCTGCTGGTGAAGTCCACGGTGATCATGAAGGAGAACCTGGAGGAGATGAACTCCAGGGGCATCGCCGGCAGGTTCCCCGTGCTGCTCGGCGGGGCCGCGCTCACCCGCGCCTACGTCGAGCAGGACCTCGCCGACCTCTTCCAGGGCGAGGTCCGCTACGCCCGCGACGCCTTCGAGGGCCTGCGCCTGATGGACGCCTTCATGGCGGTCAAGCGCGGCGAGAAGGGCGCGAGCCTGCCGTCGCTGCGCGAGCGCCGCGTCAAGGGCGGCGCCACGCTGGTGCGGACCCCGGTGGAGGAGCTGCCCGCCCGCTCCGACGTGACCGCCGACAACGCCGTGCCGGTCGCCCCCTTCCTCGGCGAACGCGTGATCAAGGGCATCCCGCTCGCCGAGTACGCCGCCTTCCTCGACGAGCGCGCCACCTTCATGGGCCAGTGGGGCCTCAAGGCCGCCCGCGGCGGTGACGGGCCGAGCTACGAGGAACTGGTCGAGACCGAGGGCCGGCCGCGGCTGAGGATGTGGCTGGAGCGGATGCAGACCGAGGGGCTGCTGGAGGCGGCGGTCGTCTACGGCTACTTCCCGTGCGTCAGCGACGGCGACTCGCTGATCGTCCTGGACGAGGGCGGCGCCGAGCGCACCCGGTTCACCTTCCCGCGCCAGCGCCGCGACCGGCACCTGTGCCTGTCGGACTTCTTCCGCTCCAAGGACTCCGGCGAGGTCGACGTGGTCGCCTTCCAGGTCGCCACCATGGGCAACCGGGTCTCCGAGGCGGCGGCCGAGCTGTTCGCCAAGGACGCCTACCGCGACTACCTGGAGCTGCACGGGCTGTCGGTGCAGCTCACCGAGGCCCTGGCCGAGTACTGGCACGCCCGGGTCCGCTCCGAGCTCGGCATCGGCGGCGACGAGTCCCTGGAGGACATGCTCAAGGTCAACGTGGCCGGCTGCCGCTACTCGTTCGGCTACCCCGCCTGCCCGAACCTGGAGGATCAGGTCCAGCTGATGGGGCTGCTGGACCCGGGCCGGATCGGCGTCGAGCTGTCGGAGGAGTTCCAGCTCCACCCCGAGCAGTCGACGTCCGCGCTGATCGTGCACCACCCCGAGGCGAACTACTTCAACGTATGACCGGCGACCGGGGGGACGAGACGATGCAGGCGGTCCTGTTCGACATGGACGGGCTTCTCGTGGACAGCGAGAAGATCTGGTTCCAGGTCGAGGCCGAGGTGATGGAGCGGCTGGGGGCGGGCTGGACGCCCGCCGACCAGGAGAACCTGGTGGGCGGCTCCATGGCCTCCAGCGTGGCGTACATGCTGCGCGTCTCCGGTTCCGGCGCGGCGCCGGAGCAGGTGGAGACCTGGATGGTGGACGGCATGATCGCCCGCCTGTCCGGCGGGGTGGAGATGATGCCCGGCGCCGCCGCCCTGCTGACCGAGGTGCGCG
The DNA here is from genome assembly GCF_044456585.1 of Streptosporangium sp. NPDC050855. NCBI lineage: Bacteria > Bacillati > Actinomycetota > Actinomycetes > Streptosporangiales > Streptosporangiaceae > Streptosporangium > Streptosporangium sp. NPDC050855. Next base: position 138,998 of record NZ_JBITFY010000006.1, read on the forward strand.
GGCAGGGCCTGGCCACCGCCCTGGTCACCTCCTCGTCCCGGCCGATCGCCGAGGCGTGCCTGCGCGGCATCGGCGCCCACCACTTCGACCGGATCGTCACCGGCGACGACGTGACCAGGCACAAGCCCGATCCCGAGCCGTACCTGCGGGCCGCCCGGCTGCTGGGCGCCGATCCGGCCCGCTGCGTCGCGCTGGAGGACTCGCCCAACGGGGTGACGGCGGCGACCGCCGCGGGGTGCCGGGTGGTGGCGGTGCCCAGTGTGCTGCCGATCCCCGGCGCCTCGGGACGCCTGGTGGTCGCCTCGCTGCTGGAGGTCGACGTGGCCACCCTGCGCGAGCTGGCGGCGGCCCGACCCTGAGGCGGCGTCCCTGAGCCGGAGCGCCACCGGGGGCGTGATCCCTTAGGGGATGATCCCTCCTCAGGAAGGAGACCTCGTCCCGATTCCGCGTGCCAGGATGGAGGACGGGTACGCCGATACGAGGGATGGTCCGCCATGTCGTACGACCAGATCGCGTGGTTGCCGCTCTGCGCCGGGATCACCGGGGTGGGGCTGGTGCTGAGTTTCCTGACGATGCGCCGCCGGGGGGCGGCCGCCGGGTTGCGCGTCATGGCCTGGTCGCTGCTGCCGGTCGCGGCCTACCTGACCGGCGCGCTGCCCACCCTGTGGCAGATCGGCACGGCGATCGCCGGCTTCGTCGCCGGCGTGGCGTTCAACCCCATGGTGTGGGCCGGGGTGGGCGTGGCCGGGCTGTCCGTGCTGCTCTTCCTGATCTCGGGCTTCCTGCGCGGCCGCCGTCTCAGGGCCGCCGCGGGCTCCGCGGGCTCCGCGGGCTCCGCGGGCTCCGGGGCTTCGTCCCCGGCGCGGTCCGTCCCGTCCGCAGCGTCCTCGTCCGGCACCGCGCTGCCGGGGGCGACGGCCGTCACCCAGCCGCTGCCCAAGCGGACCCCCAAGGGGCAGCCCTCCCCGGCCGCGCCCGCGTCCCCGGCGTCCCCGGCGGCTCCCGCGGCACGGTCCGGCGCTCCCCGGCACGCCGCCCAGCCGGCCGCAGACGATGACTTCTCGGACATCGAGGACATCCTCAAGCGCCGCGGAATCGGATGACGCAGGGTGACGGCCTCGTTTCAATGTCACAGATCCGAGACAGAAGCGGAACGAGGTACGGACATTCTTCGCGGGATCAAAACAAATGAATTTCGCGTGAATCACAGTTAAGCCACATAGCGCCTCAGGGGACTGGTCAGCGCAGTTCAGCCCATAGATTCTGCGCACGGGCCACGAAATACCGGCCCGTAGACTCACGGCGCGTCACCCCGACCCGGGGGGCGCCGACGGACGACGTCGTCTGGGATCCAGGGGGCCAACTGTATGACCGCACCGCTCGACGTTCCCGACGCGGCCATGGAGGCCAAGCCGGAGTCCGTTCTCGAAGGAGTGGGCGGCAAGGCCATCGAGGGCCGCTCGCTCGGTCAGATCGCCTGGATGCGCCTGAAGCGTGACAAGGCAGCGATCATCGGCGCCTTCGTCGTGGTCTTCCTGACCCTTGTCGCGATCTTCGCGGAGCGCCCCTTCGGCGGGCTCATCGCGTTGTTCGGGGACTCGCCGAACATCCCCAACAACGACCTCATCGATCCCATGACGAGCGCCCCGATGGGGGCGTGGGGCGGGATCAGCCTGGAGCACCCGTTCGGCCTGGAGCCGGTCAACGGCCGTGACATCTTCGCCCGGATCATCTCCGGCGCGCAGATCTCGCTGCTGGTGGCCTTCCTGGCCACGCTGCTGTCGGTGGTGCTCGGCTCGCTGATGGGCGTGCTCGCCGGGTTCTTCGGCGGCTGGGTCGACACCCTCATCAGCCGGGCCATGGACGTCTTCCTGGCCTTCCCGCTGCTGCTGTTCGCGATCGCGATCGTCGGCGCCGTCCCCGACCAGGCCCTGGGCCTGAAGGGCAACGCCCTGCGGATCGCGGTGATCGTGTTCATCATCGGGTTCTTCAACTGGCCCTACATCGCGCGTATCGTGCGCGGCCAGACCCTGTCGCTGCGCGAGCGCGAGTTCGTCGACGCGGCGCGCTCCCTCGGGGCCCGCAACGGCTACATCATCTTCCGCGAGGTGTTCCCCAACCTCGTGGCGCCCATCCTCGTCTACGCGACCCTGCTCATCCCCTCGAACATCCTGTTCGAGGCGGCCCTGTCCTTCCTCGGGGTCGGCGTCAACGAGCCCCAGGCCTCCTGGGGAGGCATGCTCACCACCGCGGTGACCTACTACACGATCGCGCCTCACTTCATGATCGTCCCGGGCCTGGCGATCTTCGTCACCGTCATGGCCTTCAACCTGCTGGGCGACGGGCTCCGGGACGCCCTCGACCCGCGAGCCCGGTAGCCCCCAAGCGACCGCGTCCTTATATCACCGTCACTCATGACAAGGGGTGGACCACCACGATGAGGAAGACCAATGCCCTGGCGCTCGCAGCGCTGGGTACAGCGCTGACCATGGGACTGGCCGCCTGTGGCGGAACGGCCGGTGGCGGTGGCAACACGTCCTCCGGCGGCGGCCAGGGGACCGGTGCCGCGGCTTCGGCCGCCAAGCACAACGACGGTTACACCAAGGTCGTCAACGCCTCGGACACCAAGGGCGGCACCCTGAAGTTCGCCCTGTCCGACGAGCCCGACTCGATGGACCCGGGCAACACGTACTACGCGTGGAACTGGAACTTCACCCGCCTGTACGCCCGTCCCCTGCTCACCTACTCCCCCGAGCCCGGTGACGCCGGCCTGAAGCTGGTGCCGGACCTGGCCGAGGCCGCCGGCGAGGCCAGCGAGGACGGCAAGACCTGGACGTACAAGCTCAAGAAGGGCATCAAGTACGACGACGGCACCGAGGTCAAGGCCGCGGACGTCAAGTACGCCATCGCCCGCAGCAACTTCACCTCCGAGCTCACCGACGGCCCGAAGTACTTCGCCGAGTACCTCGACGCCGGTGACTACAAGGGTCCCTACAAGGACAAGAACCTCGACAACTTCAAGGGCATCGAGACCCCGGACGACCACACCATCGTCTTCAAGCTCAAGAAGCCCTTCGCCGAGTTCGACTTCCTGGTGGCCAACCCGCAGTCCGCGCCGGTCCCGCAGGCCAAGGACACCGGCCTCGACTACGAGAAGGCGCTGGTCTCGACCGGCCCCTACAAGCTCGACAGCTACGAGGTCGGCAAGCAGTTCAACCTGGTCAAGAACGAGAACTGGGACCAGGCCACCGACACCACCCGCAAGCAGCTGCCCGACCGCATCGAGGTGCAGTTCAAGCAGGCCGCCGACGACATCGACCAGCGGCTCATCAACGGCCAGATCCACGTCGACCTCGGTGGCACCGGTGTCCAGCCGGCCGCCCGCGCCAAGATCGTCGGGGACCCCAAGCTGAAGGACTCCACGGACAACCCCTTCACGCCGTTCAACCGCTACGCGATGATGTCGACCGCGGTGAAGCCGTTCGACAACATCGACTGCCGCAAGGCCGTGCAGTACGCCACCGACAAGACCGCCACCCAGGCTCCCTGGGGCGGCCCGCTCGGCGGCGAGATCGGCACCACCGCGATGACCCCGACCACGGTCGGCTACAAGCAGTTCGACCTGTACCCCAACGGCGCCGACCACAAGGGCGACCTGGCCAAGGCCAAGGAGCACCTGACCGCCTGCGGCCAGCCGAACGGCTTCGAGACCAACATCGCGGTCCGTGGTGACCGGGTCAAGGAGGTCCAGGTCGCCGAGGCGCTCCAGGCCTCCCTCGACCGGGTCGGCATCAAGACCACCATCAAGAAGTACCCCTCCGGTGACTGGAGCGCCCAGTACGCCGGCCGTCCGGACTTCGTGCACAAGAACGGCCTGGGCATCATGATCGCCGGCTGGGGCGCCGACTGGCCGTCCGGCTTCGGCTTCCTGTCGCAGATCGTCGACGGCCGCTTCATCAAGGACTCCGGCAACTACAACATGATGGAGCTCAACGACCCGACGGTGAACGAGCTGCTGGACAAGGGCATCCAGACGACCGACGCTGCCGCCCGCAACGAGATCTGGGCCCAGGTCGACCAGAAGGTCATGGAGTCTGCCGCCTTCATGCCCTTCGTCTACGAGAAGACCCTGATCTTCCGTCCGTCGACCCTGACCAACGTGTACGTGCACCCGGCCTACGGCATGTACGACTACACGTGGCTCGGCGTCCAGCAGTAGTCCTTCCCTAGTTAGCCAAAGGCAGGTGAAGGCCTGACGGTGCCCGGGAGCGACCCTCCCGGGCACCCCGGCCGAACGATCGTGGTCGCTTTCATCGTCCGCCGCGTGATCGCCGCCGTGCTGATGCTCGCCATCGTCAGCATGGTCACCTTCGCGATCTTCTTCCTCATCCCGCGTGCCCTGGGCCAGACCCCCGAGGGCATGGCGTCGCGCTACGTGGGGCGAGACGCCACCCCCGAGGCGATCCAGGGTGCCGTCGAGCGACTGCACCTGGACGATCCGATCCTGGTCCAGTACGGCCGGTTCGCGCAGGGCATCGTCGCCGGCCAGGACTACTCCCTGGGCCCGCGCAAGGCCGAGTGCCCGGCCCCCTGTTTCGGCTTCTCGTTCAACAACAACCAGCCGGTCTGGCCGACACTGCTCGACCGGCTCCCCGCGACGATGTCCCTCGCCCTGGGCGCCGCGATCACCTGGATCGTCGTCGGCGTCAGCGTGGGCGTCATCTCCGCGCTGAAACGCGGGACCCTGGCGGACCGGGCGGCGATGACGTTCGCCCTGGCCGGTGTCTCGCTGCCCATCTACTTCACCGGCCTGGTCTCGCTGTCGGTGTTCGCGTACACGCTGGGGATCTTCCCCGGCGGTGGCAGCTACACCGCCTTCAGCGACAACCCGATCATGTGGTTCCAGGCGCTCGTGCTGCCCTGGATCACCCTGGCGTTCCTGTACGCCGCCCTGTACGCCCGGCTCACCCGGGCGGGCATGCTGGAGACCATGGGTGAGGACTACATCCGCACGGCCCGCGCCAAGGGCCTCAAGGAGCGGACGGTCGTGACCAAGCACGCCCTGCGGGCCACGCTCACCCCGATCCTCACCATCTTCGGCCTCGACCTCGGACTGCTGCTGGGCGGCGCGGTGCTCACCGAGAGCACCTTCTCCATCCCCGGCATCGGCAAGCTGGTCATCGACGCGATCCGGGGCAACGACCTCCCCGTCGTCCTGGGCGTGACCCTGTTCGCGGCGATCTTCATCGTCGTGGCCAACCTCATCGTGGACATCCTGTACGCGGTGATCGATCCGAGGGTGAGGATCTCATGACGGCTCCCGCACCGGAGTCCTTCCTGGAGCTGCGCGACCTGCGCATCCACTTCCCGACCGACGACGGCCTGGTCAAGTCCGTCGACGGCCTGTCGTTCAGGCTCGACCGGGGCAGGACCCTGGGCATCGTGGGCGAGTCGGGCTCGGGCAAGAGCGTGACCAGCCTCGGCATCCTGGGCCTGCACAAGGGCGGCAGCGCCCGGATCTCCGGCGAGATCTGGCTGGACGGCGAGGAGCTCGTCAGCGCGAGCGCGGACCACGTGCGGACCCTGCGCGGCAAGAAGATGGCGATGATCTTCCAGGATCCGCTGTCGGCCATGCACCCGTACTACACGGTGGGCGCCCAGATCATCGAGGCGTACCGGATCCACAACGACGTCAGCAAGGCCGTCGCCCGCAAGCACGCGATCGACATGCTCGGCCGGGTGGGGATCCCGCAGCCCGACAAGCGGGTCGACGACTACCCCCACCACTTCTCCGGCGGCATGCGCCAGCGTGCGATGATCGCGATGTCGCTCTCCTGCGACCCCGAGCTCCTGATCGCCGACGAGCCCACCACGGCCCTCGACGTGACCGTCCAGGCGCAGATCCTCGACCTGATGCGCGACCTGCAGAGCGAGTTCAACTCCGCGCTGATCGTCATCACCCACGACCTCGGCGTGGTCGCCGAGCTCTCCGACGACATCCTGGTGATGTACGGCGGCAAGGGCGTCGAGTACGGCACCGCCGAGGACATCTTCTACCGGCCCGAGCACCCCTACACATGGGGTTTGCTGGGATCCATGCCCCGCCTGGACCGCGAGCCCACCGAACGGCTGCTCCCGATCAAGGGCTCCCCGCCCTCCCTGATCAACGTGCCGTCCGGCTGCGCCTTCAACCCCCGCTGCACCTTCGCCGGTCGCACCGAGGGCAAGGCCACCACGGAGGTGCCGCAGCTGCTGGAGACCGACGGCGGCCACCTGGTCCGCTGTCACATGCCGCGCGCGGAGCGGCGGTCCATCTGGGAGAACGAGATCAAGCCGATCATGGAGAGCACGTGAGCGAGCGAGCCGGCCGGCACGGCATGTCCCAGGGCACGCGACGGGTAGGGGAGGACGCGTGACCGCGGCCGACGCCACCGAGGACAGGAGCGGCGCGACCGAGGCGGCCGCCTCCGACGCCCTGCTGTCCGTCCAGGGGCTGGAAAAGCACTTCCCGGTGACCAAGGGCCTGCTGCGCAGGCAGGTCGGCGCGGTCAAGGCGGTCGACGGGATCAGCTTCGACGTCCGCAAGGGCGAGACGCTCGGCCTGGTCGGCGAGTCCGGCTGCGGCAAGAGCACCACCGGGCGCCTGATCACCCGCCTGCTGGAGCCGACCGGCGGGAAGGTCGTCTTCGAGGGCCACGACATCACCCACATGTCGCAGGGCAGGCTCCGCCCGCTCCGCCGCGACATCCAGATGATCTTCCAGGACCCGTACTCCTCGCTCAACCCCCGGCACACGGTCGGCGCCATCGTCGGCGCCCCGTACCGGATCCAGGGGGTCCAGACCGAGCAGGGGACCAAGAAGGCGGTCCAGGAGATCCTGGCGCTGGTCGGGCTCAACCCCGAGCACTACAACCGCTACCCGCACGAGTTCTCCGGCGGGCAGCGCCAGCGCATCGGCATCGCCAGGACGCTCGCGCTCAAGCCGAAGCTGATCATCGCCGACGAGCCGGTGTCCGCGCTGGACGTGTCGATCCAGGCCCAGGTGGTCAACCTCCTGGAGGACCTGCAGAACGAGCTCGACCTGACGTACCTGATCGTCGCGCACGACCTGTCGGTCATCCGGCACATCAGCGACCGGGTCGCGGTCATGTACCTCGGCAAGATCGTCGAGCTGGCCGACCGCAAGGACCTGTACGAGTCGCCCATGCACCCGTACACCACCGCGCTGATGTCCGCGGTGCCCGTCCCGGACCCGGCCCGGCGCAGGGACCGCGAGCGCATCCGCCTGACGGGCGACGTGCCCAGCCCGCTCAACCCGCCGCCCGCCTGCCGGTTCCACACCCGGTGCTGGAAGGTCCAGGAGATCTGCAGGACGGTGGAGCCCCCGCTGGCCGAGCTGGCCCCCCGCCACCGGGTCGCCTGCCACTTCCCGGAGAACGCCCCCGCGGGACACTCCCCGGGGAACGCCGGGACCTCCGGCGGCACGACCCCGGGCGACGGTCAGGGCCCCGCGGTCCTCACCGGCTGATACCCCTTTCGGAGGCCCGCACGGCCCCGCACGCGGCTCCGGCCCGTGCGGGGCCGTGTGGGTTTCCGGAGGGACCGCAGGGCTTCTCAGGCGCCCTTCACGGGCCCTGCGGCGCCCCGGTCAGGGCAGCGCGCCCGGTGTGATCAACCCGGTCTCGTACGCGAGCACGACGGCCTGGACGCGGTCGCGCAGGCCCAGCTTGGTGAGCACGTTGCCGACGTGCGTCTTGACGGTCGTCTCGCTCACCACCAGCTCGGCCGCGATCTCCGCGTTGGACATGCCCTTGGCGATCAGGCGGAGCACCTCCAGCTCACGCTCGGTCAGCCGGTCCAGCCGCGCCGGCGTGGACTGCTGGTGGGCCGACGGCAGGTGCGCCCCGAACCTGTCCAGCAGGCGCCGGGTGACGCTCGGCGCGACGATGGCGTCACCCGCCGCCACCACCCGGATCGCCTGGACCAGCTCCTCCGGCGGGACGTCCTTGAGCAGGAAACCGCTCGCCCCGGCCCGCAGCGCCTCCACGATGTACTCGTCGAGGTCGAAGGTCGTCAGCACCAGCACCCGCGGCACGTGCGCGCCGCTCACGGCCTCGCGCACGATCCGCCGGGTCGCCTCGATGCCGTCCACCCCGGGCATCCTGATGTCCATCAGCACCACGTCCGGCAGCAGCGCCCGCGACTGGTCCTGGGCCGCCTTGCCGTCCCCCGCCTCGCCGACCACCGTCAGGTCGGCCTCGGCCTCCAGGATGAGCCGGAAACCGGTGCGCAGCAGCGGCTGGTCGTCCACCAGCAGCACTCGGATCGTCATCACGCGTCCTTGAGGGGGAACCGGGCATCGACCTCGAATCCGCCCCCGGGACGCGGGCCGATCCTCAGAAGTCCACCATAGAGGGCCACACGCTCGCGAATGCCCGCCAGTCCGTGACCTGTCACCTCCCGGTCGGCGTCCCCGGCCCCGGGGCCGAGACCGTCGTCGGAGACCTGGACGGCCAGAGCGTCCGGCTCGTGGCGCACCGTCACCCAGGCCCGCGCCCGCGGCCCGGCGTGCCGCAGGCTGTTGGTCAGGGCCTCCTGGACCAGCCGGTAGGCGGCCAGGTCCACCCCGGGCGAGAGCGTCTCCCGCTCGCCCTCGATCCACAGCTGCGTCCGCAGCCCGGCCTCGCGCATCTGGTCGACCAGGGCGGGGATCTCCCGCACCCCCGGCTGCGGGCCGCGCTCGGCCGGGGTGGCGTCGGTCCTCAGCACCCCCACGATGCTCCGCATCTCCGACATCGCGGTCCTGCCCAGCTGCTCGATCGCGGACAGGGCCTCGCGCGCCCCGTCGGGGTCGCTGGCCAGCACCCGGCGCGCCGCCGCCGCCTGGACGGTCATCACGCTCACGTGGTGGGCGACCACGTCGTGCAGCTCGCGGGCGATCCGGGAGCGCTCCTCGGCCCTGGCGGCCCGGGTGTCGGCCTCGCGGGCGCGCTCCATCCGCCGGTCCCGGTCGCGCAGCTCCGCCTGGTAGGCGCGGCGCAGCCGCACGCTCCGGCCGGCCACCCAGAGCGAGGCGGTCAGGACGGTCACCAGCAGGTGGGTGCTCCACCGGCCGCCTTCGCCGTCCGCCACGGACGACAGCAGGTAGGCGGTCACGGTCAGCACCGGGGCGCACAGGCTGAGCGCCAGCCCCCGCCGGGAGGCGATCGTGTAGACCAGCACCAGGGCGGCCCCCCAGAGCGGCCACGCGCCCCGCCCCGCCACGGTCAGCGCCCCACCGGCCAGGCAGACCAGGCAGAGAAGGAGGAGGTGTGCCCATGGCTGTGTCCATGGCGACGCTTCGCGTCGCGGTGAGGCCGCTCTTACCCGGCGACTTCCCTCGTCGCTCATCCGCTTCGCTCCTTCGCTCCTCGGTCCGGTCGCCGGCGCGGCCTCACGGGTCCATGGCGACGCTGGCGCGTCACGGTGAGGCCGCTGGGATCCGGCGACTTCCCTTGTCGAGGAGGATCGTTCGTTCCTCACGACCCTCCTCTTCTCGGTCCGGTCGCCGGCGCGGCCTCACGGGACTCCCCGGGAACGCTTCGAGGGTACGTCCCTTGCGGCGGCATTGCCCGCGTGGCCTCCCGCTGCGTCGGCGAGGGGCGGACGACAGGGCGGTGCGAGCTTCTCCGGAGTTTTCGTTATCCGCGTGCGGCCCGGGGGTCTCCTGTGTGGCGGCGCGTGCGAGCGCCGTCGGACCTTCCCTGCACGGCTTCCCAACAGGACAAGGACTTCATTCACTATGAGCACAACCGCCTCGCGCGGCATCCGAGCCGGACGCGCGTCCGTCGTACGCCGGGTCCGCCGCCTGTCGCTGGCCGGTGTTCTCGTCGGCCTCCTGAGCACCTCCGTGGTGAGCGTCGCCTCCTCGGCCGCCGCGGCCGAGGTGCCCCTTTCGCAGGGCCGTGACGCCGTCGCCTCCTCGGCGGAGCGCGGTGACCTGTCGGCCGCGGCCGCCGTCGACGGCAGGCCCGGTACCCGCTGGGGCAGCGCGTTCGGCGACCCGCAGTGGCTCGCGGTCGACCTCGGCAGGTCCACCGCCATCAAGAAGATCGTCATCAACTGGGAGAACGCCTACGCCACGGCGTTCCAGATCCAGACCGCCGCCGACGGCGACGGCCCCTGGAAGACGGTGTACGGCACCACGGCGGGCAAGGGCGGCGTTCAGACCATCGACGTGTCGGCCACCGGCCGGTTCGTGCGGCTGTACGCGACCAAGCGGTCCGGCCGGTACGGCGTCTCGCTGTGGGAGTTCCAGGTCTTCGGCACCGGCTCGGGCACCCCGGCCCCGACTCCGAAGCCGACCTCGACGACCAGGCCGACCCCGAGCGCCACCCCGACGTCCACGACCAGGCCGACGCCCAGCGCCACCCCGACCACCACCGCGCCCGCGGGCGGCTGGGTACCGGTGGACCAGGCCGCGTGGAAGAAGGCCCTGGACGCGTACCACAAGGTCGCGCCCCGGCCGGTCCCCGCGGGGATCGTGAGGGTCCCCGAGTTCCAGACCAACTGCGAGGTGGCCAACCTGGCCAAGGACGACCCGATCGTGCTGCCCGGCCTGTCCGGCGCCTCCCACATGCACACCTTCTTCGGCCCGAAGGTGACGGCGACCACCACGACGGAGGACCTGCTCGCGGGGTCCACGAACTGCGACGCGCCCGGGGACAACAGCGCCTACTGGGTGCCGACCCTGATGCGTGACGGCAAGCCGGTCCCGATGAAGAACTTCCGCGTGTACTACGGCGCCCGGCTCAAGGACCCGTCGGAGGTCGTGCCCTTCCCGCCGGGCCTGGTCGCGGTGCAGGGCGACGCGAAGCGGCAGGTGGCGACGCCGAAGAACGCCAGCGGCCAGTTCTGGTGCGCCGGCAGCGCGGAGACCGGCCGCAGCGCCGACGGCAACTGGCCCGTCTGCGCGCGGGGCGGCAACCTGATCTACCAGATGACCTTCCAGGACTGCTGGGACGGCAAGCACATCGATTCGCCCGACCACAAGTCGCACATGGCGCCGATGAAGGACGGCCGCTGTTCCGGCTCCCACCCGGTCGCGGTCCCCAGCGTCTCGCTCATGGTCGGCTACGACTCCCTCGGCGGTGACGGCCTGACGCTGTCGTCGGGCCTGCCGTCCTCGATGCACGGGGACTTCATGAACGCGTGGAAGCCGGAGACGCTCGGCGCGCTCGTGAAGATCTGCATCAACGCGAAGGCCAAGTGCGGCACCACGCCGGGCTGGGACCGCTGACCGGTCCCCGCCGCCACCTCGCCTGACCTCGCACGACCTTGCCTGACCTCGCCGTGCCGGTGTCCCCGCGTCCCGCGGGGGCACCGGCACCGTCAGACGATCACGGGGCGCGCTCCGGGGCCGTCGCCCCCAGGCCCCGCGCGGCCCGGGACCGTCATGCCGGCGATCTGTCGCCGTGCTCCTGGGCGGGTTCGTCGCGGGCGCCGGCCCGGCCGTCGGTGCGGCCGCCGGTGCGGCGGACGGTGTCGCCCGGCTGGCGGGCCGGGACCGGCGGGGGGGTGCCGCCGAACTCCGGGCACAGGTCCTTGTAGTTGCACCAGCCGCACAGCCTGCTGGGGCGGGCGCGCCACTCGCCCGTCTCCAGGGCCCGCTCGATCGCCTGCCACAGGGCCCAGACCTTGCGCTCGGTGGCCAGCAGGTCGGCCTCGTCGGGGGTGTAGCGCAGGATCTCGCCCTCGCCGCCCAGGTACATCAACTGGAGCAGGCGGGGCACCGAGCCGCGCAGGCGCCAGATCACCAGCGCGTAGAACTTCATCTGGAACAGCGCCCTGGCCTCGAAGGCGGGCCCGGGGGCGCTGCCGGTCTTGTAGTCGACCACGCGGATCTCCCCGGTGGGCGCCACGTCCAGCCGGTCGATGTAGCCCCGCAGCATCAGGCCGTTGCCCAGCACCGCCTCCACGTACAGCTCCCGCTCGGCGGGCTCCAGGCCGGTGGGGTCCTCCAGGGCGAAGTAGCGTTCCAGCATGACGCGGGCCCTGGCCAGCCAGGCGGCCCGCTCCTGCTCGTCGGTGAACATCTCGGCGTAGGACGGCTCCTGCTCCAGGAGCTTGCGCCACTGCGGCTCCAGCAGGTCCCAGGCGGCGTCGACCGTCCGCTCGGGGGCGGGCAGGTCGTACAGGCGTTCGAGAACCGAGTGGACCATCGTGCCGCGCACCGCGGCGGGCGACGGGGGCTCGGGAAGCCGGTCGATCACCCGGAAGCGGTACAGCAACGGGCACGTCATGAAGTCGCCCGCGCGCGACGGCGACAGGGCTCCGATGATCGTGGGCTCGGACGTCGACATGACCGCACTGTAGGTCACGGTGACGACAGTTCGCGCCCGGACGGACCCGTGGCGTCTGCCGGAGGCGCGCCGGCGCGTACCATCGAGGCCTGAGGGCGGACCGAACGAGGAGTGGTGAGCCAGCGGTGAGCAGCGAGAGCCCGCGCCGGGAGAGCCCGGGACTGAGGATGGGGCGTCCGTTCGGCATCCCGGTCTACGTCTCGCCGACCTGGTTCATCGTGGCGGCGTTCATCACCTACGTCTTCCAGCGCGTCGTGGCCTCCTGGCTGCCCGAGCTGAGCGTCCCGCTGACCTATCTGGTCTCGTTCGTCTTCGCGGTGCTGCTGTACGTCTCGGTGCTGCTGCACGAGCTGGCGCACTGCGTGGTCGCCAGGATGTACGGCCTGCCGGTCCGGCGCATCACGCTCTACCTGCTCGGGGGCGTCTCGGAGATCGAGCGCGAGCCGGAGACCCCGGGCCGGGAGTTCATGGTGGCCTTCGCCGGGCCGCTGCTCTCGCTGGGGCTGGCGGCCGTCGGCTTCGCCGTCTACCAGGTCGTCCCGCCGGACACGATCGCCGGTGTCCTGATCTTCCAGCTCTGGTTCGCCAACCTGATCGTCGGGATCTTCAACCTGCTGCCGGGGCTGCCGCTCGACGGGGGCCGCATGCTGCGGGCCGGCGTGTGGAAGGTCACCGGCAGGCCCGGCGCCGGCACCGTCGTGGCGGCCTGGGTGGGCCGGGCGCTGGCCGTGGGCCTGGTCGCGATCCCCGTCGGGCTGGCGCTGGTGACCGGCCAGGCGCCCGACGTGACCAACCTCATCTGGTCGCTGGTGCTGGCCTCCTTCATCTGGTTCGGCGCCACCCAGGCGCTGCGCGGCGCCCGGGTGCGGGCCCGCATCCCCCAGGTCAACGCCCGCGCCCTGGCCCGGCGGGCCATCGCGGTGACCGGTGACGTGCCGCTGGCCGAGGCCCTGCGCCGGGCCGCGGAGGCGCGGGCCGGGGCGATGGTCGTGGTCGACCACGAGGGCCGTCCCACCGGGATCGTCAACGAGGTCGCGGTGGAGGCCACCCCGGAGGCCCGCCGTCCCTGGGTGACGGCGGGCTCGCTCTCGCGGAGCCTGGAGCCGTCGCTGGTGCTGGCCGCCGACCTGGAGGGCGAGTCGCTGATCGACGCCATGCGCGAGTCCCCGGCGGGGGAGTACCTCCTGGTGGAGCGCGGGGGCGAGATCTTCGGGGTGCTCGCCACGTCCGACGTCAACAAGGTGTTCAGCGGAGTTTAAGCGAACCGCAGGTCGTTCACAGGCGTCCCACTGAATACTCGCCGGCAGAGGGGCCGGACGGCGCATCCCGCCGCCCGTTCCCTCGTTCCCGGCCTGTACCAGGACCAGATCTCCGACCAGCGAACGGGCTGGTCACGTAGCTCAAGGGACGCATCCATTGGCACCCCCCCACACCCCGGCCCCGCCCGGTGACCTGACACCGGACCTGCTCGGCACCCCCGAGTGGACCGACCAGATGGTCGCGGCCGCCGGCATCCCCATGTACGACATCCCGTTCCTCAGCGTCGGTGGTGGCATCGGGTCCTTCGTGACCCTGGACTACCTGCGCATCTACGGGGTCCCGACCTCGCAGATGCGGGTGGTCTCCAACATCGACCACCCGTGGCAGACCTACGAGTTCCTCACCCGGTGCTCGCAGATCCCCCGCGGGGAGCGGATCCGCTCCGACTCCTCCTCCCGCCCCGACAACCTGTGGGGGTTCCCCTCCTACGCGCTGGAGGAGGCGTGGAAGGAGAAGAAGCCGTCGTACCTGTGGCAGATCCTCACCGAGCCGCTGCTGAACGACTACTGGACCCCGCGCGCCGGCACCGTCTTCGAGAACCTGGAGCGCGAGGCCAGGCGCATCAACTACTGGGACATGCTGGTCAAGGGCCAGGTGCGGATGGTCCGCCGCCGGGCGGGCGGCGGCTACTTCACCGTGGTCACCCCGCCCGAGGGCGCCGCGCCCACCAAGCGCATCGTCTTCCGTTCCCGCTTCGTGCACATCGCGGTCGGCTACCCGGGCCTGAAGTTCCTGCCCGACCTGCAGAAGTTCCGCACCGAGCACGGTGACTACCAGCACGTCGTCAACGCCTACGAACCGCATGAGCAGGTCTACGAGTTCCTCAAGACCAGGCCGGGCACGGTGGTCATCCGGGGCGGCGGCATCGTGGCCTCCCGGGTGCTGCAGCGGCTCTTCGACGACCGGGAACGGTACGGCCTGCAGACCCAGATCGTCCACATCTTCCGCACGTTCGTCACCGGCTCGCACGGCCCGCACGTCTGGTCGCGCCGCAAGGGCGGTCACGGCTGGGCCTACCAGGGCTTCAACTACCCCAAGTCGGTCTGGGGCGGCCAGCTCAAGGCGGAGATGCGCAAGCTGGAGGGCGCCGACCGGGCGAGGAAGTACAAGGAGATGGGCGGCACCAACACCCCTTTCCGGCGGCGCTGGCAGGAGCAGCTGCGCGCGGGCCGCGAGGGCGGCTACTACCACGCGGTGCAGGGCACCGTCGACCGGGTGGAGCACTCCGCGGACGGGCGGCTGGTCAGCTACGTGCGCAGCAAGGACGGCATTGTCCGTGAGCCGGTCTCCGACTACATCATCGACTGCACCGGCCTGGAGGCCGACATCGCCGAGCACCGCGTCTTCGACGACCTGCTGCGCAACACCGGGGCGGGCCGCAACCCGGTCGGCAGGCTGGACGTGGAGCGTCACTTCGAGGTGAAGGGCACGGCCAGCGGCGACGGGGTGCTGTACGCCTCGGGGTCGGCCACGCTCGGGGGCTACTTCCCCGGTGTCGACACCTTCCTGGGCCTGCAGATCGCCGCCCAGGAGATCGCCGACGACCTCGCACGGCGCGGGTTCGTCAAGAGGATGGGGCCGCTGCGCTCGACCGCGCAGTGGTTCAAGTGGGCCCGCAACTCGCCGGTGTAAGGAGTACTTCCCGTGGTTCCGACCCTGCTGGGCCGTGTTCAGACGCGCCTGTTCATGCTCGCCACCCTCGGCGTGCTCGTCACCCTGCTGATCGTCCCCGTGCTCCCGGGCTCCTCGGGGCCGCTTCCCGGGCGCTACGCCGACGGGCTGCTGCTCGTCGCGGCGGTCGCGGTGCTGGGGGTCGTCTGGGAGCTGATATATCACTTCCTGATGCAGTTCAGATGGGAGAAGGACTGGCCGACATCGTTCGGCCTGCTGACGCTCATCCCCGAAGGCCTTGTGCTGTACTTTTTGCTACGGTCCGGTGCAGTCGGTTTCATCGATCCGATTCCGCCGGCCGCCTTCTGGACGCACTTCACCGTCGTCTGGGTATGCATCTGGCTGGTGACGAACGGGCCCATGCGGGTGCCGTTCATCCGGTGGCGTTTCCGGGGAGGGAGAGTTCTGTGACCGACCAGGGCTTCGGGGTGGTGCGTCCGCTTCCGGGCAACGGGCTGGTGGCCCATGTGGGCGGCCTGCTGCTGGTGTGCGACGCGGCCGAGGCCGTCGTCGGGGATCTGCTGGGAGCGCTGCGGGAGACCGCGGGCTCCGGCGGCGACGGCAGGGCGCTGGCCCGCCGGGTCGCCCAGATCCTCGCCGTCTCGATGGGGGAACCGGTGGCGTGCGCCGTCGCCGGTCCCGTCGGTGACGGCGTGGCCGTCCTGGTCAGTGGTCCGGCGTTCGCGTCGGTGACCGGTTCGGCCGGAGAGGTCCGGCTCGCCGGGCGCGACGCGCTCACCTGGTCCGACCGGCTGGTGCCCGGCCCGGTGACCCGGGTCGAGCTGCGCCTGCCGGACGCCGGGGCCGTGCACCCGCTCTCCACCCTGGACGCCGGGGTGATCGTCGCGGGCGGGGTCGAGTGCGACCTGACCGAGACGCCCACCTGGACCCCGGCGCCGCGGCGCACGGAGCCCGCCGCGCCCCAGGGCGCGCAGGAGGCGCCGCGGATGCAGTCCGCCGCGCCCCGGGGGGTGCACGAGGCGCCGCGGATGGAGTCGTCCGCACCCGCGTCCATCCCCATGCCCGCGCCGCCCGAGCGGGTGGCGTCCCCGGAGCGGCCGTCCGTCCCCGAGCGGCCGTCCGTGCCGGACACCGGCGCCCCCGCGCCCTACCCGATGGGGCAGGCCGAGTCCCACCCGTCGGTACCCTCGCCCGTGGAGCCGCGGCGTGAGCCGCAGGCGCAGTGGCACGCGGCCCCGGACCGCGACCACCCCGCGGAGACGCCGTCCGGGCCCTCACGCGCGCAGCACGCCGACATCGACACCGCCATGGCGAGCGGGATGGGCGGCGACCCGGTCGACGTCCGCGAGCAGCCGTTCGAGTACGAGCTGCCGGCGCCCGGCGGCGCGCAGCCCGCCGACGAGCCGCCCCCGGCCGCCGAGCCCGAGGCCCGGCCGCTGGTCTACGGGGTCGACTGCAAGAACGACCACTTCAACGACCCCCGCGTGCCCTACTGCGCGGTCTGCGGCATCGCGCTGGTGCAGCGGACCCTCGTCCCCTACAAGGGTCCGCGCCCGCCGCTGGGGGTGCTGCTCCTCGACGACGGCCTGACGCTGCGCCTGGACACCGACTACCTGATCGGGCGCGACCCGGAGAGGGCCCCCGAGGTGGCCGACGGATCGGTACGCCCGGCCAAGGTCACCAGCCCCGACGGTTCGGTCTCCCGCCGCCACCTGCGGGTGGCGCTGGACGGGTGGGACGTGAACCTGGTCGACCTGGGATCGGTCAACGGCACCCAGATCCAGCCGCCCGGCGACCCCAACTTCTACGACATCCCGCCGAACGAGCCGGTCGCCATCATGCCCGGCACCACCGTGCGGATCGGCGTCTCGCGCACCATGCGCTACGAGTCGCACCGCAACCGCTGAGCGCCCCCGCTCCTCCGGCTTTTCCGGGCGGTACGGCCGTGGCCGTGCCGCCCGTGCCGCCCGGGACGTGGACGGCCGGCTCCACGCCCTACCGGCTGAGGCGTTCCAGCTCGGCGCCGAGCATCCGCTCCAGCCGCTCCGGGCCGAGCCTGCCCGGGTACAGCAGGCGGTGCACGCTCAGGCCGTCGACCAGGGCCAGCAGCCGCTCGGCCACGTCGTCCAGGTCCTCCCCGGTGACGATCTCCCCGTCCGCGGCCGCCGAGCCGAGCAGGCTGCGTACCAGATAGCGCAGTTCCTCGGCCTCGGCGCGCTGGGCCTCCAGCAGCGCGGGGCTGGTCATGCTGCGGCTCCAGAAGCCGACCTCCAGCCCGCTCTCGGCGACGCGCTCCTCGTCCAGCGGCAGGTTGTCCAGCAGCAGCTCGCGCAGGGCGGCCAGGCCGGTGAGGCCCGCCAGCTTGCCGCGCAGCCGCTCCACGATGCGCCGGTGCGAGGAGCGCAGGGCCGACAGCATGATGTCGTCCTTGTCGGCGAAGTAGTGGGTCAGCACGCCGTTGGAGTATCCGGCCTCCCTGGCGATGGCCCGGGTGGTGGCGGCCTCGATGCCCTCGCGCAGGATGATGCGGCGGGCCGCCTCGACGACCTCCTCGCGGCGCTCCTCGTGGTCAACGATCTTCGGCATCTCGTCCCCTTCCCCGTACGGCATCCGTTGACATTTTAGTCGGTCGCCCGTCTATCATCCGCTGAAGACATGAGGAGGACCCGTCATGACCGTCGTCACCCTCGGGGTGCACATCGTCGACGTGCTCGCCAGGCCGGTGGAGTCCATCCCCGCCGGGCAGGACACCCACCTGCTGGAGCAGATCCGGGTCACCGCCGCCGGGGCCGCGGCCGGGACCGCCGTCGACCTGGCCGCGCTCGGCGTCCCGGTCGCCTCGGTGGGCGCGATCGGCGACGACGAGCTCGGAGACCTGCTCGTCATGATCATGGAACGGCGCGGCGTCGACGTGTCCGGGATCGTCCGCAGGACGGGGGAGCAGACCGCCGCCTCGATCCTGCCCATCCGCCCCGACGGCGGGCGCCCGTCCTTCCACGTGCCCGGAGCCAACCTGGGCCTGTCGACGGCCGACGTCGGCCGCGAGCGGATCCTCGGCGCGCGGATCGTGCACCTGGGCGGCATGGACGTCACCTGGGGCCTGTACGACCCGGGGTTCCTCGCCCTGCTGGACGAGGCGCGGGCCGCGGGCACGATCGTCACGATGGACCTGCTGTCCAACATGCCGGACCTGATGCAGGGGGTACGGACCTTCCTCGGCCACGTCGACTACCTGCTGCCCAACGAGGAGCAGGCGCTGATGATGAGCGGTGCCTCCGGCGCCGAGGAGGCCGCGACCGCGCTGCTGGCCGAGGGCCCTTCGGCGGTGCTGGTCACGCTGGGCGCCGAGGGAAGCCTGATCGCCTCCAAGGAGGGGATCACCCGCGTCCCCGCCCTCGACGTCCCGGTGGTCGACACCACCGGGTGCGGCGACGCCTACTGCGCCGGGTTCATCGCCGGGCTGGCCGACGGCCTGGACGTGGCCGGGGCGGCCCGGCTCGGCACCGCGCTGGCCGCCCGGGTCGCCGGAGGTCTCGGCTCCGACGCCGGGCTGACCGGCGCGCGGGAGCTGCGCGGGGCCCCCGGGCCCCGTGACCCGGCGTGACCCCGTGACCCGCGTGACCCCGTGTGGTCCCGTGACCCCGAGCCCCTTTTCCGACCGTGATCTCCCGACCGCGACCTTCCCGACCGTGAAAGGACGACGCATGTCCATCGACGCCGAACTCAGGGAACGGGCCGCCAAGGTCGTCCCCGGAGGCATGTACGGCCACCTCAACGCGGCCCTGCACGGCCCCGCCTACCCGCAGTTCTTCGTCGGCGGCGAGGGCTGCCGCCAGCGGGACGCCGACGGCCGCGAGTACGTGGACCTCATGTGCTCCTGGGGACCGGTGGTGCTCGGCCACCGCCACCCCGCGGTCGAGGCGGCCGTCGCGGCCCAGCTCGCCGCGGGCGACTGCCTCAACGGTCCCGGCCCGGTCTACGTCGAGCTCGCCGAGCTGCTGGTGGAGACCGTGCCGCAGGCCGACTGGGTGATGTTCTCCAAGAACGGCACCGACGCCACCACCCAGGCGCTGATGGTGGCCCGCGCCGCCACCGGCAGGGACAAGGTGCTGATGGCCCACGGCGCCTACCACGGGGCCGACCCCTGGTGCACGCCGAGCACCGCGGGCACCACCCCGGCCGACCGCGCCGACCTGACCGAGTTCACCTACAACGACCTGGCCTCGGTCGAGGAGGCCGCGGCCCGGATCGAGGGCGAGGTCGCCGCGATCATCGTCACGCCCTTCAAGCACGACTCGTTCGAGGACCAGGAGCTCGCCACGCCCGAGTTCGCCCGGGGGGTGCGGGCCCTGGCCGACCGGATCGGTGCCGCGCTGGTGATCGACGACGTGCGCGGTGGCTGGCGGCTGGACCTGGGCGGCTCCTGGGAGCCGCTGGGGGTACGCCCCGACCTGTACGCCTTCAGCAAGGCCATGGCCAACGGCCACCCGATCGCGGCCGTCACCGGCGTGGACTCCCTGCGCGCTCCGGCCCAGACGCTCTACACCACCGGCTCGTTCTGGTTCAACGCCGCCCCGATGGCCGCGGCCAAGGCCACGATCGAGACGCTGCGCGACATCGGCGGCATCGCCCTGATGGAGCGGGCGGGCACCCGCCTCCGCGAGGGCCTGGCCGCCCAGGCCGCCTCGCACGGCTTCACGGTCAACCAGACCGGCCCGGTGCAGATCCCCTGGCTCTCCTTCGAGGGCGACGCGACCCTGGAGAAGGGCATGTTCTGGGCCGCGGCCTGTGTCGGGGAGGGCGTCTACCTCCACCCCTGGCACAACTGGTTCCTCTCGGCCGCCCACACCGACGCCGACATCGACCGGGCGCTGCAGGGCACCGACGCCGCCTACGCCAAGCTCAGGGCCCACTTCGGGGCCGACTGAGACCCGGCCCGGACCCCGCGAGAAAAACCCGGAGGGCCCCGAGGGGCCGGAGGCGAGCCCGACAGGGAGCGGTCCGGCCCTCCCGGGCGGGCTCAGCGGCCCCCGGACCCGTCCGGTCCGCCCGGCCCGCCCGGCCCGTCCGGGGTCTCCCGCAGGCGGTACCACTGCAGGTCGTCCAGGCGCGTGCCGTCCGGGCCGGGCAGCAGCCCGCGCATCAGCGCCTCCCTGGTGAACCCCGCCCGCTCCAGCACGCGTTGCGAGGCGAGGTTGTCCGGGGAGGTGCCCGCGATGATCCGTTCCAGGGGGGTGTGCTCGAAGGCCCAGCCCACCAGCAGGTTCACGGCCCGGGTGGCGAAGCCCCGGCCGCGGAACTCCGGCAGCACGCTGTAGCCCGTCATGGCCTGCCCCAGCGGGGGGATCACCCCGCTGAGCTGGATGTCCCCGGCGAACGCGCCGGTCGAGGCGTCCAGGATCACCGCCTGGACCATCGTGCCGGCCAGCCAGTCCGCGCCCGCGGAACGGCACCGCTCGGCGGCCTCCTCCACCCCGGGCGCCTCGGGCGGGACGCTGTGCTCGACCACGTCCGGCAGGACCTGCAGTGCCAGGTAGTCCTCCGTGTCGGCCGCGGTGAGCGGCCTGAGCCGTACCGTCCCGTCGGTCAGCGAACCCCCGGGGAACCACGGCAGGTACGGCCGCACGCGCTCGCCGGAGTCGCCGCGCAGGCGCGCGAAGGAGACCAGGTCTCGGCGGGTGCCGTCGCGCCGCTCCTCGGCCCCGCGGCGCACGCCCTCGCGCCGGAAGCCCGCGGCCATCGCCACGCACTGGCTGGGCAGGTTCTCCACGTCGGCGAGGAGCTCGACGCGTTCCAGCCCGTGGGCCAGGCCCCAGCCGGTCAGGGCCGAGGTCGCGGCCGTGGCCACCCCGCGGCCCCGGGCCCAGGGCGCCACCAGGTAGCCGATCTCGGCGGTGTCGCGCGGCAGCGGGGGCTTGAGGCCGATGTTGCCGAGCCACTCGCCGGTCTCCGGGTCCGCGATCGCGAACTCGGCGCCCCCGGCCTTCCAGGCGGCGCGGGCCGCCTCCAGGTACCGCAGCGCGTCGTCGTGGGTGTAGGGCGAGGGGACCAGGGGGATGAACCGGACGATCTCCGGGTCGGCGCAGGCCCGCACGATCGACTCGGCGTCGGCGTCGGTGTGGGGCCTGAGCGTGACGGGGCCGGCGGGGATCACTTCTTCTGGGAGCACACGGCAACAGCTACCAGGTTTCGGCCCGTACCGGCGAACCGTTTACCCCGACCCTCGGTCGGACCCGTCCCCCGTCCCGGCCCGGTCCGGCAGGCCGGGGGGGCAGGTGCGGCCCGCCGGGGCGGGATCGGCCGCCGCCGGGCGCCGTTAACCTTGCGCTCATGGGTTTTCGCAGGCATGGGCCGTTTCAGGCCGGGGATCAGGTTCAGCTCACCGACCCCAAGAACAAGCGTCACACGGTGACGCTGAAGGAAGACGGCGTGTTCCACACGCACAAGGGCGGGATCCCGCACAGTGAGCTGATCGGCCGGCCCGAGGGCTCGGTGGTGCGTTCGTCCGGCGGCACCCAGTATCTGGCGTTCAGGCACCTGCTCCAGGACTACACGCTCTCCATGCCGCGCGGCGCGGCGGTGATCTACCCCAAGGACTCGGCGCAGATCGTGGCCATGGCCGACATCTTCCCCGGTGCCCGGGTGGTGGAGGCGGGCGTCGGCTCCGGCGCGCTGTCCTGCTTCCTGCTGCGCGCCGTGGGCGCCGAGGGCACGCTCACCTCGTACGAGCGGCGCCAGGACTTCGCCGAGATCGCCACCAGGAACGTCGAGAAGTTCTACGGCGGGCCGATGGAGCAGTGGCGCCTGGTGGTCGGCGACTTCGTCGAGTCCCTCGACGAGAGCGACGTCGACCGGATCGTCCTGGACATGCTCGCCCCGTGGGAATGCGTGGACGCCGCGGCGAAGGCGCTCACCCCCGGGGGTGTGATCTGCTGTTATGTGGCGACCACGACTCAGCTGTCGCGGACGGTGGAAACTCTCCGGGAGCACGGGAGTTTCACCGAGCCCCATGCGTGGGAGACCCTGGTTCGTGACTGGCATGTCGAGGGACTGGCCGTGCGGCCCGACCACAGGATGGTCGGCCACACCGGTTTCCTGGTCACGGCGCGTCGCATGGCGGACGGCGTGACGCCGCCCCCTCGACGCAGACGCCCGGCGAAGGGGGCCAATGCCGAGGACTCCACGGACTCCACCACCTCCACCACCTCCACCGGCTGATGACGATTCGGACACGAGGATCCGTGTACAGAGTGACGCGCGAACCGACCCTCATGTTCATATACTTCTAGTACTAAAAGCACTAAAAGGGATTAATCATCACGCACTTAATGTAGTCATACGAACACTGCTCGACCAGGTAAGGGACAGCCCCCAGATGGGTAGGGTTTTGAGTAGTCGGTCTCGACTGGGAAGGAGGTGACGCCGTGGCAGCTCGCGACGACGCTGAGGCTCGTGCCGCGCAGCGCGAACGGGAGGTCGCCGACCTCACAACACAGGTCTCCTTCTTGCAGGAGGAGATCACGGCGTTGCGCAGGAAGCTGACGGAGTCTCCCCGGCAGGCCAGGATCCTCGAAGAGCGTCTCCATGACGTGCAGGCGAACCTCGCGGCCGTGACGGGCCAGAACGAGCGTCTGGTGGCCACCCTCAAGGAGGCCAGGGACCAGATCGTCGCCCTGAAGGAGGAGGTAGACCGGTTGGCGCAGCCGCCATCCGGATTCGGTGTTTTCCTCGAAGCACGAGAAGACGGCACGGTGGAGGTCTTCACCGGTGGCCGCAAGCTCAGGGTGAACGTCAGTCCCGCGGTGGAGGTCGAATCGCTGAAGCGTGGCCAGGAGGTCATGCTCAACGAGGCGCTCAACGTGGTCGAGGCCCTCGGGTTCGAGGACCTCGGCGAGATCGTGATGCTCAAGGAACTCCTTGAGGACGGCCGGCGCGCGCTGGTGATCTCGCATGCCGACGAGGAGCGGGTGGTGAAGCTCGCCGAGTCGCTGATGGACCAGCCGATCCGGGCGGGCGACTCCCTGCTGCTGGAACCGCGTTCGGGCTACGTCTACGAGCGCATCCCCAAGTCCGAGGTCGAGGAGCTCGTCCTGGAGGAGGTGCCCGACATCTCGTACGAGGAGATCGGCGGGCTGATGCGGCAGATCGAGCAGATCCGGGACGCCATCGAGCTCCCGTACCTGCACGCCGACCTCTTCCGCGAGCACAAGCTCCGCCCGCCCAAGGGCGTGCTGCTCTACGGTCCCCCCGGTTGCGGTAAGACGCTCATCGCCAAGGCCGTCGCCAACTCCCTGGCCAAGCAGGTCGCGGAGAAGACCGGCCAGTCCGGCAAGAGCTTCTTCCTCAACATCAAGGGCCCGGAGCTTCTCAACAAGTACGTCGGCGAGACCGAGCGGCACATCCGCCTGGTCTTCCAGCGGGCCCGCGAGAAGGCCTCCGAGGGCACCCCCGTGATCGTCTTCTTCGACGAGATGGACTCGATCTTCCGTACCCGTGGATCGGGCGTCTCCTCCGACGTCGAGAACACCATCGTCCCGCAGCTGCTGAGCGAGATCGACGGCGTCGAGGGCCTGGAGAACGTCATCGTGATCGGCGCCTCCAACCGCGAGGACATGATCGACCCGGCGATCCTGCGGCCCGGCCGCCTGGACGTCAAGATCAAGATCGAGCGGCCGGACGCCGAGGCGGCCAAGGACATCTTCTCGAAGTACCTCATCGAGGAGCTCCCCCTGCACCCCGAGGACCTGTCCGAGCACGGTGGCGACCGCCGGGAGACCATCTCCGGCATGATCCAGCGGGTCGTCGAGCGGATGTACACCGAGAGCGAGGAGAACCGCTTCCTCGAGGTGACCTACGCCAACGGCGACAAGGAGGTCCTGTACTTCAAGGACTTCAACTCCGGGGCGATGATCCAGAACATCGTCGACCGCGGCAAGAAGATGGCGATCAAGCAGTTCCTGGAGACCGGGCAGAAGGGCCTGCGGATCCAGCACCTGCTGGCCGCCTGCGTGGACGAGTTCTCCGAGAACGAGGACCTGCCCAACACCACCAACCCCGACGACTGGGCCCGCATCTCCGGCAAGAAGGGCGAGCGGATCGTCTACATCCGCACCCTCGTGACGGGCAAGCAGGGCACCGAGGCGGGACGCTCCATCGACACGGTGGCCAACACCGGTCAGTACCTGTAACGGCGCCCCGCCGGTCCGCGCGGACCGGCGGCACCCGCTGCGGACCGGCGGCGCGGTTCCCCTCCCCGGGGAGCCGCGCCGCCGGCGTTCCCAGGCCCGCTCCGCGTTCCCGTGGCCGCTCTACGTTCCGGGGCCCGTTCCGCGTTCCGGGGCTCCCCGGGATCACCCGGCGCCGTCCTCGTGGCCGCCCCCCGCGCCCGCCTCCCGCCGTGACCGACCGGCACGTCACCTCGTTCCCACAGGTCACAGGGGTGTACGGGAACAACCCCCCGTCACGGGGAACCCAGGTGATCGAAAAGCCGTCCAAGTGGCGTGCGTGAACACTGCGGCCCGGCCCCCGGGTGAACGGCACGGCCCCTCGCGAGACGCCCCGGGAAGGCGGCCGTCTCGCCGAACTGGACCTGCTGAGGTTCACCGCCGCGCTGGCGGTGCTCGCCTTCCACTACTTCATCGCCTTCGCCTCGGTGTGGGGCGACCGCCCGGCCGAGCTGTTCCCGGCGATCTCCACGATCTCCGGGCTCGGCATCCTGGGCGTCGAGCTGTTCTTCATGATCAGCGGCTTCGTGATCCTGATGAGCATCTGGGGCAGGAGCCTGGGCGCGTTCGCGCTCTCCCGGCTGGTCCGGCTCTTCCCGGCGTACTGGGTCAGCGTGGCCGTCACCGCCGCGGTCTACGGCCTGACCGCCGCCACGGCCCTGGACCCCAAGCTCAGCCCGGGGGAGTACGGCGTCAACCTGACGATGCTCCAGCGGGCCTTCGGCGTCTACGACGCCAACGGCGTCTACTGGTCGCTCTGGGTGGAGCTGCGCTTCTACCTGCTGATCTCGATCCTGGTGATCGTCGGGGTGACGTTCGCCCGCTGCCTGGTCTTCATGGGCGTCTGGCTGCTGGCGGCCGGGTTCTTCGCCGGGAGCGAGGAGGCCTGGGTCGATCTCGTGATCATGCCCAAGTACGCGGCGTACTTCGTCGGAGGCATGGCGTTCTTCCTGATGACCAGGTTCGGCCCCCGGCTGGTGCTGTGGTGCCTGGCCGGGATCAGCGGCGGCCTGGCCGTCAGCGCGGCGCTCGACCGGGTGGCCGGGCGGGTGGAGAGGGTCGGCTACGCCGCGATGCCGGTGCCCGACTGGGCCGTGGTCGCCACCGTGATCGGTTTCTACGTGCTGATGGCGATGGTGGCGCTGGGCTGGCTGCGGTGGCTGCGCTGGCGCGGCCTGGTCGTCCTGGGCGCGCTCACCTACCCGCTCTACCTGTTCCACACCGCGGCCGCGGTCGTGATCGTCCCGGCCCTGCGGGACACGCTGCCGCCCCCGCTGACCGCGCTGGTCACGGTGCTGGCCGCCGTCGCCTTCTCCTACCTGGTGTACCGGGTGGCCGAGCGGCCCCTGCAGGAGCTCGTCAGGGCCCGCAGGCGCGGAAGGTCTCCTGACACCCCCGGGACGCCCTCCCCGGCCTCAGGACCGCTCTCCACGATCCCTGCCGCATCGGGCGAAAAGGCTTCGGTGCCATAACTGTCCGACCACCGGGCATAGTGAAGGGTCTAGGGTCGGGAATAGACACCAGGCAGAGAAACAGTCCCTGATGAACAGAGGGTGCGCATGACGGTACGGCGGGTGATGGGCATCGAGACCGAATACGGCATCTCCGTGCCCGGACAGCCGGGGGCCAACGCGATGGTGACCTCCTCTCAGGTCGTGAACGCCTACCTGGCGGCCTCGGCGGCCCGGGTCCGGCGCGCGCGATGGGACTTCGAGGAGGAGAATCCGCTGCGCGACGCGCGCGGGTTCGACCTCGCGCGAGAGGTGGCCGACCAGAGCCAGCTCACCGACGAGGACCTCGGCCTTGCGAACGTGATCCTCACCAACGGGGCCCGGCTGTACGTGGACCACGCCCACCCCGAGTACTCCACGCCCGAGTGCACCAATCCCCGGGCGGCGGTGATCTGGGACAAGGCGGGCGAGCGGGTCATGCACGACGCGGCGGTCCGCGCCTCGGCGATGCCGGCCAACGCCCCGATCCAGCTCTACAAGAACAACACCGACAACAAGGGCGCCTCCTACGGCTGCCACGAGAACTACCTCATGCGCCGGGCCACCTCCTTCGCCGACATCGTCCGGCACCTGACGCCGTTCTTCGTCTCCCGGCAGGTCGTCACCGGAGCGGGCAAGGTCGGCATCGGCCAGGACTCCCGCGGCGAGGGCTTCCAGATCAGCCAGCGCGCCGACTTCTTCGAGGTCGAGGTGGGGCTGGAGACCACCCTCAAGCGGCCGATCATCAACACCCGGGACGAGCCGCACGCCGACCCGGAGAAGTACCGGCGCCTGCACGTCATCATCGGCGACGCCAACATGTCGGAGATCTCGACCTACCTCAAGCTGGGGTCGACCGCGCTCGTCCTGGCGATGATCGAGGACGGCTACTTCACCCGGGACCTCACCGTCGACAACCCGGTGCAGGCGCTACGGGCGGTCTCGCACGACCCCACGCTCAAGTACGAGATCTCGATGCGCGACGGCCGGAAGCTCACGGCCGTACAGCTCCAGATGGAGTACCTGGAGCTGGCGCGCAAGTACGCCGAGGAGCGCAGCGTCAACGGCCTGGACGAGCCCACCAAGGACGTCCTGGAGCGCTGGGAGTCGGTCCTCACCCGCCTGGCGGACGACCCGATGCAGCTGGCCGGGGAGCTCGACTGGGTCGCCAAGCTGGAGCTCCTGGAGGGCTACCGCACCCGGGACGGCCTGCCCTGGTCGCACCCGCGCCTGCAGCTCGTCGACCTGCAGTACTCCGACATCCGCCCCGACCGGGGGCTGTACAACCGGCTGGTCGCCCGGGGCCGCATGAAGCGCCTGGTCACCGAGGAGGAGGTGACCCGGGCCATCGAGGTGCCGCCCAACGACACCCGGGCCTACTTCCGGGGCCGTTGCCTGAGCCAGTACAGCGAGTCGGTGGCCG
The DNA here is from genome assembly GCF_044456585.1 of Streptosporangium sp. NPDC050855. NCBI lineage: Bacteria > Bacillati > Actinomycetota > Actinomycetes > Streptosporangiales > Streptosporangiaceae > Streptosporangium > Streptosporangium sp. NPDC050855. Next base: position 166,428 of record NZ_JBITFY010000006.1, read on the forward strand.
CGGCCTCCTGGGACTCGGTCATCTTCGACATCCCGGGCAGGGAGTCGCTGCAGCGCGTCCCGACGATGGAGCCGCTGCGCGGCACCAAGGCGCACGTGGGCGAGCTGTTCGACCGCTGCCGTACCGCATCGGAGCTGGTGACGGCGCTGACCGGCGAGCAGTGAGCCCTGCCGAGGGGGAGGCGGCCCGGCCGGGCCGCCGCCCCCGCGGCGGGGCCCGGGGCGGGGTTTTATAATATTTTAGTTTTTTGTGGTTTGCGGGAGATGGGAAACCGGGATACGTTCCGGGTGTTTTGTGGCGGTGCGAGGGAAACCGGTGAGATTCCGGTACGGTCGCGCCACTGTAACGGCCCTCACGGGCCGCAAGTCAGGTCACTCGGCCGCCACCGACCTACGAAAAGGGACGCGTGATCCCGGAGGAGGTAGCCGTGAGCCAGATTTCGGCTCCGCACACCCAGCCCATCCCCTGGACGTCGCTCACCCGCTGGCTTCTCGCCGTGCCGGTGCTGCTGCTCCTGGCCTACCTGGTCACCTTCGACCAGGGAGCGGTCTCCCAGGCGGGTGACTACCTGCACGAGCTCATGCACGACGGGCGCCACCTGCTCGGCGTCCCTTGCCACTGAGCCGCATGTGATCACCAAACTGATCGTCCGGGGACTCGTCGCCGGACTGCTCGCAGGGCTGCTCGCAGCCGTCTTCGCCTACGCCGTGGGCGAGCCGGGCATCGACCGGGCCATCGCGCTGGAGGAGGCGGCCGCGGCCGCCGCCCCGGCCCACGACGGCACGGCCTCCGGGACGCACTCCCACGAGGCCGGCGCCGCCGAGGCCGCCCACTCCCACGGGGAGGAGGCCCTGGTCAGCAGGGACGGGCAGCGGTTCGGCCTGTTCCTGGCCCTGGGCCTGTACGGGACGGCGGTCGGCGGCCTGTTCGCCCTGGTCTACGCGGCCGTGCGCGGCCGGGCCGGGCCCCGCTCGGAACCGGCGCTCGCGGTCACCCTCGCGGCCGCCGGGTTCGTCGCGGTGGTCCTCGTCCCCTTCGTGAAGTACCCCGCCAACCCGCCCGCCGTGGGCGATCCGGAGACCATCGGCCAGCGCACCCTGCTCTACCTCATCGCGGTGGCCATCGGCATCCTCGCGGTGGCCGCCGGAATCCTCGCCCACCGGTACGCCGCGGGCGGCGAGCCGTGGGTGCGGTGGCTGGTCGCGGGCGCCGCGGTGCTCGTCCCCGTCGTCGCGGTCTGGGCCCTCCTGCCGGAGATCGCGGAGGTGCCGCGAGGCTTCCCCGCGGACCTGCTCTGGGACTTCCGGATGGCCTCCCTGGGCACCCAGGTGGTCCTCTGGACCGGCGTCGGCGTGCTGTTCGCCTTCGCCGCGCGCAGGCGCAGCCCGGTGTGACGGCCCCCTCGGGGGTCGCTCGGCTGCTGCTGGTCTGCCACGCCTCCACCGTGGCGACCGCACGGGCCGCGTTCCCCCTCGACGAACCGCTCGACGAGCGCGGCCTGCGCCGGGCGCGCGGGCTGGCGGACGAGTTCGTCCCCGGCCCGGCGGCCTGCCCGCCCGAGCTGCGGTGCCTGCAGACGGCGGCGGCGCTCGGCCTGCGGGCCGAGCCCGACCCGCTGCTGGCCGACTGCGACCACGGCCGCTGGGCCGGGATGACGCTCGCCGAGGTCGAGGCCGCCGAACCCGAGGCGCTCGCGTCCTGGCTCGGCGACCCCGCCGCGGCGCCGCACGGAGGTGAGCCGGTCACCGCGCTCCTGGCGAGGGTGGCCGGCTGGCTCGCCGTCCGCGCGCCGGGCCGGACGGTGGCGGTCACCCACCCGGCGGTCATCCGCGCCGCCGTGGTGCACGCCCTGGGGGCCCCGGCCCGCGCCTTCTGGCGCGTGGACGTGGCACCGCTGGCCCGGGTGGCGCTCACCGGGCGCGGCGTGCGCTGGCGGCTGACGTACTCCCCGTGACGGTGTTCTCGCACGACGACCTCCCCGCACGACGACGCAAGGAGACCCCGAAGGTGCCCGACTCCCGTTATCCGTTCACCGCGATCGTGGGGCTGGAGGACCTCAAGCTCGCGCTGATCCTCAACGCCGTCTCCCCGCGGGTCGGGGGCGTGCTGGTCAGGGGGGAGAAGGGCACCGCCAAGTCCACCGTCGTGCGGGCGCTGGCCGCCCTGCTGCCCCCCGTCGAGGTGGTGCCCGGCTGCCGCTTCTCCTGCGACCCGGCGGCGCCCGACCCCGGCTGCCCCGACGGGCCGCACGAGGTCCCGTCCGCGGAGGGGGCGCTCCGGCCCGCCCGCCTGGTCGAGCTGCCCGTCGGCGCCTCCGAGGACCGGCTCGTCGGCTCCCTCGACATCGAACGCGTCCTGACCGAGGGCGTGAAGTCCTTCGAGCCCGGCCTGCTGGCGGGCGCCCACCGGGGCGTCCTCTACGTCGACGAGGTCAACCTCCTGCACGACCACCTGGTGGACCTGCTCCTCGACGCCGCCGCCCTGGGCACCTGCTACGTCGAGCGCGAGGGAGTGTCGGTACGGCACGCGGCGCGCTTCCTGCTGGTCGGCACCATGAACCCGGAGGAGGGCGAGCTGCGCCCGCAGCTGCTGGACCGCTTCGGCCTGACCGTGGAGGTCCGCGCCTCGCGGGAGCCGTCCCGGCGGGTCGAGGTGGTACGGCGGCGCCTGGCCTTCGAGGCCGACCCGGACGGCTTCGCCGCCACCTGGGCGGACGAGGAACGCGAGCTGGCCGCCCGGATCGCCGAGGCCAGGGCCCGGCTGCCGCGGGTCGTCCTGCCCGACGCGGCACTGCTGCGGATCGCCACCGTGTGCGCGGAGTTCGAGGTGGACGGCCTGCGGGCCGACCTGGTCACGGCGAGCGCGGCGATCGCGCACGCCGCCTGGCAGGGCCGCACCCGGGTCACCGCCGACGACGTACGGGAGGCCGCCCGGCTCGCGCTCCCGCACCGCCGCCGACGCGACCCCTTCGACGCGCCCGGCCTGGACGAGGCGAAACTCCAGGACCTCCTGGACCGCGTCCCCGACGACCCCGACGACCCCGACGACCCCGACGACCCCGAAGACCCCGAAGACCCCGAAGACCCCGACGGCCCCGACGGCCGAGGTGGCCCGGACGGCCGAGGTGGCCCGGACGGCCCCGACGGCCCCGGTGGCGGGGATCCCGGCGACGGCCCCGAGACCCCCGGGAGCCGGGAGCGGGCCCCGGACGCCCCGGACGCCCCGGACGCCCCGGACGACCCCGGCGTCCCCGGTGGCGCCGATGACCCCGGCGGTCCCGGAGAGACGGACGTCCCGGGCGTACCCGGGCCCCGTGGCGCCGCCGACCCCGCCGACCCCGGCGCGGAGCGGGGAGAGCCCGGCTCCGCGACCGAGGACCGGGGACGGGGCGGGCGTGAGCGGACCTTCGGCGCAGACCCGGGCGGCAGGACCAGGCTGTTCACCGTCCCCGGCGTCGGCGCCGGAGCCCCGGGGCGGCGCTCGCGCGCCAGGACGCCGCTGGGCCGCACCACCGGGGCCAGGGTCCCCGAGGGCCGTACCGGCTCGGTGCACCTGAGGGCGACGGTCGGCGCCGCCGCCCCGCACCAGGCGGCGCGGGGCAGGAGCGGACCCGGCCTGCTGCTGCGGCGCGGCGACCTCCGGGAGGCGGTCCGCGAGGGCAGGGAGGGCAACCTGGTGCTGTTCGTGGTGGACGCCAGCGGTTCCATGGCCGCCAGGCAGCGCATGCGCGCGGTCAAGACGGCCGTGCTCGGCCTGCTGCTCGACGCCTACCAGCGCCGGGACAAGGTCGGGCTCGTCACCTTCCGCGGCACCCGCGCGGACCTGGTCCTGCCGCCGACCTCCTCGGTCGAGGCCGGGGCGGCCCGGCTGCGCGAGCTGCCCACCGGGGGGCGTACCCCCCTGGCCGCGGGCCTGCTTCGGGCCGCCGAGGTGCTGCGCGTCGAGCGGCTGCGCGACCCGTCCCGGCGCCCGCTGCTGGTCCTGGTCACCGACGGCAGGGCGACCTCGGGAAGCGTCGAGGACTCCCGGCGGGCGGCCGGGCTGCTGGCCGGGGTCGCGAGCGTGGTGGTCGACTGCGAGGACGGCCACGTGCGCCTCGGCCTGGCCTCCGCGCTGGCTGCGCGGATGGGCGCCGAGACCGTGCGCCTGGACGACCTCACCGACCTGGCCGGAATGATCCGCGAGCGGCGCGGTGCCGCGTGAGGACCGGACCGGCACGACTCACCCGCGTGTCACCCGCGTGTCACCGCGCGGAGAACGACACCGGAACGATCCGTGAGCGGCACGACGCCGCGTGAGAACGAGGGGAGGACGAGGATGCCGCAGGGCAGACCCGTCAGCGTGCCCGAGGACGGCCTGACCACCCGGCAGCGCCGCACCCGGCCGCTGCTGATCGTCCACACCGGCCCGGGGAAGGGCAAGTCCACCGCGGCCTTCGGCCTGGCGCTGCGCGCCTGGAACCAGGGCTGGCCGATCGGGGTCTTCCAGTTCGTCAAGTCCGCCAAGTGGCGCATCGGCGAGGAGCGCGCCCTGCGGGTGCTCGGCGACTCGGGGGAGGGCGGGACGGTCTCCTGGCACAAGATGGGCGAGGGCTGGTCCTGGATCCAGCGGCCCGGCAGCGAGGAGGACCACGCCGCCGACGCCCGCGAGGGCTGGGAGCAGATCAAGCGGGACCTCGCCGCCGAGACGTTCCGGCTGTACGTGCTCGACGAGTTCACCTACCCGATGAAGTGGGGCTGGATCGACGTCGACGAGGTCGTCGCCACCCTGCGCGGGCGGCCCGGGGGCCAGCACGTCGTGGTCACCGGCCGCGACGCCGACCCCCGCCTGCTGGAGGCCGCCGACCTGGTGACCGAGATGGGCAAGGTCAAGCACCCGATGGACGCCGGCCAGAAGGGTCAGAAGGGCATCGAATGGTAGCCCGCCTGGTCATCGCGGCCCCCTCCTCCGGGGCGGGCAAGACGACCGTGGCCACCGGGCTGATGGCCGCCTTCGCCCGGCGCGGCACGACGGTCTCCCCGCACAAGGTGGGGCCCGACTACATCGACCCCGGCTACCACTCCCTGGCCACCGGCCGTCCGGGCCGCAACCTCGACCCGTGGCTGGTGGGGGAGGAACTCGTCGCCCCGCTGTTCCTGCACGGCGCCGCCGGGGCCGACCTGGCGATCGTCGAGGGCGTCATGGGCCTGTACGACGGCGCGGGCTCGGGCGAGTTCGCCTCCACCGCGCACGTGGCCCGGCTGCTGGAGGCCCCGGTGGTCCTGGTGGTGGACGCGGCCAGGCAGAGCCGGTCGGTGGCGGCGCTGGTGCACGGGTTCGCCTCCTACGACACCCGGATCAGGCTCGGCGGGGTGATCCTCAACCGGATCGGCTCCGAGCGGCACGAACGCATCTGCCGGGAGGCGCTCGCCGAGAGCGGGGTACCGGTGCTCGGCGCGATCCGCCGCAGCGACGCGGTGGAGACCCCCTCCCGGCACCTGGGCCTGGTGCCCGCGGCCGAGCGCCGTACCCAGGCCGTCCGGGCCATGGACGCCGTCGCGGACCTCGTCGGGGCCTCCTGCGACCTGGAGGGGCTGCTGCGGCTGGCCCGTACCGCGCCGCCGGTGACGGCCGTGCCCTGGAGCCCGGGGCCGCCCGTCCCGGCCGTCACCAGGATCGCGGTCGCCGGTGGCCAGGCCTTCACGTTCGGGTACACCGAGCAGGCCGAGCTGCTGGCGGCGGCCGGGGCCGAGATCGTCCCCCTCGACCCGCTGGCCGACGAGACCCTTCCCGAGGGGACCCGCGGGATCGTCATCGGGGGCGGGTTCCCCGAGGTCTACGCGGCCGAGCTGTCGGCCAACGAACCGCTGCGCAGGGAGGTCGGCGCGTTCGACGGGCCGATCTCGGCCGAGTGCGCCGGCCTGCTCTACCTGGCCAGGCGGCTGGACGACCGGCCGATGTGCGGGGTCCTCGACGTCGAGGCCAGGATGACCGGCACCCTGACGCTCGGGTACCGGGACGCGGTGGCCGTGCGGGACTCGGCGCTCACCCGGGACGGTGAACGCTACCGGGGCCACGAGTTCCACCGCACCGCGGTCGCACCGGCCCCCGACCGGCCGCTGTTCCGCTGGAGGGGAGGGGCGGACGGCTTCGCCGACGACCGGGTCACCGCCTCGTACCTGCACCTGCACTGGGCCGGCAGCCCGGCCCTGGCCTCCCGGTTCGTCGCGGCCTGCCGCCGCGTCCCGGTCGGCTGACCGCACCGGACGCCCTCGACCGGCCGGGGCGCGGCCGGGCGGGCGTCAGGCTGCGGTGAAGCAGCGCACGTCCTCCAGCATCTTGGCCGCCCGCGCGGAGCTCAGCCGGGCCCGGGGGTCCTTGCGCAGCAGCCCGCGCAGCACCGGCTCCAGGGCCCCCGCCCGCTTGGGCGCGCGCGGAGGCTCCCGCAGCGCCGCCACCAGCGCGGCCATCGAGTTCACCGTACGGAACGGGGTCCTGCCCTCGACCGCCATGTACAGGGTGGCGCCGAACGACCACATGTCCGCCTCGCGGGTGCCGCCCCTGCCCTGGAGCGCCTCCGGCGCGATGAACGCCGGGGTGCCGCGCATCGAGCTCGTCGCGGCCCCCTCGGGCGCGGCGAAGCCGAAGTCGGCCAGCACCACCCGGTCGCCGGTCAGCATGATGTTGGCGGGCTTGATGTCGCGGTGGATCACCCCGCCGTCGTGCGCGTGCCGCAGCGCCTCCAGCAGGCGGCAGCCCATCGCCGCCACCAGGTCCACCGGGAGCGGGCCCGCCTGCACGAGCGTGTCGTGCAGCGTCAGCGCCTCCAGGAACTCCATGACGATCCAGAGACGGTCGGCCTCCTCGGTGAGGTTGTGCACCGTCACGATGCCCCGATGGCTCAGCCGGGCCGCCATCCGCGCCTCCCGGACCACGCGCCGCCGCTGTTCCGCGGCGGCGGGCCCTGGAGGCAGGGGTATCTCCTTGAGTGCCACCTCTCGCTCCAGAAGCAGGTCGTATGCGCGCCAGACGACGCCGGTCGCCCCCTGGCCGACGCGGGAGACGAGCTTGTACCTGCGCGCGATGATGGTGCTCACCCGTCAATGATCGCAGTTTTCCACCCCCCAGGCCTACCTGGAACGTTCCCAACACGCCCTCCGGCGGCCGTTCCCTGCTGATTCGGGGGGTGAGGGTGGTCACACCAGGCCGATGCCCAGCAGCAACGTACCCGCGCCCAGCGCGACCCCGCCCGCCGGGACCAGCCAGATCAGCCGGTTCGGCCTGGTGTCCGAAGGGCGGACCACCGACAGGAAGAAGCCGATCGGCATCAGGATCGGCGCGGCCACGATCAGGACCCGGGCCAGGTCCTTCAGGCCGCCGGACAGGTCCGCCCGGTCGATGTAGAGGAGCGCGACGAGCGCGAAGAGCACCAGGACGCCCGCGTGCGCGTGCCCCGCCCGCCACAGCCCGCGGCGGACGGGGTTGTCCATGTAGCCGGGGACCCCGCGCATGATGTGCGCGAGCAGGGAGACCCCGCCGAAGGCCACGGCGGGAACGGTGATCAGGAGCACTCCGGCGGTGCTCAGCGAAGACGGTGACACGGGGGTCCTCTCATTGGATAGCGGCGCTGACCAATTATTGGATAGGACGGCTATCCGGTCAAGGGGGCCGCGGATTTGCCATGAGGTCGGGTGAGAGGGTTCCCTGACGGGCAGGACCTCGGCACGGCCCGTGCGGGCCCCCGCAAAGATCGCGGGACCATCCGCGCGCAATGTCGCCCGGTTCGGGGAAGATATGAATCAGATGCGTCCCCCAGGTGGAGGTGCCACAGATGGCGAGCAATGACACGGGCGGCCAGAAGCAGACCGGCCGCACCGACAGGGAGGTCGAGGAGACCGCCCCGGCCGAGACCTCCGACGTCCAGGAGCGTCACGAGAAGCTCTCGGACGACGTCGACGCGATCCTCGACGAGATCGACGAGGTGCTCGAGGAGAACGCCGAGGAATTCGTCAGGTCGTATGTCCAGAAGGGCGGCCAGTAGGTCCCACATCGAGATCCGTCCCACCGAGGCCGGGTGAGGGCGGACCCGTCGTGATCCGCAGGCTCGCCCCGGCCGTGGGCCGAGTTCGGCGAGCGCCGGGCCCGGCGGGCGGGTGACGCGCGGCCGTCCCCGCCGGGAGCGTTCTTCACGGCGCTCCACCGCGGTGGCCACCGGTGCCTAGGCCGAGCGGTGAGCCGAGCGGTGAGGGGTCCCTCCGGGAACGGTTCCCGGAGGGAACGAGACCCCGTCCCGCCGCCCCGCCTTTCGCCTCCCGGTTCCCGCGCGGGGCACCCGCGGCCCCGGTTCCCGTACTCCCGCGTCCCGCGCCGCCGTCGCGCCGGACGGAGATATCCGCCCCGCGCCCCTGATCACCGCTCCCGCGCTCTCGCGTCGCCGTCGTACCGGACGGCCACCCCCGCCCCGGGCCCCGTTCGGGACCCCGCCGGCACCCCTGACCACCGCCGGTGCCGGATTCGTCGCGTCCGTCCGCACCCGTCCGCACCCGTCCGCGCCCGTCCGGCGGGCCGGTGGATCCCGCCGTGGCGAGGCCGGTCACCCGTGAGGATTCAAAAGCCGGGCACCGGTAGGTGGTTCGCGCTGAGCTGATCCAGGGAAGTGCAAGCAGCACGGCAAGATGAGTAAGGTCGGGCCTTAAAGGACTGCACCTTTGGAGGGAGTCGCGTGGGATCGCACAGGGACCTGCCCGCCGGCATGGTGAATCATATCTTTACCGACACCGGGAGCTCCTCGTTCACCGAGTTCGTCAGGTCCCACTCGCCGGACTTGTTGCCTGGCCGTAACGAGACCCTGGCGACCCCGGTCGGTGACCAGATTCCGCATGCCACCACGATCGTCGCGGCGATGTGCGCCGGCGGCGTGGTGATCGCCGGAGACCGCCGGGCGACCTCCGGCAACATCATCTCCCAGCGCGACATGGAGAAGGTGTTCCGTACCGACGACCACTCGGCCATGGGCATCGCCGGGGCGGCGAGCACCGGGATCGAGCTGGCCCGCCTCTACCGGGTGGAGCTGGAGCACTACGAGAAGCGCGAGGGCCGCACGCTCTCGGTGACGGGCAAGGCCAACCGCCTCGCCACGATGATCCGCGGCAACCTGCCGATGGCCATGCAGGGACTCGTCGTGGTGCCGCTGTTCGCCGCGTACGACCCCGACATCGACGGTGGCCGGATCTTCGGCTACGACGTGGGCGGCGGGCCGTACGAGCAGCACCACCACCACGCGATCGGATCCGGCTCGATCTTCGCGCGCGGGGCGCTGAAGAAGCTCTACCGGGAGGGCGCCTCGCCCGAGGACACCGTCCTGACCCTGGTCCACGCCCTCTACGACGCCGCCGACGACGACTCGGCCACCGGCGGCCCCGACGTGATCCGCAGGATCTGGCCCGTCATGGCGGTGATCACGGCCGACGGCTACCGCCGGCTCCCCGACGAGGAGGTCGCCGAGTACGTCCGGATCGTGGTGGACTCCCGGACGAACTCCCCCGACGGCCCCACCGCCCCGCTGCGCTAACACGAGAGGATCACCCCAGGTGTCCATGCCTTTTGGATATGTCTCGCCCGAGCAGCAGATGCGGGACAAGGCGGACTACGCGCGTAAGGGGATCGCGCGGGGCCGCAGCGTCGTCGTCCTGCAGTACGAGGACGGCATCCTGTTCGTCGCGCCCAACCCGTCCCGCGCCCTGCACAAGATCAGCGAGATCTACGACAAGATCGGTTTCGCCGCGGTCGGCCGCTACAACGAGTTCGAGGCGCTGCGCCTCGGCGGCATCCGCTACGCCGACATCAACGGCTACACCTACGCCCGCGACGACGTCACCGCCCGCGGCCTGGCCAACCTCTACGCGCAGAACCTCGGCCAGATCTTCACCGAGTCGCCGAAGCCGTTCGAGGTGGAGATCGTGGTCGCCGAGGTCGGCGACTCCGCCGACGAGGACCACATCTACCGGCTGACCTTCGACGGCTCGGTCTTCGACGAGGCGGGCCTGGTCGCCATGGGCGGTCAGGCCGAGGCGGTGGCGGGGCGGCTCAAGGAGCAGTACCGCGACGGCCTGTCGCTGGGCGAGGCGCTGGAGGCCGCGCTGTTCGCGCTGACCGAGCCGGGCGGCGAGCGTTTCCCGGCCGCCCAGCTCGAGGTGGCGGTGCTCGACCGCAACCGGCCGCACCGCAAGTTCCTGAGGCTCAACGGCCCGAGGCTGGAGCGCCTGCTGGCCGCCGGTGCCCCCGCCGCCGAGTCGGCCGCCCAGGCGGTCAGGGACGAGCAGGCACGAAACCCCCTCACCGCCCCCGAGACGCCCGGTACCCCGCCGACCGCCCCGGAGGGTGACATCGACACCGGATCGAGCGGCTGACCCCGACGCGGACGCACCGGCCGCCGGCCCCGTACGGGGCCGGCGGCCGGTTCTCGTACGCCCCGACGCCGACGATCCGGACACCAGGCACGTTCGCGCTTAGCAGGTCATCAGCCTGGGCATAAGCCGTACGACCGAAAACCCCATGATCCCTCCCACGAGAGGGGTTCGGCGAATAGTGTGAGGCAATGGATCGTCGCATCTTCGGGCTTGAGAACGAGTACGGCGTCACCTGCACGTTCAGGGGACAGCGGCGGCTGTCACCCGACGAGGTAGCGCGCTATCTATTCCGCCGTGTCGTCTCCTGGGGCCGATCGAGCAACGTCTTCCTCCGCAACGGTGCCCGCCTCTACCTCGACGTGGGGAGCCACCCCGAGTACGCCACCCCCGAGTGCGACAACGTCGTGGAGCTCGTCACCCACGACAAGGCGGGCGAGCGCATCCTGGAGGGCCTGCTCGTCGACGCCGAGAAGCGTCTCCGCGAGGAGGGCATCGCCGGCGACATCTACCTGTTCAAGAACAACACCGACTCCGCGGGCAACTCCTACGGCTGCCACGAGAACTACCTGGTCGGCAGGCACGGCGAGTTCGGCCGCCTGGCCGACGTGCTGATCCCGTTCCTGGTCACCCGGCAGATCGTCTGCGGCGCCGGCAAGGTGCTGCAGACGCCCAGGGGAGCGGTCTACTGCGTCTCCCAGCGGGCCGAGCACATCTGGGAGGGCGTCTCCAGCGCCACCACCCGGTCGCGCCCGATCATCAACACCCGTGACGAGCCGCACGCCGACGCCGAGCGGTTCCGCCGCCTGCACGTCATCGTCGGCGACTCCAACATGAGCGAGACGACCACGCTGCTCAAGGTCGGCGCGACCGACCTGGTGCTGCGCATGATCGAGGCGGGCACCGTGATGCGCGACCTCTCCCTGGAGAACCCGATCCGGGCCATCCGCGAGGTCTCCCACGACATGACCGGCAGGCGGCGGGTGCGGCTGGCCAACGGCAGGGAGGCGTCCTCGCTGGAGATCCAGGAGGAGTACCTCTCCAAGGCCCGCGACTTCGTGGACCGCCGCGGCGGTGACGAGCTCAGCCACCGGGTGCTGGAGTTGTGGGAGCGCACGCTCAACGCGGTCGAGACCGGTGACCTGGACAAGGTCGCCCGCGAGATCGACTGGGTCACCAAGTACCAGTTGATCGAGCGCTACCGCAGGAAGTACGACCTGCCGCTGTCCAGCCCCAGGGTCGCCCAGCTCGACCTGGCCTACCACGACGTGCACCGCCGTCGCGGCCTGTTCTACCTGCTGCAGAAGCGCGGCGCGGTGGAGCGGGTGGCCTCCGATCTGAAGATCTTCGAGGCCAAGTCGGTGCCGCCGCAGACCACCCGCGCGCGGCTGCGCGGGGAGTTCATCCGCAGGGCCCAGGAGAAGCGCCGCGACTTCACCGTCGACTGGGTGCACCTGAAGCTCAACGACCAGGCGCAGCGCACCGTGCTCTGCAAGGACCCCTTCCGCAGCGTCGACGAGAGGGTGGACAAGCTCATCGCCGGCATGTGACGGCCGGCCGGGCCACGGCCCCTTCACGCAGGGGCCGGGCCGCCGATCGTCCGTGCGTGACGGACACCGGGCCCGCCGCCCCTCCACGGGTGGCGGGCCCGCCGGTCGTCCGCGGGTGCCGGAGCGACGGATCCCGTGATCGTCCTCATGCGGCGGGGACCGGTCGCGATGAATCTTTCACGGGCGAGGGGCGGCATTGCGTCGATCGTCGGCATGTCATGGTCACGCTTCGGCAAGCTCGCCCCGGTCTTACCCTCTCCGTACACCGGGACGGGTAGTGTGGCGCAAACCTGACGTCTGCTTGAGGGATACCTATGCGCCGCCGCAGTATGGCCGTACTGGCCGCAGTGCCTCTGATGTTCGCCGCAGCATGCGGGTCCGGAGGGGACGCCGCCACCAGCACCACCGGTGCCTCCAGCTCCGCGAGCTCCGCGAGCAGCGGTGGGGTCGCCGAGCTGCAGGTCACCGGAGCGGCCGGGGCGAAGCCGACCGTCGCCTTCCCGTCCAAGGTCGTGGAGAGCTCCTCCTTCAAGGTGCTCACCCCCGGCACGGCCGGTGAGCCGGTGAAGCCCGGCGGCAGCGTCGTGGCCAACTTCACCGTCTTCACCTGGGACGGCAAGGAGAACAAGCTCGCGGGCTCGACCTACGACGAGGGTGGCCCGCAGGTCATCACGCTCAACGAGCAGGTCCCCGAGATCCTCCGCAAGGGCTTCGCCGAGACCAAGGGCGGCGGCAGGTTCCTGTCCGTCGTCGGCAAGGACGCCCTGCCCAAGGAGCAGCAGGCGCAGGCCCCGCCGGGACAGTCGCAGGTCTTCGTGGTCGACGTGGTCGGCGTTCCCGCCGAGAAGACCGCCAAGGGCACCGCGAGCGACCCCGGTCTCAAGGGCGTCAAGGTGGAGAACCCGGGCGGCGACGCCGCGCCGAAGCTCACCACCAAGACCAAGGAGAAGGCTCCCAAGGATCTCGTCGTCAAGACGGTGATCAAGGGCACCGGTCCCGAGGTCAAGTCCGGCCAGTCGATCCTGGTCCAGTACGCGGGCAAGATCTGGGGCTCGGACGTCGAGTTCGACAGCAGCTGGTCCCGCGGCGCCCAGCCGATCATGTTCCAGATCGGCACCGGCAAGGTCATCAAGGGCTGGGACCAGGGCCTGGTCGGCGTCCCGGTCGGCAGCCGGGTGCTGCTGAGCATCCCGCCGGACCTCGGCTACGGCAAGGCCGGCTCCGGCGAGAAGATCAAGGGCACCGACACCCTGGTCTTCCTGGTCGACGTGGTGGCCGCCTACTAGAGCCACAAGAGCCACAAGAGCCAAGAAGAGCCCCGGAGGGCCCGCAGGGGTCCTCCGCCCCTTCTCCGGCGTATCCCGCCGGATCCCTCCGCGACGTGTCCACCGTGACCGGGTCCCGATCGGGCCCGGTCACGCGGCCGTTGCCGCGCCTTTCACCCCGCGCCTTTCGCCCCGCGCCTTTCACCCCGCGCCGTTACCCCGGGCCCGTCGTCCCGCGCGGTCCCCGCGCGGTCTCGCGCCGCGGTACCTCCCGCCCGCCGGTCTCCCCGTCTCCCGGGCACGCCCTCGCGCGGAAGCGCGAACCGACGCGAACCGACGCGAACGGACGCGGACGGACGCGGACGTCCCGGCCGCCGTCCGGCCCCGCGGGCCTAGAATCCGGCTGTGAGCGGCGACGACCTCGACACGGTGGCGGTACTCCACGACCCGGTGCGCCGGGCCGTCTACGACTACGTGGCCTCCATGGGCCGGGACGTGGGACGGAACGAGGCGGCCGAGGCGGTGGGGGTGCAGCGGACCCTGGCCGCGTTCCACCTCGACAGGCTCGTCGAGGCGGGCCTGCTGGAGGCGGGGTTCCGGCGGCTGACCGAGCGGACCGGTCCTGGCAGCGGCCGGCCCGCGAAGGTCTACCGCAGGGCGCCGGGGGAGTGGCAGGTCAGCGTGCCGGCCCGGGACTACCGCGCGCTCGCCCTGGTGCTGGCCGAGGCGATCGAGGAGTTCGGCGAGGACGAGCGGGCCGAACGCGCCGCCCGCCGGGCCGGGGCCGGGCTCGCCCTGGAGGGGGAGGACCTGCCCGGGGTGCTGCGCCGGCGCGGTTACCAGCCCTACGAGGAGGACGGGCAGGTCCGGCTGCGCAACTGCCCGTTCCACCTGCTCGCCGAGGAGCACCCGCTGCTGGTCTGCTCGGTCAACCTGGAGCTCTGCCGGGGCCTGCTGGAGTCGCTCGGCCGGGACGTCTCCTCGGCCCGGCTGGACCCGCGCCCGGGGGAGTGCTGCGTCGCCTTTTCTAAAAATAATGAAGATTGACATAGAGGGATGGCGGGTGGTGTGCTGTGTCCATGCACCTTGCACAGCTCAACGTCGCCCACATGCGCGCGCCCAAGGACTCCCCGGAACTGGCCTCCTTCATGGCGGGCCTCGACCCGCTCAACCGGCTGGCCGAGGCCTCGCCCGGCTTCGTCTGGCGGCTCAAGGGCGGCGAAGGCCCCGAGGACACGGTCGAGCACCTCTACGGCGACCACCTGCTGATCAACTTCTCGGTCTGGGAGTCGCGCGACACGCTCTGGAACTACATCTACCGCACCGTCCACCTGGAGTTCCTGCAGCGGCGCAGGGAGTGGTTCCTGCACATGGCCCAGCCGTACTCGGTGATGTGGTGGGTCCCGGCCGGATACGAGCCGACCCTGGACGAGGGCATGGAGCGCCTGGCGCTCCTGAAGGCCGAGGGCCCCACGCCCTCGGCCTTCACGTTCAAGAACTTCTACGACCCCGAGGACAGCAGCGAGGCGGCCAGCCTCCCGGCCGCGGCCGAGGCCAGGAAGTAGGCCAGGTCCTCGTCCAGGCCACGGCCCATCGTCGACAGCCGGACCGGGGAGCCGCGCAGCGCCTCCGCCAGCCCGTCCACCGGCACCTCCACCAGCTCGTGCCGGGCGCCGAGCGGGCGTGACTGCTCGGCCACCCGCCTGCCGAAGTCGCCCGGCAGCACCGGGACGGCCACCTTGGCCGGTGCCAGCGCCACCCGGCCGTAGGCGGTCAGCGAGTGGTGCGAGACCCCGATGTGGCGCTCGCGCAGGTCGCCCTCGCTGACCCGCAGCGCCGCCACCGGCCGGCCGCCCAGCACGGCGGCGGCGTTGACCGCCTCACCGGCCGAGACGCCCGAGAAGCCCCAGCGGGTGCCGCCGCCCAGGTTGCCCGGCCCCTGGGTGACGATCGCGACCTCGGCCCCCAGCACGTGCCGGGCCGCCAGCAGGCCGGTGTGCGGCGTCACCGCCTCCACGTCGCCGCCGAAGGACTGGCCCGCCGTCACCACCCCGCACAGCCAGCCCGTCTGCCGCAGCCGCGCGGACGACATGGAGAACCAGGCGGGCAGCGCGCCCCCGTCCAGCATCACGTAGGCCACCCTGGGCGGCCGGTGGGACGGCCGCCGCCCGACCTCCCCTTCTTCTCCGCCCTCTCCGCCCTCTCCGCCGTCCCCGGCCTCGGCCGGCCGGTCCGGCGCGCCCGGAGGAGTGGTGCCGTACAGGCCGCAGAGGATCGCCGGCAGGGCCGAGTGCAGGTCGGCGACGATCACCGGCATGCCGTCCACGGAGTCGGCCTCGCGCAACACGTCGTGAAACGGCGAGTCCTGCTCGTCGGCGCCGAGCACGGTGGCCTGCAACGGGGTGTAACGTGCCTTTACCAGGTGTCCGGGACCGCGCGGATCTTGTGGCAAACGGTCGGGAACCGCCACCACCATGGCGTAGCCTCCCGTACCGAGCCCCATGGCGAGCGCGGTCGTGTTGAGCAGCACCGCGTCACCGGGTTCCGGACGTCCCACCAGGGCCGGATAGGCGAGAGCGCGCGCCTGGCCGTCCTCGGTGGTCACGTCGAGTTCCATCGCCCCCGGCCACTCGCGCCGGACCCGCACGACCTCGCCCCTGCGCCATCTGATCACGGGGGAAGGGTAGCGTCACCCCGAACAGGAAGGAGGCCGGATGTCGCGCCGGAAGACCGAGCGGCTGCTCAATCTCGTGATCTGCCTGCTGGCCACGCGGCGGCCGCTCAGCGCCGAGCACATCCGCCAGGCGGTGCCGGGCTACGACGCCGACAACGACGAGGCCTTCCAGCGGATGTTCGAGCGGGACAAGAACGAGCTGCGCGAGATCGGCATCCCCATCGAGGTCCACAAGGACCCCTGGGAGGAGGATCCGGGCTACCGGATCGTCCGGCAGGCCTACGAGCTGCCCGAGATCACCCTGGAGCCGGACGAGGCGGCCGTGGTCGGCCTGGCGGCCCAGGTCTGGCAGCGCGCCAGCCTGGCCGAGGCGGCCGGCGGGGCGCTGCTGAAGCTGCGCGCCGGGGGTGTGCAGACTGACGAGGCCCACGGCGTGCTGGGCGGGGCGCTGGAGCTGCGCGTCGACACCCGGGACCCGTCCTTCCCGGCCCTGTGGGAGGCCGTACGCGACCGGCGCGTGGTCCGCTTCGCCTACCGGGCGGCGGCCAGCCAGAACGTGCTGACCCGCACGGTCGAGCCGTGGGGCGTGGTCAGCCGCCGGGGCCGCTGGTACATGGTCGGCCACGACCGCGACCGCGACGCGCCCCGCGTCTTCCGGCTCAGCAGGATCAGCGGCACGGTCACCCCCGTCGGTCGCCCCGGCGCCGTGACGGTGCCCGAGGGCGTCGACATCACGTCCATGGTCGGCTACCGCGACGCCGCCGTGCAGGAGCGCACCGCCGTCGTCCGGGTCAGGCGCGACACCTGCCAGGGGCTGCGCCAGGTGGCCAAGAGCGTGCGGCCCGCCGGCGACGAGTGGGACGAGCTGGAGGTCGACTTCACCGACCCCGAGCGGCTGGCCGGCTGGATCGTGGGCTTCGCCGACGACGCCGAGGTGCTCGGCCCGCCGGACGCCCGCGACGCGGTGATCTGCCGCCTGAAGGGAGCACTCGCGTGAGCACCGCCGACCGCCTGCCCAGGCTGCTGGCCCTGGTGCCCTACCTGATGTCGCACCCCGGGGCCCAGGTGCCCGAGGTGGCGAAGATCTTCGGGCTGACCGAGAAGCAGCTCATCGACGACCTGCAGCTGGTCTGGATGTGCGGGCTGCCCGGCCACACCCCCGGCGACCTGATCGACGTGTCGTGGGACGGCGGGGAGATCGTCATCGACAACGCCGAGACCATCGCCCGGCCGCTCCGGCTGGGCGTGGACGAGGCCAGCGCCCTGCTGGTGGCGCTGCGGCTGCTCGCCGAGATGCCGGAGTTCGGGCAGCGGGACGCGCTGGCCCGGGTCATCGCCAAGTTCGAGCAGGCCTCGGGCGAGGGCGCGGCCGCGGTCAGCAGCCAGGTCGCGGTGGAGGTGGACGCCGCCCCGGACGCGCTGCCCGTCGTCAACGAGGCGCTGCGCCGCGGCAGGCGCCTGTCGCTGCGCTACTACGTGCCCGGACGCGACGAGATCACCCCGCGCGACGTCGACCCGATGCGCCTGGTCGTGGTGGACGGGCGGACCTACCTGTCGGGCTGGTGCTACCGGGTCGAGGCGGTCCGGCTGTTCCGGCTGGACCGGATGCTCTCGGTCGACCTCCTCGACGTGCCCGCCGACCCCCCCGAGGGGGTCGTGCCCGACGAGGTGACGCCGGGGGTGTTCCGGCCCTCGCCGACCGACGAGCTGGTGGAGCTGGAGCTGACCGCCGTCGGCCGCTGGGTGGCCGAGTACTACCCCTGCGAGAGCGTCGAGGAGCTCGGCGAGGGCCGCGTCCGGGTGACCCTGCGCGCCAGGGACCACGGCTGGCTGGTACGCCTCGCGCTGCGCCTGGGCGACAGCGGGAGGGTGGTCTCACCCGCCTCCCTGGACGAGAGCGTGCGCGCCGCCGCCAGGGCCGCGCTGAATCGTTATGAGTCGGTCTCCTGACATGCGGCGCCGGGATCTCCTGTCATGAGCTGGATCATCGTCTCCGTTCTCGTGGGGCTCGCCGGGTCGGCGGTGCTCGGCGTGCTCGCCCTGCGCGTGCTGCGTGCGGGCGCCGCGCTGAGACGGGAGGTCGACCGGACCCGGGGCAGGCTGGAACCGGTCAGGATCCTGTCCGGCGACCGCACCGGGGAGATCCGCCCGCCCCGCGGATGAGCCGGCGGGGGTGAGACCGCGCGCCGGGGAGCGTACGATCGGGGCAGAGACCGCACGTCGCTCGGCGTAAGGATGTTGCAATGCCCAACCTCGGACCCACTGAGCTGATCATCATCGGCCTGATCCTGGTGCTGCTCTTCGGTGCCAAGAAGCTGCCGGAGGCCGCCCGCGGGCTCGGCCGGTCGCTGCGCATCTTCAAGTCGGAGACCGCCAAGCTCCGCGACGAGGACGAGGCCGAGAACACGACCACGGTCGTCCAGGCCCAGCCCGTCGTCCCGGCCCCCCAGCCGATCCCCCCGGCCGCCTCGGTCCCCACGCCCCAGCCGGTCCCGGCCCCCCAGCCGGTCTCCGTGCCGGGCGCCGAGGAGGAGGCCCGCCGCCTGGAGGAGGAGGCGGCCAGGCTGCGCGCCCGGTCCGCCGCGCCCAAGGCGCAGTGATCGGCGGTAGCCTGAGGATCTCCCCGATCAACCGACTCGTCACCCCAGGATTCGCGAATGGCGCTGCTGAAGTGGCCCAAGCCGGGCCGGAACGGGGCGTCCCCGCCCGCTGAGGAGTCCGGCGACGGCCGGATGCCGCTCATGGAGCACCTGCGCGAGCTGCGCAACCGGCTGGTCATCGCCCTGCTCGGGCTCGTCGCGGGCATCGTGGTCGGGTTCATCTTCTTCGACCCGATCTGGAAGTTCGTCTCGGCCCCGTACTGCGGGCTGCCGCAGGCCCAGGAACTGCGGCCCGGGCAGTGCACGATGCTGATCCTCGGCGTCTTCGACTCCTTCTTCGTGAACCTCAAGGTCGCGGCGATGTTCGGCCTGGTCGTCTCCTCGCCGGTCTGGCTGTGGCAGATCTGGGGTTTCGTCACCCCGGGCCTGTACCGCAACGAGAAGCGCTACTCGATCCTGTTCATGCTGCTGGCCGTCCCGCTCTTCCTGGCGGGCGCGGCGCTGGCCTACTTCGTGATGGACACCGGGCTGTCGATCCTGCTCGGGTTCGCCCCGCCAGGGACGCTCACCGGCATCACGATCGACGAGTACCTCGGCTATGCCCTGATCATGCTCATCGTCTTCGGCATCTCCTTCGAGCTGCCGCTGCTGATGGTCTTCCTCAACCTCATCGGGGTGCTGCCGCACGCGCTGGTGGCCAAGCACCGGCGCATGGTCATCTTCGTCATGTTCGTCTTCGGCGCCGTGGCCACCCCCGGCGGCGACCCGTTCACGATGATCGCGCTGGCCCTGCCCATGGTGCTGCTGTTCGCCCTGGCCGAGGGCTTCATGTACCTGAGGGAGAGGCGCCGGCCCAAGGACGAGGACTTCTCCCACCTCTCCGACGACGAGGCCTCTCCCCTCGGCGACCCCTCCTCGGGCACCGCCCTGGACGACCCCTCGCCGCTGGACGAGGTGCAGCCCGTCCCCGCGCCCGCTCCTATCGATTCGAGAACGGCCGATGCCGACCGCACCCCCTAGCGGATAGATTCCGGTCCGTGCCCGCAGAGATCGCAGTCCTGGTCAACCCCGCCGCCCGGGGCGGCCGCTCGCGGGGCCTGCTCTCCCCGGTGCTCGACCGGCTGCGGCAGGGCGGGCGCGAGGTGTCGGTGATCCTCGGGGACTCCGCCTCCGACGCGCTGGAACGCGCCTGCACGGCCGTCGCCGAGCAGCCCGAGGCGCTGGTGGCCTTCGGCGGCGACGGCCTGGTCCACCTGGCCGTCCAGGCCGTCGCGGGCAGCGGCGTGCCGCTGGGCGTCATCCCGGTGGGCACCGGCAACGACATCGCCGCGGCGCTCGGCGTTCCGCTGAAGGCCCCGCTGGCCGCGGCCGACGTCGTGCTGCGCGGCCGGGCCCGCGCCGTCGACGCCGCCCGCGTGGGCCCCGACGAGTGGTTCGCCGGGGTGCTGGCCTGTGGCTTCGACTCCCGCGTCAACGAGCGGGCCAACACGATGACCTGGCCGCCCGGCATGGCCAGGTACCTGGTCGCGCTCGCCGAGGAGCTGCGCTCCTTCCGGCCCATCCCGTTCCGGATCGGCCTGGACGGGGAGATCGTCGAGCGCGAGGCCATGCTGGTCGCGGTCGGCAACACCCGCTCCTACGGCGCCGGCATGCGGGTCTGCCCCGGCGCCGTGCCCGACGACGGCCTGCTGGACGTGACCGTCCTCGGCGCCATCCCCAAGGGGGAGTTCCTGCGCACCTTCCCCCGCGTCTACCGGGGATCGCACGCCGCCCACCCGGCCGTCACCATGTACCGCGCCCGTACGGTCACCCTGGAGGCCTCCGGGGTGATCGCCTACGCCGACGGCGAGCGGATCGGGCCGACCCCCCTCACCTGCGAGATCGTCCCCGGCGCGCTGCAGGTCCTCCTCTAGGGACCCGCCCCCGCCCCCCGGGGGCCCGGACGCCCCGCGGGGCCGGGCCGCGAGCCCGACGGAGGACGGACCGGAATCCCGATATCGGTAGGCTGGGGGTATGACGACCCCAGCGGAACGATACGCTGCCTTCCGTCAGAGCCAGGCCGAGAGCGGGCCCGCGCTGACCTCGTTCCGCGGACTGTACGACTTCGAGCTGGACGATTTCCAGCTCGACGCCTGCCGGGCCCTGGAGGCCGGTGACGGGGTCCTGGTGGCGGCGCCCACCGGCTCCGGCAAGACCGTGGTGGGCGAGTTCGCGGTGCACCTGGCCCTGGCCGAGGGCCGCAAGTGCTTCTACACCACCCCCATCAAGGCGCTCTCCAACCAGAAGTACAACGACCTGGTCCGCCGGTACGGCGCGGCCAAGGTGGGCCTGCTGACCGGCGACAACAGCGTCAACGGCGACGCGCCGATCGTCATCATGACGACCGAGGTGCTGCGCAACATGCTCTACGCCGGGTCCGGCACCCTGGCCGGGCTCGGGTTCGTCGTGATGGACGAGGTGCACTACCTCGCCGACCGGTTCCGCGGCGCGGTCTGGGAGGAAGTGATCATCCACCTGCCCGAGTCGGTGCGGCTGGTCGCGCTCTCGGCCACGGTCAGCAACGCCGAGGAGTTCGGCGAGTGGATGGGCGAGGTCCGCGGCGACACCAGCGTGATCGTCGACGAGCACCGGCCGGTCCCGCTCTGGCAGCACATGCTCGTCGGCAACCGCATCTACGACCTGTTCGTCACCGGCGAGGACGACCGCCGCCCCCAGATCAACCCCAACCTGCTGCGCATCGCCAGGGACGAGGAGCGCCAGGCGTTCGGCAGGGGACGCCGCGGCTACTCGCGCCCCCGCAGGAGCGGCCCGCCCGACCGGGCGGCGGCCATCGAGCGCCTGGACGCCGACGCCCTGCTGCCCGCGATCACGTTCATCTTCTCCCGGGCCGGCTGCGACGCCGCCGTCATGCAGTGCCTGCACGACGGCATCCGGCTCACCACCGAGGCCGAACGCCACGAGATCCGGCAGATCGTCGACGAGCGCACCGCGCACCTGCCCGACGAGGACCTGGGCGTGCTCGGCTACCTGGAGTGGCGCGACGCCCTGGAGCGCGGGCTGGCCGCCCACCACGCGGGCATGCTCCCGGCCTTCAAGGAGGTCGTCGAGGAACTGTTCACCCGCGGCCTGGTCAAGGCCGTGTTCGCCACCGAGACCCTCGCGCTCGGCATCAACATGCCGGCCCGGTCCGTGGTGATCGAGAAGCTCGACAAGTGGAACGGCGAGACCCACGCCGACCTCACCCCCGGCGAGTACACCCAGCTCACCGGGCGGGCCGGGCGGCGCGGCATCGACGTGGAGGGCCACGCGGTCGTCCACTGGCAGCCCGGCACCGACCCGGTCCAGGTGGCCGGTCTGGCCAGCACCCGCACCTACCCGCTGCGCTCCAGCTTCCGCCCCTCGTACAACATGGCGGTCAACCTGGTCGGGCAGGTGGGCCGGGAACGCGCCAGGACGCTGCTGGAGTCCTCGTTCGCCCAGTTCCAGGCCGACCGGGCCGTGGTGGGCATCGCCAAGCAGGTGCGCCGCGCCGAGGAGGCGCTGGAGGGCTACCGCCAGGCGATGACCTGCCACCTGGGCGACTTCGAGGAGTACGCCGCCATGCGCAGGGCCCTGTCGGACCGGGAGGCCGAGCTGTCGCGCCGGCGGGGCGCGGCCCGGCGCACCCAGGCGCTGCGCTCCCTGGAGGCGCTCAAGCCGGGCGACATCATCCGCGTCCCGGGCGGGCGCCGCGCCGGGCTGGCCGTCGTGCTGGACCCCGGCCTCAACTCCCGGGGCGAGGGGCCCTCCCCGCTGGTGCTGACCATCGGCAAGCAGGTCAAGAAGCTCTCCCCGGCCGACTTCCCCGTCCCGGTCGAGCCGGTCGAGCACCTGCGCATTCCCAAGAACTTCAACGCCCGTTCCCCCAAGGAGCGGGCCAACCTGGTCTCCTCGGTGCACGCCAAGATCGGGGACCGGGACTTCGGCAAGCCGGTGCGGGCACGCGACCACGCCGCCGAGGACGACGAGATCATCCGGCTGCGCCAGGAGATCCGCCGACATCCCTGCCACGGGTGCGACGAGCGCGAGGACCACGCCCGCTGGGCCGAGCGCTACCACAAGCTGCTCCGCGAGACCGAGGGCCTGCGCCGCAGGGTCGAGGGCCGCTCCCACGTCATCGCCCGTACCTTCGACAAGGTCTGCGGGGTGCTCGACCAGCTCGGCTACCTCGACGGGGAGAGCGTCACCGCCGAGGGCCGCAGGCTGGCCCAGCTCTACACCGAGCTGGACCTGCTGACCGCCGAGTGCCTGCGCTCGGGGCTCTGGGACGACCTGGACCCGGCCGAGCTGGCCGCGTGCGTGTCGTCGCTGGTGTTCGAGTCGCGCCAGGCCGACGACGCCCGCCAGCCCAGGATCCCCGCGGGCGCCGCGCAGAGGACGCTGGCCGACATGGTCCGCCTCTGGGGCGAGCTGGAGGCCATCGAGAGCGACCACGGCCTGTCGTTCATCAGGGAGCCCGACTTCGGGTTCGCCTGGTCGGCGTTCCGCTGGGCCAAGGGCCACACCCTGGACGCGGTCCTGCGCGACGGCGTCGCCGGCGGCGAGCTGGCCGCCGGTGACTTCGTGCGCTGGACCAAGCAGCTGCTCGACCTGCTCGGCCAGATCTCGGACGCGGCCCCGGCCGGGAGCAAGGTCAAGCAGACCGCGGGGAAGGCGATGGACGCCCTGCGCCGGGGCGTGGTGGCGTACTCGTCCCTGTCCTGAGGTCCTCGCGGCGGGGCAGCAGCAGCGGGGTGGCCAGGAGCAGGACGCCGGCGGCCACGATCGCCGCGCGGGGGCCGACGGCGGCGGCCAGCAGCCCCCACGCGGCGGTCAGGGCCGCGATGCCGAGGGTGCCGCCGACCGACCACGCCGACAGCGTGCGGGCGACCCGGTCGGGGGCGGTGTGGTCGAGCCGGTAGGTGGCCAGCACCGGGTTGAACACGCCGCAGCAGGTCACCAGGCCGAGCTGGACGACGATGACCAGCACGATCCCGGGGACGCCTGGCTGGACGAGCGCCAGCCCGACGGGCCAGCACGCGCGCAGCGCCCCGGCGGTCAGCATCACCCCGTGCCGCCCGAACCGCGCCACGAGCCGGCGCGCCAGCCGCGCCCCGACGAGGCCGCCGACGCACGGCACCGCGAACATGAGGCCGTACTGCCAGGGGGCGAACCCCAGGTGGCCGAGCAGGAGCACGGCGAGCAGCGGCTCGGTCGCCATGATCAGGCCGTTGACCAGGACCGTGTTGAGGAACAGCCGGCGCAGCGTCCGGTGGGACAGGATGGCGCGCCATCCCCCGAGCAGGTCGCCGGTGCGCGAACCCGATGCGCCCGGCCGCGCGGGGCGCGGCTCGTCCCCGCCGATCGCGCGGATGCCCAGTGCCGACAGCAGGTGGCCGGCCGCGTCGGCCGCCACCGTCACCACCGGGCCGAGCACCCCGATCGCCGCCCCGCCGAGCGGCGGCCCGACCATGATCGCGGTCCAGGTCGTGGACTCGAACCGGCTGTTGGCGACGAGCAGGTCCTGTGGCGGCACGAGCTCCTTCAGGTACGCACCGCTCGCCGCGTTGAAGGTGATCCTGGCCGCGGCGACGACGACGGAGACCACGAGGAGCTGGGCGAAGCCGAGCAGGCCGAGCGCGTACGCCACCGGGACGCTCACCAGCGCCGCAAACCGGACCAGAGCCATCGCGATCATCACCGGCCGCTTGCGGCGGAACTCCACCCACGGCCCGAGCGGCACCGCGACCACGGCCCCCACCGTGAGCCCCACGGCGGACAGCGCCGACACCTGGGCCGGCCCGGCGTGCAGCACCAGGACCGCGACCAGGGGGAACGCCCCGAAGGCCAGGCTCGTGCCGTACGAGCTGACCGCGTACGACGCCCACAACCATCCGAACCGCCGCCCGAGCGCCCGCCCGTCCCTCATCCCGCCCCGCCTCCCGCCGGCCCGTACAACCATGTGGTGACCACTGGCATCCAAGCGGCCGGGGAAGGCGGAGATCAAACAACCGTCCGCCCCGTCGGCACAACCTCTCGTTGTGTCGCTACCCTCGCGACGTGGATCTCGAGGCCGTGCGCACCTTCGTGGCCTCCGTGGACGCGGGACGGTTCCAGGACGCGGCCGACGAGCTGTCGATCACCCAGCAGGCCGTCTCCGAGCGCATCGCCTCGCCGGAGAGGAACCTCGGGGTGCGGCTGTTCACGCGCACCACGCGCGGGGCACGCCTCACCATCGACGGGCAGGCGTTCCTGCCCCACGCCCGCGAGCTGCTGCGGGCCGAGGAGCGGGCGCTCGGGAAAGGCCCTAGAGCAGCGCGAAGCGGACCTCGCGGGTGGCCGGGTCGGCGCGGGTCAGCCGCACCCGGACGCTCTCGCCCAGCGGAAGGTTCTCGCCGTCGCAGCGCGCCACCACCGGCGGGTCGGTGACCTGCACCTGACCTCCGGGCCGGTCCTCGGCCACGTCGATCACCACGGCCTCGAACGTCTGGCCCACCCGGTCGCGGAGCACGAACGCCTCCACCAGGTCCACGCACGCCCGCTCGACGCTCCCGGCCCGCCGCCCGGTGGCGTGCATGATCTCCGGCAGCTCGTCCATGACCTGCTGGACCTCCTGCGGCACCGGCTCGCCCGCCGCGACGGCCAGGCAGATCTCGGTGGCGTAGCGGTCGATGAGACGCCGCAGCGGCGCGGTCACGTGCGCGTACGGCGCGGCCACCGCGGCGTGCTCGGCCTGCGCGGGCGGCTCCCCGTTGAAGGCCACGTACCCGGCGCCGCGCAGCAGCACCGTCGACTCCTGCAGGAACGCGGCCTGCTCGGGGACCTTCGGGTCGAGGGCGTGCACGACGTCGCCGTACCCGGCGCCCTCGGGCCAGGACACGCCGAGCGCCGCGGCCATCCGCCGGACCTGGGCCACCCGCTCGGCCGGGGCGGGCGGCAGCACCCGCAGCAGGCCGATCTCGGCGTCCAGCATCATCGAGGCCGCTGCCATGCCCGTCAGCAGCGAGATCTGCGCGTTCCACGCCTCGGCGTCCAGCGGCGCGCGCAGCTCCACCCGGTAGCCGTCCCCGTCCGGGACGACCTCCTGGTCGGGGGTGGGCAGCGTGACGCCGCCCCTGGCCCGCTCCAGGTCGAGCCTGAGCCGGCCTATCTCGGCCAGCAGCCGCAGCGTGCCGTCGGCGGTGCCGGTGTCGATCGCCGCCTGCGCGTAGTCGTAGTCGAGCCGCTCGCGGCTGCGCACCAGGGCCCTGGTCACGTCCGCGCCCACGATCCGTCCCTCGGCGTCCAGGTCCACGCACCACAGCGCGGCCGGACGGTCCACCCCGGGCAGCAGGCTGGCCGCGCCCTCCGACAGCACGGGCGGGTGCAGCGGCACCCGGCCGTCGGGCATGTAGACGGTCTCGCCGCGCAGGCGGGCCTCGGCGTCGATCGCGCCGCCGGGCCTGACGAACGCCCCGACGTCGGCGATGGCGTACCAGACGCGGTAGCCGCCGGGCCGCTCCTCCAGGTGCAGGGCCTGGTCGAGGTCCATCGCCCCTGGCGGGTCGATGGTGATCATCGGCAGGTCGGTACGGTCCAGCCGGGGCAGGGCGGGCGACTCGGCGACCCACTCGGCCTCGTCGACCACCGCCCGGGGGAACTCCTCGGGCAGCTTCATCTCACGACGGATCCGCTCGAAACCATCGTCGAGCCGCGGATGGGACTCTCCGGGCACCCGGATGCTCTTGTGAGGCACAGGCAGCAACCTACCGGCTCCCGGGGGACCGGCTCCACGGCCGGGTCCCCGGGGACCCGGCCCCCGAGGATTCAGGGGCCCGGGAGCGGGCCGTCACGACCGGGTCGTTCGGAGGGCGGTCAGAGCGCGGAGATCAGCCGCTCCACGGGGCTGCCCAGGCCGTAGCGTTCGCTCAGCCCGGCCAGGGCCTCGGCGTCGCGGGGCGCGGCCGGGAGCGCGAAACCGGTCTCGGGCACGGGGGCGTCACGGGCGACCCGGACCACCCCCGGCGCGACCCGCAGGTACTCGCGCGCCGCCGAGAGCCTGGCGCGCTGCCCCGCGGTCAGGACGGCCCCTGGACGCTCCGGGCCGCCCTGACCGGAGCCGTCCTCGTCGACGGCCCGCAGCAGCGCCTCCAGCGAGCCGAAGGCGGTGATCAACGCCGCCGCGGTCTTGTCGCCCACCCCGGGCACGCCCGGCAGGCCGTCGCTGGGGTCGCCGCGCAGGGTGGCGAAGTCGGCGTAGGCGCGGCCCGGGACGCCGTACTTCTCGGTCACCGCCGCCTCGTCGACGAGCTGGAGGTTCTTGACCCCCCTGGCGGTGTAGAGGACGCGGACCGGCCGGCTGTCGTCGACCAGCTGGAACAGGTCACGGTCGCCGGTGACCACGTCCACCTGGCCGCTCGCCCGCGCGGTGAGCGTCCCCATCACGTCGTCGGCCTCGTAGCCGGGCACGCCGACGCGGGCGATGCCGACCGCGTCGAGCACCCGCTCCAGCACCGGCACCTGCGGGGCGAGCGTGTCGGGGGTCTCCTCGGCGCCGTCGCCGGCGACCCGGTGGGTCTTGTACGTCGGGATCGCCGCCACCCGGAAGGCCGGGCGCCAGTCGGCGTCCATGCAGGCGACCATCTCCTCGGGGGAGTAGCGCCGGATCAGCATGGCGATCATGTCGATGACGCCGCGCACCGCGTTGACGGGCATGCCGTCGGGGGCGGTCATCGACTCGGGGATTCCGTAGAAGGCGCGGTAGTACAGCGACGGGGTGTCGAGGAGCATCAGACCGGGCATGCCGATCATTTAACCAATCAACCGAGGACGCCGACGGCCAGCACGCAGGTGTCGTCCTCGGGGTCGGGGCCGCCGACCACCTCGATGAGCCGGTCGAGCCCGTCCTCCAGGTCCCCGACCGGCAGGGTCGCCGCCGCGGCCATCGTCAGCGCCACGCCCTCGTCGATGTCGCGGGTGCGCCGCTCCACCAGCCCGTCGGTGAACAGGAGCAGCAGGTCGCCCGGATGCGACCGGAACGAGGCCAGGCCGTACGGCTCGTCCGAGGTGGCGCCCAGCAGCACCCCGGCGGGCGGCTCCAGCTGGGCGGCCGTCCCGTCGCGGACCAGGATCGGGGCGGGATGGCCGGCCTGCGCCCAGGTGAACGTCCCGGTGACCGGGTCGAGACGGCCCACGACCGCGGTCGCCGTGGTCTCCGGCATCCGCCGCAGCACCAGGTCGTTGAGCCAGGTCAGCAGCCGGTCGGGGGAGTGGCCGGTCATCGCCAGGCCGGCCAGGGCGTGCCGGAGCTGGGCCATCTGCGCCAGCGCGGGCATCCCGTGCCCGGCCACGTCGCCGATGGCGAGCTGCACCCCGCCGTCGGACAGGCGGACGGCGTCGTACCAGTCGCCGCCGAGGCCGCTCCCGACGCCCGCCGCCGCGTAGCGCACGGTGACGCGCGCGTACGGCAGGTCGATCGTGCCGTCCAGGCCCGGCATGATCGCCTCGCGCAGTGCCACGCTCATGTGGTGCTCCTCGGCGGCCTGTTCGCGCACCCGCAGCAGCATGTCCCGCGAGTCCGACATGATGCGCTCGGCGCGGCGGCGGACGGTGACGTCCTGCACGACGCCGTACACGGCGGCGCGCTCGCCGCTCACGACCGGGTCCAGCACGACCCGCAGGTGGCGGAGCTCGCCGTGACGGCGGACGCGGAACTCGGCCTCCCCGGGCACGGCCCGCCGCATGACGCACCTGAGCAGCCGGTCCACCCCGGGCCGGTCGACCGCCTCGGCGTGACCGGTGAGGTCGCACAGCGGGATCGGGCCGTCGCCGGGATCGCGGCCGAACATGGCGTACACCCCGTCGGACCAGGTGGACTCCCCGGTCCGGAGATCCCACTCGGCCCAGCCCATGTCGCCCAGCCGTTCCGCGTGCGCCAGGCGTGCGGTGAGGAGGTGTCGCTCCACGGCCATGTGCCCGTCCGGCGTGTCGTGCCGCCACCGCGTCTTCTCGGCGACGGCGGTCGGGGCCGGAAGGGTCACCTGGTCGTTTCGTGGGTGGAGGGGTGGCTGGTGGCCGCCCACTACGCCGACCATGTAGCTCGCTCTCGGAATGCGTGGCTTTACGGATATCGTGTCAACGAAATGTGATCGTACTTCAACAGATTGTAGTGGTGGGATCGCTCCCTCGCCTTCCTTTCCGTGACTTTCGGGCCCCCTGACCCTCCTGATGCGCCGTCGTCCCGGCCGGATTAGATTGGTCGGCGTGACAACGGAGTCCTCTGATCTCTATCCCGTGACCCGCCTGGCCGCCGCCCGCGAGGCCACGGCCGCCGCCGGGCTCGACGCGCTGCTGCTCACCCCGGGTCCCGACCTGCGCTACGTGACCGGCTACGAGGCGCTGCCGCTGGAGCGGCTGACCGGCCTGGTGCTCCCGGCCGAGGGCGAGGCGTTCATGATGGTGCCCCGCCTGGAGCTGCCCGCGGCCGAGCGCTCCCCGGCCTCGCGCCTGGGCCTGGAGTTCGTCCCCTGGGACGAGACCGACGACCCCTACGCGACCGTCGCCGCCAGGCTGGGCCGCCCCCGCAGGGTCGGCCTGGCCGACCGGATGTGGGCGATGCAGTCGCTGCGCCTGCGCGAGGCGATGCCCGGGGCCGAGCAGGTGCTCGCCGGGACGGTGCTGCGCGGGCTGCGCATGCGCAAGAGCCCGGCCGAGGTGGCCGCGCTGCGCGAGGCGGGCGCCGCGATCGACGCCGTCCACGCGCAGGTGCCCGGCTTCCTGAGGGCCGGCCGGACCGAGCGCGAGATCGGCAGGGACATCGCCGAGGCGATCATCGCGGCCGGGCACTCCACGGTCGACTTCGTCATCGTCGGCTCCGGACCCAACGGCGCCAGCCCGCACCACGAGCTGTCGGACCGGGTGGTCGCCGAGCGCGAGCCGATCGTGGTCGACATCGGCGGCCAGATGCCGGGCGGCTACTGCTCGGACTCCACCCGGGTCTACGCGATCGGCGAGCCCCCCGCGGGCTTCCTGGCCTACTACGAGGTGCTCCGGCGCGCCCAGCAGGCCGCCTGCGACGCGGTGCGTCCCGGCGTGCCGTGCGAGGCGATCGACGCGGCCGCGCGCGAGGTGATCGCCGCCGAGGGCTACGGCGAGTACTTCATCCACCGGACCGGCCACGGCATCGGCCTGGAGACCCACGAGGAGCCCTACATCGTCGCGGGCAACGCCGAGCCGCTGGCGCCCGGCTTCGCCTTCTCCGTCGAGCCGGGCATCTACCTGCCCGGCGCCCACGGCGCCCGCATCGAGGACATCCTCGTCTGCACCGAGGACGGCGGCGAGCGGGTCAACCACCGTACCCGCGAGCTCGTGGTCGTCTGAGACGGCGGCCCGCCCCCTCCGGCCGCGAGGGGGGTGCCAGAATCGGGGTGGCCGGTGATCCCGGCCGTCCCGCCGTCCGCGCCAGGACCTGGAGCACGCGGAAACCACCCCCTCCCGTCGGATCACGGGGCGGGGTCCTCACGCTGGAGGATTCAGATGACCGTTGAGCGCGTCCTGCCGACCGGCGACGCCCATGACCTGCTGGACCTGGTCCGCGACCTGATCGCCAAGGAGGTCGCGCCCCGGGCCGCGGCCGACGAGGCCACCGGCACCTTCCCCCGGGAGGTGTTCGGCACGCTCGGCCGCGCGGGCCTGCTCGGCCTGCCCTACCCCGAGGAGCACGGCGGGGCGGCGCAGCCGTACGAGGTCTACCTGCAGGTGATCGAGGAGCTCGCGGCCGGCTGGCTGGCCGTCGGCCTGGGGGTGTCGGTGCACACCCTGTCGTGCTTCCCGGTGGCCGCCTACGGCACCGACGAGCAGCGTGCCGCGCTGCTGCCGGACATGCTGGGCGGGGAGTGGCTGGGCGCCTACTGCCTGTCGGAGCCGCAGTCGGGCTCCGACGCCGCCGCGCTGACCACCAGGGCGGTCCCCGGCGCCGACGGCCACGACGGCTACACCGTCGACGGCGTCAAGGCCTGGATCACCCACGGCGGCGCCGCCGACTTCTACACGCTGATGGCCCGCACCTCGGCCGACGGCGCCCGCGGCATCTCCTGCCTCCACGTGCCCGCGGGCACCGAGGGGCTGTCGTTCGGCGCGCCCGAGCGGAAGATGGGCATGAGGTCCTCGCCCACCGCCCAGGTCCGCTTCGACGGGGTGCGCCTGCCGGCCGAGGCGCTGCTCGGAGCCGAGGGGGAGGGCTTCCGGATCGCCATGGCCGCCCTGGACGGCGGCAGGCTCGGCATCGCGGCCTGCGCCGTGGGCGTGGCCCAGGCCGCCTACGACGTCGCCGCCGCCTACGCGGCCGAGCGCCGCCAGTTCGGCTCGCGGATCATCGACTTCCAGGGCGTCGGCTTCATGCTCGCCGACATGGCCACCCAGATCGCCGCGGCCCGCGCCCTCTACCTGGACGCCGCCCGGCTGCGCGACGCCGGCCGGCCGTACGGCACGCGGGCGGCGATGGCCAAGCTGTTCGCCACCGACATGTGCATGAAGGTCACCACCGACGCCGTCCAGGTCCTCGGCGGGTACGGTTACGTGGAGGACTTCCCGGCCGAGCGCCACATGCGGGAGGCCAAGGTCCTGCAGATCGTCGAGGGCACCAACCAGGTCCAGCGCCTGGTGATCGGCCGCGCCCTGGCCAGGCAGGTCACGGACGCCGGACGCTGACCCCCGCGCCCCGCCCGTTCCCGCGTCCCGCCCGTCCCCGTGTCCTGCCCGTCCCCGTGTCCCGCCCGTCCGCGTCCGCCGGGGCCGGGCGGGGCGTGACGCCGGTGCCCGCGCGCCCGGGACGGTCCTCAGAGCCCGTAGCCCTCCAGCAGCCGCAGCCAGACCTCGCTGACCGTGGGGAAGGACGGCACGGCGTGCCAGAGCCGCTCCAGCGGCACCTCGGCGGTGACCGCGATCGTGGCGGCGTGCAGCAGCTCGCCCACGGCCGGTCCGGCGAACGTCACCCCCAGCAGCACGCGGCGCCGCTCGTCCACGACGGCCTTGGCCCTGCCCCGGTAGCCCTCGCCCTGCAGGTAGGCGCCCGTCACCTTGCCCATGTCGTACTCGACCACGCGCACCTCGAACCCGGCGTCGCGGGCCTCGGCCTCGGTCCGGCCGACCGCGCACACCTGCGGGTCGGTGAAGACCACCTGCGGGGCTCCGTACGCGTCCGCGGTGTCGCGCAGCGCCGGGAGGTCGTCGGGGCCGCCCTTGGCGCGCGCGGCGATGACGTCGCCGCACACCCGCGCCTGGTACTTGCCCATGTGGGTGAGCAGGGCCCGGCCGTTGACGTCGCCCACCGCGTACAGCCAGCCGTCGCCGACGGCGGTGGCGCGCATGCTGTCGTCGACCTCCACGATCCTCCCGGCCTCCAGGCCGACCGTCTCCAGGCCGAGGTCACCGGTGGCCGGGCGCCTGCCGGTGGCCACCAGCAGCTCGTCGGCCTCCACCGGCGCCCCCTCGGACAGGTGGACCGTCACCGGGCCGCCCGGCCGGGGCCGCTCCACCCCGGTCACCCGGACGCCGGTGCGGACCGTGATGCCCGCCTCGGCGAACGAGGCCGCGACCAGCTCCCCGGCGAACGGCTCCATCCTGCCCAGCAGCCCGCCGCGCGCCAGCACGGTCGTCTCGGAGGTGCCGAGGCCGTGCATGGCCTGGGCCATCTCGCAGGCCACCACGCCGCCGCCCAGCACGGCCAGCCGCGCCGGGACGCTCCCGGTCACCGTCACCTCGTGGCTCGTCCACGGGGACGCCTCGGCGAGGCCGGGGACCGGCGGGACGGCGGCCGCGCTCCCGGTGGCCAGCACGACCGCGTGACGGGCGGTCAGGGTGCGGACCGAGCCGTCCTGCGCGGTCACCGCGACCCGCTTCGGGCCGTCCAGCCGCCCGTGCCCCCGGACGAACTCCGCGGGCACCCCCTTGATCCACTCCACCTGGCCCGCGTCGTCAAGGTGGGACACGGCCTCGTCGCGCCGGGCGAGCACGGCGGCGGTGTCGATCGGCCCCATCGTCAGGCCCGGTACCCGGGAGACCTCGGCGACCAGGTCCACCGGGCGCAGCAGCGCCTTGCTGGGGACGCACGCCCAGTACGAGCACTCCCCGCCCGCCAGGCGGCCCTCGACGATCGCCACGGTCAGCCCGCCCTTGACCGCGCGGTCGGCGACGTTCTCGCCCGCCGGGCCCGCGCCCACCACCACCACGTCGAACTCGTCCGACACGACGTACCTCCATAGGAAACCAGGTCACCGGTCCCGCGGCGCGTCGGCGGCGCGGGGTCGTACCAGCTTCGCATCCCGGCGCAGGGCGGGGCCGCGGGCGGGGCCCGGCGCGCCCGGCAGGTCGTTCCCGGTCCTCCGCTCCCGGGTCCGGTCAGCGGCTCCGGGTCTGCGGGTCCGGCCCCGGGTGAGGGCCCCGGGCGGAGGGCGGGGTCAGCGGCGGCGGCCGCGGGCCTTGAGCGGGGTCAGCGGCAGCTCGGGCGCGGGCAGCGGGGCCGCGCCCGCGCCGGGCACCGTGCCGAACGCCTCGCCCTCCGCCCACTCGCGCCGGAACCGGACGATCTCCTCGTGGCTGCGGCCGACGAAGTTCCACCACATGACGATGCGCTCCTCGAACGGCTCGCCGCCGAGCAGCAGCAGCCGCCCGCCCCCCTCGGAGCGCAGCTCCAGCTCACCGCGGCCGCAGCCCAGGTGCAGCAGCGGCCCGGGGGAGAGATCGGTGCCGGCGGCCCGCACCGTGCCGGACAGGGCCAGCACGGCGTACTCGAAACCGGGACGCAGCCTCAGGCGCGTCCCGGCGCCCGCCTCCAGGGCCACCTCGGCGCCGACCAGCGGGGTGTGGACCGTCGCCGGGGACGCGACGCCGTCCAGCTCGCCCATGATCACGGTCGTGGTGACGCCCGGCGAGACCGGCCGGGGCAGGTCCGCGTGGTGCTCGAAGGCCGGGGCGGTGCCGCGGGCGTGCGAGGGGAGCGCCACCCAGAGCTGGACCCCGTGCAGCCGGTCGCCGGGGACCGACTCCTCGGAGTGGGAGATGCCGCGCCCGGCGGTCATCAGGTTGAGCCCCCCGGGGGTGATCGTCTGCTCGCTGCCGAGGCTGTCGCGGTGCAGGATCTCCCCCTCCAGGAGCCAGCTCACGGTCTGCAGGCCGGTGTGCGGGTGCGGGGGGACGCGCATCGTCGCCCGCTCGGGACCGTAGTGGTCGACGAAGCACCAGGCGCCGACCATCCGCACGTCCCGGTTCGGCAGGGTCCGGGTGACCCTCATCGCCCGGGGGCCGCCCAGCACCACGTCCCGGCCGTCCAGCAGCTCCTCGACCGGCCCGGCCGCCACGTCCGCAGGGCCGCCGCACGCCGACTCCCGCGGATCCGTCTCCAGATTGCTCACCCGGAGACCCTACGTCCCGATCCGCCCCCGCCGGGCGCCCGGGCCCGTGACCTTCTCAGGGACGGACCGCCTGCGTGTTCGCGGGCCGGTTCCGGTATCTTTCGTCCACCCCTCGGGCCTTCGGACGCCGAGGGCCGGAACACCGTGTGAAGTGAGAGGGCGATGACCACCGAGACAGCTGCTCCCCCCCGGTCTCGGCAGAGCCGCTGGAGCGCGCAGACATGGTTCAACGTCGTGCTGCTCGCCATGGCCGTTCTGCTGGCGATCTCCGCGGTCGTCGGCGCCACGGTCCTGAAGAACGCGGCGTCGGCCTCCAACCGCCTGATCGACCACATCTCCATCGGCCGGATCCAGGCCGAGCGCCTGCAGGCGACCCTGCTGGACCAGGAGACCGGCATGCGGGGCTTCGTCATCACCGGCAACGAGGAGTTCCTGCAGCCCTACGTCGACGGGCGCCGGGAGCAGACCACGGTGTCGGCCCAGATCAGGAGACTGCTTCCGGGGGCCGCGCCGCTGCGGGAGCTCGACACCGTGGAGAGGCTGGCCGCCGACTGGCGGGCCCGGTACGCCGAGCCGATGATCGCCACCGCCAGGGAGAAGGGTCCCGAGAGCGTGAGCGGGACGCTGATCGCGGAGAGCAAGCGCTCCTTCGACCTGGTCAGGAAGGCCCTCGACGTCCAGAACGCCGCCTGGACCCAGGCCAGGAACGAGGCCCGCGCCGAGCTGGACGCCGCCCGCACGCTCAGGGACATGACCTTCTTCGGCATCCTGGTCGCCTTCCTGATCACCATCATCACGGTGGCGGTGCTGCTGAGGATGGCGGTGTTCAACCCCCTGACCCGGCTGCGGGAGGCGTCCCGCAGGGTCACCATGGGCGACTTCGACCACCACGTCGACACCGGAGGCCCGGCCGACCTCGCCGAGCTGGCCGGGGACATGGAGGCCATGCGCCGGCGCATCGTCACCGAGCTGGAGGAGGCCAGGGCCTCGCGGGTCCAGGTCGCGGCCCAGGCCGAGGAGCTCAAGCGCTCCAACGCCGAGCTGGAGCAGTTCGCCTACGTGGCCAGCCACGACCTGCAGGAACCGCTGAGGAAGATCGCGTCCTTCTGCCAGATGCTGCAGCAGCGGTACGCCTCCCAGCTCGACGAGCGGGCCAACACCTACATCGACTTCGCCGTCGACGGGGCCAAGCGCATGCAGGTGCTCATCAACGAGCTGCTCACCTTCTCCCGGGTGGGCCGCATCACCAGGGAACCCGTCGAGATGGACCTGAACGACGTGGTCGACAGGGCCCTGGCCAACCTGTCGGCCGTGGTGGAGGAGTCCGGGGCCGAGGTGGAGGTCGGCGACCTGCCGGTGATCGTCGGCGACCGGACGCAGTTCGTGATGCTCTGGCAGAACCTCATCGGCAACTCCCTGAAGTTCCGCGTCCCCGACCGCGCGCCACGGGTGAGGATCGAGGCCGAACGCGTGGAGCGGGAGCCCGGCGGGGAGGGGGAGTGGCGGATGACCGTGACCGACAACGGCATCGGCATCTCCGCCAACTTCGCCGACAAGATCTTCGTGATCTTCCAGCGGCTGCACCAGCGGGACGCCTACGAGGGCACCGGCATCGGCCTGGCGCTCTGCAGGAAGATCGTGGAACAGCACGGCGGCACGATCCGGCTCGACACCGAGCACACCGGCGGGGCCCGCTTCATCATCACGCTGCCGGCCCCGCCGCTGCCGCCCGCCACCGAGGAGGAGCCCGCCGAGGAGAAGTCCGCCACCGAGGAGAGGTCCGCGGTCGAGGAGAAGCCCACGGCGAGCGGGGAGCCCGGGGCGGGCGAGGAGCCCGGGGCGGGCGGGCAGGACGCGGCGGGCCGGGAGGTGCCCGCCGGGACCGGGCCGTGAGGCCGTGACGGTGCGCGCGCTCCCCGGGGCCGTTACCGTGTAGCGGATGGAGGAGATCGACCGCCGTATCATCACGCTGCTGGCCCGAGACGGCCGGATGAGCTTCACCGATCTCGCCAGGGAGACCGGGCTGTCGGTGTCGGCGGTGCACCAGCGGGTGCGCCGCCTGGAGAAGCGCGGCGTGCTCCGCGGCTACGCCGCGCTCGTCGACTACGACGCCATCGGCCTGTCGCTCACCGCCTTCGTCTCCATCAAGCCGACCGACCCCGCCGCCGCCGACGACGCCCCGGAGCGGCTGGCCCACCTGAGCGCCATCGAGGCGTGTCACAGCGTGGCCGGGGACGAGAGCTACATCCTCAAGGTCCGGGTGGCCTCGCCGATCGCGCTGGAGGAGCTGCTGAACCAGATCCGCTCCGCCGCCAACGTGTCCACCCGCACGACGGTCGTGCTCAGCACGCCGTACGAGCACCGGGTCCCGGAGCCGGCCGGGCCCGAGGACGGCAGGCCCGACGAGCGCCCCTGACCCCCGCCACCCCGGCCGGAGATTTCCGACTTGCCGGACAGGGGGTAGGTGATTCAAGCTCGACGGGTGGCCGCCCAAAAGATCATCATTGACTGCGATCCCGGGATCGACGACGCGCTGGCTCTCGTCCTCGCCCACGGGAGCCCCGACCTGGAGATCCTGGCGATCACCACGGTCGGCGGCAACGTCGACCTGGCCAGGACCACCGACAACGCGCTGCGGCTCCGCGAGTTCCTGGGGTTCCGCGGCGTGCCGGTGACCCCGGGCAGCGCGGGCGCCCTGATGCGCCCCCGGGTGAACGCCGCCGAGGTGCACGGCGGCTCGGGCCTGGGAGGCGCGCTGCTGCCCGCGCCGACGCTGCCGCCCGCGGACGGGCACGCCGCCGACGTCATCGTCGAGACGCTCCGGGCCGACCCGGGCGAGGTGACGCTGGTCGCCATCGGCCCGCTGACGAACGTGGCGCTCGCCGTGCTCAGGGAGCCCCGCGTCGCCGAGTGGGCGCGGGGGATCACCATCCTCGGCGGGTCGTACACCCGGGGCAACTTCTCCCCGGCGGCCGAGTTCAACATCGCCGCCGACCCCGAGGCGGCCGCGATCGTCTTCGGGGCCGGCTGGACGGTGACCATGATCGGGCTCGACGTGAGCCGCGGCGCGATGGTCACCCGGGCCGTGGCGGAGCGGATGGAGACCATGGGCAGGCTCGGCGGCGGGCTGCTCGTCCCGTGCGTGCGCTTCCACGGCACGATCACCGACGACGGCGGCCCCGCGATGCACGACGCCTGCGCGATCGCCCACCTGATCGACCCGTCACTGATCACCCTCGTCCCCGCCGTCGTCGACGTCGAGACGGCCGGCCGCTTCACCTCGGGGATGACCGTGACCGACTTCGCCCCGCGGGGCCGCACCCCCAACGCCCTGGTCGGCACGTCCCTCGACGCCGGCCGCTTCTGGGACCTCCTGCTGGGCGTCTACGCCGGGGTGGCGGCCTCGATCGAGGCCGGGGACCCACCGGGCCCCGCGGGGTGACCGCCCGCGCCCGGCCGCCGCGCGGGCGCGGAACGGTGTCGCGGGTCAGCCGGCGGCCGGAGGGGCGTGGTACTCCTCGTCGGTGACGTGCTCGCCCCATTCGGTCTCTGGGACGCCGCTCTCGCCGGTGCCCTCCCACATGGCCAGGTGGGTCATGAAGTGGTCGGGGGCGGCGCCGTGCCAGTGCCACTCGCCGGGCGGGGTGTGGACGGTGTCGCCGGGCCGCATCACGACGACCTCGCCGCCGCGGGAGCACACCAGACCGATGCCCTCGGTGACGTGCAGGGTCTGCCCGGCGGCGTGCCGGTGCCAGGCGGTACGCGCGTAGGGCGCGAAGCGCACGATGTTGACCCGCATCCGGGACGGTTCGGTGCCGGCGTGGATGACGTCGAACCAGACGTCACCGGTGAACCATTCGGCAGGTCCCCTGCCGGTCGGGCGTTTCCGCAGGACCTCCATGCGTGCTCTCCTTCGTCAGGTCCCCGGGGCGGGGCGCGTCGGGTCGGGTCGGGATCCGGCCCGCTCGGGCCGGGCCCGGTGGGACAGGATCCGTTCGACGTCCCGAGCGTGGTGGGTCCCACCGCGCCGGCAACCCCTCCACCTGGCGTATCGCCTCACGCGGTGTCACGGACCGGTCGTAGCCGCACTCGCGGCAGGGGTCTCCGTACGACCCCGCGCCCCAGGACTCCATCGGAGGCCAGCCTATCGGCCTCCCGGACGGCCGTCACCGGACAGGAAAGGAGAGGCCCGGCACTCGGTTCCGGGTCAGTGGTAGAAGCCCTCGACCGGGACGCGTGCCTCCTCGAACAGGGCGGGGCCCTCCTGGGGGACGCGGGGCCACCCGACGCCCGGCTTGAGCGCGGCGAGCTGCTCGTTGGACAGCGCGTACACCACGCGTCCGAGCCCGGACCGTTCGATGGCGCCCTCGCACATGGGGCAGGGCTGGCAGCTGGTGTACATGGTGGTGGCCGCGGCGGTGGCCGGATCCAGCTCGCGGGCGGCCCACCGGGCGAGCTTCAGCTCGGGATGGGCGGAGATGTCGCCGTCGCTGGTGACCGTGTTGTGGTCCTCGGCCAGCACGTCGCCGTCCGGTCCCACCAGCAGCGATCCGAAGGGGGCGTCCCCGGTCGCGCGGGCTCGCGCGGCCAGGGCGACGGCCCTGCGCAGGAAGGTCTCGTCCTCAGGTGTCATGGTCGCTCCGTTCACGGGTGGCGGGTGTGCGGGGCCACAGGTCGGCCACGGTCGCGAGCGCGCGCCAGGCCGTCTGCGGGTGGAAGGTCTCGGCGGGGTCGGAGCCGAACGGGTCGAGCACGACGGTCTCGGACCCGAGCAGGCGCAGCTCCTCGAGATCGTCGAGGATCTGCTCGGCGGTGCCCTCGCCGGCGAGCCGCTCGGGACCGGTGACCGGCGCGTCGGTCAGGCGCAGCACGATGCGGGGGGTCAGGGCGGGCACCGGCCGTTCCAGCTCGTCCGCGACGGCCTTCAGCCGGTCCACCGCGCCGCGCAGCCACGGCAGGGTCATCCGCAGCGGGTGCCACGCCTCGCCGAGGCGCACCGCGCGGCGCAGGCCGGCGTCGCCGTTCCCGCCGACCCAGAGCGGTATGGTCCCGGCGCGGTAGTCCTCCTCGTCCGCCCAGGCGGCGCGCATCGCCCGCAGGTGGTCGTCGGTCAGCCGCCCGCGCCGCTCGAACGGCACCCCGAGCGCGGCGAACTCCTGGCGCGCCCAGCCGACGCCCACGCCGAGGATCAGCCGGCCGCCGCTGATGCGGTTGAGGTTCGCCGCCATCCGGGCCGTCAGCAGGGGGTGGCGGTAGGGCACGATGAGCACCGAGGTGCCGAGCATGACCCGCTCGGTGACGCCGGCCAGCCAGGAGAGCGTGGTGAACGGCTCGTAGAACGGAGCCGGGTACTGCTCGGCGACGTCGGGCGTCACCACGACGTGGTCGGAGATCATCAGCAGGTCGTAGCCGAGGGCCTCCACGGTCCGCGCCCAGCGCCGCAGCACGTCCGGATCCGTCCCCGGCCCGAAGTTCGGTACGTTCACCCCGATTCGCATGCCAGGAACCCTACCCAGGCGGCCTCCCCGTCCTGAAGGCATGATCCATGGCATCCGAGGCCTCTCACCGGTGATCTGCCGGTATGTTGCAGGGATGACCGAGGATCTCGACGAGACCGACTGGTCGATCCTGAGGGAGCTCCAGCGGGACGGCCGCGTCCCCCTCACCGAGCTGGGACGGCGGGTGAACCTCGGCGCCTCGGCGACCACCGAGCGGGTCAGGCGGCTGGAGACGCTGGGCGTGATCACCGGCTACCGGGCCGAGGTCGACCTGGTGAAGGTCGGTTTCGCCGTGCTGGCCGTCGTGCGCCTGAAGTATCCCGGCAGCCGCCACGAGCCGCTGCGCCGCCTGCTCGGCGAGCGCCCGGAGATCCTCGAGTGCCTGCGCACCACCGGTGAGGACTGCTACACGCTGAAGGTGGCGGCGGGCTCCATGGCCCACCTGGAACGGATCATGGACGAGCTCGCCGGGTTCGGCACCACCACCACCAGCGTCGTCTACAGCCGGACCCTGCCCTACCGCGGGCCCGTGGCCCCGCCCGACGGCACCCGAGGACCGCTCAGGGGATGATCCGGCGCCGCCGCAGGTCGCCGAGGATGCCCAGGAACATCGCCTCGGTGTCGACGTACTCGTGGAAGCCGAGGCGCCGGGCCTTGGAGCCGTCGGCGAAGAAGTCGTAGTCCCAGGAGAACACGGCGTCGCCGAAGGCCCAGGACGACACCTCCTCGTACGAGTGCCGCTCCAGCCCGTACTTCTCCACCATGGAGTCCCACAGCGGCCCCTTGTCCGCCATGACGACGTCGAGCGACATCGGCAGCGGGGGAGCCGTCTCCAGGTCGAAGAAGCGCGCGATCCTCGGCCACATGTCGTTCCAGCGGAAGAGGTCGCCGTTGTTGACGTTGAACGCCTGGTTGGCGCAGCGCTCCTCGGTCGCCGCCCAGACGGTCGCCCTGGCCAGCAGCCCCGCGT
Organism: Streptosporangium sp. NPDC050855; assembly: GCF_044456585.1. Taxonomy (NCBI): domain Bacteria; kingdom Bacillati; phylum Actinomycetota; class Actinomycetes; order Streptosporangiales; family Streptosporangiaceae; genus Streptosporangium; species Streptosporangium sp. NPDC050855. The sequence continues at coordinate 206,777 of NZ_JBITFY010000006.1, forward strand.
CGGTCATCTCCAGCAGCGTGTCGTAGGCCCCCGGCCTGCCGGGGAAGCGCAGCGGCAGGCCCAGCTCCTTGGAGATCGCGCCGTACACGGCGATCACCATGGCCAGGTTCATCGGGTTGCCGAGGGCGAAGCCGCACACCACGGACGGGCGGATCGCGCTCCACGTCCACCCCGAGCCCCGCTGCCGCTCCCGCAGGAAGTCCTCCTGGTCGACGTTGAACTCCGGCGGCATGTGGCGCGGGTCGCTCTCGCGCGCCGGGGTCTTGAACGGGCCCAGGTGCGCGCCGTAGACCTTGTACCCCTGCATCAGGCTGACGTGCCGCAGGCCGGGCGCCACCGGCTCGATCGCGTCGACGACGTTGACCAGCATCGCGAGGTTGGGAGCCACGAGCTCGGCCCACGTCGGGCGGTCCTGGTAGGCGGCGTAGAAGACGTGGGTCACCTCGGTGAGCCCGCCGAGCGCCCCGGCGCAGTCGTCCCGGTCGAGCAGGTCGACCCGGACGTGCCTGACCCGCCCCGCGTTCTCCCCGCCGCGGCGCGACAGGCCGATCACCTCCCAGTCGCCCAGCGCCGCGAGGTGCTCGACCAGGTTGCGGCCGATCACTCCCTGGGCGCCGACGACGAGAGCGACCTTGCTCTGGGTGCTCATGGGATCCTCTCCTGATCTGTACGAGTGATCCGTACGGGACGTCCGGCGCGGGCCGCGTCCCCCTGACAGGCCCGTCACCGGTGGTACGGGCTCGATCCTGCGCCATCCGGGTGCCATGAGTCCAAGTGATGTTCCTTGTGCCGTCCATGAAAATCTTCTATGGGAGGCGCCGCGGCCGGGACGCCGTGCGCGCCGGGTGCCGTCCGGCCTCACATATGACGACAGTTCATGATTTTTGCGGTCGTGATAACTTCTGTGCATGCTGAGCCTGCGGCAACTGGAGTACCTGGTGGCGGTCGTCGACCACGGCTCCTTCACGCGGGCCGCGGAGATCCTCCACGTCACCCAGCCGGCCCTGTCGCACCAGATCCAGGCGCTGGAGCGGGCGGCCGGTGCGCGCCTGCTCGAACGGCTGCCCAGGGCCGTCCACCTCACGCCGGCCGGGCGCGCGATGCTGCCCCACGCGCGGGCCGCCCTGGCCGACGTGACCGGAGCCCTCTGCGCCGTGCGCCAGGCGACCGGGCTGGCCGGGGGAGAGCTGCGGCTGGCCACGGTCTGCTCGGTCGGCCTGGGCGTGCTGCCCGGAGCGCTGCGCGCCTGGAACCGGCTCCACCCCGAGGTCGACGTCAGGCTCTTCGAGCACCACCACACGGAGGAACTGGCCGAGGCGATGGCGAGCGGGCAGGCCGACCTCGCCGTCGGCCCCAGGCCCGCCCCCTGGCCGGGACCCGTGCACGAGCTCGGATGCGAGGAGTTCGTCGTGACCGTCCCGCCCGGCGACCCCCTCGCGGCGGGCGGGGCCCGCGAGGTGGACCTGGAGGACCTCCGCGACCGCCGCTGGGTCCACTACGCCCCCGGCAACGGCCTGTCCGAGGTGCTGGACCACGCCTGCGCGCGGGCCGGGTTCCGGCCCAGGATCGCGGTGCGCACCGAGCAGACGGCCTCGGCCCCGGCCCTGGCCGCCGCCGGCCTGGGACCCGCCCTGGTCCCCTCGAACATCCTGCCGAGGGGGTACGAGGGCCACGTCCTGTGGCCCCGGCCCGCCGTCACCCGGGCCCTCACCGCCTACGCGCGCACCGGCCTCGACACCCTCGCCGCGGCCTTTTTGGCCGTGCTCACCGAGAGCGTGGCCGGCACGCTCCTTCCCGCGCCCGGCCCCGGCCCCGGCCCCTGCGCGCCCGGGCCCGACCCCTACCGCGAGCCGCCCGCCCCGCCCGTCCCGCCCGGACGGGCCTGAGCCAGGTCCGCGACCGCGGCGACGACCAGGTCCACCTCCTCCTCGGTGTTGTAGTAGTGCGGTGACAGCCGCAGGCACCAGTCGACGTCCTTGTCACCGAAGTCGAACTGCGCGAACTCGCGGAAGCTGAGCGCCGAGTTGACGCGCCGCGCGTCCATCGCCGCCTTGAACGGCCGCGGCTCCCACCCCTCGGCGGAGAAGGTGACGATGGCGCCCAGCCGCGGGCCGCGGTCCAGCGTCCGTACCCCGGGGACGGCGTCCAGGCCGGTGCGCAACCGGGCGGCGAGCGCGGGGGAGCGGTCCGCGATGGCGTCGACACCGACCCGGAGGGCGTAGCGCGCGGCGGCGGCGCAGCCGAGCACGGTCGCGTAGGGGAACTCCCACTCCTCGAACCGGGCCGCGGACTCGACGGGCCGGTAGCGGCCGGGCTCGACCCAGCGGGCGCCGTGCATGTCGATGAACAGCGGCTCGTACCCGGCGCGCAGGACGCGGTCGGACACGTACAGGAAGCCCGAGCCGCGCGGGCCGCGCAGGAACTTGCGGCAGGTGGCGGTCAGCAGGTCGCAGCCGATCTCGGCCACGTCGACCGGGTACTGCCCCACCGACTGGCAGGCGTCGACCATGTACAGCAGGTCCAGCTCGCGGCAGTGCCGGCCGATCTCGGCGACGGGCTGCACCAGGCCGGAGTTGGTGGGGATGTGGGTGGCGGTCACCAGCCGGGGACGGCGGGCCCGCATCAGCGCGGCCATCGCCGCCACGTCGACCCCGCCCTCGGGCGCGTCGGGCGCGTGCACGATCTCCACGCCGAACCGCTTGCGCAGCGACAGGAAGGCGATCTGGTTGGAGATGAAGTCGTTGCGGGTGGTGAGGATGACGTCGCCGGCCCGGAACGGGATCGCGGACAGGGCGGTGGCGAAGGCGTGGGTGGCGCTGCCGGCGAAGGCGACGTTGCCGGGCTCGCAGTTGATCAGGGCGGCGATCTCCGTGTAGAACCCGCGCACCTCCTCCTCGCGGGCGGCCGAGGCCTCGTAGCCGCCGATCCGCGCCTCCAGGTTCAGGTGGTCGACCATCGTGGCCAGCACCGGCGCGGCCAGCAGGCCGCAGCCGGCGTTGTTGAAGTGGACGACCTGCTCGCAGCCGGGGGTGTCGGCCCGCAGTGCCGCGACGTCCGGTAGCGATTCCCGGCTCATTCCAGAAGTGCTACTGTGATCTCTCATGAAAGACGGTAGCACTTCCGAAGCGTTGGAGACCAGCCTCCGGGAGCTGCTGGCCGGGATGTCGCCCGGGGACCGCCTGCCGAGCAGCCGGGAGCTGACCCGGCGCCACCACGTCGGCCCGGGGACGGTCTCCCGCGCGATCGCCACGCTGGCCGCCGAGGGCGTCGTGGTGACCCGTCCGGGCAGCGGCACCTTCGTGGCGCCGCGCAGCCGCAGGCAGGCCGGGGCCGCCGACACGGTCTGGCAGACGGTCGCGCTCGCCGACCGCGCCGTCGACACCGCCCCGCTCACCGACGCGCTCGGGCCGCCCGGCGAGGGGACGATGATGCTGGACGGGGGTTACCTGCACCGGTCGCTGCAGTCCACCCGGCCGCTGAGCGCGGCGCTGGCGCGCGCGGGGCGCCGTCCCGACGCCTGGGACCGCGCCCCGGCGAACGGCCTGGCCTCACTGAGGGCCGTGTTCGCCGGCATGGCCGGCGGCGGCATGACGCCGGACGACGTGCTGGTCACCGCGGGAGGGCAGAGCGGCCTGTCCATGGCGTTCCGGGCCATCGCCGGTCCGGGCAGCCCGATCCTGGTGGAGTCGCCCACCTACCCGGGCGCGCTGGCCGCCGCCAGGGCCGCCGGTCTGCGCCCCGTCCCCGTTCCCATGGACGACGAGGGGGTGCGGCCCGACCTGCTGGCCGAGGCGTTCGCCATGACCGGCGCGCGGGTGTTCTACTGCCAGCCCACCCATCACAACCCGACCGGCATCGTGCTGGCCCCCGAGCGCCGCGGCCAGGTCGTCGAGGTGGCCAGGGCCGCCGGCGCCTTCGTCGTCGAGGACGACTTCGCCCGCCACCTCGGCCACGGCGGCCAGGCGCCCCGGCCGCTGGTGGCCGACGACCGCGACGGCACGGTCGTCCACCTGACCTCCCTCACCAAGCCCGCGGCGCCCAGCCTGCGCATCGGGGCGCTGGCGGCCCGCGGGCCGGTGATGGAGCGGATGAGGGCGATCCGGATGGTCGACGACTTCTTCGTCACCCGCCCGCTGCAGGAGACCGCCCTGGAGCTGCTCAGCTCACCGGCCTGGGAGCGGCACCTCCGCGCGCTGGCCGGGGCGCTGCGGGAACGCTGCGCGGAGCTGGCCGCCGCCGTCGCGCGCGAGCGGTCGGACTGGACCGTCACCCGGCTCCCCGCGGGCGGGCTGCACCTGTGGGTCCGCCTGCCGGCCGGCGCCGACGACACCGTGGTCGCCGGTGCCGCCCGCAGGCACGGGGTCGCCGTCAGCGCCGGCCGCCGGTACTTCGCCGCCGAACCGCCCGGGGCCTTCCTGCGGCTGGGGTTCGCGGCCGCGGGCGACCTCACCGAGCTGGCGGAGGCCGCGCACCGGCTGCGGCACGTCTGACCCGGCCTTCCCGCGCGGGCCCGCTTCCCGCGCGGGCCGATCCCGGGACGGGGCCGCTTCCCGCAGGGGCCCTTTTCCCGGACGGACCCGCTCCCCGGACGGACCCGCTTCCCGCACGGGCCCGCTTCCCGGACGGGGCCGTCCCCGTGAGCAGGTCCGCCGCCCGTCAGGTCGGGGTGCGGAAGTGCGCCCGCAGCCGGGCCCTGGCCTCCTCGCCGGCGCCCAGGGCGTCCAGGCCCAGCAGCGCGGCGCCCATGACGGGCGGGACGTCGGCGACGATCAGCTTGGCCTGCGGGGCCCGCTCGGCGAAGCCCCGTTCCAGCAGCTCGCTCATGAGCGGGTCGCGGGCGGTGAGCACGCCGCCGCCCAGGACCACCTCCGTCGGGACGCCCAGCAGGTCCAGGCGGCGCAGCGCGACCTCCGCGAGCACCACCACCTCCTCGGCCATCCGGGACACCAGGGAGCGGGCCACCTCGTCGCCCGTGGCGGCGACCGCCATCAGCACCGGCGCCAGCTCGTTCAGCCTGCCGTAGGCCAGCTCGCCGAAGTGGACGGCCAGGGACACCTCCTCGACCGTGCGGGTGCCGAAGTGCTCGCGGACCGCGGGGGCCAGCGCGGTGGCCGGGCCCCGGCCGTCCTCGGCGCGCACGGCGTGCCAGAGCGTCTCCTCGCCGAGCCCGAGCCCGCCTCCCCAGTCGCCGGTGAGCCGTCCCAGCGCCGGATACCGCGCCACCCCTCCCGAGGGGGAGACCGCCACCGCGTTGATGCCCGCCCCGCACACCACGGCCACGCCCGCGGGCCCGGAGGCCCCGGCGCGCAGCAGCGCGAAGGTGTCGTTGCCGACGGTCACCCGCCGGCCGTACCCGCGCGAGAGGATCTCCGCGCGCAGCGCCTCCTCCTCGACCGGCAGGTCCGCGCCCGCCACGTAGGCGGCCACGTGGTCGGCGTAGGGAGGGGCCGCCCGCGGGCCCAGCGCCGAGCGCACCGCGTCGCCGATCACGTCGATCGCGCGCGCCACCCCGACGGTCTGCGGCTGGAACGCGGCGCCGCGCCCGGTGGCCAGCACCGAGCCGTCCTCGCCGACCAGCACGACGTCGGTCTTGCTGTTGCCCCCGTCGACGGCCAGTGTCGTCCTCACGCGGCCGCCCAGGGCAGGTGGGCGAGGTTGGCCTCGATCAGGCGCCGCGCCAGGTCGCCGGAGAGCGAGGCCTGCCCGACCAGCGGGTGCGCCAGCAGCGCGTCGGCGACCCGCTCCTCGCCGCCGTGCAGCGCCGCCTCCAGCGCCAGCGTCTCGTACGCGGTGACGTGCGCGATCAGCCCGGCGAAGAGCGGTTCCACCGGCTCCACCGGCAGCGCGGCCGCGCCCGCCGCGGTGACCGTGGCGGGGACCTCGATGACCGCCTCGTCGGGCAGGAACGGCAGCGTGCCGTCGTTGCGCAGGTTGACGACCTGAGTGTCGCCGCGGTCGCCCACCAGCGAGGCGATCAGCGCCACCGCCGCCTCCGAGTAGAACGCGCCGCCGCGCCTGTCCAGCAGCTCGGGCTTGGTGTCGACGGCCGGGTCGGCGTACAGCCTCAGCAGCTCGGTCTCCATCGCCGCGACCTCGGCCGCGCGCGAGGGCTTGACGCGCTGCTCGGCCACCACCCGGTCGTGCTCGTAGAAGTAGCGCAGGTAGTAGGAGGGGACCACGCCCAGCCTGCGGATCAGCGCGGCGGGCAGGCCGACGTCCGCGGCGATCTTCTCGCCGTGGCTCTCCAGCAGTTCCGGCAGCACGTCCCGCCCGTCCAGGCGGACGGCCCGCTCCCAGGTGAGGTGGTTCAGGCCGACGTGGTCGAGGGAGATCCGCCCGGGGTCGACGCCCAGGTTCGCGGCGAAGCGGCGCTGGAAGCCGATGGCCACGTTGCACAGCCCGATGGCCCGGTGCCCGACCTCCAGCAGCGCCCTGGTGACGATGCCGACCGGGTTGGTGAAGTCGACGATCCAGGCGTCCGGCGCGTGCCGCGCGACCTTCTCGGCGATGTCCAGCACCACCGGTACCGTGCGCAGCGCCTTGGCCAGCCCGCCCGCGCCGGTCGTCTCCTGCCCGACGCAGCCGCACTCCAGCGGCAGCGTCTCGTCCACGTCGCGCGCGGCCTGGCCGCCGACGCGCAACTGCAGCAGCACGGCACCCGCCCCGGCGACGCCCTCCTCGACCGACGTGGTCGCGACGACCGCGGCCGGGTGCCCGGCCCGCGCCAGCATCCGCCGGGCCATCCCGGCGACCAGGTCCAGCCGGCGCACGTCCGGGTCGACCAGCGCGATCTCGGTCAGCGGCAGCTCGTCGCGCAGCCGCGCGAAACCGTCGACCAGCTCCGGCGTGTACGTCGAGCCGCCCCCGACAACGGCGAGTTTCACCTGTTCACTCCTTCGGCGTGACGCCCTCGATGAGGACCCTGCGGACGATGGCGGTGCACGACGGCTGCCTCCTGTGAAGATGGGGGTCAGGACGGGACGGTGGAGCCGAAGACCTCTTCGCGGGCGGTGGCCAGGGCGAGGTCGAGCGCGCCGGCGAGGACGGGGTTGCCCTCGACGGTCGACAGCACCAGCGGTGGCCGGGGGATGGTCAGCGCATGCAGCTCGTGCTCGACGAGCCCGCGCAGGGTGTCGCCGCCGGCCAGCAGGGTCCCGCCGGTCAGCACGATGATCTCGGGGTCGACGACGGAGGTGATCGCGGCCAGCCCGACGGCCAGCCGGGAGGCGACGTCGCGCAGCCCGGCGCGGGCGTCGTCGGCGCGGGAGCCGGTGGAGGCTGCGGTCCGCACCGCGTTCCGAACGGCCTGCGCCGGGCCGGTCCCGCGCACCCCGTACGACCTGAGGATCTTCAGGACCGCGGGGCCGCCGGTGAGGGCCTGGTAGCCGTGGTTGGCGTAGCGGCCGGTCTCCCTGGCGGTCGGCGCGCCCGGGGTGGGCATGTAGCCGACCTCGCCGGCGCCGCCGGTGGCGCCCCGGTGCAGCCGGCCGCCGAGCACCAGGGCCGAGCCGAGCCCCTCGTCGGCCCAGAGCAGCACGAAGTCCCGGTGGCCCCGGCCCGCGCCGTGCGCCTGCTCGGCCTGAGCGACGAGGTTGACGTTGTTCTCGACGGCGACCGGCACGCCCAGGCCGTCGCCCAGCGTGCGGACCAGGTCGGGGATCTGCCAGCCGGGCATGTCCTTGCGGGTGGCGTAGGCCAGCCGGCCGGTGCCGGGGTCGATCGCCCCCTCCACGCCGATGACCGCGCACCTGATCGTCGCGGCCGTCACCGTCGAGGCCGCGGTCGTCGCGGGCGCCGCCGCGGTCGCCGCCGACGCCGGCGCGGTCGCGAGCCTGGCGCCGGCGCCCTGCAGCGCGGCGCGGACGCGCTCGACGGCGTCGCCACCGGAACGGCCCGGGGTGGGCAGGTGGTGCTCGCCGACCACGGTGCCGGTGATGTCGGCGATCCTGACGTCGATGCCCGCGCGCTTGACGTCCAGCGCGGCGACGTGCGCGGCGTCGGGGTTGAGCCGGTAGACCTCGGCGGTACGGCCCGGCAGCCCCTCGCGGATGCCGTCGAGCACGACCAGGCCGGCCTCCTGCAGGCGGATCAGCAGCTGGGAGGCGGTGGGCTTGGACAGGCCGGTCAGGGCGCCGATCTCCGGGCGGGTCAGCGGGCCGCGCTCCAGCAGCGCCCGCAGCGCGGCGCGGTCGTTGATGGCGCGCAGCAGGCTGGGGGTGCCCGGCGTCGGCTGGTTCACTGATCCTCCGCGTTCCGGGATCCACGAGGGAGCTCCCGCGTCCGGCGGCCCGGGCACACGGCGCGTCCCGGCGCCGGCCGGTGCGCCCGAGTGCCGATGCGCTCAAGTTAGGAAAGTTTCCTAACTTGAGGAGAATCTAAGGAACCCTGCGGATTCCCGTCAAGCGGGCAGGGGGCGCCGCAATCAAGCTGTGACGGCGGAGGGGTGGGTAAACTTCTCGACGGACCTGCTAGGGTAGTGGTTTGTCATAACAACCAGCAGAATGGCCCGGAGTGTCCCATTACTAGCAACGATAACGGAGCGACGGCAACCCGTCAAATCGAGCTGGCCAGGGAGCAGGAGTACGTCTCCGGGCTCTACCGGCGGCTCGACCTGCTGCGTGAACGCACCCAGCGGCAGCTGGACGGCGTCCTGGCCCAGGGCGGCAGCGGTGGCACCCACCAGAACCGCTCCGAGCGCGACAGCTTCGCCGGGATGTACGCCGAACGCCTGGGCCGCCTGTGGGCGGTCGAGAACGGCCTGTGCTTCGGCAGGCTCGACAACGCCGACGCCACCTCCCTCTACATCGGCCGGATCGGCATGGCCGACGACGATCAGCGGCGCCTGCTGATCGACTGGCGGGCCCCGGTGGCGCAGCCCTTCTACGGCGCCACCCCCGCGGCCTCGATGGGCGTCACCCGCCGCCGTCACCTGCAGACCAAGGGCCGCAAGGTGATCGGGATCGACGACGACCTGCTGGACCTCGACGGCCTCACCGACGAGGCCGCGGCCACCCTCAACGGCGAGGCCGCGCTGCTGGCGTCGCTGGCCGCCCGGCGCACCGGGCGGATGCGCGACATCGTGGCCACCATCCAGTCCGAGCAGGACCGCATCATCCGCTCCGACCTGAACGGCGTGCTGGTCGTCCAGGGCGGCCCCGGCACCGGCAAGACCGTGGTCGCGCTGCACCGGGCCGCCTACCTGCTCTACACCCACCGGGAGAAGCTGGCCCGCAGGGGCGTGCTCATCCTGGGGCCCAACCTGACCTTCCTGCGCTACATCGAGCAGGTGCTGCCTTCCCTGGGCGAGACCGACGTGCTGCTGTCGACCGTCTCCGAGCTCTACCCGGGGGTCGTCCCCGGCCGCAGGGAGCGTCCCGAGACGACCGCGCTCAAGGGCGACGCCCGGATGGCCCAGGTCGTCGCGCGGGCCGTGCGCGAGCGGCAGCGGGTGCCGCGCAAGCCGCTGGAGATCAAGCTCGACCGCTACACGCTCCGGCTGGAGGGCAGCGTCCTGGAGGCGGCCCGCAACCGGGCCGCCCGCTCCAAGCGGGCGCACAACGAGGCCCGCGCGGTCTTCGTCCGGCACCTGCTCAACGCGCTCGCCCGCCAGGCGGCCCGGCTGCTCGGCAAGGGCATGATCGACGACGACGAGCTGGCCGACATCCGCGAGGACCTGCGTACCGAAAGGCCCGTCAAGGCCGCGCTGAACCGGCTGTGGCCCTACGTCACCCCGCAGCAGCTGCTGATCGGGCTGTTCACCTCCCCCGAGCGCCTGGAGCACGCCGCCGCCGAGTTCGACGAGGCCGAGCGGGCGCTGCTGCTGCGCGAGCCGCCCCGCCAGGGGGAGAACTGGTGGGCAGAGTCCGACGTGCCGCTGCTGGACGAGGCGGCCGAGCTGCTCGGCGACATCGACCCCGCGGTGCTGCGGGCCGGTGCCTGGATGGCCGAGGAGGAGCAGGCCGCCCGGCGCGCCGCCGCGCTCGACGAGCGGCAGCACCAGCTCGCCTACGCCAAGGAGGTGCTGGAGCTGACCGGGCTGTCCGACATCATGGACGCCGAACGCTTCGCCGCCCGCCACCTCGGCGACGACGTCTTCCTGACCACGGCCGAGCGCGCCGCGGCCGACCGCACCTGGGCCTTCGGCCACGTGATCGTGGACGAGGCGCAGGAGCTGTCGGCGATGGACTGGCGGATGCTCATGCGGCGCTGCCCGACCCGGTCCATGACGATCGTCGGCGACCTGGCCCAGACCGGCGCGTCGGCCGGGGCCCGCTCCTGGGGGGCGGTCCTGGACCCGTACGTGGCCGGGCGCTGGCGCGAGGAGACCCTCACCGTCAACTACCGCACCCCGGCCGAGCTGATGGCCGTGGCCGCCGACGTGCTCACCCTGGTCGGCCCGGAGCTGACCGCCCCGACCTCGGTCAGGGAGACCGGGACGCACCCCTGGGCGGCCTCCCCGACGTCCTCGCTGGGCGAGCGGGTCAAGGCCGAGATCGTCGAGGGCGGCCGTCTCGTCGTGATCGTCCCGGAGTCGCGGGCCGCCGAGTTCGGCGAGGTCGTGACGGCCTCGGTCGAGGGCGCGGTCGCCGGGCCGGGGTCCGCCGCGCTGGACGCGCAGGTGGCGGTGCTGACCGTCGCCGAGGCCAAGGGCCTGGAGTTCGACGCGGTCATCGTGGTCGAACCGGAGCTCATCCTGGGCGAGTCGCCGCGCGGGGCCAGCGACCTTTACGTGGCGCTGACCCGTGCGACCCGGCGCCTTGGCGTGGTGCACGACGGCCCGCTTCCCGCCGCCCTCGCTCGACTTGAGGGACATCGGATCACATGAGACCATTGACGGCTCTCGTCGATCATGTCCCAGCTGCGAAAACTTGATGTTTCCGCTGTTAGTGACACGGTTGACATCTGCGCTGGGCTCGGTAGTTTGCTGCCCAGTCCAGCACGGGACTGGCCGGTCGGCCGCCTTTCGACATCGCCGTCTCCTGCGCCCGTGACGGGGTCACGCCCGTCCGTACAGCCAGGCGCAGGACCGGCAGTCCGTCGAGGCGGGGCACTCCTTCCGGGCGGGGGGTTGGACCCAGGAGGAGTCCGGGCACCCAGTAGACAACGGCAATCCGCGCCCGCCGCCGACGGGACGGAACCGGTCCGAAGGGTCGCCCGGGCTCTCTTCCCGCTCCCGTGCGAGCGCCGCAAGCGTCGGGGCGGCCGGGGTGTCCTTCGACACCCCGGCCGCCCCGTTGCCGTCCCCGTACCGTCCACGGGCCGCGACCGCGTCGGCACCGGATCACCGCCGACTCACCACCGGGCCGCCGTCCGGCCACGACCGGGCCGCGACCGCGCCACCCACCGGACCGTCGCCGGACCAGGACCGGATCACCGCCGGACCGTCGCCGGCCCATGAGAGGGCCACGGCCGATCACGGCCGGACCGCGAGGGCGGCCGTCCGATCAACGACCGGACCACCCCCGGACCACCCCCGGGCCGCCGCCGGGCCGCCCTCCTCGCCCGTGATCCGGTGCCGGACGTCGAGGCCGCGCCCGCCGGAAGGTAGCGTTCAGGCTGCAGGACGGGGCAGCGCCCGCCCGTGACATCGCAAGGAGCCCTTCCCGTGGTGCAGGACAAGACGGCCGGCCCGGTGCCGGGGACGTCCGCGCAGGACGCCCCCCCGACCGGCCCCCCGCCCGGATTTCCGGGCCGTGGGGCCGCCGGTGCCGGTCCCCGGGCCTCCCGGTCGGCGCTGTCGGCGCTGCCGGCCAGGATCGCCTCGGCGGTGGCCGGTGGCCTGCTGGTGTTCTGGGCCTTCCCGCCCTCCGGTCTGTGGTTCCTGGCGCCGCCCGGCATGGCCGCGATCGTCCTGGCCGTGCACGGCGTCCGCCCGCGCCGCGGCGCCTGGCTGGGCCTGCTCGCGGGCCTCGCCCTGCTGCTGCCCGCCCTGGCATGGGTGAGCCCGATCGGTGCGGACGCCTGGCTGGGCCTGGTGGCCATCGAGAGCGCCTTCTACGCCGCCTGGGGGGCGACGGCCGCCCTGGTGTCCCGGTTGCGCCTGTGGCCGTTGTGGAGCGCCGCGCTCTGGGTGGCGGCCGAGTGGGCGCGGGGACAGGTCCCCTTCGGCGGCTTCCCCTGGGCCCGGGTCGCCTTCGGCCAGGGCCACTCGCCCTTCACCCCGTACGCGGCGCTCGGCGGGGCGCCGCTGGTGAGCTTCGCGGTGGCCCTGTGCGGCGGCCTGATCGCCCTGGCGGTTCTGCGGGCCCTCGCCGCCCGGCGCGGCGTCCCGTCCGCGTCGTCCGTGCCGCCCTCGGACCGGTCGCCGGTCTCGTCCTCGGCGCCGGCCCCGGCCGCGCGGTCGGTGCTCCCGCTGGTGCTTCCGCTGGTGGGGGCGCTGGCCGTGCCGGTGGTGGCCCTGGCCGTACCCCGGTACGGCGACGAGGGGCGCAGCGTGACCGTCGGCGTCATCCAGGGCAACGTCCCCGGCCGGGGCATGCACCCGCTGGGCGACGAGCCCGCCGTGGTGCTCCGCAACCACACCCGGCTGCTGCACCGGATGGCCGACGACGTGCGCCGGGGCCGGGTGCCCCGCCCCGACCTGGTGGTGCTCCCGGAGAACTCCACCGACATCGACCCGCTGCGCAACGCGTTCGCCCGCGACGAGATCGATGCGGCGGTCCGGGACGTCGGGGTGCCCGTCCTGGTCGGCGCCGTGGTCGGCGTGGGAGTGAACGAGCGCGCCACCCGCAGCCTGGTCTGGGACCCGGTGACCGGGCCCGGCGCCCACTACGACAAGCAGCGCCTGGTGCCCTTCGGGGAGTTCACCCCGCTCAAGGAGCTGGTGCTGGCCCTGTTCGAGCGGGCCTCCCTGGTCGGCAAGCAGTCGGTGGCGGGCACCCGGGACGGGGACCTGAGGATGGGCCCGGTGACGGTCGGCGCGATCAACTGCTACGAGGTGGCCTACGACGACGTGGTGAACCGCACCGTCAGGACGGGTGCCACGCCGCTGGTGGTGCAGACCAACAACGCCACCTACGCGCTCACGAACCTGCCGCCGCAGCAGCTGGCCATGTCCCAGTTGCGCGCAGTGGAGCACAATCGGGCGGTGATCACTTCCGCAATTACGGGTATATCGGCATATGTGACCCCCGATGGCTCGATAGCCTGGCGCACCGAGGAACTGGTGCCCGCGACGAACGTGTTGACGGTCCCTGTCAGGACCGCGCGGACCGTCGCCACCCGCGTGGGCGCGCTGCCCGAGTGGGCCCTGATACTTGTGGGGGCTGGCGCGGTGGCCGTCGCGACGACCACCGGGCGGCGCCGGACGGGCACCGCGGCACGGGCCGTGGGGCGGCAGGACGATCGTCAGGTGGGAGACGCGTGATGGAGCGGATGCTTGGCCGGGTGCTCGTCGTCGTCCCGACGTACAACGAGCGGGAGAACCTGCCGCTGATCGTCCGGCGCCTGCGCGAGGCCGTGCCCGAGGCCCACCTCCTGATCGCCGACGACGACAGCCCCGACGGCACCGGGGCGATCGCCGACAAGCTGGCCGCCGACGACGAGCTGGTCCACGTGATGCACCGTCCCGGCGGCAAGCAGGGGCTGGGCTCGGCCTACATCGCGGGCTTCCGCTGGGGCCTGGCGGAGGGGTTCGGCGTCCTGGTGGAGATGGACGCCGACGGCTCCCATCCTCCCGAGTCGCTCCCCGCCCTGCTGAAGGCGCTGGACCGCGGGGCCGACCTGGCGATCGGGTCCCGGTGGGTGCCCGGCGGGAAGGTGGTCAACTGGCCCGCCTCACGCCAGTTCCTCTCGCGCGGCGCCAACATGTACAGCCGCCTCGCCCTCGGCCTGCCGGTCCGCGACGCCACCGCGGGCTTCCGCGCCTACCGGGCCTCCACCCTGGAGAAGATCGGCCTGGACGACGTGCAGTCGCAGGGCTACTGCTTCCAGGTGGACCTGACCCTGCGCACCGCCCGCCACGGGCTGCGGATCAAGGAGGTCCCGATCACGTTCGTGGAGCGCGCCGTCGGGGCCAGCAAGATGAGCCGCGCCATCATCCTGGAGGCGCTGTGGCGGGTCACCGTGTGGGGGGTCGCGGGCCTGCCCGCCCGCGTCCGGCGCCGCCTCGGCCGTGGACGCTGATCGTCGTGCCGCCGGCGGGGACGTCCACGCTGAGCGAACGCGGAACGCGCCGCCCTCCCCGGGCGTTGTCATGTCGTACGGCTGTCGCGTGAGTTGAGGCGAAGATGCGCTTAGTGCTGTTCCTGACCTTCCTCGTGGTGCCACTCCTCGAGATATTCGTCCTCATCCAGGTGGGGCAGGTCATCGGGGGTTGGCCGACGGTGGCCATCCTGCTCGCCGACAGCCTGCTGGGCGCCTGGGTCGTGCGCCGCGAGGGCCGCCGCGCCTGGCGCAACCTCCAGGGCGCGCTGCAGAGCGGGCGGATGCCCGACCGCGAGCTCGCCGACGGCGCGCTGATCCTGGTGGGCGGCACGCTGCTGCTGACCCCGGGGTTCCTCACCGACGTCCTCGGGTTCCTGTGCCTGCTGCCGTTCACCCGGCCGACGGTGCGCCGGGCCGCGAACTGGTTCTTCACCCGCAGGGTCCGCACCATGGTCGCCAGGAGCGCGGCCGGGGTGGGCGGGCCGCTCGGCGGGCCGCTGGGCGACCCGTTCACCGGTCAGGGCTCGCCCTTCGACGGGCTGCGGGCCGGGCACGGGCGGGTCCCCGGGGCTCCCGGCCGGGCCCAGGGAGCGGGGCCGGTCGTCCACGGCGAGGTCATCCGCGACGAGCCCGACGGAGGCGTCAGCGGTCGCTGAGCGCGGCCAGCCTGCGCAGCGAGAGCCGGAACAGCGCCGCGTTGAGCGGTCCGATCACCCGCCAGCCGAGCCGCCCGGCCGCGCCGAACGGCACGTCGAGCTCCTCCTCCCAGACGATCGTGCTGCCGCCGCCCTCGCGGGGCAGCACCCGGAAGACCCCGGTGCCGCGTATCAGCCGTCCGGTGTGCCGGACCCCCACGCTCCTCGGCGGGTCCCATCGGGTGATCTCCATGGTGTCGAGGAAGCCGACCGGCCCCACCCCGGTGAAGGCGGCGAGCCTGCTCCCCGGGCTGCGGCCGTCCCCGGCCTCGACGCGCGCCCGGGTCAGCACCATCCACTCGTGGTGCCGGGGCCAGTCGGTCAGCACGGAGAACACCTGCTCGGGCCTGGCGTGGGCGTCGACGGAGACGCTGATTCGGGAACGGGTCACCCCCGGGTCCTTCCCCGTGATCGCCGGACGACTCCTCGTCGGCCGTGACGCGGGGCACGGTCCGGTATTTTGTACCGGCCCTGGACGGTCCGGGGGAGCGGAGGTGCCAGGTCCGGTGGGAACGTTCGCGGCGAGGAGCGGCCTGATCACGGTCACGGCCGTCGACTGGGACGACGACGCGGCCGTCGCGCTGCGGCAGGCCATGACCGAGGAGATGGACGCCCGCTACGCCGACCTGCTCGCCGTCCCCGGCCTGGTCCCCGAAGGGATGCACGTCACGCCCGACACGGTCGTCTACACCGGCGTCGCCCGCTCGGCCCGGGGCGTCCCGGTCGGGCACGTGGCGCTGCGCGCGCTCGGCGGGGAGCTGGAGCTCAAGCGGATGTTCGTGGTCCCCGCCGAGCGGGGCGGCGGGGTGGCACAGGCCCTGCTGGCCGCGGCCGAGGACGCGGCCCGCGCGCTGGGAGCGTCGCGGATCGTGCTGCAGACCGGCCCCCGCCAGCCGGACGCGGTGCGGATGTACCTGCGCGAGGGTTACACGCCCGTCCCGGTCTTTCCCCCCTACGAGGGGCTCCCGGGCTCGCACTGCTTCGAGAAGCCCCTGTGACCACCCGCCCGGAGCGTACGCGGAGGGAGGCCGTCCGGTCGCGCCCGCCGGGTGCGGGACGGTGAGCACGGCTGCGGACGGGAGAGGGCGGATAGGGCGGATAGGGCGGGAAACGGGCTCGCCGGCCCGGCCGAGTGACTCGGCCGGACCGGCGAGGTGTTCCGCGGACGTCTAGGACGCCGCGTGCTGCGGAACGTCGACGTAGAGCTCGCCGAAGGTGATCGAGGGGGTGGACCCCGCGAAGTTCCTTTCGACCGCCGCTCTCTCCGCCGCGCTCGGGTTGGCGTTGGTGCAGGAGACGGGTGCGCTGGAACCGGACATCAGGTCCGAGCACAGACCGGTGCGCCGGTCCGGCAGGCCCAGGATGTGGCCGATCTCGTGCGTGGCGATCCGCAGCGGGAAGTACCCCTGCGAGGTCGCCTGCCGTCCCATCCAGATGGTCCCGCGACCCAGGCTGGTCGGCTGGGCGCGAGGCCAGCCGTTGTCGGCGAGCACCACGAAGTCCGCGGGGCTGCCGGCCACCAGTCGTACGTTGGAGACGCGGGAGTTCCAGACCTGTGCCGCCTGGTCCACGACCGACCGGAACTCCGCGGCCCTGCTGGCGTCGTACCTGAGCACACGGACCGCCGCCGTGCCGGCCTCCGCCTGGGCGGTGGCCGCCTGGGACGGGGTCGCCGTCAGCAGGAAGGCCAGGCCCAGGATGAAGGCGATACCGGAGCGAATGATCCTTGACATTTCTGGCGAGCCTCCTCGGTCATCGGGGGGTTGCTCACGGGGAGCAGCTGGTGAGGAGGGCGGATCAGCCGGTGACGAGCGTCAGCCCGTACGCCGAGAGGATCTCGTTGACCGGCTGGTGGTACGTGGTGCCGCCGGAGGTGCAGTTGCCCGAACCGCCGGAGGTCACGCCCTGGGCCTGGCTGCCGGAGATGAACGAGCCACCGGAGTCGCCCGGCTGGGCGCACGCGCTGGTGCGGGTCAGGCCGCTGACCGTGCCCTGCGGGTAGGTGACGCTGGCGTTGTGCTGCTGGATGACGCCGCAGCGCCAGCCGGTGGTGGAGCCGGAGCGGCAGATCGAGGCGCCGACCGAGGCCTGGGTGGAGCCACGGACGGTGACGTTGGCGCCGCCGGAGCCGCGGACGTAGGGCGTCACGGTGTGGCCGGGGGTGGCCACCCACGCGTAGTCGTTACCGGGGAACGACGAGCCCTGGAAGGTGCCGGAGGGGTTGCTGGTGGTCGCGCCCGTCCTGCCGCAGTGACCGGCGGTCACGAAGCCGGGGGTGGTGCCCCGGCGCACCGAGAAGCCGATGCTGCAGCGGCTGCCGCCGATGTAGTAGGCGTTGCCGCCGATGATGTTGATGTAGGCCTGGGGCTGCTCGGTGGTGTGCGCCACCTTGACGACGTTCTTGTCCACGCCCGCGGCGGCGACGAGGGCCTCGCCGGCCGCCTGGTCGCTCGCGAGGACCGAGACGCTGTTGGTGGCGACGTCCACGTACCACAGGGCGGCGCCGGCCTTGGCCTCCGCGGGCGCCTGGTCGAGCTTGTCCTTGACGGCGTTGAGGTCGGCGATGGACCGGCTGACGATCACGGGCTGGGCGCCCTTGGCCCTGATGGCGGCGGCCTCGGTCGCGTCGGTGGTGGCCACCGAGAGCTGGGAGGCGTCACCGTTGAGCCAGGCGCCGGCGTAGCTGGCACCGAGCTGCTGGGTCAGCGCGGCCTCGGAGGCCGCCGCACGCTGCTCGTTGGCCAGGCGCTGGACGGCCTGCTCGGCGGTGAGGCCGAGGTCGCGCTGGAGCGCCTCGAGCATCGCGTTCGGGGGCTTGGGGGCGGAGACGGCGGGTGCTGCGAAGGCGGGGGCCACGGTGGCGGCCAGGTACAGGGCCACGGTGGTGGCGCCGGCCAGGAAGGTACCTCGACGTAACATGCACACTCCTTGTGAGGGGTGCTGTCAAAGTATTGGCCGGAGGCCCCCGGAGGGATCTCCCAAAGAATCCCTATCGCGATGTTATGGGGGGCATTGATCGGTTTATCGGTCTCGCGGGAGGGCCGGTGGCAGGCCGGACAGGGCTCGGCGGGACCCGTTGACAGGCCGGGCAGGGGTCGGCGGGGCTCGTGAGCAGGGCCTGCGGCCGGGCGCGGGTGACGGGGGTCAGCGGCCGGGGTCGTGGTCGTCGAAGAGGGAGGGGCCGCGGCCGTGCGCGGGGCGGGTGCGGTGCTCGGCCGGACCGGCGGGGGAGGGGTCCGCGCCGGCGCGGTTGCGACGCAGCTGGGCCTGGAGCTCCGCGTCCTCGCGCATCTCCTGCTCCGAGGGGGACAGGAAGATCGTCAGCAGCATGCCGAGGGTGAGCAGGCTGATCCCCACGAGCAGCGGCAGCATGAAGTCCATCCCCTCGGCGCCGCTCGTCGGCGCGGAGGTGCCGTGCACGCTGACGTCCAGGGCGAACATGCCGGTGTAGTGCATCCCGTTCACCGCGACGCCCATCAGCAGGGCGGCGCCCGTCGTGGCGGCGGCCCCGCGTACCCGCAGGCTGAACCACAGGGCCGTCGTCGCCGCGGCCACCGCGATGACCAGGGACAACGCGACCAGCAGGGGGTCGTAGGTCACGTGGGCGGACATGTTCATGGCCGCCATGCCCAGGTAGTGCATGCCCGCCACGCCGAGGCCGGTCAGCGTCCCGCCGGCGAGGAGCGCGCCGGTGCCGCTGTCGGGCCGGGAGACCAGGAAGAGGCCGGCGCCGACGACGACGACGGCGAGGAGCGCGGAGGCGACGGTCAGCGGGACGTCGTAGCGGATCGACGTCCCCTGGACGTCGAAGCCCATCATCGCTATGAAGTGCATCACCCAGATACCGGTGCCGCCGATGGACAGGGCCGCGCCGATGAGCCAGAGTGCGCGTGAGCCGCCCTGCGTCCCGCGGGCCCGTGCGGCGAGCAGCAGTCCCAGCAGCGAGCCGATGCTCGACATGATGTAGGAGGCGACCGGAGTGACGAGCCCGTAGGCGAAATGGTCGATGGGGGACATGACGGGCTCCTGGCGGAAGCGGAGGAATGGAACGTGCCAATACGGATCGGAGCCGACCGGCGCGTGTGGCGTCGATGGAGGTCTCCACATGTGATCGGCCGACCGGCCGGGGCAGTACGAGGAGTGCTCACCTTACAGTTGTCGCGTTCCGAAAGGCCATAATGGACTTATTAACAATGTCTTAACCGATCACTGTACGTATGTTCCGTTCACCCCATGTGAGACTCAGGAAGGAGGCGGGTCGATGGCCCCGCCCGCCGATCGAGGCCTGGAGGCACTGCCTCCGATATGGCCGGAAGATCGATATGAGGTCGTCTGCGAACGCGACGACCCGCCCGGCGCCACCCGTGACCGCTACCGCTTCCCGCAGTACGCGGTGCGTTCGGCCCGCGAGCTGGAGACGGCGGGACTCGCCAGGCGGGTGCGCGTGGTGAGGCTGACGGACGGGGTGGTGATCTACGACCGGGTCGAGGGCGTCGAGCTGTCCGCCGACCGCTGGTGACCCCCCGGTGCCCATCCGGTGATCACTCGGTGTGCGCGCGGTGCCCGGCCGCGCGTCGCGGCCGGGGAAGGGGCTGCCCGGCGGCGAGCGGCGGCGAGTACTGTCGGACGGTGATGAGTCGCGACACGCGACGGGTGAGCGCTGGGAGTTGCCGTGGGCGGATCCGTGCCGCGACCGAAGTCTGAGGGGTCCGGCGGACCGTTCGAGGGGCGGGCGAGGATGCTCGCGGGGCTGGCCGAGGCCAGCCACCTGAGCGCGCTGGAGCAGCTCCCCGGCCTCATCGCGGAACACGCCGCCTACGCCGGCCTGCGGGACGTGCTGATCTACCTGGCCGACCTCCAGCAGGAGGTGCTCCGGCTGGTGACCGGCAAGGGACTCGCCGCCGACGCCGACGCGGAGCCGGAGGCGGCCGAGCTGCGGATCGACGGGACGCTGGCCGGGCGCGCCTTCCAGGAGGTGCGCATGCTGGCCGGGCCGGGCTCCGGGAGCGAGGAGAACCGGTGGTGGGTGCCGCTGCTGGACGGCACCGAACGCCTCGGGGTGCTGCGGATCAGCGCCCCCCTGGGTGACGAGTGCGCCCAGGAGGACATGCGGCACCTGGCGTCGATGGCCGCGCTGCTGCTGGCCAGCAAACGCCAGCAGAGCGACTCCTACGCCCGGATGGTACGGACCCGGCCGATGAACGTCGCGGCCGAGATGCAGTGGAACCTGCTGCCGGCGCCGATCTTCGCCAACGACCAGGTGGTGATCGGGGCCGCGCTCGAACCGGCGTACGAGCTCGGCGGTGACGCCTTCGACTACGCGCTGGCCGGTGAGACCGTGCACCTGGCGGTCTTCGACGCGATGGGCCACGACGCCTCCGCCGGGCTGACCGCCAACCTCGCGGTCGCGGCCTGCCGCAACCACCGCCGCCAGGGGGCCGACCTGGTCGAGGTCAGCAAGGGCATCGAGAAGGTCCTGGTGGACGAGTTCGGGGCAGCCAACCGGTTCGCCACGGCCATCCTGGCCAGCCTGAACGTGCGGACCGGCGTGTTCACCTGGGTCAACCGCGGGCACCACCCGCCGGTGGTGATCAGGAACGGGCGCTGGGTCACCACCCTGCACTGCCCGCCCGCCCACCCGGTGGGCCTGGACCTCGACCTGCCCGTGACCCAGTGCAAGGAGCAGCTGGAGCCCGGCGACCGCGTACTCATCTACACCGACGGCATGACCGAGGCCCGCAACCGGGACGGCGAGGAGTTCGGCCTGGAGCGTTTCATCGACTTCATCATCCGCTACAACGCCGACGGCTTGCCCGTGCCCGAGACCCTGCGCCGCCTGGTGCGCAACATCCTGAAATATCATGACGGGATGCTCCAGGACGACGCCACCGTGCTGCTGGTGGAGTGGCGCGGAGGGTCCCAGGACAGGCTGCACCTCTAGCGGGGGACGCGGGCCCGGCCGGGGGGGCGGGCCGGTCAGGGGGTGGCGGGCGCCGTGTAGGGGCTCTCGCCGTTCCTGATGGCCGCGAGCATCCGGTCCGTGTGCCCGCTCACGGACCGGTGCAGGCCGTGACCGAAACTCACCCGCGCCACCCCGAGATCCGCCAGCCCGGCCAGGGACGGCGTGCCGGGACGGAACAGGACGTTGACCGGCCCGTCGATCCGGCGGACCAGCTCGCGGATGATCCCCGCGTCGGCCGCGAAGATCGGGTAGACGCAGTCGGCGCCGGCCTCCAGGTAGAGGTTGCCCCGCCGCACCGCCTCCTCCAGCCGCTCCTCGTCGCCGCCGGTGCCGTTCAGGAAGACGTCGACCCGCGCGTTGATCACCAGGTCCGTCCCGGCGTCCACGGCCGCGGCCCGGACGGCCCGCAGGAGACCGGCCTGCTCGTCCGCGCCGACCGGGGCTCCGGTACGGGGGTCGGAGTCCTCCAGGTTGCAGCCGCAGGCCCCGGCGGCGGCGAGCCGCCCGGCCAGCTCGGCGGGCTCCAGCCGGTAGCCGCGTTCCATGTCGGCGGTGACGGGCAGGCTCACCGACCGGCTGATCCTGGCCACCGCGGCCAGCATCTCCCCGGCCGGCGTCTCCTCCCCGTCCTCGTACCCGAGCACCGAGGCGACCGCGGCGCTGCCGGTGGCGATCACCGGGAAGCCCGCGGCCTCGACGGCGCGGGCCGAGGCCGCGTCCCAGACGTTGGGCACCACCAGCGGGCGGCCCGGCACGTGCAGCGCGCGCAGCCGCGCGGCCTTTTCTCCGGCCGCCGGGGCGCCGCCGGTCTCGTCGTCGATCGAAACGGTCATGGAGAAGACCCTAGGCCAGGGGGACGGGCTGTTCTGAGAGCCAATTCCGCCCAAGTCGACCGGACCACTTCGCCCCGAGGCCCCGAGGCCCCGAGGCCCCGAGGACGCTGAGGACGCTGAGGACGCTGAGGGCCCAGACGGCGGGCGGTCCGGTCCGCGGGGCCGGTCACCCTTCGGGCGCCCTTACGGCGGACCGGTCAGCCTCGCGGGCGCCCGTACGGCGGACACGAAGAACCCCTCGCCCCGGGCAGGGGCGAGGGGTTCTTCGAGGCTCTCCGGGGCTCTCCGGGCGCGGTCAGGCGCTCTTGCGGCGCTGGGCGCGCAGGATCGCCAGGCGCTCGTTGAGCACCTCCTCCAGGTCCTCTATCGAGCGGCGCTCCAGCAACATGTCCCAGTGCGTCCGCGGGGGCTTGGCCTTCTTGGCCTCCGGCAGCTCGCCGTCCACCCGCAGGGCGGTCGCACCGCACATGCGGCACTCCCAGGTCGCCGGAATCTCGGCCTCGGCGGCGAGCGGAACGTCGAATCGATGGCCCTTCGGGCAGGTGTAGGACACCTCCTGGCGCGGGGCCAGATCGGTGTTGCGGTCGTTCTCGTAGCTGGTCGCCCCGAGCCGGGTACCGCGTAGCGCACGCTCGCCCATGTCTGAATGCCTCCTGAGGGCCCCGTCGTAGGGGTTCGTCTCCCACGGCGTACAACGCTTGATACCGTGTGTGGATTCCCACAGACGGGGTGATCCAATCGCACGTTCTTGACCCGGTCTGCGGAGAGCCCCCTCGGGGAGGCGTTCTCAGATGCGTTCCGGCACCTGGTTCCCGGCCGCCCTGATGGCCTTGGGCAGGTCGATCAGGGCGAGCAGCACCAGGCCGAGCACGAAGAAGATCACCAAAGAGATGATTCCCAGGCGATAGCTGTCGGTCAGCTGGAGCGCCAGGCCGAGGGTGAACGAGCCGAGGAACGTCGCCCCCTTGTCGCTGATCTCGTACAGGCTGTAGTACTCCGCCTCCTTGCCCCGCGGGATCACGTGGGAGAACAGCGACCGCGACAGGGCCTGCGTGCCGCCCATCACGATCGCGATGGCGAAGCCCAGCCCGAAGAACGCCGCCGCCGACCCGCGGGGCAGGAAGTAGGCCACGGCCACCACGACGATCCAGGCCACCAGCGCCACCATCACGACCCGCTTGGCCCCGTAGGAGGCGGCGAGGCGGCCCAGCAGCAGCGCCCCGAAGAAGGCCACGAACTGCACCATCAGGATCGCCGCGATCCGCACCGTCTGGTCCAGCCCGAGCTCCTTGTCGGCGTAGGTGGCCGAGAAGGAGATGACGGTCTGCACGCCGTCGTTGTAGATCAGGTAGGCGACCAGGAAGCCCAGCGTCAGCGGGTAGCGCCGCAGCTCCCTGATCGTGCGGCCGAGCTGGCGGAGGCTGCCGGTCACGGCCCGGCCGGCCGTCTCGGTGCCGGGAGAGGCCACGTGCCGGTTGCGCAGCCGCAGCAGCGGGATGATCGTGAACCCGCCCCACCACAGGCCCGCGGACGCCAGGGCGATGCGCACGGCGTCGCCCTCGGTGACGCCGAAGGACTCGTGGTAGAGGAAGAGCCCCAGGTGGACGGCGAGCAGCAGGCCGCCGCCGAGGTAGCCGAACCCCCACCCCCGGGCGGAGACCCTGTCGCGCTCGTTCGCCGTGGCGATCTCCGGCAGGAACGAGTTGTAGATCACGAACGCGGCCGCGAAGGCGACGCTGGAGATCAGGAACAGCGCCCCGCCCAGCAGGTAGCGGTCGCCGGAGAGGAACCAGAAGCACAGGGTGGCGCCGGCGCCGAGGTAGGCGAACAGGCCCAGCAGTTCCTTCTTGCGGCCGGTGTGGTCGGCCAGCGCGCCCACGACGGGCATCAGGAGGATCTGCAGGATCGCCGCGACCCCCACCACGAAGGAGTAGTAGGCGCTGGGCCGCACGTCGAACCCGAGCACGTCCACGTACGGGCGTCCCTGGGCGGCGGTCTCGGCGATCGTCGTCAGGTACGGGCCCAGGAAGACCGTCAGGACGGTGGTCGGGAAGGCGGAGTTCGCCCAGTCGTAGAAGTACCAGCCGCGCTGCTCCCGGAGGCGGGAGGCCGGGGTCTCCTCGACGGCCTGTGCTGAGGTCATGGGGGGTCCTCGGTTCGCTGGGGGAGGGGGATCACGGAAGGAGCGGGGACGGGCCGGTCACGCGGCCATGCGGCCGGGATGCCACTGGCCCCGGGAGCTCAGCACGTCGCGCAGCCCGGAGATGTTGTCGGTCATCAGGCCGTCCACGCCCAGGTCGAGCAGGCGCCGCATCACCGCGGTGTCGTTGACGGTCCACACGTGGACCTGCATGCCGAGCGCGTGCGCCGTGCGGATCAGGGCGGGCGTGGTGATCCGCAGGCCGCGGAACCCCACCGGGACCTGCGCGCACGGCATCCCGGCGCGGGCCAGGCGGGCGAGCAGGCGGCCGTACCCCGAGGTGGTGGCGGCGGCGCGCAGGGTCGCCACGCCGCGCGGTCCCAGTGAGGAGCACACGTCGCGGCCGACCGCGGCGCGGGCCCGCTGGAGCCGCTCCTCGGAGAAGGAGGTCAGGCAGATCCGGTCGTGGGAGGACGTCCTGCGGATCGCCTCGGCGAGCGGGGCGATGGCCGCCGCCTCCTTGACGTCGATGTTGAAGCGCGCCTCGGGCCACGAGCCCAGCAGGTCCTCCATCAGGGGGATCTCGTCCACGCCGCCGATCCGCGCCTGGCGCACCAGCCGGTACGGCAGCTCCGCGATCCGGCCCCTGCGGTCGGTCACCCGGTCCAGGGTGTGGTCGTGGAAGGCCAGGAGGACCCCGTCGGCGGTGGCGTGCGCGTCGGTCTCCAGGTACGTGTAACCGAGCCTGACGGCACGCTCGAAGGCGGCGAGGGTGTTCTCCCTGCCCTCGGCGGCCCCGCCCCGGTGGGCGAAGGCCAGCGGGCCGGGGTGTTCGAGGAAGGCGTAACGGCGTTGCACGTGCAGGAGTATGCCCCCTGCGGGCCGGGCGCGTCATCGCGCGAGGGTGAACGTTTGGGTCACGGGCTCCGGAACCGGACCCTGAAACCCCCTTTGCCCGGTCCTGACCGGAGCCGGGAATGAAGAGAGGATCTGGGCGTCCACGGCGGGCTCCGCCGTGGGCCCGTTGCGGTTTTCCGGGGGCGCGGCGACGCCGGAGCCGGGATCCGTGGGAACGGAGACCACGCATGAGCAGAGCACACGACCGGACGAGGATGGCGGGCACGGCGGGCTACTTCGACGACCGCCTCGGGGCGGGCAACTTTGTCAAGCGGAACATCCGGAAGGTCTTCCCCGACCACTGGTCGTTCCTGCTGGGCGAGATCCCGCTCTACTCGTTCATCATCCTGCTGCTGACCGGCACGTTCCTGACGTTCTTCTTCAAGGCCAGCATGCTCGAGATCCCCTACGACGGGGCCTACGCCCCGCTGCGGGGCGTCATGATGTCCGAGGCGTACGCCTCGTCGCTGGAGATCAGCTTCAACGTGCGCGGCGGCCTGCTGATGCGCCAGATGCACCACTGGGCGGCCCTGCTGTTCATCGGCGGCATGATGATCCACATGCTCCGGGTCTACTTCACCGGGGCCTACCGCAAGCCGCGCGAGATCAACTGGCTGATCGGGGTGGCGCTGCTGGCGCTGTCGCTGTTCGAGGGCCTGACCGGCTACTCCCTGCTGGACGACCTGCTGTCGGGGGCGGGCCTGCGGATCACCACGGGCGTGGCGCAGTCGCTGCCGATCGTCGGCACCTGGCTCACGTTCCTCCTCACCGGCGGCGAGTTTCCCGGGGACGACATCATCGGCAGGTTCTACACGATCCACATCCTGCTGCTGCCCGGCGTCCTGCTGGCGCTGATCACCGCGCACCTGATCCTGACGTGGGTGCTCAAGCACACCCAGATGCACGGCAAGGGCCGGACCAACGACAACGTGGTGGGCGGGCCGTTCCACCCGTCCTTCCTCGCCAAGTCGGGCGCGTACTTCATGTTCACCTTCGGGATCATCGCGCTGCTGGGGGCCTTCGCCCAGATCAACCCGGTCTGGCTGTTCGGGCCCTACCGCCCGTCCGACATCGGCGCCGGGTCCCAGCCCGACTTCTACCTGGCGTTCCTCGACGGGTCGCTCCGCCTGACACCCGGCTGGGAGATCAACTTCCTGGGCTACACGCTGCCGATGAGCGTGATCCTGCCGGCGCTCGCCCCGATAGGCCTCATCCTGGCGGGCCTGGCCCTCTACCCCTTCGCCGAACGCTGGATCACCGGTGACGACCGCGAGCACCACATCGCCGAGCGTCCCCGCGACAACCCGCACCGCACCGCGATCGGCATGGCCGCGATCACCTTCTACGGCGTCCTGTGGCTGATGGCCTCCAACGACGTGATCTCCGCCTACTTCCGCCTCTCGCTGAACGTGATGATCGTCATCGGCCGGGGCCTGGTCTTCGTCGGCCCCGCCCTGGCGTACTACATCACCTACCGGATCTGCCTGGGCCTGCAGCGCAGGGACGCGGCGAGCCTGGGGCACGGCGTGGAGACGGGCGTGATCCAGCGCCTGCCCACGGGCGAGTACGTCGAGGTGCACGTCCCGCCCAACGAGGCCATCGAGGCCCGCATCCGGGGCAAGGAACCGATCCCGGTGATCAGCCCGGCCTCCGGGGTCACCGGGGAACGTCACGACGGCGCCTTGGGCGACGACGGCCAGGGGGTGCCGTCCGGTGAGGGACACGGCCGCATCGCCCGGCTCCGCGCCCTGATGAGCAGGACCTACGGCGGTGAGAAGGTCCCGCTGGACGGCGAGCGGGACGGCCACGACGGGAACGGCCACGGCACGCGGAAGGCCGGTACGCGGGAGATCGGCATGGGGGAGGACGGGGGCGGCGGGAACGCGGCCGTCGGCTCGGGCTCCGGGGAGGACCGGCCCCCGCCCGGCTGACCCTTCACGGCCGGGGGCGGGGACCTCGGACCGGGAACCGGGTCCCCGCAGAGGGGGGCGCGGCGGGGGCCGTTCGTGGCCGCGATCTCCCGCCGGGAGCGGGTCTCACTCCTGCGGCGCCGCCCTGCCCGCCCACTCCTGGCGCCGGACCTCCGCCACCGCGATCGCCGCCGCGACCGCGACGTTGAACGAGCCGACCCGGCCGACCTGCGGGATGTAGCAGACGCCGTCGGCGGCCTCCAGCAGCGCGGGGGAGCAGCCGTGGTCCTCGCTGCCGACCACCAGGCAGACGTCGCCGCCGAGCTTCGCCTCGGACAGCGGGACCGCGTCACCGGTCAGCTCCACCGCGACCACGGTGAACCCGTCCTCCTTCGCGGCCCGTACGGCCTCCAGCACCGGGACCGGCTCCTCCCAGGCCACCAGGCGGTCGGTGCCCAGCGCGGTCTTCTGCGCCTTGGGGTTGGTCGGCGGGGTGGCGTTGCCCGCCAGCCAGATCCGCTCCACCCCGAAGGCCGCCGACGTGCGGAAGATGGAGCCGATGTTGAACGGGCCGGTCACCGACTCCACGATCAGCGCCAGCCGCCCCTCGGTGTTCCTCCGCCAGCCCCGGTTGAGGCGCTTGACATCGGTCGGGCGCAGCTGCCTGCGCGGGTTCGCCGTCATCGGTCGTCCACCGTTCCTCGTCGTTCCTCGTCGTCGCGCGGACGCCCCGCGCCCCGCCCATGATCGTCCCGCTCGCCGCCACCGGGCCCCGTCACGGCCGCGCTCCGGCCTCCACCCGGGCGTGCACCCGCAGGATCCGGTACGACGACCGGGAGGCCGCCCGCTCGGTGGGCCAGCCCCGCTCGTTCAGCCAGCGCTGCAGCGAGTCCGAGCCCAGGTGCTTCTGGACCACCAGGTGGGCGACGCCGTCCGGGGTGAGGCGCGACAGCCAGCGGGTCAGCATCTCGTGCATGGCGGCCTTGCCGATCCGGATCGCCGGATTCGACCAGATGGCGGAGAACCGGACCTCGGGCGGGACCTCGTCGGCGTGCATGGACCTTACTTTGTCAAGGCCCGCGGCCCGCGCGTTGCGCGCGCACAGGTCCACCGACCTGCGGTTGACGTCCACCGCCCAGACGGTCGCGCCGGGGGCACGCGAGGCCATGGTCAGCGCGATCGGCCCGTACCCGCAGCCCAGGTCGAGCAGGTCGCCCTCGGCGGGCGGCGCCGGGACGCTCTCCAGCAGGATCCGGGTGCCCTGGTCGACGCGCTCGGCCGAGAACACCCCGCTGTCGGTCTCCAGCCTCAGGTGAAGGTCGGGGAGCACGAGCGTGACCGAGCCGGGACGGCCTGCGGTCTCGGGACGCTCCTCGAAGTAATGTGCCACGGCGTAGAACGTTACCAACGGCCGGGAGCGGCTCAGGGCAGCCGCGACCCCAGCAGCAGGGCCGCCGCCGCGGTCACCAGCCCGGCCAGGATCGCCGCCACCACGAACCACTGGGTGATCTCCTGGCTGACCGTCCGGTACCCCAGCGAGGAGCCGATCTGCTCGTAGACCTCCTGCAGCTGGCTGCCCGACTCCGCCTCGTAGGCCCGGCCGCCCGTCCCGTCCGACAGGGTCTGCAGCGTGACCTTGTTCACCGGCACCTGCACGTCGCGGCCGTCGATCGAGACGGTCCCCTCCTGGGTGCCGTACGCGATCGTGGAGACCGGGACCCGCACGTTCTTCGCCGACTCGATGGCCTCGGCCACCGAGCGGCCCGAGGTGTTGTCCCCGTCGGAGAGCAGCACGATCGCGGCGGGCGGCGGGTCGGTCACCGCCTGCTGGTCGAAGGAGCGCAGCGACTCCAGGGAGCTGAACACCGCCTCGCCGATCGCGGTGCCCGCCCGGGTGCCCAGGTTGCCGATGGAGGTCACCACCGCCTGGTGGTCGGTGGTGGGGGAGACCACGACCGAGGAGGAACGGGCGAAGGCGACCAGCCCGACGTTGAAGCGCTCCGGCAGGTCGGAGACGAACTTCTGCGCCGCCTCCTTGGCGGCGGTGATCCGGTTCGGCCGGACGTCGTCGGCCTCCATGGACAGCGAGACGTCCAGCGCGATGATGATCGTCGCGCGGTCGCGGGGGACCCGCACCGAGTCGGCGGGACGGGCCGCGCCCACGATCAGCAGGGTCATCATGACCAGGAACAGCGCGGGCGCCACGTGCCGCCGCCGGCCCGGCCCCGACGGGGCCACCAGGTCCAGCAGCGGCAGGTTGGTGAAGCGCAGCGCGTAGCGGCGCCGGGCGAACTGGGCCGCCACGTACCCGGCCACGAGCAGGGCCAGCGCGGCGAACAGCCAGAGCCATACCGGAGAGAGAAAGGTCACCGTGTCGCTCCCGACCTCGGAGGCCGATGGGTCACGTGCGCCATGCGCCGCTGCCGCAGGACGAACTGGGCGATGTCGAAGACCCAGTCGCGGTCGGTGCGCAGCACCAGGTGGGCCACCCCGCAGCGGCGCAGCGCCACCTGGTTGGCCATGCGCTGCGTGGCGGCGGCCTCCGCGTACGCCCTGCGGATCCTGGGGGTGAGCCGCACCTGGCGGCTCCGCCCGGACTCCGGGTCGGTCAGGGCCACGAGGCCCACCGCGGGCAGTTCCAGCTCGCGCGGGTCGATCACCTCGACGGCCAGCACCTGGTGGTGGGCGGCCAGCCGGCGGATCGGCCGTTCCCAGGGCATCTCCAGGGTCGGATCCAGGGTGGGCTCGGCGTCGAGGAAGTCGGAGACGATCACCCGCAGGCCGCGCCGGCGCCGCGCCGAGGCCAGCACCTCGATCCCCTCGGCCAGGTCGGGGGCACCCGCCACGGCCCGGCCCCTGGGAGCCTCCATCAGCGAGTGCAGCAGGCCGTACAGGGCCGGGCGCCCGCCCCTGGCGGGCATGCGGTGGATGTACTCGTCGTGCAGGACGTAGGCGCCGAAGCGGTTGCCGATCCGGCCCGCCAGGAAGCCGATCGCCCCGACCGCGGCCACCGCCAGGTCGCGCTTCTCCATGCCCGAGGTGCCGAAGTCCATGCTGGGCGACAGGTCGGCCAGCGCCCAGGTCTCCAGCTCCCGGTCGGCGATCAGGTCCCGCACGTGCGGGACGGTCGTCCGGGCGGTCACCGCCCAGTCCATCCGCCGGATGTCGTCCTCCCCGGGCACGTACCCTCGGCTGTCGCCGAACTCGCTCCCCGGGCCCGGCAGGAGCCCCTGGTGGGAGCCCTGCAGCAGGCCGTCCAGACGGCGGACGATGGTGAGTTCCAGGCGCCTCAGGGCGTGTTCTGTGCCTATTGCGCCGCTTCGCGGCGCGGTGAGGCCGCTTGGATCCGGCTCCTTCCCTCGTCGGGAGGGATCGCTCGTTCCTCGCGACCCCTCCCTCCGCGGTCCAGTCGCCGGCGCGGCCTCACGGGAGTTCCCGGGCAGGGAAGTGTGGGGCGCGTCCATGTTTGTGGCGGCGCTTTGCGGCGCGGCCTCACGGGGGGGCTCGTTCTCCTGGGGGGAGGGCTCGGGGGCGGAGAAGTGCGGGGTGCCCTGGGGGTGATGCTCGGGGCGGGTCACCGGGGGCCCTGGTTCCAGACGACCAGGGGCGGGGGCACGGCGGTCAGGATCTGGCGGACCACGTCCTCGGGGTCGATCCCGTCGGCCAGGGCGTCGAAGGTGAGCATCAGCCGGTGGGACATCACGTCCACCGCCACGTCCCGGATGTCGTCGGGCAGGAGGTAGTCACGGCCGCGCAGCAGGGCCAGGCCGCGTCCCGCGGCGACCAGGCCGAGGGTGGCGCGGGGGCTGACGCCGATCTCGATGTTCTCCTCCAGCTCGGCCAGGCCGTACTCGGCGGGGGAGCGGGTCGCCATCACGAGCCGTACCACGTAGTCCGCGACGAGCTGGTGGACCGAGACCTGGTCGGCCATCGTCTGCAGCGCGGACAGCCGTTCGGGGTCGAGCACGGCCCTGGGGGTGGGCGGGGTCACGCTCATCCGGTGCAGGATCTCCAGCTCCTCGTGGGCGCTGGGGTGGGTGACGCTCACCTTGAACAGGAACCGGTCGCGCTGCACCTCCGGCAGGGGGTAGACGCCCTCGGACTCGATCGGGTTCTGGGTGGCCAGCACGATGAACGGCCTGGGCAGCGGATGGGTCCGACCGGCCAGGGTCACCTGGCGCTCCGCCATGACCTCCAGCAGTGCCGACTGCACCTTGGCCGGGGCCCGGTTGATCTCGTCGGCGAGCAGGAAGTTCACGAACACCGGGCCGAGCTCGACGTCGAAGGCCTCGCGGGAGGGGTGGTACACCCGGGTCCCCACGATGTCGCTGGGGACCAGGTCGGGGGTGAACTGGATACGGGCGAACTCCCCGCCGA
Source organism: Streptosporangium sp. NPDC050855 (assembly GCF_044456585.1). NCBI lineage: Bacteria > Bacillati > Actinomycetota > Actinomycetes > Streptosporangiales > Streptosporangiaceae > Streptosporangium > Streptosporangium sp. NPDC050855. The sequence continues at coordinate 237,736 of NZ_JBITFY010000006.1, forward strand.
CCACGGTGGCCAGCGTCGAGGCGGCCAGGGTCTTGGCGACCCCGGGCACGCCCTCCAGCAGGCAGTGCCCCCGGGCCAGGAGTGCGACGAGCAATCGCTCCACCATGTGGTCCTGCCCCACGATGACCCGCCGGACCTCGGTCAGGGCGTCGCGCAGCAGTCCGGTGTCGGTCTCGCTCGGCAGTTCTTCGGCGACGGTCATGCCGGTATTCCATCAAATGAAATGACCGTTCGCACGGCGGGCCTGCCGGGTGTCCGGCGCGGCGTGCCCGGCGGGCCCCCGGCGGGCGCGCCGGGACGGGCTCCGCGCCGGTCCGGGACCGTCGCGCCGGTGTGCTTTCATGTCAGACGTGGCCACTCCGCTGCAGTACGGCGACCCGCCCCGGCTGGGGCCCTTTGTCCTGCAGGCCCGCCTGCGCGTGGGACCCGCCGGGCTGGTCTACCTGGGGCTGGCGCCCGACGGCCGGGCGGTCTCGGTCGCGGTGCTGACCAAGGGGGCCGCGCTCGACCCGGCGGCCAGGGACCGCTTCGTCACCGGGGTCCGCGACGCGATGGCCAGCCGTTCCGGCGTACGCGGGTGGATGTCCCGGGCCTCGCGCGGGCGCACCGCGGTGGCCGACACGCTCCCGCAGGTGCTGGCCATGGACGGCGGGAACGCCCCCTGGGTGGTCACCCCCTACGAGCCGGAGCGGGCGGGGGCGGAGAGGTTCCTGGAGCCGGTGCTGGTCAGCGGCACGCTGATCGGTGAGCGGCACGGCCCGGACTTCGCCCCGCACTGGGTGGGCGACCGCTCGCCCGCGCTGCCCCCGCCGCCCGAGGCCGCGCCGCCCCTGACCGAGACGCGCCGGTCGGTGGTCCTGGCCGGGGTGGTGCTGACCGTGCTGCTGGCGCTGCTGGCCGTGATGGTCTGGCTCCTGCTGCGCGGGGACGAGGAGGTCGACGAGCCGCGCAGGCCGCTGCCGTCCACCGTGTTCGTGCCGACCCCGCCGCCGGTCCCGACGACCACCGCGCCCGGCCGGCCCACCCCGTCGCCGTCCCCCAGCCAGAGCGGGACCGGCACCCCGGGGCCGCAGGAGGGGGAGGGCGGCGACGACGAGCCCATCTGAGTCGCCGCCGGGGGGTACGGGACGGGGGATGAAGGCCGTCCCGTCCGGGGCGGGGATCAGGGGACGAGGACGACCTTGCCCGTGGTGCGGCGCCCCTCCAGGTCGGCGTGCGCGTCGCGGGCGAGGGCCAGGGGGTAGCGGGTGACCGCCGGCCGGAGCACGCCCTCGGCGGCGGCCCGGAGCGCGCGGGCCTGCAGTTCGCGGGCGGTACCGGCGCGTCGCAGCATCCGCGGGCCGATCGCCCACGTGACGGTGACGGCGCGCTCGATCACGTCGTCGGTGGTGACGCGGGTGGCGGTCCCCGACGACCAGCCGTGCAGCAGGAGCGTCCCTGCGGGGCCGAGCAGGTCGAAGGCCCGGCGGCCTTCGGGGCCTCCGACGCCGTCGAAGACGAGGCCGGGCCGCCTGTCGCCGAGGGCGTCGCGCACCGTGTCCGGCCAGGCCGGGTCGCGGTAGTCGACGGCGAGGTCGGCGCCCAGCGACGAGACCAGCCGGACCTTCTCCGGCCCGCCGGCCAGGCCGACGACGGTGACGCCCCGGTGGCGCAGGGCCTGCAGGAGCAGGGCCCCGACGCCACCGGCCGCGGAGGTGACCAGCGCGACGTCCCCGGGTTCGGTGTCGGCGGCGTCGAGGATGCCGAGCGCGGTCGCGCCCGTGGTGACCATCGCCACCGCGACGTCGTCGGCGACGTGCCCGGGGACGTGGTGCAGGGCGTCGGCCGCGACCACCGCCTGCTCGGCGTAGCCGCCGTACGTGTCGAGCCCCGCGACGACCCGGCGGCCGAGCAGGTCCTCCTCGACGCCCGGGCCCAGCGCGCTCACCACGCCGGCGACCTCGCCTCCCAGGACGACGGGCAGTGCGGGGGCGGGGTGGGGGCCCACGCCGTGGCCGGAGCGCAGCGTCGTCTCGATGAGGTGGACGCCGCTCGCCCGCACGTCGACGCGGACCTGTCCCGCCGCGGGGACCGGGGCGTCGACCCGTTCGTACCGGAGGTTCCCGGCGGGGCCGTACTCGTGGAGTCTGACCGCGTACATGACGGTGTCCTTTCCGCGGGGGGACCGGTTCACGGGGCGACCGGGGTGGCCGGGGTGGGCGGGGGCGGGGGCGGGGTGGGGAGGTGGCCGGGGCGCCGGGAGGGCAGGAGCAGCGCGGGCAGCGCCGCGAGGGCCAGCAGCGCCACCGCCCACCAGTAGGTGTGCTGGAACGCGCCGGTCCGTCCGGCGGCGTCCACCATGCCCGCCATGCCCGTCGTGCCCGCGGTGCCGGTCGTGCTCGCCGCGTTCTTGACGGCCGACGCCAGCACCACCGGCAGCAGCGCCGTGCCGAGCGAGGTCCCGACCTGGGAGACGATGTTCAGCAGGGTGCTGCCGGAGGGCACGTCGTCGGCGGGCAGGTTCCGGGTCGCGGCCGTGCTGACCGGCATCATCACCATGCCGACGCCGGTCCCCATGAGCATCATCGCCGCGCACAGCCACCAGTAGGACGTGTCCGGCCCGAGCAGGGCGGTGAAGGACGACAGGCCGAGGACGGCCAGCGCGATGCCGGAGACGACCACCAGCCGGGGGGAGACCCGGTCGATGCGCCTGGTGGCGACCTGCATCGAGACGCCGACGGCGACGGCCAGCGGGGCGCCCAGCAGGCCGGCCTGGGCGGCCCCGAGGTCGCGGACCGTCTGGTAGTACATCGGCGTCAGCAGCATCGAGCCGAAGTAGCCGCAGGGGAACAGGGTCATCGTGGCCAGGCCCGCGGCGAAGGTGCGTTCGCGGAACAGGCGCAGCCGCAGCAGCGGGTCACGGGCGGTCAGGCCGCGGGCGACGAACGCCGCGCAGAGCAGCAGCCCCGCGACGGCGGGCAGCAGTACCCCGGGCGCGGCCAGGTCGCCGCGCTCACCACCGGTGGACAGGCCGTAGATGAGCAGGGCCAGACCGGGTGAGAGCATCAGCAGCCCCGGCACGTCCAGCCGCCGGGCCGGCCGCGGCTCGCCGGGCGGCAGCAGGCGCGCGGCCAGCAGCAGCGCCACCGCGCCGACGGGCAGGTTGACCAGGAAGATCCAGTGCCAGGAGGCGGCGTCGATGAGCCAGCCGCCCAGCACCGGCCCGCTCACCGGCCCGACCAGGACCGGGATGCCGAGCATGGCCATCGCCCTGCCCATCCGTTCCCGTTCCGCGGCGCGGATGACCATCGCCATGCCGACCGGCATCAGCAGGCCGCCGCCGAGTCCCTGCAGCACCCGGAACAGCACCAGCGTCTCGATGCTCCACGCGAGCGAGGCCAGGACGGAGCCGAGGGTGAACAGGACCAGCGCGGTGAGGTAGGCGCGCCTTGCGCCGAAGCGGTCCATGACCCAGGCCGCGGCCGGGACGACGGCGACGAGGGCGAGGGTGTAGCCGGTGGCCACCCACTGGACGGTGGCGAGCGGCGCGCCGAACGCCACCGCCAGCGGGTGCACGGCGACGTTGACGATGGTGATGTCCAGCACGGACATGATCGAGCCGATGACGACGACCAGCAGGGTCCCGGCCAGACCGGGGGCGGCGGCGCCCCGGGCCCGGCCGGTGGAGGTGCTCATCCCGCCGTCACTCGCCGTACGGGTGCTGGGCGCGGGCGGCGCGCAGGGCGCGGCCCCACCACAGCAGCTGGTCGATCATGTTCTTGGCGGCGCTCTCGCACACGGCCGCGTCCAGCGGTCTGCCGTCCTCGTCCAGCCCGGACCAGGGCCCGTGCATGCTGACCGTCTCCCGTACGGTCATGGCGTGCAGTTCGGCGAAGACCTGCCGGAGCTGCTCGACGGCGCGCAGCCCGCCGCCCACCCCGCCGTAGGAGACGAAGCCGATCGGCTTGGCCTGCCACTGGGTGAAGTGCCAGTCGACGAGGTTCTTCAGCGAGGCGGGGAAGCTGTGGTTGTACTCCGGGGTGACGATCACGAAGGCCTCGGCGTCGGCGAGCCGGGGGGTGACCTCGGCGAGGGCGGCCTGGGTCGAGGGGGCGGGGACGGGCAGGCCGTCCCAGTCGGGCATGGACACCGGAAGGTCCAGGTCGGCGACGTCGATGACGTCGAGTTCGAGATCGGTGCGTTGCCCGGCCTGGCGGACGAACCACTCGGCGACCGACGGGCCGACGCGGCCCCCGCGGGCGCTTCCGACGATGACGGCGACCCGCAGGGGGGCCTGGTGGCCGGTCGCGGGCCCGGTGACGTGGACGGTTGCGGACATGGATGTCTCCTGGATCGTTCTCGTGGTGACGCGGCCGATCGCGGCTCGCTCCGCTAAGATACAACGGTGGTTGCACTAATAACAACGAGCGTTGTAAAAAGCTGTGCCGTACGGGAGGGGGAGCGATGACCGACACGGAGCCCGCGGGCCGGGAGACGGCCCGGCCCCGGCGTGGCCGGGCGGACAAGGCGGCGGCGATCGTACGGGCGGGATGCGAGGTCTTCGGGCGGGACGGGTACTCCCGGGCCACCGTCGACCTCATCGCCGCCCAGGCCGGCGCCTCGACCCGGACTCTCTACAACCACTTCCCCGGGGGGAAGGAGGAGCTGTTCCGCTCCGTCATGCAGTGGAGCGCGGGCCGGGTCAGGGACGAGCAGCTGGCCCGGCTGCGCAGGTACCTGGACCTGGAGCGACCGCCCCGCCCCGAGGACCTGGAGCGCGACCTGCTCGCCCTGGCCCGCTCCTGGGTCAGCCTGATGGCGGACTTCCGCGACCACTTCTCGCTGGTGCGGCACATCTACGCCGAGGCCGGGCACGTCCCGGCCGAGGCGCTGGAGGCCTGGCAGGAGGCCGGGCCGCGCGCGGTCATGCGCGGGATGACCGAGGCCATGACCGTGCTGGCCGGGCACGGCCTGATCGACGCGCACGGCGACCCGGCCCAGGCCGGGGAGCACTTCATGGCGCTGGTCACGACCGACGTCGCGCCCCGGTCCTACTGGGGTCTCAGTCCGCTCCCGCGCGAGGAGACCGACCGGCTGACCGCCTCGGGGGTGCGGGCCTTCCTGCGGGCGTACGGCGCGGCCCGCTGAGGTGCCGCCCCCGGGCCGAGCCGGGGTAAACCGGGCTGTCTAGGGCCGACTCGGATCGAACCAGCCAACTCAGATCGAACCGGGCCGAACCGGGCCGGGGCGGGTGAACGGTGCCGAGGCCGGCCGGGACGGGCCGGATCGTGGTGCGCGGCCCGCTCCCGCGAGGGCGGAGGTGAGGACTGTACCTACTGGTATGTACACTCACCGTATGAGCGCGTCGGAAGATCTCATCGCCAGCACCCGCGAACTGCTGTGGGAGCGCGGCTACGTGGGCACCAGCCCTCGGGCCATCCAGCAGCGGGCCGGGGTCGGCCAGGGCAGTATGTACCACCACTTCTCCGGCAAGCCGGACCTGGCGCTGGCCGCGATCGGCCGTACCGCCGAGGAGATGCGGGCCGCGGCCGAGGCCCGGCTCTCCGGTCCCGGTACGGCGGTCGAGCGGATCACCGCCTACCTGCGGCGCGAGCGCGACGTCCTGAAGGGCTGCCCGATCGGCCGCCTCACCCAGGACCCGGACGTGATCGCCGATGCGGCGCTGCGCCGTCCCGTCGAGGAGACCTTCGCCTGGCTGCGCGACCGGCTCGCCGGGGTGCTGGCCGAGGGCCGCGACCGCGGCGAGCTGGCGGCCGGGCTCGATCCGGTCGCCACGGCCTGCGCCGTCGTGGCGGTGCTCCAGGGCGGCTACGTGCTGGCCCGTGCCGCGGGCTCCGCCGAACCGTTCGGCCAGGCCGTCGACGGCGTGCTGGGGCTGCTCGCCGCCCACGCCCGTCCCGGCGCCTGACCCGCGCGTCCCCTCCACCCCCTGCACCCCGCCACCCCGGCGACGAGACGAAGGCAGGCACACCCCGTGTACGCCGAGCAGTACGAGATCACCCTGCCCGCCGACTACGACATGCGGATCATCCGCGAGCGGGTCGCCCGCGCCGGTCACCTGCTGGACGACCGGGCCGGGCTGGGGCTGAAGGCCTACCTGATCCGCGAACGCGGCGCCGACGGCTCCCCGGTCAACCAGTACGCCCCGTTCTACCTGTGGAACGACGCCGGCGCGATGGCCCACTTCCTGGTCGGCGGGGGCGGTTTCCAGGGCATCGTCCGCGACTTCGGCCGCCCGCCCGTCCACCACTGGACGGGCCTGGGCGCCGTGGCCGGGCCCGCCCGCGCCACGGCCCCGGCGGCCGCCTCGCGCCACCTGGCCGCGCTCCCCGCCGACCCGGACCCGGACGCCACCGGCCTGGGCCTGGCCGGCCGGATCGCGCGGGAGACCGAACGGCTGCGGGCCCTGGCGCGGCGCGAGGGCGTGCACACCGCGGCCCTCGCCCTCGACCCCCGGGACTGGCGGCTGCTGAGGTTCGTGCTGTGGCAGGACGCGGTCCCCGGGGACGAGGACGCCACCGAGCGGTACGAGGTGCTGCACCTGTCGGCGCCCGGCCTGGAGGATCTGACCGGTATGACCGAAATCACCGTCCCCCGGTAGGTCCGCACCGATGGGCGGCGGGACCGGGCTTCCGCGAGGACCGGCCCCGCCGACGGCGGCCCCGCGAGGGTGACGCGGCGGCGGTTCCGGCCCGGGAGCCGGTAAGGAGCCTCTGACGGGGTAGAGGCGCGCCCGTGAGCGAACTGACGCAGAGTGACCCGGCCGAGCCCGGCATCACGCGCAGGCGGCGCGGCAGGGGTTTCAGCTACCACCACCCCAACGGGACCGCGGTGCGCGACCGCCGTACCCTCGCCCGGATCAGGGCGCTGGCCCTGCCGCCGGCCTGGACCGACGTGTGGATCTGCCGGTCGCCCGGCGGCCACATCCAGGCACTCGGCACCGACGCGGCGGGACGCAGGCAGTACCGCTACCACGACCGGTGGCGCCAGGAGCAGGACCGGGCCAAGTTCGACCGGGTACGGCGGATGGCCGAGCGGCTGCCGAAGTTCAGGGAGCGGGTGGCCGAGCACCTGGAGCAGGAGGGGCCGACCCGCGAGCGGGTGCTCGCCGCCGCCGCGCGGATGCTCGACATCGGGTTCTTCCGGGTGGGCGGGGAGGCGTACGAGTCGTTCGGGCTGGCCACGCTCAGGATGGAGCACGTCACCTGTTCGGCGGGCCGGGTCTCGTGCGCGTACCCGGCCAAGAGCGGTAAATTCCGCGAGCTGGAGATCATCGACGCGGACGTGTGCAAGGTGATCACCGAGCTGCACGACGCCGCGGACGAGGGGGAGCTGCTGCGCTACCGGGACGGCTCCCGCTGGGTCGACGTGCGCAGCGACGACATCAACGCCTACCTGCGCGAGACGCTCGACTTCGAGACCTCCGCCAAGGACTTCAGGACCTGGCACGCCACGGTGCTGGCCGCCGTGGGCCTGGCAGTGTCGGTCCGGGCCCGCTCCAGGACCGGCAGGATACGGGCGGTCAACCGGGTGATCGCCGAGGTGGCCGAGTACCTGGGCAACACCCCGGCGGTGGCGCGCGCCTCCTACGTGGACCCGCGCGTGATCGACGCCTACCACCGGGGCCGGACCGTCGCCCGGGCGCTCGGACGGCTGGGCGCCGAGAGCGACTTCGGCCAGCTGGCCACGCACGGCGCCATGGAGCGGGCCGTGCTGGCCCTGCTGCGCGGGCGGTGAGGGCGCCCCCGGCGCCACGCGGACGCCGAGGGCATGATCGGCGATCGTGCGGGCATGGGGGCCGGAGAGATCGTGACCCGACACAGGAGAGGTGATCGAGCGATGCCGGCACGTGAGGAGCTTCCGACCACTCTGCAGCGGTCGCCGAAGAAGGCGCAGGAGACGTGGATCAAGGCCCATGACTCCGCGGTGGAGAGCTACGGCGAGGGGGAGCGGGCGCACCGCACGGCGTTCGCGGCGCTCAAGCACTCCTTCGAGAAGGTCGGCGACCACTGGGAGGCCAAGGAGAGCAAGGGCCCTTCGGACGCCCGCGCCGCCAAGACCAGGCCCACCTCGGGAAAGACCGCCGAGGGAGTGGACGCCAACGCCTCCAAGCGTCACCTGTACGAGGTGGCCAAGCGGCTCGGGGTCGAGGGGCGCTCCACCATGACGAAGGAGGAGCTGGTCTCGGCCATCCAGAAGGCCAACCGGCGGGCCACGGCGAAGGCCCGCTGAGAAGGTTCGCTGAGAAGGCCCGCCGAGACCGCACCGGCCCGTCCGTCCGGCAGGGACCGCGCCGGTCCGTCCATTCGGCACGAACCGCGCCGGACGGGTACCCGGCACGGGCAAAGTCTCTCCAACGCCAGGGAGATTCCTTCCTACATGGCTATAAAGCGGCCTATGGCGGTTACAGAGCAGCATGTACTGATGTGTGTCGGTACGTCGGAAAAGACTGCGGTAGGGAAGGAATCACGCCATGACGGATGTGTCGAGCAAGGGGCCTCAGCCGGGCGATGACCGCCCGATCCTGACCAATCGGCAGGGGCACCCGGTCTACGACAACCAGAACCAGCGCACGGTCGGCGCGAGGGGCCCGGCCACCCTGGAGAACTACCAGTTCCTGGAGAAGATCAGCCACTTCGACCGGGAGCGCATCCCCGAGCGCGTGGTCCACGCCAGGGGGACGACCGCCTACGGCTACTTCGAGGCCTACGGCAGGCTCGGCGACGAGCCGATCGGCCGCTACACCAGGGCCAAGCTGTTCCAGGAGGCCGGCAAGCGCACCGACCTGGCGGTCCGGTTCTCCACGGTCATCGGCGGCAGGGACTCCTCGGAGGCCGCCCGGGACCCGCGCGGGTTCGCGGTGAAGTTCTACACCGAGGACGGCAACTGGGACCTGGTCGGCAACAACCTGGCGGTGTTCTTCATCAGGGACGCCATCAAGTTCCCGGACGTGATCCACTCCCTCAAGCCCGACCCGGTGACGTTCCGGCAGGAGCCCGCCCGGATCTTCGACTTCATGTCGCAGACGCCGGAGAGCATGCACATGCTCGTCAACCTCTTCAGCCCGCGGGGCATCCCGTCGGACTACCGCCACATGCAGGGCTTCGGCGTCAACACCTACAAGTGGGTGAACGCCGAGGGCGAGACCCACCTGGTGAAGTACCACTGGATGCCCGCCCAGGGCGTGCGCAGCATGACCGCCGGGGACGCCGCCGCCGTACAGGCGAACGAGCTCGGGCACGCCACCAAGGACCTGCGCGACGCGATCGACCGCGGCGACTTCCCCGAGTGGGAGCTGGTCGTCCAGATCATGAGCGACGACGACCACCCCGAGCTGGGCTTCGACCCGCTGGACGACACCAAGGTCTGGCCGGAGAACGAGTTCCCGGCGCTGCCCGTCGGCAAGATGGTGCTGAACCGGAACGTGCGCGACAACTTCGCCGAGAACGAGCAGATCTCCTTCGGTACCGGCGTCCTGGTCGACGGCCTCGACTTCTCCGACGACAAGATGCTGGTGGGCCGGACCTTCTCCTACAGCGACACCCAGCGCTACCGGGTGGGCCCGAACTACCTCCAGCTCCCGGTCAACCAGGCCAAGAACGCCGAGGTGCGCACCAACCAGCGCGACGGCCAGATGACCTACCACATCGACGGGCAGGGCGAGAACCCGCACGTCAACTACGAGCCGTCGATCACCGGCGGGCTGCGCGAGGCCCAGTACCCCGGCCACGACGAGCAGGGCCCGGTCATCTCCGGCCGGCTGACCCGCAAGCGCATCCCCCGTACCGACGACTACACCCAGGCGGGCCAGCGCTACCTGCTCATGGAGCAGTGGGAGCGCGACGACCTCGTCGCCAACATGATCGACATGCTCTCCCAGACCCCGCGTCCCGTCCAGGAGCGCATGGTCTGGCACTTCCTGCTGGTCGAGGACGACCTCGGCCTCCGGGTCGGCGAGGGGCTCGGGATCGGTCCCGACGACGTCTCCCACCTGGAGCCGCTGGCCAGCCAGGACCTGTCCGACGAGGACCGCGAGCGGCTGTCCAGGCTCGGCAAGAACGGGCCGCGGGACGTGACCGGCCTGAAGATGACCCACTGCGTGCCCAACGAGCGGGCGCACGTGGAGCGGTAGCGGGCCCGGCCTCGCGAGGGGCCGGTGATCGAGGACCGGGAACCGCCGACGGAGGACGAGGGACGTCGGCGGGCGAGGGGCCGGGGCGGGATCTCTCCGTCCCGGCCCCTCGTTCTCATGTCCCCCCACGGCCTTCTCGACGGCGGGAGGGCCTTCCGGCCTGAGAGAAACCATCGGTCAAGGCCGCCCGATTTTTCTCCTCAAAAGGTATGAATACCAATACAGCGGGCACGCGATCCTCACTTGAGCTATCGGTATTGAGCCTTTCTCACCCACCTGGATCGCCATGCCTCTTAAGAGCAACGTCATCCCGATCATCCACTGGTCCCGCCGCTCGTCCTGTCTGAACGAGGATCCCGAGCTGTTCTTCCCGGTCTCCTACGAGGGGCCGGGCCGGGAGCAGTACGAGCAGGCCAGGGCCGTGTGCCGCCGCTGCCCGGTGCGGGGACGCTGCCTTGAGTACGCGATGAACACCCAGCAGATGGACGGCGTCTGGGGCGGCACCACCCCCGAGGAGCGCAGGGCCGCCCTGGCAGGTTCGAGGCGCCGCCAGGCCAGCAGGTAGCGTCCCGGGCCCGCCGCCGAGGGCGACGTCCCAGGTCGCCGGCGGGTGTCCGTGAGCCGCTGGTGGTGTCCGTGAGCCGGTGGCGGCCGTCCCCGGCCGGTGCCGATCACGCCGGACGGTCGCCCGTACGGTGCAGGCCGGTGCAGGCCGGTGTCAGCCGGTCTCCAGCATCGTCTGCTCGCCCGCTCCCGGCCCGCCCGCCGCCCCCGGCCCGTCCGGCCGGTCCCACTCGGCCGGCCCGGCGGGACCGCCGACGAGCTCGCGGAACCGGGAGGCGTTGCGCTGGGAGTTGTCCTCGCAGCAGTTGTTGAACAGGACGTGGGTGACCTCCACCTTCTCGGAGAACTCCCCGATCCTGGCCGCCCACCCTTCGAGCTCGGCCTCGGAGTACAGGTAGGCGAAACGCTCGTCGATGTTCTTGCTGGTCCACTTGTCGGAGTGCCCGTGCAGCCGCACCACGGCGAGGTCGGAGGTCGCGGCGAGGATCGGCGGGATCGACGAGGGGTGCCCCTGCGGCATGTCCACGCCCACGTAGGGAAGATCGTGCTCGGCCAGGAACGCCAGGGTCTCCTCGCGGTTCTCCTCGTCCATCCAGGTGTGGTTGCGGAACTCCACGCTGATCCGCATCGGCGCGCAGCGCCTGGCGCACTCCAGGACGTAGCGCCTGGCGCCCTCGCCGATCGGGAACCACGGCGGGAACTGGAAGAGCACCGCCCCCAGCCGTCCCGACGCGTGCAGCGGCTCCAGGGTGTCCAGGAAGCGCCGCCACACCTCCTCGGTGATCTCCGGTGGCACGTCCCTGAGGTAGAGGTTGCGCTGCGGGGGCGCGCCCAGCGCGTCCCGCAGGTCCTTGTACAGCGAGGCCGGGCGGGTGGGATGTCCGGTGAGCAGGGAGAACGCCTTGATGTCGAAGGTGAACCCGGGCGGGGTGCGGTCCCGCCAGCCCTGCACGGTGCTCAGCGACGGCGGGTGGTAGTAGGTGGCGTCCACCTCAACCACCGGGAACCGGGACGCGTAGTAGGTCAGGCGTTTCGCCGGGGTCGAGGCGCCGTCGGGGTACCAGCCCGACTCCACCAGCGACCGGTGCGTCCACGAGGCCGTGCCCACGAGGATCCTGCCCATTCCTGCCCTCCCTGAGAAGCCGGCCGGTCCGTGCCCGGCACGGCCTCCCACGGACGGGACCGCCGCGCCGGGCACCTCCTGCCCGTCCGGACGGGACGATCACCTAGGGACGGCCGCCGATGCCGGTGCGCAGCTCGCCCAGGCGGGCGGGGCCGCCGGTGTGCGGCGCCAGCGGCGGGGTGTTCATCCCCTCGGGGTGACGCAGCCCCTCGAAGAGGTCCAGCATGGCCTCGACCGAGGTGTGGCGCGGCTCCCAGCCCAGCTCGGAGCGGGCCCGGCCGACGTCCATGATCGGCATCCTGAGCACCAGGTCCACCAGGCCCGGCGAGGCGGGCACCAGCCGCAGGTGCCAGGCCGCCGCGACCGTGCTCCGGAGCGCCCACCCCGAGACGGGCACCAGCTTGGCGCCGAGCATCTCGGCCAGGACCGAGGGCTCGATCACCGGGTCCGCGGCGATGTTGAAGGCGCCGGAGACCGGGCGGGTCACCGCCAGCCGGAAGGCCTCGCCGATGTCGGCGCTGTGCACCACCTGGAAGCGCAGCCCCGGGGTGTCCGGCACGATCGGGATCAGGTTCGGCCGTACCAGCCGCTGCGGGATGAACGGCCCCCCGAACAGCCGGCGCTGCTCGACCGACGCCTCCCGCTTGAAGATGAAGCCCGGCCGCATCCGTACCACCCTGATGCCCGGGTGATCGCGTTCGAGCACGTCGAGCACCCGCTCCAGGTACGCCTTCTCCCGGCCGTAGGAGGCTCCCGGCCAGCCGTGCGTCGGCCAGTCCTCGGTGACGGGCCGGTCCTTGGGCGCCGAGGAGTAGGCGCCGACCGAGGAGGCGTACACCAGCGACGGCACCCCGGCGCGCGCGACGGCCTCGAAGACCCGGATGGCGCCCAGGACGTTGTTCCGCCAGGTGGTGATCGGGTCACGGGTGGGCTGGAACAGCCACGCCAGGTGGACGACCGCGTCCGCGCCCTCCAGGTGCGCGGTCAGGTCACCGGTGGTGATGTCCACGGCTTGCCAGGTGGTCTTGGGCGGGTGCCAGTCCGGCGGTCTCCGGGCCAGGCCCACGATGGATGTGACGCTCTGATCGGCGGCGAGGGCCGAGACCACGCTCGTGCCCACGTTTCCCGTCGCGCCGACGACTACTACTCGCATGCCTACCGGGTGCCCCGGTGAGGGGCGGCGAATCCCCTCCGGCCACGGCTTTGCCCTACGGTGAAACCGGCACGTACCGTGCATACCTCTTACGAGGCACGGGAAGAGCGCGCGCCGGGGAACGGCCAGGGGTTGGGGCGGCAGCCGGAGAGGGACTTGGTCTGCTGGAGCATCAGCGGCGCCCGCCTGCCGGGTCCCGGGCAGGGCACGTGCCCGTGCCCGAGGGCGTGGCCGACCTCGTGGTTGACGACGTACTCGCGGTAGGAGGCCACGTCCCGGCCGTAGCCCCACGCGCCGGTGTTCCACCGGTCGGCGTTGATGACGGCGCGCTCGCCGTTCCAGCAGGACAGCACGGAGACGACCCGCAGCGGCAGGCAGCGCCGGTCGGCGGTCCGGGGGCTGGTCAGCGAGACCTTGAACGTGACCGGGCCGCGCGCCACCCGCCGGAACCGGAACCCCCACCCGCGCGGGTCGTTGAGGATGCGGTGCACCTCGGAGGCGAACTCCTCCACGTCGAAGGGCAGGCCGCGCTCGACCTCCACCGCGTACCGGATCACCTTGCCCTTGCGGCCGGGGGGCCGGGCCCCGCCGGGGGCGACGGCGTAGCGGCCCTTGGCCCTGCGGGGGACCTTCACCCGCAGCGGCTGCTGCCTGCCGTTGGCGAGCAGGAGCGGTTCGTCGGCCGGGGACAGGGCGGGGTCGCCCGCGTCGGCGTTCGTGCCGGCGTTCGTGTCGCCGGGGCCGGGTGTCCGGGGCGGTCGCGGCGGCGGGGTCGGGGTCACCGGGGCCGGCGGGAGGGCGACGGCGGGCACGGGCCCGGCCGGGACCGGGTCGAGGCGGCCGCTCAGCAGCGTGACGAAGCCGACCGCGATGGTGGACACGATGCCGACGGCGATGAGCCGCACGAGGGTGGCAGGCCCCCGTCGACCTTCGTTCCTGGACATAGACCGTAAACCTTATTGCCCCACGACAGTAACCGATCAATCGGGGAAAACCATCGTATGCCCGCCTTCGATGGGATCGCCGGTCGGGGACGGCGGGGACGCGCGCGGGAGGGCCGGACGCGCGGACGGCGGCCGCTGGGTGCGGCCGCCGTCCGGGGTCGAAGACGGGTTCACCGGGCGCCGGGGGACGGCGCCGGGCCTGCTATGAGTGCGGGCAGGTGCCCAGGTAGACGGAGATGGTCGTGCTGGTCGACGGCACCGGGCAGAGGAACTGGTCGTAGCGGACGTCGTCGTCGATGAAGCGCTTCATCCACGCGACGCTGTACTTGGCGATCGTGGTGTTGGAGGTGTTCGGCGCGGTGTGGCCGGCGTTGTTCAGCTCCAGGTAGGCCTTCTCCGAGGAGGCCGGGATGCTGTTGTAGAACGGGCGGGCGTGCGAGCTCACCGAGGCGATCGCGTCGTTCTCCGCGCCGATCACCATCGTCGGGACCCGGATGCCCGTCCAGCTCTTGGTGGTGTGCCAGGGGGTCAGCGGGATGGCCGCCTGCAGGTCCGGCCGGCTGTTCGCGGCCGACAGGGTGCCGCCGCCGCCCATGGAGTGCCCGGCCACGCCGAGCCGGTTGGGGTCGACCCGGGAGGCGGCCGAGCTGCGCTGGGTCAGGTAGTCCAGCGCGGCCAGCAGCTGCCGGCCGCGGCTGGCGGGCTGGTCGGAGCGGGTGAGGGTGTCGATGTTGAAGACCACGAAGCCGTGGGAGGCCAGGCGCGAGGCGAACGAGGCCATGGTCGACCTGCTCGCGGTGTAGCCGGGGGAGACGGCGACCCCGCCGAACGTCCCCTCGCTCGTGCTGGTCGGGTAGTAGATCGTCCCCCCGCCGAAGCCGGTCACCTGCAGGGAGGAGACGGTGGTCTCGGCGATCGTGAACGGTCCCCTGGCGGCCTCGAGGATGGCGTTGGTCGGGTTGGGACCCCGGTCGTAGGGGCCCAGGGCGGCGGTCTGGGCGGCGGGAGCCGCGACGGCCTGTGCGGCGGGGGCGAGGGTCCCGCCGGTGCCGAGCAGAGCGAGTGCGAGGGTCAGCGCGGCGGTCACGGTCGCCCGGCGCGAACGCCTGGGCGCGGAGACCTGGGGGGTGGTGCTGTACGACTGCACGTTGCTGTACTCCGTTTCCTGTGGGGGAGACCACGGCGATACGGCGATCGGAGCGACGGCCGTTCGTCGCGCTTCGGCCCGCCGGTGACGGTGATCACGGCCTGGCGCCACCGGGTGACCCCTCGGGTTTCTGACAGATGTCACTTTCTCCGTGTCAGGCCCGGAGTGCATCGGTGAAATCACCCGTCCTCGCGCACACTGGCGAACTCGGGGTAGATCACGACATGAGACGGACCAGCTCCACCCGCGAGCGGATGTCGAGCTTGGCGAAGATGTTCCTCAGGTGGTGCTCGACCGTCCGCGGGCTCAGGTAGAGCAGGGCCGCCACCTCCCGGTTGGTGGCGCCGTCGGCGACGATCCGCGCGATCTGGTACTGCTGCACGGTCAGCTTCTCCACCCCGCCCGGACGGTGCGTCCGCACGGCCTCGCCCGCCCCGCGCAGCTCGGCCCGCGCCTGCTCGGCCCAGCGCCGGGCACCGGACCGCTCGAACGTCTCCAGCGCGCTGTGCAGGTGCTCCCTGGCCGCGCCGGGACGGCGGTTCCTGCGCAGCGCGCTGCCGAAGAGCAGCTGGGTGCGTGCCGTCTCGAACTCGGAGAAGCCCTGGCGGTGCAGTTCGAGGGCGGCGCGGTAGCGCTCCTCGGCGTCACCGGGGGCGGCCAGCAGCGCGTGGCAGCGGGTCACCACCGCGAGCCGGTCGGGACTGCGGGTGCTGCCCGCCCACCGGTCCAGCACCCGCAGCGCCTGCCGGGCCTCCTCCCGGTCACCGGTGCGCACGGCGGCCTCGACGAACTGGGGCGTGGACAGCACCTGCATCACGAGGTGACCCCTGGTGCCCTGCCCCCGGGGCGTGGTGGCCCGCAGCCGCTTGGCCGCGTCGGCGTACCGCCCGGCCGCGAGGTCGGCGTGGGCCAGCGCCCAGTTGCCCAGCGCCTCCGTCGCCCCCAGACCGTGCGCGCCCGCCAGCTCGATGGCGCCCGCGGCCCTGATCGCGCACGTCTCCTCGTCACCCTCCACGGCCGCGGTCAGGGCCAGCCACCCCAGGTGCTGACCGGCGCTGTTGGGCCGGCCGCACTCCTGGGCCAGCCGCAACCCCTCGACCGCGTTGGCGGTGATGGAGGCGTGGCGGCCCGTCCAGATCTCGGCCTGGATCATGAAGTCCAGCACCTGCGGGACCGTGGAGAGCGCCCCGCGGGCGCGGGCCGTCTCCACCGCCCGGTTGCACAGCCGCACCGCCCGCACGTCGTCACCGAGCAGCATGCTGGCCACCCCCGCCCACACCAGCACCGACGGGGTACGCGCCAGGGGCGCCAGCTCCAGCACCCGGCGGAGCGGGGCCGCCGCCTCCCGGTGCCGGCCGCAGAAGGTCGCCGCCGTACCGGCCAGGTACTCGAACATCAGCTGCACGGCCGCGGGGTCGTCCGGGCGGCGCATGGCCTCGGCGCGGCGCGCGATGTCCAGGTAGCGCGTGTTGTCACCGGCCAGGTAGCTCGCCTCGCCCGCCCGGATCAGCACCCGGACGGCCTGCTCGCGGTCCCTGTCCGCCAGCGACTCGGCCACCGCCATGAAGTCGTCCCCGGCGCTGCCGGTCTTCCCGCCGCGCAGCTCCAGGTTGCCGCGGATCAGCTCGGCCTGGCCGCGTACCTCGTCGGAGATCGTCAGCGAGTTCAGGCGGGTGAGCAGCGAGCGGGCGCGACCGGGCAGCCCGGCGTGCCAGGCGCGGCGGGCCGCGGCGGCCAGGCGCGCGGCCCTGACGTCGCCGTGCGCGGTCAGCTCGGCCGCCCGCTCGAACGCCAGGAAGGGGGGCGGGTGACCGCCCTGGGAGCCCGCCGCCGCCGCGGCCGCGGCCAGCTCGTCGGCCAGCGGCCCGGCGGGGCCGTCCAGGGCCGCGGCCCGGTGCCAGGCGCGCCGCAGCCGCTGGTCGTCCCGGCCGAGCACGTCCGCGAGCAGCCGGTGCGCGGCGCGGCGCCGGGCCGGGGAGGCGTGGGCGTAGACCACCGCCCGCATCGCGGGCTCGCGGAAGTCGTAGCGGTCACCGGCGGGCCCGGGCACGCGCACGACCACACCGGCGCACTCGGCGGGCTCCAGCGCGGTCAGCGCGCACTCCGGCTCGGCCGCCGCGGCCAGCGCGGCCGTCTCCAGGTCCGGGTCGGCCGCGAGCAGCAGGAGCACGTCCGCGGTTCCGGCGGGCAGCCGCGCCAGCCGGTCGGCGTACGCGCGCCAGAGCCTGCCGTTCCTGGGCAGTGTCTCGGGAGGTGCGGCGGCACCGGAGATCTGGTCGGGGCCGAGCGAGCGGGCCAGCTCCCGCAGGGCGAGCGGGTTGCCGCGGGCGGTTCGCAGCAGGGACGCCCGCACGTCCTCGGGCAGACCCGGCACCAGGTCGTCCACCACCCGCCCGGCCGCGCCGGCGTCCAGGGCGCCGAGCTCGAACACCGGAATGTCGTCGGGGACGGTGACGTCGTCGTCGGCCCCGAACAGCAGCACGACCGGTTCCCCCGCCAGCCGCCGGGCCGCGAAGAACAGCGCCTCGCGGCTGGGCGCGTCGAGATGGTGGACGTCGTCGACGCAGGCCAGCACCGGTCCGCCGGCGGACGCCAGCAGGTTGAGCACCGCCGCGGGCAGCACCAGCCCGCCGTCGGCCGTGCCCAGCTCCAGCGCCCGCGCCAGCTCCTCCGCCTGGGACGCGGGCAGCTTCGGCAGCCGGTCCGCTATCGGGCGGAGCAGGCCGTGCAGCCCGGCGTACGGCAGGCGCGCCTCGGCCTCGGTGCCGCGCACCCTGAGCACGACGAACCCGTTCCCGCCCCCGCCCGCGTGGCCGCTCGCGCGGTCCGCCGCGACGTCGAGCAGCGTGCTCTTCCCCGTTCCCCGCGCCCCCCGCAGAATCACGGATCCCCCGGATCCGTCGCGGGCGGCGTCGAGTAATCGCAGCAGCGCGTCCTGCTCGGCGTCACGGCCGTGCAACGCCCCTGACGGGGAGGCCGGGGAGGGTGAGGGCATGCCCCAGTGTTACGCCCGCATGTCGGGACTGGAAAGAGTGTGTGACGGAGTTCTGTGCCGTTCTGTATAGATCTGTGCCGGTGCACTCCGTAGCCCGGGGAGGCCGGTGATTTCACCGATGCACGCTGGGTCCCGCGCCCACCGGCATGGGCCTTCGGGGGTGCCGGGGGGTTCCCGAGGGTTCCGTGTTCACTGTGCCGGTCCGGCTCGCCACGTTCGCCGTGTTCGCCGCGCCCGTCGTGTTCGCCGTGTCGGCCGGGCTCGCCGTGCCGGTCGCACTGGCCGTGTCCGCCGCCGGCGGGGGCGCGTCCCGTCCCCGAAGGGCTCGGCACGGCGGTCCGGTCGTGCCGGACGCTCCCGTTGACATGATCATGCCAGCGCCCGGCAACTTGCTGACGGCACGCTTTATGGATCGCGCGCCGGGTAATGCACAGAATCAATTGTGCGGGAAAGAGGAGCACAGATCAAGAACTGGAGCTGGAAATGGAGAACGTGACCATTCCGCCGGCGGTGCCGGGCGGTGACGGCACCACGTGGGACTGACCACGACCCGACGGTGAGCTCACCGCCGAACGGATCAGGGCCGAGGTGTCCGCGATTCTCGAAGACCCCTCGGCCGGGCATCCGGAAATCGTGTCATGCGACATCCTGTATTCCGATCACCTGGCTTGGGAAACGAAATGAGCATTCCGGTTCTGCGGCGTTCCGAATGTCATGTCTGGTGGGCGGATCCCCGGCCGCAGCCGGTCGGGGAACTCGCCGCCGTGCTCAGCGAGACCGAGGCGGACAGGGCCGCGCGGCTGCACCGCGAGGAGGACCGGCGCCGCCTCGTCACGGCCTGCTGGCTGCTGAGGACCGTGGTGGCCGCCCAGCTCGGCGTCACCCCCGGCGCCGTCCCCGTCCATCGCCGCTGCCCGGACTGCGGCGGACCGCACGGCCGGCCCCGGATCCTCGGCGCGGAGGGGGCGGCCGACCCGCTGCACGTCTCGGTCACCCACGCCGGGGACCGCGTCGCCGTCGCCGTCTGCCCCTCCGCCCCCGTCGGGGTCGACGTGGAGCCGGTCGAGTCGGCCCCGGTCACGGGGGCGTCCATGTCGCCGGCCGAGCGGGCCGCGCTGCGGGTGCTCCCGCCGTACGGCCGCAGAGCGGGGTTCGCGCGGCTGTGGGTGCGCAAGGAGGCGGCGCTCAAGGCGACCGGGCACGGGCTGCGGGTCCCCCCGGGACGGATCACCGTCAGCGGGCCGCTGGAGCCGCCCGCACTGATCACCTGGCCGCTCGAGATCTCGCCAGCCGAGGTGAAACTCCATACGCTTGACCCCGGCGACGGGTACGTCGGCGCCCTGGCGCTCCTGCCGGGTGATCACGTGATCACGGTGTCGGAGTCCGACGCCACCTACCTGCACCGGACCGCCGTCCCGGCCCCGGTGGGAGCGGGGGCCCGATGACCGATGCCGTTCGCTGACAGGAGGTGATCACCACCGTGAAGAGAGACTTCGTGCTGATTCCCGGCCTGTGGGCGGGCGCCTGGATCTGGGAGCGGGTCACCGGCCTGCTGAGGGATCTCGGCCACCGGGTCCACCCCGTCACCCTGTCCGGGCTGGCCTCCGGGCAGGGCGACCCCGCCGGCGTCGGCCCGGCGACCCACGTCGACGACGTGGTACGCGTCCTGAAGGGCGAGGGGCTGCGTGACGCCGTCCTGGTGGCCCACTGCTACGGCGGCGTCGTCGCCGGCCAGGTCGCCGAGCGTGAGCCCGACCTGGTGGCCCACACCGTGTTCGTGGAGGCGTTCCTGCCGCACGACGGCCGGTCGGTCCTGCACACCTTCCCCGAGAGCATCCGTGCCGGGGAGCTGCGCCTGATCGAGGAGGGCGGGGGCCGCTGGCCGCCTCCCGACGTCTCCGAGGTCGCGGAGGGGCAGGACCTGTCCGAACAGGACGCCCTGCGGCTGGCCGGGCGCCTCGTCGGGCATCCCGGGCGTACGGTGTCCGAGCCCGTGACCCTGCGGCGTCCGCTGTCCGAGCGGCGGGCCACCTACGTCGTGTGCCTGCAGGACCACTTCGGCGAGGACCTCTCCCCGGAGGTCGAGGCCATGCGGGAGGAGCCCGCGTGGACCTTCCGGACGCTCGACACCGGGCACTGGCCCATGGTCTCGGCGCCCGACGAGCTGGTCGTGATCCTGGACGAGGTCGCCGGGCAGACGCCCGGGGAGCACCCGGGCGCCGGTCCCGGGCCTAGATCCAGTTCTGCTCCTTGGCCCGCAGTGCCGCCTGGAAGCGGTTGGTCGCGCCGAGGCGGGCCATGAGGTCGGCGACGTAGCGGCGGTAGGTGCGGACGGACACGTCCATCTGGCGGGCCGCGACCTCGTCCTTGTCGGCGGTGGCGAGCGCGGACAGCACGCGTCTCTCCAGGTCCGACAGGGCGGGGAGCTCCCGGCGCGGCCCGGCGAGGTCGCGGGGAGGCTCGCTGGCCTGCCAGAGGCCGTCGAAGTGGGTGGCCAGCCGGGAGACCAGCCCGGGCTCGCGCACCAGCAGCGCGCCCCGGGAGCTCTCCCGGGGGTCCATGGGGACGACCGCCACGCTCCGGTCGAAGATCACCATGCGGTCCATGGGCTCCTGGGTGACGTGCACCCGTCCTCCCAGGTCGATGACGTCCCGCACGTACGCGGCCATCGCCGGGTGGCGGAGCGCCCGGGGGTGGTAGATCGACTTCACCGTCACGCCGCGCCGCAGCGACCGGGTGTCCAGCGTCCGCGCCGTCTCGATGGCCGCGTCCGACAGCGGTCCGCCCGGGTGCAGGCAGAGGGTCTCCTCGTGGGTGAAGAAGGACAGGTCGTCCAGCTTGCGGCGGACCCGTTCCAGCCCCTCGACCCGCTCGATGAGCGCGGTCGCCGGGGCCTCGCCCCACCGGTGGTCCTCGAAGAAGGAGGCGATGGAGTCGCGCGTCGCCAGGACGCGGCGGATCTCCGCGTTGAGCTCGTCGAGGCGTGCCTCGATCAGCCGTTCGATCCCGATCTGCGGCTCGGTGGCCACCACCCGGTGCCGGTCGGACACGTCGAGCAGCGAGAGCGCGCGCAGGGTCGCGACCGCGGCCTCGACCGTCTCCGGGCCGAGGGGCAGCGCCCGTCCGGCCGCGTCGACGCCCTCGCCGGGGTGCCGCAGGAAGTAGCGGTAGACCTCCTCGGCCTCGGCGGTCATGCCGAGGGCGGAGAAGGCGGACGTCCACCTGGCGGTCCTGGCCTTCTCCGACGCCCGCCCGGCGGTCCGGGCCCCGTCCGGCGTCCACGGGACGGTGCCGCTCTCGTCCGGCGTCCGCGCGGCGGTCCCGTCCAGGTCGGGCCGCGCGGCGCTCCTGTCGGGAGCGGGTCGCGCGGCGCTTCCGTCCCGGTCGGATCGCGCGGCGCTCCTGTCCGGGGCGGGTCGCGCGGCGGAGGGCACCGGGCCGGGCCGCTCACGCGGGCCGCCCGGGGGCGTCTCGCCCGGCACGGTCCGCGGACCGCTCCGGCGATGCTCGCGGATCACCGGCCGGTGCCGTACGGGTTCGGTCACGGATCCGGCGTGGTCACGGTCTTCACGGATGAGGGGGCTCATGGCGTGGTCCCGAACTCCGGCCGGCGACTCACGAGAGGCCCGCGCGGTGCGCGCGGCGCGTGCGGTGCGCGGGAGACCGGTGCCACGGCCGTGCCGCCCGATTCCGTGCGGAGCCGTTCCGGACGGGCCCGGAGGGACCGGGCCGACGCTCGCTCATGGAGGTTCCTCCTTCCACGGATGGGCGTCTCACGGCGGGAACGCCTGTGAGCGCCCTTCGGCGGGCCGGTGCGCCGCTCGCGCCCCGCCGGTTCCCCAGGCCGATTCCCCGCAACGGGCGGGGAATCGGCCGCGGGAATCGTGGCGCCTGATGTCGCGGGTACGATCCCCGCCGTCACGATGATGATTGCGCCAGTTGCCGCGGAACCATTACAGCACGTCCCCCGGACCGGACGTCAACGCGGGAAACCGTTCCGGCAATACAGAAGAAACGCGCGCCCGGCGCCTCCGGCTCGGCAACCCAGGAGATGCCGGGGAAATGCACCTCCATGACGATGAAGCGGCAACCCGAGAACCGAACGGACGTTTCTTCGGACACTCTCGTAACGAAGACCAAAGAATGACCGGAAGACGGCCCGGCCCTGGGGGAAGGGCACCGCCCGGTCGGTTCCACGCATCACCGAGTCAAACGTGCGGAAATGTGCATCGGTGCGAGAACGGAAGGTTGGAGGGCGGGAAATGAACGAGGCCAGATGGAGGATGGTCGTCGACCGCGAGGGCGTGACGATCGCGGGAGACCGCTTCCGGCTCACGGCGACGCGGCCGTCCCGGGAGTGGGCGGACACCGTCTCGGACGCCGTCTCGGGTACCGCCCCGGGCACCGTCCCGGACGACGCGGACGCGCTGCTCGCGGAGATCGGGCCGCTCGGTGTCGACATGGAGGGCGTCCTGTCCGAGCTACAGACCGTGACCCGGGGTTCCTACGGGCAGTTCTGCGGGCTCTCCCGCGCGCTGGAGATGGTCGGCGAGCGCTGGGGGCTGCTGATCGTCCGTGACCTCTTCACCGGTCCCAAGAGCCTGCCGGAGCTGCGCCGGGGTCTGCCGCGGATGCCGGCCGAGACCCTGACCGTCCGCCTGCGGGAGCTCGAGCACGTCGGGGTCGTCCGGCGCCGGCCCTCGGAGCCGGTGGACGGCCACGCCGCGGACGCGCCCGTCTACGAGCTCACCGAGTACGGCGGACAGCTGGAGCGGGCCGTCGCCGAGCTCAGCCGGTGGGGCGCCCGTTCGCTCGGCGAGCCCCGGCCGGAGGACGTCGTGACGGTGAACTCGATGATCATGGCGTTGCGGACGACGTTCCACCCCGAGGCGGCCCGCGGCCTCACGGCCGGGTACGAGCTGCGCCTCGGTGAGATGGTGCTGCACGCGCGCGTCGAGGACGGCGTCCTCAGCGTCGGCGAGGGTGCCCTTCCCGGTGCCGACCTCGTCGTCGAGCCGGGCCCGCTGCTCCGGACGCTCATGGCCGGTGAGATCGACCCGGCCGAGGCGATCGAGAACGGAACCCTCCGGATCACCGGCGACCCCGCCCTGATGACCCGCTTCGTGGAGATCTTCACCTTCCGTCCCGAGCCCTCTCTCGTCGGCTCCTGACCCGCGCCTGATCCGCCCTTCCTCGGCGCACCACACCCGCACGCCTCCAGGTCCGAGGACACCGCACCACACCCGCACGCTTCCAGGGCACCGCCGGAGATCCTCCGGCGGTGCCCTCGTCCGTGCCCGGGGAATTCGTCCGTGCCCGGGGAATTCGTGCGCGTCCTCGGTCGTGCGAGCGGGGGAGATGCGTGCGCGTCCTCGTTCGCACGTGTCCTCGTTCGTGCACGTCCTCGTTCGTGCGGGGCGGGGAGAGCGGCACACGGACGGCGGGTCCGCCCGGCCGGATCTCCCCGGCCGGGCGGACCCGTGTGCCCGCGGGCGGGGCGGGTCACCCGGTGGCGCCGCCCGAGGAGGCCATCCGGTCCGCTGTCGTGCGGTCCACGGTCGTCCGGTCTTCCACGGTGCTGCCCACGGTCGTCCGGTCTTGGGCGCTGCTGCCCACCGCCGTCCGCTCTTCCGCGGTGCGGCCCCCGGAGTTGCGCAGCACCCGGAGCACCAGCCCGGGGCGGAAGAGCCTCTGCGGGGGGTCGACCAGGCCGGCCACCCGGAAGAACGCCTCCGTGACGCCGCCGTCGCGGGCGGCCGCGGCGTGCAGGCGGCTCATGTAGACGTTGCCCAGCCGGGTCTTGAGGCTGCGCGGGCCCTCCACCCCGGGGAAGGCGAGGTCCCCGCCCGCCGAGATCTCCCAGGGCACGTCGATGACGGGGGAGATGTCGCGGAAGAACCGCTGCGGACGCGGCGGCACGCCGAGCCGCAGGTGCTCGCGCAGGACCATCGCCTCCAGTGCCGCCACGGTCATGCCCTGGCCGTACACCGGGTTGAAGCTGCACACCCCGTCGCCCATCACCAGCAGGCCCTCGGGGAAGCGGCGCAGCCGCTCGTAGCGGCGACGCACGCTCGCCGGGAAACGGAAGGTCACCGGGTCGTCGAGCGGTTCGGCGTCCCGGACCGCCTCGTAGATCTCGGGCGCCGACAGCGACCGGACGAAGGCCAGGAAGCCGTCCGGGTCGGTCGGCGGGTGGTCGCCCAGGATGCCGGTGAGGGAGAGCTGGGAGCTGCCGTCGTGGAGCTTGGGGAAGAACGCGCCGCGCGGGTTCGCCGGCGAGGCGACGGGGTTGATGGACAGGTCGTCGCCGTACGGGTCGGACGAGAGCCGGTAGTGGCGGGTCGTGTAGGCCAGGCCGACCTTGACGCGCTCCTCGCCGGGGCGGTCGTAGCCGAGCTCCTCCAGCCAGACCGGGGTCCGCGAGCCCCGTCCGGTGGCGTCCACCACCAGGTCGGCCTCCAGGACCCGCCCGGGACCGGTCTCGTCCTCCGCGGCCACGCGCACGCCGGTGATCCGCTCCCCGCCCGCGGTGCTGCTCAGGGAGAGCACGGCGTGCCGCTCCAGGAAGGCGACGTTGGGCAGGGCGGCCACGCGGGCGCGGACGCGGGCCTCCAGCACGGGGCGGGTGGCCGAGACGCTCATCAGGCCGCTGCGGGCCGGGCGGAGCCGACGGCCGTTGAAGTACCAGCGCAGGTCGCCCGCGAGGTCGCCGGCGGGCACCCCGGCCGCCGCGAACTCGTCGCCCAGCCCGGGGAAGAGCTCCTCCAGGATCTGCTGGCCGCGGGCGAGCAACGCGTGGGCGTGCCGCCCCTGGGGGACGCCGCGGCGCGGGCCCGTGACCCCCGTCAGGGTGTCGCGGTCCACCACGAGCACGTCGGTGTACGCCTCGGAGAGCACGCGCGCGGCCAGTAGCCCCGCCATTCCTCCGCCGAGCACCACCGCGCGGTTTCCGACATGATCGCTCATCGCTGTCGCCTCCGATGACGCAGGGATAAAGGGCACACAGAGGTGAACGCCGATGACAGGGGATGGCGAGACCTCGGCGAAGGCATCGTCACACCGGGCGCGGGCGTGCCGCATCTCCTGACGTGCCGGTGGCCGGGCGGCGCGGCGGCACGGCAACGGGGAAGTTGAACGACGGCGCGCGCCGGTGTGGCCTGGATCGGCGGGGCCCGGCACCACCGACGGCCCGGGCCCGCGCGTGACCGCGACCGTTCGAATGGAGGACCCATGCCCGAGTCCCGCGCATCGGCGGACACAATCGAGATCAACGTCTGGCTCGCCGACTACCCGTTCCCCACCTACGACGGTGAGGACTTCCTGGCACCCGTGCGCAGGAGGGCGGAGGAGTTCGGCGTGGCGCACCCGGGGTACCGCGTCGTCATCCGCGAGGTGCCGTTCCCGGCGATGGCCCAGGAGGTCGCCAGGGCCGTCGAGGACGGCACCCCGCCGGACGTCGCAGGCTACTACGCGAGCGCGGGCCGCACGGCCCTGGACACGCTCGGCCCGGACGGACGGCCGCTGTTCACCCCCGTGGGCCGGGCCATCGGCGGGCGCACCGAGATCCTCGGCGAGCCGGTCGTGGTCGACGACCTGATCCCCGCCGTCCGCGCCCACCACTCGCGGGGCGGCGAGCTGCTGTCCATGCCGGTGAGCGCCACGACGTTCCTGCTCTACGCCAACCGCACGCTGCTGGCAGAGGCCGGCGTGACCGGGATCCCGCGGACCTGGGAGGAGGTCGAGGACGCGTGCGAGGCGGTCGCCCGGCTGCGCGGGGGCCCGGCCATCACCTGGGCCGACCACGGCTGGCTGTTCCAGCAGGCGCTCGCGGCGCAGGGCGGCCCGCTGGCCGGCAACGACAACGGCCGCTCCGGCCGGGCGCGGACCGTCGACCTGGCCTCCAAGGAGATGCTGGCCTGGGTGGAGTGGTGGCGGAGCATGCACGCGCGGGGGTACTACCTGCACACCGGGGCCGTCGCCGACTGGATGGGCACCTTCCAGGCGTTCGCCGGCGGGCGGGTCGCGTTCCTCCTCGACTCCTCCAAGTCCGCCCAGGAGATCGTCGGGGCCGGTGCGGCGGCCGGGTTCGAGGTGGCGGTGGGCCGCATGCCGTACAACGGGGACGTCCCGTACGTGGGCAGCGCGGTATCGGGGGACTCCCTGTGGCTGGCCGACGGCCTCGACGAGGCCAGGCGGGACGGGGCTCTCGCGTTCATGCAGTACCTCGCCTCTCCCGCCAGCGCCGCGGCCTGGCACCGGGCCACCGGCTTCGTCCCGGTCACCGGCGCCTCGGCCGACCTGCTGGAGAAGGAGGGCTGGTTCGACGAGCACCCGCACCAGCGCGTGGCGGTCGAGCAGCTGCGGGCGTCGGACTGCTCCCCGGCGGCGCTGGGCCCGCTGGTCGGTGACGTCGCCGCGATCCACGCCGCCCTGACCGGGGCCATGGAGGACGTGCTCACCGGCGGCGCGGACCCGGCCGCCCGCTTCGTCCGCGCCACCGAGGAGGCGCAGCGGGCGCTCGACGACTACAACGCCGACTGCGCCGGGCCTGCCCCCCGCACGCCCCGGCGCCTGGTCATCGACTGACCCTCCCGGGAACGTCACGCGGCTCCGCCCGGCCCTCGGTGAGGGGCCGGGCGGAGCCGCGGGCCGTACGGGACCGAAGGACGGGCGGAGCGGGCGGGGCCGCCCGTCACGCCCAGGGGGCCATCGGGTACCAGGGGATGATCTCCCGGCGGGCGAGGATCCGCACGTCCCAGTACAGCAGGGTGAAGACGCCCGCCACGATGAACGCCGCCCCGGTGACCACCGCGATCCGGCCGGGCCTGGCGGTCAGCCAGCGGTGCACGCGCCCGCCCGTGCCGAGCGCCAGGATCAGGAAGAGCACCGCCACGACCACGATGTTGCCGATCGACTGGAGCATGAAGGCCAGCGCCCCGTACAGCGGGTCGTGTCTCTCGGCGGTGTCGCGGAACAGCTGCCGGAACAGGCCGAACGGCCGGCCGACGAGGAACGCCCCGATCAGCGCGCCCATGACGACCATGCGGGCGTGGGGGAAGCGGCGCGAGATCCGCTCCAGCGGGTCGGGGACGATGCCCAGCGCGGCCAGACCCTGGTAGAGCAGGATCAGCCCGATCACGCCGAAGACCACCATCGCCTGGACCAGCCGGGGGGACATCCCCGGGCCGGAGGGGGTGGTGAGGAACTGCGGCATGCCGGTACCGGCCAGGGCGGCCACGACCCCGTAGATCCCCGAGACGGTCAGCATGCCGGCCGCCATCCAGCCCAGCGGGCGCAGCGTCCCGAGCAGCCGGGCCTTCAGCGGGCGCCCCGCGCCCAGCAGCGGCGCGACCGCTCCCAGGGCGGCGATGTTGCAGGCGGTGAACGTACCGGCCAGGCCGGTGGCGAACGCGAACGCGATCCCGGACAGCAGGCCCGTGATCGGGGTGGCGTCGGCGTCGCGGCCGAGGACGGCGTCGGCGACGGTCCCGCCGATCGCGTGGTCGACGAACTCGGCCGACCAGACGACGGTGAGCAGGAACCCGGCCAGCGCGCTGAGCAGGACCACCTTCCACGGGCGCCGGACGGCGGGCCCGGCGGGCAGCGGGGCGGACGGCTCCGGTGCGGCGGGCGGCCCGGAAGGCCCGGAAGGCCCGGACAGCCCGGATGGTCCGGACGGTCTGGACGTGGTGGACGCGGGGGACGTGGTCGACACGGTCGTGCTCCCTTCGAAGCGGTTCTCGGACGGGGCGGGACGGGCCCGGTCGTGGGGGACCCGGCCCGGGTGCGGGGCCGCGGGGCACCCGGGCCGGGCGCGGGCAGGTCGCGGGCAGGTCGAGGGCAGGGGCACCGGTGGTCCGGTGGGGATCAGAGGGGGATGTTGCCGTGCTTGCGCTGCGGCTGGGCGGCGCGCTTGTCCTCCAGGGCGGCCAGCCACCGGGCGACCGCGGCCCGGGTCTCCACGGGGTCGATGACGTCGTCGACCAGCCCTCGCTCGGCGGCGTAGTGCGGGTGGACGAGCCGCTCGGTGTACTCGCGCACCAGCTCGGCGCGCAGCGCCACCGGGTCCTCGGCGGCGGCCAGCTCCCTGCGGTGGATCACGTTCACCGCGCCCTCGGCGCCCATCACCGCTATCTCGTTGGTCGGCCAGGCCAGGGAGACGTCGGTGCCGATGGAACGCGAGTCCATCACGATGTAGGCGCCGCCGTACGCCTTGCGCACGATCACCTGGATGCGCGGCACGGTGGCCTCGCAGTAGGCGTACAGCAGCTTGGCGCCGTGACGGATGATCCCGGAGTGCTCCTGGTCGACGCCGGGCAGGAAGCCGGGCACGTCGACGAGGGTCACCAGCGGGATCCCGAAGGCATCGCAGAACCGGACGAAGCGAGCGGCCTTCTGCGAGGCGGCGGAGTCGAGCGCGCCGGCGAGCGTCAGGGGCTGGTTGCCGACCAGGCCGACCACCCGGCCGTCGAGGCGCGCCAGGGCGCAGACGACGTTCTTCGCCCAGCCCTCGCCGATCTCCAGGAACTCGCCGTCGTCCACCAGCTCCGCGATGACCTCCCCCATGTCGTACGGCCTGTTCGGCTCCACCGGGACGATCTCGGCCAGGCGGGGCCGCAGGTCCTCGGTGGCGCCGCGGGGCGGCCCGGCCGGCGGGAGGTCCAGGTTGTTGGAGGGCAGCAGCGACAGCAGGTACCGCAGGTCCTCGAAGCAGCTCTCCTCGTCGTCGTGGACGAACGTGGCGACTCCCGAGCTGCCGCCGTGCACCTCGGCGCCGCCGAGCTCGGCGTGGGTGACGCGCTGGCCGCTGACCGCGGCGACGACGTCCGGGCCGGTCAGGTACATCTGCGCGGTGTCGCGCACCATGAAGGTGAAGTCGGTCAGCGCGGGGGAGTAGGCGGCACCGCCCGCGCACGGGCCCAGCACGACGCTGATCTGGGGGATCACGCCGGAGGCTGCGACGTTGCGGCGGAAGATGCCCCCGTAGCCGTCGAGGGCCATCACGCCCTCCTGGATGCGGGCGCCGCCGCTGTCGTTCAGCGCGACGATCGGTGACCCGGTGGCCAGTGCCAGGTCCATCACCTTGTGGATCTTCGCGGCGTGCGCCTCGCCGAGCGATCCGCCGAAGACCGTGAAGTCCTGGGCGTAGACGAACACCCGGCGGCCGTCCACCGTGCCGGACCCCGCCACCACCCCGTCGGTGTACGGCCGGTCGTCACGCCCGGCCAGCTCCTGTCCCCGGTGGCGGCGGTACATCTCGATCTCGGTGAAGGAGCCCTCGTCCAGCAGCAGGCCGAGCCGCTCGCGGGCGGTCCGCTTGCCGAGGCGGTGCTGCCGCGCGACGGCCTCGCTCCGGCCGGCGACGATGCCGTCGCGCAGTTCGCGGTGCCGCCTGCGGAGCATCGGCATCGGCATCGAGCGGGGGAGCGGGTCCGTGGCCGCGCCGTCCGCGTCCACCCGGCCGGAGCGGTGCCCGTTCGCCGCTCTGCCGGGGGGCCGCGCGGCGGGTTCGGCCGGCCGTACGCCGGGTTCGGCCGGCCGGGCGGCAGGTGCGAGATCGACCTCGGAGACGGTCATCGGGGGTACTCCTTCCTCGGTTGCCTGCGGCGTCCCGGGCGTCCCCCAGCATCGGCCGTCCCGCGCGGGCCGGGCATCTCGGCGCATGCTCAGCCGCGGGAGGCGGCCCTGGTTCGGCACGCGGGAAGTTGTCGGCCGGTACGGGGCGGCCCACAATCCCAGGCGATGGATCGGCGAGGCGCCGCGGCCCGCGGATCGGACGGGCCGCCCGGCGCGACACGGACGGAGGTCGACGCATGACGTCTCACTCGGTTCTCGTGAACCGTCCCGCAGGACGGCTCGCGAGTCTCAACGCCGAGTACCACAGGGTGGCGCTGGGCGCGTTCATGGTGGTGGTCGTGGCCCACTGGGCCGAGCACCTCGCCCAGGCGGCCCAGGTGTACGTGCTGGGCTGGCCGCTCCCCGAGGCCCGCGGGGTGCTCGGGGTGCCGTTCCCCTGGCTGGTCACCTCGGAGTGGATGCACTACGGCTACGCGCTGCTGATGCTGGCCGGGTTCCTCCTGCTGCGGACGGGCTTCACCGGCAGGGCCCGGACGTGGTGGAACGTGGCGCTGGGCATCCAGGTCTGGCACCACTTCGAGCACCTGCTGCTGCTCCTGCAGGCACTGACCGGCGCCCACCTGCTGGGCCGTCCCACCCCGGTCAGCATCCTCCAGCTCGCCTTCCCCCGCATGGAGCTCCACCTGTTCTACAACGCGGTGGTCTTCGCGCCCATGGTGGTCGCGATGATCATGCACCGCAGGCCCCGTCCCGCCGAGCGCTCCCTGATGCGGTGCGCCTGCGCGGCACAGGCCGGGTGATGAGCACCGCGACCCGCGGGCGTCCCCCCGCGCCGGTCCCGGGGCGCCCGCCGGCGTCCGGGAGCGGGCGCCCCTCGGTCTTCGGCGTGCTCACGGCGCTGGTCGGGGTGTTCCTGCTCTACCTGACGGTGCCCGGCGTCGGCCCGGCCGTCCGGGCCGCGCGGGCCGACGGCGTCCCGGGCCACTTCACGGCCCGGGAGGTGACCTGCGTGCGGCACCCCGGGCACGAGTCGTGCACGTGGACGGGGGAATTCCGCTCCGGCGACGGCACGATCCACCGGCGGGGGGTCGCGCTGTACGGCAGCGACCGGGAGTCGCTGCGTCCCGGGCAGGTGACCGCGGCCGTCGACGTCGGGCGGCCGTACCGGGTGTACGGCCCCGGCGGCTCGCGCGAGTGGGTGTTCACCGCGCTGCTGCTGGCGGCCGGTCTCGGCCTGCTCGCCCACCCCTTCGTGCGGGCCCGGCGCGGGGCGTGACCCGCGCAGTCTGCGAGATGCGCGCCGGCGGCCCGGCGAACGACGATCGCTGGGTCGCCATCGGCGATCCGTCCGGTGGCGGGCCGTCCGGTTGTGAAGGAGGCATGATGCCGACCGTTCTCGGATCCCTGCGCAGGCTCCTGCTGACCCCCTCGCTGCGCGACGTGACCTTCGAAAGGCGCGGTTTCCCCGTCACCCCCTCGGAGACCACGCGACGGCTGGAGATGATCCCGCAGAGCGTCGTCTGCGGATTCGAGTGGGGCATCGACTGCCGCGAACCGTGGGAGGTCGAGCGCCGGGTGGACCTCGTCGCCCCGGAACTGCGCGGTTTCGCGTACGAGGGGGTGACGATGGCCTTCACCGTCCTGGACGCCATGGGGCCCGGGCGCGGGACCCGCACCCGGGACCTGCTGCTCGGGGCGGGAGCGCCGCACCTGTTCCTGGCGTACATCGGGATCGGCTTCGCCATGGCCAGGCTCCCCCGGCCGCTGTGGAAGAAGGTGGTCCCCGACATCGACGGCTCGCCGTACCACCCGACGATGACCTGGCTGGCGGTCGACGGCTACGGGTTCGACCGGGCCTACTTCGACACGCGGCGCTGGATCGGCGAGCAGCGGGTGCCCGAGCCGTACCCGTGGGCCGGGGCGCCGGAGTACTTCCCCCGCGCCGTCGACCAGGGGATCGGCCGCGCGCTGTGGTTCGTGCACGGGGCACGGCCGGACGCCGTCGCCTCGGCGGTGGAGCGGTTCGCCTCCCACCGCCGGGCCGACCTGTGGAGCGGCGCCGGTCTGGCGGCGGCCTTCGCCGGGGGCTGCGACGCCGAGGGGCTGGCGGCGCTGCGCCACGCGGCCGGGGAGTACCGGCCGGAGCTCGCCCAGGGCGCGGTGTTCGCGGTCAAGGCCCGCCACCACGCCGGGCCGGTGCCCGCGCACACCGAGACGGCCGCGGCGGTGCTGGCGGACCTGTCGGTCGAGTCGGCCGCCGCGCTCGCCGACGCGGGGGTGGCCGAGTACGGGACGGCGGCCACGGCGGGCCGGGAGGTCCCCTACGAGCTGTGGCGCCGTCGCGTGCACGCCCACTTCCGGGACACCGCCCGCACCCCGCGCTGAGCCCCGTCCCGCACCGGGTTCCGTCCCGTACCCGCGCCGGGTCCGCGCCGGGTCCGCGTCCGATGTGCGCCGGATCCGTCCCGCACCGGGTTCCGTCCCGTACTCGCGCCGGGTCCGCGCCGAAGCGTGTGCCGGCGTACGCGCCGAGGCGCGCGAGCGTGCTGACGCTGTAGGCCATTCATGGACATTGTGGTTCGTGCGCCTTTTATGTGGTTTCTCCGGTCAGCACATTCGAAGTAGACGGAATATCCCCATAAACACGTATATTCCCGTTGGATCACCCAATGCGACATGAAGGGTCGGGGAGAACATTGGCCGGTTCATGGCGCGCGTTGAGGCGAAAGTTAATCACCCCGAACGCCTCCGCCGCATCACTCGAAGTCCGGGGATTTCACCGGAAGAACGCCGACGCCCAGGAATTGCTGGAGACGATCGGCCGTACTTTCCTGGCCGGTTACGCGTACGCGGCCGAGGCCCGCACGCCGGCCGAGGCGGAGAGGGACCTGGAGGGGGTGCCGGTCCGCTTCCGCGGCTTCGCCTACGAGGGCGCCGCGATGGCCATGGCCGTCATGGACGGCCTGTCGGTCGGTCGCGGCGGCCGCTTCGCCCGGTTCGTGGAGGGCCCTGGCCGTGACCACGTCTACATGGCCTACGTCGGGGCCGGATGGGCCATGGCCCGGCTGCCCCGGTTCCGCTGGTCCAGGATCGGCACGTTCGACCCCCTGCTGCAGTGGCTCGTCCTGGACGGCTACGGCTTCCACCAGGCCTACTTCCACACCCGCAGGTACGTGCACGAGCAGTACCGGCCCGACCGCTTCCCCTGGCCGTCCGGCGGCCCCGGGTGGTACGTGCCCCGTGCCATCGACCAGGGCATCGGGCGGGCCATGTGGTTCGTCGGCGGCGCCGACGCGAAGGTCGTCGCCGACATGATCGACCGGTTCCCCGAGGCCCGCCACGCCGACCTGTACAGCGGCGCCGGGCTGGCCGCCACCTACGCCGGCGGCGCCGGCGAGGAGGAGCTCGCCGAGTTCCTGCGGCGCTCCGGGACCCACCGTCCCCAGGTCGCGCAGGCCTGCGTGTTCGCGGCCGAGGCCCGCGTCCGCGCCGGCCTCGTCGTACCGCACACCGGGGTCGCGACCGAGGTCTTCTGCGGCATGACGCCGGAACAGGCCGCGCAGGTCAGCCGCGACGTCCGGCCCGACGGGCCCGCCCCCGAGGGGGAGACGCCCGCCTACGAAGTCTGGCGGCAGCGCGTCGCCGCCCAGTTCCTGTCCGCAGGGAGGTGCTAACACGTGTCCGCGACAACCGGCCTGCTCCGCAGGTACGCGGCCAGCGTCGTCGCCGTCGTGCTCGCGGCGACCATGTTCGTCCTGGCCCGCCAGCCCGAGCCGTCCTCGGCCGAGACCTCGGCCATGAGCGGCAGGTACGGGTTCACGCCCATGTCGATCTCCATGCCCGGGGGTTTCCCGCAGAAGACGATCCGCAAGGTCAACAAGGCCTACAAGGACATCGACGCCTGGATCTCCTCGGTGGGCGCCGGGATCGCCATGAACGACCTCGACGGTGACGGCCTGTCCAACGACCTGTGCGTCACCGACCCGCGCATCGACCAGGTCGTGGTGACGCCGACCCCCGGCCGGGGAGCCGAGCGGTACGCGCCCTTCGCGCTGGACGCCGCCCCGCTGCCGATGAACGACGTCATCGCCCCGATGGGCTGCGCCCCCGGCGACTTCAACGAGGACGGCCGCACCGACCTGTTCGTCTACTACTGGGGCCGCACCCCGGTGATCTTCCTGGCCAAGGCCGCGCAGGACGAGCGGATCACGCTCGCCAGGGACGCCTACCAGCCGGTCGAGGCCGTGCCCGGCGCCAACTCCACCGCAGGCCGCTACACCGGGCCGCAGTGGAACTCCAACGCCGTCGCGATCGCCGACTTCGACGGCGACGGCCACGAGGACGTCTACGTCGGCAACTACTTCCCGCACGGCCCGGTCCTGGACGAGACCAAGGACGGCGGGGTGATGAACCGCTCGCTGTCCAACGCCTCCAACGGCGGCAAGGACTACATCCTGCGCTGGTCGGCCGCGGGCCCCGGCGGCGCGCCCACCTACCAGGTGCTCGACGACGTCCTGCCGAGCGACATCTCCGGCGGCTGGGTGCTGGCCTCCACCGCGGGCGACCTCGACGGCGACATGCGCCCCGAGCTGTACATCGCCCAGGACCACGGGCCCGACGCGCTGCTGCACAACCGCTCCGCTGCCGGAAAGATCGTCTTCGCCCCGGTGCGCACCCCCCGCGACGGCACGGTGCCCAAGTCCAAGCGGGTCGGCGCCGACTCCTTCAAGGGCATGGGCATCGACTTCGGCGACCTGAACGGCGACGGCGTGTACGACATGTTCGTCAGCAACATCACCACGCCGTTCGGCATCCAGGAGAGCAACTTCCACTTCCTGTCCACGGCCCGCAACACCGACGAGCTGCGCAAGGCGCTGACCCGCGGCGAGGCGCCCTGGAAGGACCACAGCACCGAGGCCGGCACCGCCTGGTCCGGCTGGGCCTGGGACGTCAAGACGGCCGACTTCGACAACGACGGCACGCTGGAGATCGCCCAGACGAACGGGTTCGTCAAGGGCGAGGTCAACCGCTGGCCGCAGCTGCAGGAGCTCGCCGCGGCCAACGACGGCGTCGTGGAGAACCCGCGCTCGTGGCCCAACGTCCGCGAGGGCGACGACATCGCCGGCAGCCAGCGGCTGGCCTTCTTCGCCAAGGGCGAGAACGGCCGGTACGCCAACCTGTCCGAGAGCCTGGGCCTCGCCGTCCCGGTGCCCACCCGCGGCATCGCCGTGGGCGACGCCGACGGTGACGGCCGGCTCGACCTCGCCGTTGCCCGGCAGTGGGACGCGCCCGTCTTCTACCACAACCAGAGCCCGTCCTCCGGCGCCTTCCTGGGCCTCCGGCTGACCCACGACGGGCCCGAGCAGGCACCGGGCTCCCCGGTGGTCGGCGCGCAGGTGACCGTGACCACGCAGGACGGTCGCAAGCTCCTCGGCCGGGTCGACGGCGGCAGCGGTCACTCCGGGAAGCGCAGCCACGACGTCCACATCGGCCTGGGCGAGAACGTCACCGGGCCCGTCCAGGTGCACCTGTGCTGGCGCGACCGGAGCGGCCAGGTGCGTGAGCAGGTTCTCCGGCTGAGCCCCGGGTGGCACTCCCTGCGGCTCGGCGAGCAGGCAAGGGAGAGGTGAACATGTCCCCGACGAGTCCCAGCGCGCCGCCGCGGCACGACCCCAAGGTCACGACCGCGCTGCGCAGGTTCGCGATCTCGATCACGATCTTCAACATCTTCGGCTACACGCTGCTCGGTTTCGAGCAGCCCTGGACCTGGCCCTTCGTCGCCCTCGCCACCGGGTACGCCGTGGAGATCGGCCTGGAGTACATCGGCGCGCGCGGCGAGGGGCGGGCGCCGCGCTACCGGGGCGGCGGGTTCAAGGGCCTGATGGAGTTCCTCTACCCGGCCCACATCACCTCCATCGCCATGAACATGCTGATCTACGTCAACGACCAGATCCTCACGATGATGTTCGGCGTGGTCGTGGCGGTCGGCGCCAAGTGGGTGCTGCGCGCCCCGGTCAGGGGCCGGCTCCGGCACTTCATGAACCCGTCCAACTTCGGCATCGCCGTGCTGCTGATCCTGTTCCCCTGGGTCAGCATCGCCCCGCCGTACCACTTCACCGAGAACGTCTCCGGCCCGATCGACTGGCTGGTCCCGGCGATCATCATCACCACCGGCACCCTGCTCAACGCCAAGCTCACCGGCCGGATGTGGCTGATCGCCGGATGGCTGGGCGGCTTCGTGCTGCAGGCGGTCGTGCGCGGCGTCGTCCTCGACAACTCCATCACCGGGACGCTGGCCACCATGACAGGCGTGGCGTTCATCCTCTTCACCAACTACATGATCACCGACCCGGGCACGACGCCGTCCAGGCCGCACTCCCAGGTCGCCTTCGGCCTCGGCGTCGCGGTGCTGTACGGGGCCATCACCGGCGCGGGCATCGCCTACGGCCTGTTCTTCGCCACCGCGGCCGTCTGCCTGATCCGCGGCCTGTTCCTGTGGTCGCTGCACTTCGTCGAGCGGGCCGGTGAGCGGCGCGCGATGGAGGGCCTCGGCCTGGGCGACCGCCTGCCCGCCCCCGGGACCGCGGCCCCCGCGGCCGCGGCCGGCGGCGCCGACGGACGGGGCTCGGTGAACGGTCACCGGGAGGTCGTGTCAGCATGACGCGGATAGCGGTCGTTGGAATGGCGTGCCGGTACCCGGACGCCACCTCGCCCAGGCAGCTGTGGGAGAACGCGCTGGCGGGCCGGCGCGCCTTCCGCCGGTTGCCCGACGAGCGCATGCGGCTCGACGACTACTGGGACGCCGCCCCCTCCACCCCCGACCGGACCTACGCCCGCCACGCCGCGGTCATCGAGGGCTACGAGTTCGACCGGGTCGCGTACAAGATCCCGGGGAGCACGTACCGTTCGACCGACCTGACGCACTGGCTGGCGCTGGACATGGCCGCGCAGGCCCTCACCGACGCCGGGTTCACCGGCGGGGAGGGCCTGCCCAGGGAGCGGACCGGCGTGGTCGTGGGCAACACCCTCACCGGCGAGTTCACCCGGGCCAACCTCATGCGGCTGCGCTGGCCGTACGTGCGGCGCGTCGTCGGCGCCGCCCTGCGGGAGGCCGGCTGGGAGGACGAGCGCACGGCGGCCTTCCTCGCGGACGTGGAGGAGGCCTACAAGCGGCCGTTCCCGCCGGTGGACGAGGACACCCTCGCCGGCGGGCTGGCCAACACCATCGCCGGGCGCATCTGCAACCACTTCGACCTGGGCGGCGGCGGGTTCATCGTCGACGGGGCGTGCTCGTCGTCGCTGCTGTCGGTGTCCACCGCGTGCCGGATGCTGGCCGACGGCGAGCTGGACGTCGCCGTCGCCGGAGGGGTCGACCTGTCCATCGACCCCTTCGAGATCATCGGGTTCGCCAAGACCGGCGCCCTGGCCAAGGGGGAGATGCGCGTCTACGACCGCGGCTCCAACGGCTTCTGGCCGGGCGAGGGCTGCGGGATGCTCGTGCTGATGCGCGAGGCCGACGCCGCCGACCGGCGGGTCTACGCCTCCATCGCCGGCTGGGGCATCTCCTCCGACGGCAAGGGCGGCATCACCCGGCCCGAGGCCGAGGGGTACCGGCGCGCGCTGCGCCGGGCCTACGACAAGGCCGGCTTCGACATCGGCACCGTGGAGCTGTTCGAGGGCCACGGCACCGGCACCCCGGTCGGCGACGCCAACGAGCTCACCGCGCTGTCGGAGGCGGTACGGGAGAGCCGGTCCGGCGACGGCTCCGCCCGCCCCCCGGTGATCGGCTCCATCAAGGGGATGATCGGGCACACCAAGGCCGCGGCCGGGGTGGCGGGCCTGATCAAGGCCGTGATGGCCGTGCACGAGGAGGTGCTGCCCCCCGCCACCGGCTGCGTCGAGCCCCACCCCCTGCTGACCGAGGAACCGGCGCTGCGCGTGCTGCGCAAGGCCGAGCCGTGGCCCGAGGGCGCCCCGGTGCGGGCCGGTGTCACCGCGATGGGCTTCGGCGGCATCAACACCCACATCGTCCTGGACAAGGCCGGTCCGCGGCGCCGCGCCGTCCTGTCCGCCCGCACCAGGGAGCTGGCGGCGTCGGTGCAGGACACCGAGCTGCTGCTGGTCGACGCGGCCTCCCCCGGGGAGCTGCGCGACCGGCTGACGCGGCTGGCCGGTTTCGTGCCGAAGCTGTCCTACGCCGAGCTGGCCGACCTGGCCGTCGGCCTCGAGCGGGACCTGCGCGACCTGCCCTGGCGGGCGGCCGTGGTCGCCTCCTCCCCCGAGGACGCCGAGGCCCAGCTGGCGAAGGTGCTCACGGCGCTGGAGGCGGGCGAGACCACCCTGTTCGCGCCGGACGGCCGGGCCTTCCTCGGCAGGACCTCCGGCGTGGGCCGGGTCGGCTACCTCTTCCCCGGCCAGGGGTCGGGCCGCGGCACCAGCGGCGGGGCCCTGCGGCGCCGTTTCGCCGAGGTCGAGGAGGTCTACGCCAAGGCGGCCCTGCCCTGTGGCGGCGACACCGTGGCGACCGCGGTCGCCCAGCCCCGGATCGTCACCGGCTCGATGGCCGGGCTGCGGGCCCTGTCGCTGCTGGGCATCGACGCCGCCGTCGGCGTCGGGCACAGCCTCGGGGAGATCTCCGCCCTGCACTGGGCCGGGGCCATGGACGAGGACGCCCTGCTGCGCACGGCCGCCCTGCGCGGCCGGCTGATGACCGAGCACAGCACCCCGGGCGCGATGGCCGGCATCGCCGCGGCACCGGACACGGTGACGGCCCTGGCCGCGGACCTGCCCGTCGTGGTCGCCGGGTACAACGGCCCCGCCCAGACGGTGGTGGCCGGGCCGGTCGACGCGATCGAGGCCATGGGCCGCCGGGCCGGGAACGCGGGCCTGCGGTGGACCCGGCTGGCGGTCTCGCACGCCTTCCACTCGCCGCTGGTGGCCCCCGCGGCCGACGCCCTGGGCGCCGCCCTGGCCCAGGAGACCTTCCGCCCGGTCGAGCGGCGCGTCGTCTCGACCGTGACCGAGCGGGAGCTGCCGGCCGACACCGACGTCGCGGCGCTGCTGCGGCGGCAGATCACCGAACCGGTCCGGTTCGTCCAGGCGGTGGAGATCGCCGCCAAGGACGTGGACCTGTTCGTCGAGGTCGGCCCGGGGCGGGTGCTCACCGGGCTGGCGTCCGCGGCGACCGGCGTGCCGTCGGTGGCGCTGGACACCGACGACGAGTCGATCCGCGGGCTGCTGAGGGTGGCCGCCGCCGCCTACATCACCGGCGTCCCCCTCGACCACGGGGCCCTGTTCCACGGCCGGCCGAACCGGCCGCTGGAGGTCGGTGCCGAGCTGACGTTCTTCGCCAGCCCGTGCGAGCAGGCGCCGCAGGTCCTCGTCGGCGCCGCCGGGCCGGTCGTCCCGGCGGACGCGCCGGCCCTGACGTCCCCCCGGACCCCGGCGGACCCGGCGTCCCCTGCGATCCCGGCGTCCCCGCCGGAGCCGGCGGGGGACGACGAGGGCCTCTCACCGC
Source organism: Streptosporangium sp. NPDC050855 (assembly GCF_044456585.1). Classification (NCBI taxonomy): domain Bacteria; kingdom Bacillati; phylum Actinomycetota; class Actinomycetes; order Streptosporangiales; family Streptosporangiaceae; genus Streptosporangium; species Streptosporangium sp. NPDC050855. The sequence continues at coordinate 276,888 of NZ_JBITFY010000006.1, forward strand.
TCGAACTGCTGCGGCGCCTGGCGGCCGAGCGGGCCGAGCTGCCGCCGGAGATGGTCCGCGACGACAGCCGCCTCCTGGACGACCTGCACCTGAGCTCGATCACCGTCGGGAAGGTCGTGGAGGAGGTCGTCCAGCGGCTCGGCGGCGCGGCCGGGGTGATGCCCGGCAACTACGCCACCGCCACCGTCGGGGAGCTGGCCGAGGCCATCGAGGAGCTGGCCGAGAACGAGCCGGGCGCCGGGAGCGGCCAGGCACCCCAGGTGGAGGGGGCCGCGCCGTGGGCCCGCGCCTTCGCCGTGGAGCTCGACGAGGCACCGCCGCCGGCGCGCACCGAGTACCGGGAGCCGGGCGGATGGCAAGTGCACGCACCCGACGGCCACCCGTTCGCCGAGGAGCTGCGCCGCGCCCTGCAGGAGGCGGGCGTCGGCCGGGGCACCCTCGTCTGCCTGCCCCCCGGCTGCGCCGAGCACGACCTGCGCCTGGCGCTCCAGGGGGCCAAGGCGGCGCTCGGCGACGAGCCGGGCAGCCGGTTCGTCCTGGTCCAGCACGGCCGTGGAGCGGCCGGCCTGGCCAAGACGCTCCGCCAGGAGGCCCCCCACCTGGCGGTGACCGTCGTGCACCTGCCCGAGGCGGGCCTGCCCGCGCGCACGGCCGTCGAGCGGGTGGTCGCGGAGGTGGCCGCCACCTCGTCCTACGCCGAGGCGCACCACGACGCCGACGGCGCGCGACGGGTGCCGAGGCTGCGGACCCTGCCGGTCAGGGCGGCCGACCCGCGCCCGCCGCTCGACGGCACGGACGTGCTGCTGGTCACCGGGGGAGGCAAGGGCATCACCGCCGAGTGCGCGCTGGCCACCGCCTCCGCCTACGGCGCCAGGCTGGCCGTGCTGGGCCGCTCCGACCCCGGCCGGGACGAGGAGCTGGCCGCCAACCTGCGCCGGATGACCGACGCCGGTGTGACCGTACGGTACGTGCGGGCCGACGTGACCGACCCCGCCCAGGTGCGCCGGGCGGTCGCCGAGGTGGTCGGGGAGCTGGGGCCGGTCACCGCCGTGCTGCACGGCTCCGGCCGCAACGAGCCCGGCGCGCTCGCCGGCCTCGACACCGAGGCGTTCCGGCGTACCTTCGCCCCCAAGGTCGACGGCCTGCGGGCCGTGCTGGACGCGGTCGACCCGCAGGCCCTGCGGCTGCTCGTCACGTTCGGCAGCATCATCGGCCGGGCCGGGCTGCGCGGCGAGGCGCACTACGCGACCGCGAACGAGTGGCTGGCCCACCTCACCGAGGAGTGGGGCCGCACCCACCCGCACTGCCGCACCCTGTGCATGGAGTGGTCGGTCTGGTCGGACGTCGGGATGGGCGAGCGGCTGTCGGTCATCGAACCGCTGCTCCGCGAGGGCATCACCCCGATCTCCCCCGAGCAGGGGGTGCGGATCATGCGCCGGCTGCTGGAGGACCCCGGGACACCCGCCACGGTGGTGATCAGCGGCCGTACCGGGACGATCGACACGATCGGCCACGCCCGGCAGGACCTGCCCCTGCTGCGCTTCACCGAGCGCCCGCTGGTCCACTACCCCGGTGCCGAGCTGGTCACCGAGGCCGAGCTCAACCCCGGCACCGACCTCTACCTCGCCGACCACGGCCTCGACGGGAACCTGCTGTTCCCCGCGGTGTTCGGCATGGAGGCCATGGCGCAGGCCGCGGCGGCGGTGACCGGCCGCGACACGCTCCCGGTGATCGAGGAGGCCGAGTTCCTGCGGCCCATCGTCGTCTCACCGGACGCGACCACCACGATCAGGATCGCGGTGACCGTCACCGACGACGACACCGTCCAGGCGACGATCCGCAGCGCGGAGAGCGTGTTCGCCACCGACCACTTCCGGGCCCGGCTGCGCTTCGGCGACACCGCCGTGCCGCAGGGACCGCCCGAGCAGGCCGGCGACGACCTGCCGGACGTGCCGCTCGACCCGGCGAGCGAGCTGTACGACGGCCTGCTGTTCCAGGGGCGTCGCTTCCAGCGCCTGCGGCGCTACCACCGGGCCGCGGCGCGTCACGTCGACGCCGACGTCGAGGCGACCGACGCCACCGACTGGTTCGCCGGCTTCCTGTCCGGGGAACTGCTCCTGGGCGACCCGGGTGCCCGTGACGTCTTCATGCACGGCAACCAGGTCTGCGTGCCGGACGCGACGCTCCTGCCCACCGGCATCGAGCGGCTCTACCCCGGTGGCGCCGCGCTGGCCGAGGCCGGGACGGTGCGCTACTGCGCCACCGAGCGGTGGCACGAGGGCGACGTCTACGTCTACGACATCGCGGTGCGCACCCCCGACGGCCGGGTCGTGGAACGCTGGGAGGGCCTGCGCCTGCAGGCCGTGCGCAAGCAGGACGGCCGCGGCCCCTGGCCCGCGCCGCTGCTCGGCCCCTACCTGGAGCGGACGGCGGAGAGCCTGCTCGGCACCCGGGTGGCGGTCGCCGTCGAACCCGGCGGTCAGGCCGGCCCGGACGCCGCGGCGGCGCTGGCCGTACGGCGCGCGCTCGGCCGCGACGTACCGCACGTGCCGGGTGGTGCCGGCGGGTCCGGACCGGCTGGCGGCGTGCCGGCCGCGGTGTCCCACGGGGCCGGTCTCACGCTGGCGGCCGTCGTGGACGGCGGGGACGGCGAGGTCGGCGGCGACGGCGGGACCGGCGCGAGGGTCGCCTGCCACGTGGAGGCGGTGACCGAACGGCCCGAGCAGGAGTGGGCCGGGCTGCTCGGACCGCACGCGGCGGTGCTCGCGCGGCTGGCCGACGAGACCGGGGAGGCGGCCGGTTCGGCCGGGACCCGGCTGCTGGCGGCCCTGCGCTGCCTGCGGGACGCCGGCGTCCACCCGCGGGACCCGCTCGCCGTGGTCCCGGGGCGGCACGGCCCGTGGGTGGTCCTCACCTGTGGCTCCCTGCGGGTCGCGACGCTCGTCACGACGCTGCGGGACCTGCCGGAACCGGTCGCGTTCGCGGTCCTCACCGACGTCGTCACCGAAGGAGGAGGGGTGTAGCCCGTGTCGAAATACTTCGAGTACCTGCACACGGTCGGCTTCGAGGAGACCAACCTCGTCGGCAACGTCTACTACGTCAACTACCTGCGCTGGCAGGGACGGTGCCGGGAGATGTTCCTCAAGACGCACGCCCCGGACGTGCTGGCCGAGCTGCAGGAGGACCTGAAGCTGTTCACGCTCCACGTGGACTGCGAGTTCTTCGCCGAGCTGACCGCGTTCGACGAGCTGTCGATCCGGATGCGCCTGACGGAGATGACGCAGACCCAGCTGGAGTTCGGCTTCGACTACGTCCGGCTCGGCGCGGACGGCGGGGAGACGCTGGTCGGCCGCGGGCGGCAGCGGGTGGCGTGCATGCGCGGGCCCAACAACCGCACGGTGCCGACCCGGGTCCCCGAGGCGCTCGTCCGCGCCCTTGGGCCCTACATGCCGCAGACCGTGCCCGGCCGATGACGCGGGAGGCCAGAGATGAACGTCGAAGTGACATCCCCGCCGGTGATGGACCGCCCGTCCGCACCGGCGGTGCCCCACCCGTCCCCGCCGGTGGGCCACCGCCCGTTCCCGGCGGGAACGGTGGACCGCGACGCGATGCGCCGGGCCTGCGGGGCGTTCGCCACCGGCGTCACGGTCGTGACGACCGGCGGCCAGGCGGTGCACGGCATGACCGCCAACTCCTTCACCTCGGTCTCCCTGGATCCGCCACTGGTGCTGGTGTGCATCGGCCGGGACGCGGTCATGCACACCAGGCTCTCCGAGACCGCCCACTTCGGGGTGTCGGTGCTCGCCGACGACCAGGAGGGCGTGGCGCGCTACTTCGCGCACCGGTCGCGGAGGCTGGGGGCGGCCCAGTTCGAGACCGTCGCCTGGACGCCCGGGCGGCTGACCGGGGTGCCCCTCATCGAGGGGGCCCTGGCCCACTTCGAGTGTGAGATCCGCTACGCCTACGGCGGCGGAGACCACACGATCTTCGTCGGTGGCGTCCTGTCGCTGGACCGCCACGCGGGCGGGGACGGGCTGGTCTTCGCCGACGGGAGGTTCCGCAGACTGGGGGAGAGGACGGTGACGGCATGAGCCTCACGACGTCGCCCCCGGCGGCCCCGGTACGCCGGAGGCCGCCGGGGTCACCGGGACGGTCCCGGGAGAGGATGCCGGGACCGCCCCGGCGGGAGACACCGGGGTTGTTCGTGAAGCTGGTCCGCGACCGGCTGGGGATGCTGACCGAGGCCGCGCGGCGCTACGGCGACGAGGTCCGCATCTCCGTCGGGCCGCAGACGCTGTACTACTTCAACCACCCCGACCACGCCAAGCACGTGCTGGCCGACAACGCCGAGAACTACAACAAGGGGATCGGTCTCGTCCAGGCCAGGCGTGCCCTCGGCGAGGGGCTGCTGACCAGCGACGGAGAGCTGTGGCGGGCCCAGCGCAAGGTGATCCAGCCGGTGTTCCAGCACCGGCGGATCGCCGGCTACGCCGGGGTGGTCGCCGAGGAGGCCGAAAGGCTGGTGGCCCGGCTGCGGGAGCGGGCCGGCGGCGAGCCCGTCGACGTGCTGGGCGAGATGACCGGCCTGACCCTCGGCGTGCTCGGCCGCACGCTGCTGGACGCCGACCTGACCGCGTTCGCCTCGATCGGCCACTCGTTCGAGGCCGTGCAGGACCAGGCGATGTTCGAGATGGTGACCCTGAGCAAGGTCCCGCTCTGGTTGCCGCTGCCCAAGCAGCTCCGCTTCCGGCGCGCCCGCCGGGACCTGCAGCGCGTCGTCGACGCGCTGGTCGCCGAGCGCGCCGAGCGTGCCGGCCGGGCCGGTGAGAACGGCGAGAACGGCGGGGCCGGCGAGGACGCGGTGTCCCGGCTGATCGCCGCGAACCGGGGGGCGGCCGACATGGGGGGCAGGCTCCGTGACGAGCTGGTCACCCTGCTGCTCGCCGGGCACGAGACGACGGCCAGCACGCTGTCGTGGACCTTCCACCTCCTGGACCGTCATCCCGAGGTGTTCGAGCGGCTGCACGCCGAGGCGGTCGAGGTGCTCGGCGACCGGTCGCCGGCCTTCGAGGACCTGCGCCGCCTGAGGTACACGACCATGGTCGTGAGCGAGGCGATGCGGCTGTACCCGCCGGTGTGGATCCTGACCCGCCAGGCCAGGGCGGACGACGAGGTCGCCGGGTACCGCGTGCCGGCCGGGGCCGACGTCCTGATCTGCCCCTACACCCTGCACCGGCATCCGGCCTTCTGGGACCGGCCCGAGCGGTTCGACCCCGAGCGGTTCGCCCCGGACCGCTCGTCGGGCCGGCCGCGCTACGCCTACATCCCGTTCGGCGCCGGGCCGCGGGTCTGCGTCGGCAGCAACCTCGGGATGATGGAGGCGGTCTTCGTGACCGCGGTGGTCGCCCGGGAACTGCGGCTGACCGGCGTGCCGGGCCGCAGGGTGGTCCCCGAGCCCATGCTCTCGCTGCGCGTACGGGGCGGGCTGCCGATGACGGTGCACCGGCTCGGCTGAGCGGCACCGTTCACGGCGCGAGACGACGGTCCGCCGCCGAGGTCGCGAACCGCGGGGGGGGGCCCGGGGGGCCCCGGGGGGGGGTACCCCGGGGTGCCGCCGGGGGGGTGCCCCGGGGGGCCC
>NZ_JBITFY010000006.1:282532-358590 GCF_044456585.1 Streptosporangium sp. NPDC050855
ACGCCCCCCCCCCCCCCCCCCCCCCCCCCCCCCCCCCCCCCCCCCCCCCCCCCCGCCGCCCGCGGCCCCCCCCCCCCCCCCCCCCCCCCCCCCCCCCCCCCCCCCCTCTCCCGGGGGGCGTCTCCCGCGTCGTCCCGCGTCGTCGTTCCCCGTCGTCTCCCGCGGTCGTCCCCTGTCGTCTCCCGGAACCGCGGACACCCGCGGACACCCGCGGACACCCGGCGGCACCCGGTGACGGTGCCGCCGGGTGCCGGGGCGGTTCGTTCCCGGGACCGGCGCGCGGCCGGGCCCGGGGTCAGCTCGCGACCAGGTCCCTGGTGCCGGCCCGCGACCAGTCCATGACCGCGTCGGCGGCGACGACCGGGTCCACGGCCTCGTCGGGCCGGGCGTCGAACACGGCGGGCAGCACGGGCGGGTCGAACACCCGCCTCGTCCGCAGCGGCAGGTCCACCGTCCGGGTGGCGCCGGACCGTACGGTGATCGGCCCGCGTACGCACAGCAGGGCGGACTCGGACTCGCCGCGGCTCCCCGGCGCCGTGTCGTGACGGACCAGGGAGTGCGCCACGAGGTACCACGAGCCCGGGGGCACGCGGTCCAGCGTGTACGAGCCGGTGGAGCGGACGATGGTGGAGCGCACCGGCCAGCCCTCCGGGACGGGGTCGGGGAACAGGCCGACGCAGACGAGGTCGGAGCCCCCGTCCGGCGGTGCCAGCAGGTCGCCGCGGACGACCGCGTCCGCCGCCGTGGCGGCGCCCTCGTGCGCCGGGGACCGCATCCCGGCACCGCGGTCCTTGCGGTACTGGGTGGGGGCGACGCCGACGCTGTACTTGAACCGCGTGCTGAAGGTGCCGACCGCGGAGTAGCCGACCTGCGTGCAGACGTCGGCGACGCACAACGGGGTCGACAGCAGCAGCGTCTTCGCCTCCTGCAGGCGTATCGCCGACAGGAAACGGCCCGGCGGTACTCCGGTGAGCCGCCGGAAGATACGGGAGAAATGGAACTTACTGAACATGGCGACACGCGCCAGGTCATCGATGGTGAGTTGCTCGCCGGGGCTGTCGCACATCGTCTCGATGACTCGTCTCACAGCCCGCTCGATCTCGTCTTCCATCTCTTTTCCGTTTCGCGAAGAGGTGGCCAGCCGATTCCGACGGTGGGGGTGATCGGCTCGCCGAGGTTTCCTTTCGTATCGGGTGCCGGACCGGGAAGGCCGCACTGTCCTGGCGGCCGGCCCGGCCCGCGGTTCGCGTCCCCTGCGGGCCGGACGGCATTCCCGAAGTGCCGTACAGACCGATGGGATTGAACGTACGCTTTCTCCTCGTATTCCAAGGCCGTTGACGGCAGGGGAATACGATTCGAATGAGCATTTTATGGTGTCACCATAGGTCGGCCTCCCAGAACGGGCTACTCGCGGCATCACATTCCCTATGTGAATAATTCACATCGAGAACGTGATCCGGTGACTACCGGCGCGGGGAGGTCTGGTGCATCCTCTGCGTGGACCTGACGGGACGGACCCGGCGGGATCGGCCCGCGGGTCCGCCGCGTGGGAGCAGGAGGAGCCATGAGCGCCGTGGACACCGTCGAGGCGCCCCGCCCGGACGCCGCCGGCCGCTGATGTCCGCTTCCGGTGACGACGGCGCGCGGGCGCCCGGGAGGGTCGACCTGTGGTCGCTGCGGGAGGACGTCCACGTCGAGACCGACGACGACGGGAACGTCGTGCTGCGCGGCCGCTGGGGCGACACGACCGTCCCGGCCCCGGGCAGGGCCGTCCTCGAGGCGCTCCGGCGCATGGGCTTCGGCCCGGTGTCCCTGGGGAACATCGCCTACGGCGACGGCGAACGGCGGGAGCTGGACCGGCTGCTCGACAGGATCCAGCCGATGGTCATCCGGTCGTTCGCGGTCGATCCGGAGCGGCCGCTCATCTCCGTCGTCCCGATGGCGCAGCAGGCGCGCTTCACGCCCGTCGCGCTGTCCGCCGGGACGCCCATCCGCCTGTCGCGGTTCGCGGTCCTGCGCACCGACGGCGAGCGCTACTTCCTGGAGTCCCCCCTCAGCCTGCACCGCGTGGACCTGCACCACGCCGACGCCGTACGGCTGATCGGGGCGCTGGGCCGGGCCGTCCTGCCCGCGGAGGCCGCGGCGGCGCTGCCCCACCCCGGCGACCTCGTCCTCGACCTGCTCGGCCACCTGGCCGGGGCGGGGATGGTGGTGACGGCCGAGGCGGGCGACCGTCCCCGCGGCGCGGTGTTCGCCGAGGACACCGCGCCTGCGCTGGCCGCGTGGACCCCCCTCGACCTGATGTTCCACACGCGCTCCACCCTGGGGCGGCACGACAACGACTTCGGGGCGACCTACCCCCTGGGGGACCGCTGGGACGTCGAGCCCGCGGTCAAGCGGTCGCCGGACCTGCCGGGCGTCGCCCTTCCCCGGCCGCGCTGGGGGGAGCTGGTGGCGGCCGACCCCCCGCTGACCGTGGCGGTCGAGGCGGGCGGCCCGGCGACGCGCTTCGCCGACGCCCCGCTGACCGGACGGGAGATCGGGCAGCTGCTCTACCGGGCGGCGCGGGTGCGTGCCCTCGTCCCGCCGGACAGGGACGGCTCGACGGTCGCGACCAGCGACCGGCCCTACCTGAACCTGGGGGGCTGCTACGAGTTCGAGTTCTACCTGGCGATCGGCGACTGCACCGGGATCCCCCGGGGGGTGTACCACTACGACCCCCTCGGCCACCGGCTGGAACAGGTCAACCCCGACCCCGAGGCCGTGGCCGAGCTGCTGGAGGGCGGCCGGCTGGCCGCGAACCTCGCCGAGGCGCCGCCCGTCCTCATCGCCGTCACGGCGCGGTTCCGCAGGCTGTCGCGCAAGTACAACGGGCTGAGCTACGCGCTGGTGCTCAAGAACGTCGGGGCGGTGCTGCAGACCCTGCACCTGGTCGGCACGGCCATGGGCCTGGCCGCGTGCTGGACGGAGATCATCGACATCGACGTCTCCGCGCGCGTGCTCGGGCTCGACTGGCGCGTCGAGTCGGGGGTGGGCGGCTTCCTGGTGGGCCGTCCCGCCGGCCCCTCGCCCGCCCGGCCGGACATGCGCCCGGCCAACGACGCGCGGTGGGGTGACCGGGCCCGGACACGCCTCTCCCAGGGGGGCGACAGGAAGCCGTTCATGTCTGGATCCGCCTGATATACAGTGCACTGAGCTTCGAGCGTCACCGAGTCGATACGGTCCGCACCGGGGAGGCATGGTTCGATGGCGGGGAGCGCGCCGGATCGGCGTCGGCCGTCGTCCCCGCGCAGGCTCACCGGTCTGCTGCCCTGGCACCGCGGCATGTTCGAGGGCGCCGCCGCCGACGTGTGGGCCCCGCCGATGGGCCTGTCGCTCTCCGTCGCGGTCCTGTGCGGGTACGTCCTGATGACGCTGATCAACCTGCTGAGCGGGCTGTGGACGTTCCCCGAAGGCTTCGAGCCGCTGGGGTTCGCCCTGTTCGGTGGTGTTTTCGCCCTGCAGCTCGCGCACTCCTCGCGGCAGCCGAGACGGTGGCCGGTCCGCCGCCGCGCGCTGACCCTCTCGGCGCAGGCGCTCGCGACCTACCTGCCGTACGCGTGGTTCGGGCCGCCCTGGTCGGTGCTGGGCGGCTTCCTGGCCGCGGCGGTGCTGCAGACGCTGGGGACGGTCGCGTCGCGCTGGGCGCTGTACCTCCTGGTCGGGGTGACGTTCCCGCTGGTCGCCCTGGCGGACGGGGTGCCGCTGCCCGACGCGGCGCAGCTGGCCGGGGTGACGTTGCAGACCGGCCTGGTGATCTACGGGGTGAGCGCGCTGTCCGGGGTGGTGGCGGAGGTGCACGCGGCGCGCAGGGACGTGGCGCGCATGGCGGTGGTGCGGGAGCGGCTGCGGGTGGCGCGCGACCTGCACGACCTGTTCGGCTACCACCTGTCGGCGATGGCGCTCAAGGGCGAGCTGGCCTGCCGGCTGCTGCCGCGGTTCGCCGACCGCGCGCGGACCGAGCTGAAGGAGGTGCTGGACATCGCCCGGCGCGCGCTGGCCGACGTGCGGGTGGTGGCGGGCGGGTACCGCGACATCTCCCTGCGGGAGGAGGTGAGGACGGCGGTCTCGACGCTGTCGTCCGCCGGGATCGACGTCCGGGTGAGCGTCCCCCCTCGCGCTCCGGCCGGGGAGACCGGCGCGGTGATGGCGATCGTGCTGCGCGAGGCGGTCACCAACACGCTGCGGCACAGCAGGGCGCGGCGGTGCGTCATCGAGGTCGCCCACGACGACGGTACCGGAGAGATCGGGGAGAGCGGTCAGATGCGGGGCACCGAGGACGCCGGGAGCGCGGGGAGCGCGGGGGAGGGCGGGGAGGCCGACGGCGCCGGGAAGGCCGACGGTGCCGGCGCGGGGGGCACGGTCCGGCTGCGGGTGACCAACGACGGGGTGGTGGCCGTCCCCGAGGCCGCCTCCCAGGGCAGCGGTCTCGGGAACCTGGCCTGCCGGCTGGAGGACGTCGGCGGCGGGCTGACGGTGACGACGAGCGGGGAGTGGTTCGAGCTGGTGGCAGAGGCCCCGGCGGCCCCGGCGGCCCCGGCGGGGAGCGCCGGCACGACGGGGGCATCGGGGGCCGCGAGGACCGCAGGGACCGCGGGGACCTCGGGGACCTCGGGGACCCGGCGCGGTCCCCGCGGCCCGGTGTGGCCGCTGCACAGGTACGGGACGCGGGAGAACCGGTCCGAGACGCAGGCGCTGCGGATGGCGATGCTGCTCACCTTCGGGATGCTCGGCGGTTACACGCTGCTGACCGTGGTCAACGTCCTGAGGCTGGCACCGGACCGGGGCGCGTCGCTGGCGTCCGTGCCGTGCCTGCTCGCCGTGCTGGCCCTGCAGGTCGCGCACTCCGTCTACCGGCCGCGACGCTGGCCGCGGCGCATCCGGGCGCTGACGCTGTCGGCCCTGACGCTGGCGACGTTCCTGCCCCTGCTGTGGCTCGGCGCCGCGTGGGAGTCGATGGCGGGTTTCCTGGCGGGTTCGGTCCTGCTGGTCGTGACCGGGTGGGCGCGCTGGGTCCTGTACGCCGCGGTGGGCGCGGCCGTCCTGGCGGTCTCCGCGCTCTGGGGACACGAGCCCGCCCTGATCGGGTACGTGACCGTCTCCAGCCTGCTGACCGGCCTGGTGGTCTTCGGGGTGAGCTCGCTGTCGGGGCTGGTGGACCAGGTGCACGCGGCACGGGGGCAGGTGACGCGCATGGCGGTGGAGCGGGAGCGGCTGCGGGTGGCGCGCGACCTGCACGAGGTGCTCGGCCGCAACCTGTCCGAGGTGACGATGAGGAGCGAGCTGGCCCGCCGCTTCCTCCCGGAGAGCCCGGAGCGGGCGCGGGAGGAGGCGCGCGAGATCGCGAGCATCGCCCGCCGGGCGCTCTCCGACGTACGGGTGGCGGCCAGCGGCTACCGCGACATGTCCCTGGCCGCCGAGGCGGAGACGGCGGCGGCGTCGCTGTCGTCGGCGGGCATCGACGTGAGCCTGGACGTCCGCTGCGGGACACCGCCCAGGGAGCTGGACACGATGATGGCGATCGTGCTCCACGAGACGGTCACCAACGTGCTGCGCCACAGCAGGGCACGGCGGTGCGCCATCGAGGCCTCCGCGGACCGGGACGCGCTGCGGCTGCGCGTCAGCAACGACAGGGCGCGGGACGGCGAACCGCCCGACCTCGCCGGTGCCGGCGCCGAGGACGACAGCGGGCTGGGGGACCTGCGGGCACGGCTGGAGGGGGTCGGCGGCCGCCTGACGGCCCTGGTGCGCGACGGCAGGTTCGAGGTGACGGCGGAGGTCCCGCTCTCCGCGGGACGCACGGGGGGCGCCGGGGGCGCTGACGCAGGGCTGCGGACGGCGTCGGCGTCGCAGGCACCTCGGGCGGTGCCGCCCGCCACGGTCCGGACGCTCCGCGCGTCCGTTGATGAGGAACCCTGACTGATTCGACCCTTGCCTGTCAGGTATTGCGCCTTGTCATGCGATAAGTAACCTTCGTACCAGGCGCACCCCAGATTCAGCGTATCCACCGCGGACGGCTGTTCTGCGGGCCCGGGGAACCGGCCGCACCGTGCCACGGCGGCGACCGGAACGGGACCGCCGGGCCGTACGCGCCGACGGGCGCCGCAGGCCGGGCCGGAGGCGACGCTCACGGAAAGAGGCTGGGACGGGCGGTTTGCGGAATCTGAAGGTTCTCCTGGCGGAGGACGTGCGCATGGTGCGCGGGGCGCTGGCCGCCCTGCTCGACCTCGAGGACGACCTGACCGTCGTGGCCCAGGTCGAGCGCGGCGACACGATCGTGCCGACCGCGCTCGAATGCCGGCCCGACGTCGCGGTCATCGACATCGACCTGCCCGGACTCGACGGCCTGGCGGCGGCGGAGATCCTGCACGGCAAGCTGCCCTCGTGCCGCACGCTCATCCTGACCGGCCTGGGCCGGCCGGGGACCCTGCGCCGCGCGCTGTCGGTCTCGGTCTCCGGCTTCATCCTCAAGGACGCCCCCTTCGAGGACCTGGCCGCGGCGATCCGCGGGGTGGCCGCGGGACGGCGGGTCATCGATCCGCAGCTCGCCCTGACCGCCTGGGACGTCGGGGAGAACCCCCTCTCCGAACGGGAGGTCCAGATCCTGAAGCTGGCCGCCGGAGGGGCCGAGGCCCCGGAGATCGCCGCCACCCTGCACCTGTCGGTCGGCACCGTGCGCAACTACCTGACCAGGATCCTGACCAAGCTGAACGCGCGCAACCGGGTCGACGCCATCCGGATCGCCACCGAGGCCGGCTGGGTGTCGTAGGGGCCGCCTGCCGGGAACGGGCACGCGGCGCGCGGCGTGCGGCGTGCGGCGGAAAAGGTGTCGGGCCGCACGCGGCGGAAACGGTGCCCGGCACGACACCGGATCGGTGCCGCGCCGGACCGGTGCCGCGCCGATCGCATGCGAGAAGATGCCCCGGTGTCCGGGCCGTCCCATGATGGGGGAGTCGGCAGGCCGTCGTCCTGCCCCCCCACCTGCGCATCTCCCGGGAGGCGACACCGTGCGACCCGGTACCCAGTCCCCAGAGCGGACCGCGACGCTGGAGGCGTTCGCGGACACGTTGATCCCAGGGGAGAAGAGATCCCCCGACGACCGCGCGATCGCCGGCGCCGCCGCCGGCGGCGGCGCGGTCGCGGCCGGCGCCATCGAACTGCTGGAGTGGCCGGCGACCGGGGTGAGCGACGCCCTGGACGACTTCACCCGCGACCTGAACGCGCACGCCCGAGCGTACGCGGCCGAACACGACCTGGAGCTCGACGCGGCGGTGCCGCCGTTCGTCGCGCTCTCCTTCGACCACCGGACCGCCCTGGTGGAGCGGCTGACCGCGGCCGACCACCCGGAGCGGGAACTGTGGGTCCTGCTCGCGATCTTCAGTTACATGGCCTTCGACTCGGCCGCCCACCTGCACACCCGCGACGCGCTCGCCGCGGGCCACCCCGGCCTGACCGCGATGGGGCTCCTCCCGCCGGACCCCGACGGCCTGTGGCGGTTCCCGGAGAACTCCTACGGCCGCGCGCTGGCGTCGCCCCACCCGGCCACGACCGCCTCAGGGAGCCCGGCATGAACAGCATCGAACGCACCGACGTCCTCGTGGTGGGAAGCGGCTTCGGCGGCGCGATCACCGCGTACCACCTGGCCGCGGGCGGCGCGAAGGTGGTGATCCTGGAGCGCGGGCCGTGGCTGCGGCCCGAGGAGGTCGAGCACGACTACAAGCTCGGCTCCTCCTGCACCCGGATCTTCGACTTCGTCGTGGGCGACGGCATGAACGTGCTGGGCGGCAACTGCGTCGGCGGCGGCAGCATGGTGTACTTCGCCGCGCTGCCCCGGGCACCGCGCTTCGTGTTCGAGCGGCACGGCTCCATCGGCAGGCGCATGTGGCCGGCCGCCGTCAGCCGCGACACCCTCGACCCCTGGTACGACCGCGTCGCCGAGTCGATCCCGGTCAGCACGCAGGACTGGAAGGACGTCACGTACGCGGGCGGCCTGTGGGCCGCGGCCTGCGACCACGCCGGCCGTACGGCCAACCCGGTCCCGGTCGGCGTCGACAACGCCACCTGCGTCCGGTGCAACTGGATGATGGCCGGATGCCGGTTCGGCGCCAAGCGGTCACTGCAGACCAACTACCTGCCGGCCGCCCTGGCCCACGGCGCGCAGATCCGCCCGCTGCACGAGGTGCAGCGCATCTCCCGCACCGACGACGGCGGCTACCGCGTGCACTACGACCTCATCGACGGCGAGGACTACCGGGTGCGGACCGGGAGCGGGCGGATCGACGCGAAGATCGTGGTGCTGGCGGCGGGCGCCGGGGCCACCCCGGTCATCCTGCAGCGCAGCGAGGCCGCCCTGGGCCGGATGCCGCACGCGGTGGGCCGCTACTTCTCCGGCAACGGCGAGCGGCTCAGCACCGCCGTGATGAACGAGGACCGGGTCCGCGAGGTGCTCGGCCTCAGCCGCGGCGACGGCGCCGCCTACGAGGCGTTCCACATCGGCAAGGGGCCGTGCGTCGCCAACTGGGACCGGCTCGACGCCTCCCTGCCGGAGTTCACCCGCTACTCGCTGGAGCAGCTCTACTTCCCGCCCGGCCTCGGCACCATCCTCGCCCAGGCCCCGGGCGTGGACGGGCCGGGCGCCTGGTTCGGCCCGCACAAGAAGGAGATGCTCAAGCGCTGGCGCTCCTGGCTGATCATCTTCGAGATGGTCGAGGACGACAACGAGGGCGTGTTCGGGCCGCCGCCCCCCACCGGCAACGCCGTGCGCATCTCCCAGCAGCTCCTGGGACGCGGCACGCTGCGCTACCGGCCGTCGCCGACCACCCTGCGCGCCTGGGAGATGGCCGACGCCGACGTCAAGGACATCCTGGAGCGCGACGGGCTGGCCGAGGTGGCGCCGTGGACGGGCGACCTGGTCGGCGCCTACACCGTCCACCCGCTGGCCTCGTGCCGCATCGGCGACGACCCGGCCACCTCGGCGCTCGACGACCGCCACGAGCTGCGCGGCCACCCCGGCATCTTCGTCACCGACGGCTCGGCCGTCCCCGGCGCGCTGACCGTCAACCCCGCCATGACCATCGCCGCGCTCGCCGAACGCGCCGTCCCCGGCATCGTGCGGGCCGCGCGCGAACGGGGCGTGGAGGTGACCTACGGCGCGTCCGCGCCGGACGGGGCGACCGCGGGGCGGCGCGGCGTGGCGGCGCAGATCCCGCTGCTCGTGAACGGCTGAGCACGATGCCGGCACCGCTCGACCGCCTCGTCCGCCACGGCGCCCGCAGGCACGTCCGCCACCTCGCCCCGGTCGCGCCGGGCGGGGCCCCGCCCCTGGTGGCCGGGGTCTACGCGCAGCTGGAACGGGACTTCGGCATGCTCGCGCCGCCGGTCGCCCTGCACGCGCCCGCACCGGAGACGCTGGCGGCCTGCTGGACGATGCTCCGCGAGACCCTCGTCGTCCCCGGCCTGCTCGGCCGGGCGGCCAAGGAGGTCGTCGCCACCGTGGTGTCGCTCGGCAACGCCTGTCCCTACTGCGTGGACGTCCACGGGGCGATGCTGCACGGCCTGGTCGGCGCCGCCGACGCGCTCGCCGTCACCGGCGGGCGGGACGGGGCGGTCGCCGACCCCGGGCACCGCGCGCTCGCCGCCTGGGCGCGGGCCGCCGGGACGGCGGAGGACGCGGCCCGGCACGGCCTCCCGTTCCCGCCGGAGTGGTTCCCCGAGCAGGCCGGGGTGCTGGTCACGTTCGAGTACCTCAACCGCATGGTGAACGTGTTCCTGACCGGGGAGCTGATGCCGCGCGCGCTGCCGGCGCCGCTCCGCGGCGGCCTGGCACGCCTGGCCGGCCGGGTCATGCGGCCGGTCGCGCTCAGGCAGGCGGCGCCGGGCGACTCCCTGGCCCTGCTGCCCGCGGCCCCGTTGCCCGCGGACCTGTCGTGGGCCGCGCCGTCCCCGGCGATCGCCGGTGCCCTCGCGCGCGCCTCGGCCGCGATCGAGGAGGCCGGACGCCGCTCGGTGCCCGCGGGGGCCCGCAGGCTGGTCCTGGCCGAACTGGAGACCTGGACCGGGGAACGGCGCGGCCCGGGCCGCGCCTGGGTGAACGAGGCGCTGTCCGGGCTACCGGCCGCCGAACGGCCCGCCGGGCGGCTGGCGCTGCTGACCGCGTTCGCCTCCTACCAGGTCGACGCGGCCGTGATCGGGGAGCTGCGCCGGCACGGCGCCGGGGACCGGGCGCTCGTGGAGACCGCCGCCTGGGCGAGCCTGGCGGCGGCGCGGCGGGTGGCCCGCTGGACATGGCGGCCCGGCCCGCCGGCCGGACCCGGCCGCGACCCAGGTCGCGAGCCAGGCAGCACCTGTCGTCAACCGCACCTGTCGTCAACGTGAAGGACGGAGAGATGATCGGACTGAAGGAAGTGATCGCGGACCTGACCGCGGAGTGCGACGAGCTCGACGCCCTGGTGGCCGATCTCGACGACTCCCGGTGGGACGAGGAGACCCCGGCCCCGGGCTGGACGATCAAGCACCAGATCGGCCACCTGTCGTTCGTGTTCCGCATCGCCGGCCTGGCGGCCTCGGAACCGGAGACGTTCAAGGCGGTGACGTCGGGCGCCGGAGCGGACTTCAACGGCGCCGTCAACGCCGCGCTCGCCGAGTACCTGCGCCTCACGCCGACCGAGCTGCTCGACCGGTGGCGCAAGGAGCGCGGCGCCTGCATCGAGGCGCTGGCGGCGGCGCCGCCGGAGAGGCCGGTGCCGTGGCTGGTGCGCCCGCTGCCGCCCGCGGTGCTGGCGTGCGCGGGGCTCATGGAGACGTTCGCGCACGGCCAGGACGTCCGCGACGCCCTGGGCGTGACCCGCACGGCGCACGAGCGGCTCCGCCACGTGTGCGGCTTCGCGGCGCTGACCTGGGAGTTCGGCTACCAGGCCCGGGGGCTGACCCCTCCGGCGACGGCGTTCCGGTACGAGCTCACCGGCCCCTCGGGCGAGACGTGGGCCTTCGGCCCCGAGGACGCCGAGCAGCGGATCACCGGGCCCGCGCTGGACTTCTGCCTGCTCGTGACCAGGCGGCGGCACCGTGACGACCTCGCGGTCACCGCGACCGGCGCCGACGCCGACCAGTGGCTGGACATCGCCCAGGCCTACCGCGGTCCGGCCGGTCCGGGACGCCGTCCCGGCCAGTTCGCGTCCCGGACGGCCTGACGGCTCACCGCCGCGCGGGACGGGCCGGGTGGCCCGTCCCGCGCAAGAGTGGAAACGCAGAGGGAGGACCACGCACGATGATGGTCGTCATGTCCGGTGACGCCACCCACCAGGACGCCCGGGAGGTCGCCGCCCTGGTGCGGTCGGCCGGGGGAGAGGCGTTCGTCAGCCGCGGCGGGAACCGGACCGTCGTCGGCCTGGCCGGCGACGCGGAACTCCTCGGCTCGATCGGCCTGCACCGGATGCCCGGGGTGGAGCGCGTCGCCCGTACCTCGGACGGGTACCGGCTGGTCAGCCGGGTGCCCGGGATGGAGCGGTCCGTGGTGGAGGTCGCGGGGGTGCCCATCGGCCCGGGGACGATGACGCTGATCGCCGGGCCGTGCGCGGTCGAGACCCCCGAGCAGACGCTCCAGGCGGCCAGGCTGGCCCTGGCGGCCGGTGCCGTGCTGCTGCGGGGCGGCGCCTTCAAGCCGCGCACCTCGCCGTACTCGTTCCAGGGACTGGGGGAGCGGGGCCTGCGGATCCTCGCCGACGTGCGGGAGGAGACCGGGCTGCCGGTCGTCACCGAGGTGCTGTCGGCGGGCGACGTCGAGCTGGTCGCCGGGTACGCCGACATGCTGCAGATCGGGACCCGCAACATGCAGAACTTCCCGCTGCTGCAGGCGGTGGGGGAGGCGGGCCGGCCGGTGCTGCTCAAGCGGGGCATGAACGCGACGGTCGAGGAGTGGCTGATGGCGGCCGAGTACATCGCCCAGCGCGGCACCCTCGACATCGTGCTGTGCGAACGCGGGATCCGCACCTTCGAGACCTCGACCCGCAACACCCTGGACATCTCCGCGGTGCCGGTGGCCCAGGGCCTGTCCCACCTTCCGGTCGTCGTCGACCCGTCGCACTCGGCCGGCCGGCGCGACCTCGTGGTGCCGCTGAGCCGGGCGGCCGTCGCCGCGGGCGCCGACGGCGTCATCGTGGACCTGCACCCCCGGCCCGAGACCTCCCTCTGCGACGGCCCGCAGGCCCTGGGCGGCCAGGACGTCCCCGAGCTGGCCCGCGCGGTCGAGGACGCGGCCCGCCTGATGGGCCGCCGCCCGGCCCGGGAGCTCACCGGCCGCCGCGAGTCCGGGGACCTCACGGGCCGCAGGGGGGCCGGGGAGCTCACCGGCGACGAGGCGTCGGAGGACCGGGGGCTGGTGACCGTCTGACGACCGGGTTCGGACCCGGATCCGGGAAGGGGGGGGGGGGGGGGGGGGGGGGGGGGGGGCCCGCGCCCCCCCCCCCCCCCCCCCCCCCCCCCCCCCGCGTCCGTCGTTCACACCCGCGATCGCACCCGGCCGTGATCGGGACGAGGATCTGCGGATGGACGCTCATCGTGATCTCGCCGTGAAGGTCGCCGGGGAACTCGGCGCGCGTGACGACGTACTGGCCGTTCTGATCGGCGGCTCGGTGGCGCGCGGTGAGCACCTGGCGGCCTCCGACGTCGACCTGCTGGTGGTCACCGACGAGCGGACGTCCCTCCCCGTCTCGCGGCGTACCGTCCGCGACGGTCTGCTGGTCGAGTGGATCGCCCGCACCGAGGACGCCTGGCTCGCCCGGTTCGACCGGCCGCGCACGTCGTGGCTCTTCGCGTTCCTGGAAGGCGAGGCGGTGCACGACTCGGGACCGGCGAGACGACTGGCCGCGCAGGCGCGGGCGGTACTGGAGACCTACCGGACCTCGGCCGGGCTCCGCCAGGAGCTGGCCTCGTCCCTGTGGCACGGGCAGGCCAAGCTCGACCGGGCGGCCTCCGCGGACGACGCGCGGGAGCAGGGTTTCTGGGCCTCAGCGTTCACCGAGACGGTCGTCGACGCGCTGTTCGCGATCCACGACGTTCCCCGGCCGGCGGGCTCACGGCGCATGGCCTACCTGCACAGGGTCCCGCTCTCGGCGAGCGAGGGGCGACTGCTGGACGTCCTCCTGACCGCCCGCGCCCCGGAACGCTTCCGCGCCCTGCGCACCCTGGTGGCCCACGTACGGGCGGAACTCGGCGAACCCGACCTGGAACTGCCGTAGACGACATCGCCCCGGGCAGAGGCCGGCCCGCTCCGGAGGTCTCGCGGGGGAGCCGAGCCGGGCGACCGGCGTGCCGCCGGGGCACGGGCGCGGCCGGTCCCGGCGTGCCCGGAGGCGGTGACGGGGCGGGTCCCGCCCGCGCCGTCACCGCGTCCGCGTGAACCCGGCCGGAGCGTGCCTCCGGCCGGGTCGTGTCACGCGGGCGGGGTCACGCGGCGCCGGCGTGCTCGGTGGCGTACTCGACGGTGTACCCACCGGTCACGGTGCCGTCGGTCCGTCCGGCCGCGACGGGCTCGCCGGGCTCGGCCGGTCGCGGGTCGTCCGCCTCCTCCTGCGGGGAGAAGAACGGGAAGTCCACCGCCTGGGAGTCGAGGGCGGCGCGCAGCTCCGCCAGCGCGGCCCGCACCGCCGCCCGTACGGCGGGCACCTCGCAGGACTCCTCCAGGCGCCGGAGCATGGCGTGGCACTCCAGCAGCCGCCGCTCCAGCGAGGCCGACGACCCCGCGCCGGACACTCCCGTACCGGACGACCCGGTACCGGACGGCCCCGTACCGGGCAGGGCCGTGCCGGACGGCTCACTTCGAACGTTCATCGTGGAACCTCGCAGCCTTGATCTCGAAGCGGGGGAGGGCGCCGGGAGCGACGAGCTCCACGTCGGGCCGTATGCCGATCTGGCGCTTCACCTCGTCGGCGACGCGCTCGCACAGCCCGGAGGGGTCGGCCACGGAACCGGCCCGCGGCTCCAGCCGCAGGACGATCGTGTCGAGCCCGCGGACCGTCCGCAGCACCGTCTGGAACTCGTTCACCTCGCCGAAGCCGCGCATCACGTCCTCGATCATCACGGGGGTGACCGAGACGCCGCGGATCTTCCTCATGTCGTCGGCCCGGCGCAGGATGCCGCCGTCGTACCAGTCCCACGTCCGGCCGCAGTCGCACTCGTGCCACGGACGCCGCACGACCAGGTCCTCGGTCCAGTGCCGGAACAGCTGCATGCCCTCGCGTCCCAGGCCCGTGCTGACGCGGATCCCCGGCTCGCCGTAGCCCACCGGCCGTCCGGTGTCCGGGTCGAGGACCTCGTCGATCACGCCCCGTTCGATGATGTGGCAGCTTCCCGACCGGCACTCGAACATGTTGACGATGCCGGTCTCGGTGGTCCCGGCCGCGTTGAACACCCGGGCGCCGAACCCGGCCGCGATCGCCCGGGTCGTCGACTCCGGCCGCGGCTCGGCTCCGGCCAGGATGATCTGGACGTTGCCCTCCTTCGCCAGGTCCACCCCCATCTCACGGGCCGTCTCCAGCAGCCGCATCGCGTAGCTCGGCGTGCAGCCCAGGACCTCGATCCGGTGCTCCAGGAGGAAGCGGATACGGGTCCTGGAGTCCAGCCCACCCGAGGGCACCACCAGGCATCCCATCCGCTCCAGCGCGTAGTGCATCGCCCAGAAGCCCATGAACAGGCTGTATCCGAAGGCGACCATGCCGCGGTGCCCGGGGCGGACCCCCATGCCGTGGAGCGCGGTGCAGAACAGGTCGACCGACCACGCCCAGTCGCGCGCGGTGTCGAAGGTCCGCAGCGGCGGGTTGCCGCTCGTGCCGCTGGTCTGGTGGTACCGGACGCCCAGCCCGGGGTCCGCCGACGGCCAGGTGCCGTACGGCGGCGCCTGCAGCTGCGCGGCCATCAGGTCCGCCTTGCGCACCAGCGGGACGCGTTCGGTGTACTCCCGCAGGGACCGGATGCCCTCGGGGAGCCGTTCGCGCCAGAACGGCGAGTTCCTCCGGGCGTGCTCCATGGCATGCCGCAACCGTCGCCACTGCCAGTCGGCCAGTTCCTCCCGCGGCATGGTCTCGATTCGCGGGCTCCAGTACTCCGTCTGGCCGGCACGGATTCGTTCGAGCGTTCTCATCTCGTCTCCTGCATCGTGGCGCGCCACCCGCCGGCGGGCAGCGCGCTCACTGGCCATGGCATGTGCTGCCACATGCGTTTCCCCGCCATCGTTCCAGCCGGGCGGATGCCCTTCTTCTTCGTGAATGCTGCTTTTCACGTTTACCGCTGACAGTGGAATTTCGTCGGCATTTCAGAAGATGCCGGTAAAGGGGGCCGAAGTCAGGATTCTGTGCTGATGGTCGGCGAGGGGTGCGCCGGGGTGACGTCCCGGCGCGAGCCGGCCGGACGGATCGATTACCGAGGGAGCACCCAATGGTGGCTACAGACGGCCTCAATGGTGTGGGCACCGGCAGCGGCAAGCGCATTCCCCGGCTGGAAGGACTGCGAGGACTTCTGGCGGCGGGCGTGCTCGTCTATCACGTCGCTTTCATGGCCGGGATCACCAGCTTCATCCAGCAGCCGGGCGACGGCGTCTGGGGAGTGCTGACCGACGGCCTGGGGGTCATGCTGCCCCCGTTCTTCGTGCTGTCGGGAATGTTCCTCTACCGCCCGTTCGCCCGCGCGACCCTCGCGGGGGGCGACCGGCCGGCGGTGGGGCACTTCCTGCTCCGGCGCGCGCTGCGGATCCTGCCGCTGTACTGGCTGGTCGCGGTCGTGGGACTGCTGACGATCAACCTCTTCAACATCGACTCGGTCGGTGACGTCCTCCGCCCGCTCCTGCTGGTCCACTTCTTCTGGGCCGCCGGCCAGCCGATGTTCGGCCTGGAGCACACCTGGACGGTGCCCGCCGAGATCTCCTTCTACCTCGTCCTGCCGATCCTGGCCTGGCTGGGACACCGGTACGCGCGGCGGACCGGCGACGTGGCCCGGCGCGCCCGCAGGATGCTGCTCCCGGTCGCGGGCTTCGCGCTCATCGGGCTCGCCTGGGTCGTCTACAGCCGGATCCCGTCCCTGGTCGCGTCCAGGGTCTTCTCCTTCGAGCAGTACTTCTGGCCGCTGCACTTCCTGCACTACTTCGCCGGCGGCATGGCGCTGGCGGTGGCGTCCGCCTACGCGGAGGCGACCTCCCGGCAGCCGTCGCTCTACCGGCTGACGACCCGGTGGCCGAGCCTGCTGTGGCTGGTGGCCCTGGTGACCTACGTCGTGTACGGCCTCAAGCCCTTCGGCGCCCCCGTCCCCGGCGCCTGGTCGGGCTTCGTCTACGAGATGAGCGGGATCGTCGCGGCCTCGATCTTCTCGATGGCGATCGTCCTGCTGGTCACCGTGGCGAACTCCGGGACCCGGGCCCTGGACGCGGTGCTGGGCAACCGGCCGCTGCGCTACCTCGGGCGCGTCTCCTACGGCATCTACCTGTGGCACGTGCTCGTCATCGAGTACTGGTTCTCCAACGGCGCCCTGTTCGGCGTCCCGGCCGTCGCGAGCGTGCAGTGGCGCGGGACCGTGAACTTCTGGGTGCTGCTGGCCTTCACCGCGGCGCTCACGCTCCTGGCCGCGACGGCCTCCTACTACCTGGTGGAGCGCCCGCTGGCACGGCTGGCGAGCCGCCGCTCCTCCGGCACGGAGTCCATCGCCCCCAGCGCGACCGTCCCCACCGCGGACGCGCCCGGCACGGCCCCCGCCGCGCCCGGCACCGCCCCGGCCACCGGCACGGCCACCGGCACGGCCACCGGCGCGGACGCCCCGGCGCTCGCGGACAGCGGCTCCGGCGCCCGCCGCTGAACCCCCTATCCGAGGAGAGGTCACCGAAATGTCGACCAGAGCGAGGATCGTCGCGATCAACGGCTCCGAGCGTGACGGGAACACCGCGGACGTCCTGCGGCACGCCGCCCGCGTGGCCGCCGAACGGCAGGCCGACCTGGAGGTCGTCGACCTCAGGAACATCCGGATGACCCGGTGCGGCCCCTGCGGGGACTGCAACGACCGGCCCGTGCCCTGCGCCGTGCAGGACGACGTCCCCGCGGTGGTGGAGAAGATGATCGCCGCCGACGGCATCATCTACGCCGCGCCGGTGCACGGCTTCGGCACCGCGGGCCTGATGCAGACGTTCATCGAGCGCTCGGGCGTCGGCTACCTGCGCTTCGACCGCCCGCTCAGCAACAAGGTGGCCGGTGTCATCGCGGTCGCCCGGCGCTACAGCGCCGGGGAGGTCTGGGCCCAGCTGACGGTCAACGCCCTGCTCAACCGGATGATCCTCGTCGGCAGCGGGTTCCCCGCCCAGGTGCACGCCCTGCACAAGGGCGACGCCTGGAAGGACGAGGAGGGCCTGACCAACGTGGCCCGGATGGTCGAGCGCATGATCGACATGATTCACATGATCAAGGAGTACCGGGCGATCACCGGGCGGCAGGAGATCCTCGCCGTCAGCGAGCGCAACGAGCGCGTCGGCCTGGCCCTCGACGAGATGCGGGAGCGCGTGTGAACGCGCCGGCCGACCTCCGGCGCGAGCAGGACTTCCGGCGCGAGTACGAGGAGGTCCTGCGCGCCTTCCACGCCGGCACGATGACCCCCGCGGACCGGGACCGCTGGTACGGCCGTCGCCTGACGGCCGTGCTGCGGCACGTCACCGCGCGCTCGCCGTTCTACCGGCGCCACCTCGCCGGGGTGGACGTCGAGGGCGTCACCCCGGGCACGCTGCACACGCTGCCCTTCACCACCAAGGAGGACCTGCGCCGGGAGAAGTACGACGTGCTGTCGGGCACCCCGGCCGAGGCGTCGGTCTTCTACGAGACGACGGGCACGACCGGCCCGCCCACGCCCTGCCCGCGCGGCCCCAGGGACGTCCTCACCAGCAACGCCGCGGTCGAGGAGTCCTGGCGCCGGCTGTTCCGCGTCCGGTTCGGCGACCGCATGCCCGTCGTCGGGCTGATGGGCCCCTCCGAGCTGTACGCCTTCGGAGACGTGTTCGGCTCGGTCTCCGCGGCGCTGGGCGCCTGCCACGTCAAGATCTGGCCCGAGTCGCCCCGGGTGGGGTTCCGCACGGCGCTGCGGCTCATCGGCGAGCTGGGCGTCGAGGTCGTGGTCTGCGCCCCGGCCATGTGCCTGAGCCTGGCCAAGGCCGCCCTGCACCACGGCCACGACCCGGCACGGCTGCCGATCTCGGCGTTCCTGGTCCTCGGCGAGGTCTGCACCCCGCAGTTCGCCGCCAACGTGGCGTCGGTGTGGCCGGGCGCGACCGTCTACCCGGCGCTGTACGGCTCCCAGGAGGCGTTGTGCATCGCCACCGGCGCGGTCACCGGACAGCTGCACCTGTCGGCGCTGAACTACCTGGTCGAACTCGTCGACCCCGACACCGGCCGCGTGCTCGGCGACACCGGGACCGGTGAGCTGGTCCTGACCATGCTCGTCGACGGCATCAAGCCGCTCATCCGCTACCGCACCGGGGACCTCGTCCGGATCACCCCCGCACCCGCGGGCGCCGCGCTGCCGGGACCGGTGGTGGAGGTGCTCGGCCGGGTGGGCGACCGGATCCCGCTGGGCTCGGCCACGCTGCTGCCGGCCGAGCTGGAGGCGACGGTCCTGGACGGGGTCCGCGGCTGCCTGGGGTACCAGATCGTCATCGACGAGCGCGACGGCTCCGACGAGGTGACGGTCCGCATGGACCTGCTCCCCGAGGCCGGCGACCCGGACGCGCTCGGCGCGGGGGTGGCCGCCCGGCTGCGCGAGCGCGCCGGCGTCCGCGCCCGCGTCGTCGCCGACCCCGGCCTGGACCCGGTGACCGCGACGGGCTCGTACGTGAGCTGGAAGGCGGCGCGCATCCTCGACAACCGCGTCGAGGCGGACGGCGCGTCGCTGGTCGCCCGCCGGGTCGCCCACCGCTACGCGGTCACCACCTGAGGCACGGAGATGGGCGCCATGACCGATCCGAACGGGACGCCGCAGAGCGGGACGGGCCGCGTGCGGGTGCGGACCGTGCGGCGCACCCTGCCGCCGACCGAGGCGCTCCCGGCCTACCTCGCGCTGGCCGGGAGGTTCGGACGCGACCAGGTCTACCTCCTGGAGTCCGGGGAGGGACCGGAGAACGACTGCCGCTACCACGTCACCGGGTTCGGGGCGCTGCTCACGTTCTCGGTGACGCGGGGCCGGGTGCGGGTCGACGGGGTGCCCGCCCTGCGCGAGGCGGTGCTGCGCCGGGTCGGTCCCCTGCTGGCGGGCACCGGGGACCGGCTCGCCCTGCGCCGGCCCCGCGACCTGTGGCCGGTCCTGCGCGCGCTGCAGGAGACGTTCCAGGCCGAGGGGTCGGCGTCGCGGTTCCGGTTCGGCTTTCTGGCCTACTTCGGCTACGACACCGCCCGCTACATCGAGGAGCTGCCCTACCTGATCGAGCGGGGCCCGGACGTGCCCGACGTCCAGCTGGTGCTGCACCGGGGCTGCCTGGTGACCGACCGGGCGACCGGGAGCTCCGAGCTGCTGCTCCACGAGAGCGACGCCTGGCCCGCCCTGGACCCCGACCCGCTGCTCGGCCTGCTGGCCGGGGCCGTACGGCCGCTGCCGGTGCGCTCCGACGCCGACCTGCCGCCCGCCTCCGCCCGGGGCGACACCGGCCGCGAGCACTACCTGCGCAACGTCCGCCGGTGCCTGGAGCACATCGCCGCGGGCGACATCTACCAGGTGCAGATCGGTCACGAGCTGACGATCCGCAGCCAGGCCGACCCGGTCGACGTCTACGGCAGGCTGCGGGCCCGCAACCCGTCGCCCTACATGTACCTGACGACGCTCGGCCCGCACACCGTGATCGGGGCCAGCCCCGAGGTGTTCGTACGGATCGAGGACGGCCACGTGCTCATGCGGCCGATCGCCGGGACGGCCCCCCGGGGCGGGGGGGACGGAGCAGGTGACGAGGCGGTCGCCGGGCGGCTCCGCTCGGACCCCAAGGAGATCGCCGAGCACACGATGCTGGTCGACCTGTGCCGCAACGACATCGGCCGGATCTGCCGGGCCGGCACCCTGGAGGTGCCCGACCGGATGGCGGTCGAGCGCTACTCGCACGTCCTGCACCTGGTCTCCACCGTGGCCGGGCGGGCCGAGGAGGGCGAGGACGCCTTCACGGTCATCCCCGCGCTCTTCCCCGCCGGCACCGTGACCGGCGCGCCGAAGATCCGCGCGATGGAGATCATCGAGGAGGTCGAGACCAGCCGCAGGGGACTGTACGCCGGGGCGCTGGGCCTGATCGACGTCGGCGGCTACGTCAACCTGGCCCTGTGCATCCGCACCCTGCTGCACCGCGACGGCGTCTACCGCACCCGGGCCTCGGCGGGCATCGTCGCCGACTCGGCCCCCGAACGGGAGTGGACCGAGACGCTCGCCAAGTCCACCGCCGCCTACTGGGCGGTGACCGGCGAGGAGCCGCCGCGGGCCGGGCCCTCCGGCGTCCGGGGACGCGGGCGCGGCCACCGGCGCGGCGTACGGTCCCCGCAGCGCCCCTGAGACCGCCACCGACCCCGGGACCGACACCGATCCCGGGACCGACACCGACACCGACACCGACACCGACACCGAGACCGCCAGACCCATGAGGACCATCGAGCCCATCGGGGGACCGTTCAAGGACCTTTCGGACCTGTGAGGGACTCCCGGGGGAGACCCCTGACGAGAGCGAGGGCGCCGTGAGTGATCCGACGCGCATCCTGGTCGTCGACGCGTTCGACAGTTTCGTCTACATCATCCGCCAGTACCTGATGTCGGCCGGGGCCGACCCCGTGGTGGTACGCGCCAACGAGCTGCGCCCCGACGACGTGCGGCGGATGCGGCCCGGCGGGATCCTGCTGGGACCCGGCCCCGGCCACCCGGCCGAGTCCGGCCACGTGGAGCTGGTACGGGCCTTCGCCGGCCGGGTGCCGATGCTCGGCGTCTGCCTCGGGCACCAGGCGATCGGCCTGGCCTACGGCGCGGACGTGGTGCGGGCGCGGAACCTGATGCACGGCAAGACCAGCCGCGTCGTGCACGACGGCAGGGGAGTGTTCGCCGGGATGCGCGACGGCTTCCGGGCGACCCGCTACCACTCGCTGATCGTGGCCGAGGAGACCGTCCCGGACTGCCTGGAGGTCAGCGCCCGCTCCCGCGACGACGGCTACGTCATGGGGCTGCGCCACCGCGACCTGCCGATCGAGTCCGTGCAGTTCCATCCCGAGAGCGTCCACACCGAGGACGGCATGAGAATGATCGGCTCCTTCACCGCCGCCTGCGCGGACTACCCGGCCTGGGACCGGCGCGCGACCGCCTCCGAGGCCGCGTGACGACGGGCCCGCCCGTGCCTCTGCGCCGCACGGGCGGGTCCGGACCGCCCGTGCGGTTCGAACCAGCCCGTACCGCCAGGAACCGCGCAATCGCGGAGATGCGTCGCATCGTCCCGGGTGGGACCGTCCCAGTGATCGGCCGATCTCACCGCCCGACCCGAACGGTCACCGCCACGGCCGCGGTGCAGAAAGACAGGTAACCATGCGTCCCTTCCGTATCGACATCCCGCAAGCCGACCTCGACGACCTGCACCGCAGGCTGGACGCGGCCCGCTGGCCGGGCGAGGTGCCCGGCGTCGGCTGGGAGCGCGGCGTGCCCCTGGACTACCTCAGGGAACTGGCCGAGTACTGGCGGACGAGCTACGACTGGCGCGCGGCCGAGGCCCGCCTCAACCGGTACCCGCAGTTCGTCACCGAGATCGACGGCGCGAACGTGCACTTCCTGCACGTGCGGTCACCGCACCCCGGGGCCGTGCCGCTGATCCTCACCCACGGCTGGCCCGGCTCCTTCGCCGAGTTCGTCGACGTGATCGAGCCGCTGACCACCGGCGACCCCGACAACGCCTTCCACGTGGTCGTCCCGTCCATCCCCGGGTTCGGGTTCTCCGGGCCGGCCCCGGAGGCCGGCTGGGACGTGCCCCGCGTCGCGCGG
This sequence comes from Streptosporangium sp. NPDC050855, assembly GCF_044456585.1. Classification (NCBI taxonomy): domain Bacteria; kingdom Bacillati; phylum Actinomycetota; class Actinomycetes; order Streptosporangiales; family Streptosporangiaceae; genus Streptosporangium; species Streptosporangium sp. NPDC050855. The sequence goes on from NZ_JBITFY010000006.1 coordinate 304,574, forward strand.
GCGTGGGCCGAGCTCATGCACCGCCTCGGGTACGACCGCTACATCGCCCAGGGCGGCGACTGGGGCAAGGTGATCTCCCTCAACCTCGGCCTGGCCGACCCCGAGCACGTCATCGGCGTGCACCTGAACATGCTGGTGACGTTCCCGCCCGACGACCCCGCCGCGCTCGCCGACCTCGACGAGGCCGACCTGGCCAAGCTGGGGCACGCCCAGTGGTTCGCCGACGACGGGCTCGGCTGGCAGAAGATCCAGTCGACCCGGCCGCAGACCCTGGCCTACGGCCTGACCGACTCCCCGATCGGCCAGCTCGCCTGGATCGTGGAGAAGTTCAAGGAGTGGACCGACTCGGACAAGTCCCCCGAGGACGCGATCGACCGGGACCGGCTCCTGACCAACGTCATGATCTACTGGCTCACCGCCACCGCGGGGTCCAGCGCGCAGATCTACTACGAGACCACCCACCTGGCGGCCGACTTCGTCCGCACCTGGGGAGGCCCCTGGCCGCTGACCATGCCGGTCGGGGTGGCGGTCTTCCCGGCCGACGCCTCGCGGCCGGTCCGGCGCTTCGCCGAGCGGATCCTGCCGACGCTCTCGCACTGGACCGAGTTCGACCGCGGCGGCCACTTCGCCGCCATGGAACAGCCCGAGCTGTTCGTCGGTGACGTGCGCGCGTTCGCCCGTTCCCTGAGGTGAGGTACTACCACCTGCCCGAGTTCGGCGGCGTGGACGCGCTCCGGCTCGGCGAGCGCGACGAACCCCGGCCCGGCCCGCGCCAGGTGCTGGTCCGCATGCGCGCCTGGTCGCTGAACCACCGCGACCTGCTGATCGCGCGCGCCGCGTACGGCCGCGACGTCCGGCCCGGGGTGGTCCCGCTCTCCGACGGCGCGGGCGAGGTCGCCGCGACCGGTGAGGGGGTGACGCGCTGGCGGACCGGCGACCGGGTGGTCTGCACCGTCATACCGCGCTGGATCGCGGGCCCGCCGACCGCGGAGAAGGTCGCCGGGATGCTCGGCGGGTCGCTCGACGGGGTGCTGGCCGAGTACGTGGTCTTCGACGAGGAGGCCCTGGTCGCCGTCCCCGCGCACCTGAGCCTGGCCGAGGCCGCGACGCTGCCGTGCGCCGCCGTGACCGCCTGGCACGCGCTGGTCGAGGTGGGCGGCCTGCGGCCGGGACAGCGGCTGCTGACGCTGGGCACCGGCGGGGTCTCGCTCTTCGCGCTGCAGCTGGCCGTGGCCGGCGGCGCCCGCGTGACCGCCACCTCCGGCAGCGCGGGCAAGCTCGACCGGCTCCGCGACCTCGGCGCCGCTGACGTGATCGACCACGCCGCCGACCCCGGGTGGGGGGCGACGGTGCACGAGCGGTCCGGGGGCGGCGTGGACCACGTCATCGAGGTCGGCGGGTCCGGCACGCTGCGCCAGTCGATCGAGGCCGTCCGGACCGGGGGCCGGATCAGCGTCATCGGGGTGCTGAGCCGGGGGGAGGGCATCGGCCCGGTCCCCCTGCTGCGCAAGGCCCTGTCCGTCCAGGGGGTGCTGGTGGGCAGCCGGGAGATGTTCGAGGAGATGAACCGGGCGCTGGAACGGCACCGGATCCACCCGGTCGTCGACGGGGTGTTCCCCTTCTGCGACGCCGCCGACGCCTACCGCCGCCTCGCCTCCGGCCGGCACGTCGGCAAGGTCGTGATCGCCGCCGACTGACCGGCCGGCGGATCCCGGCAATCGAGAAGTAGTCCGGCGGACACGGCCGGTGTGATCCTGGGAAAAAGGCGCCACGAGAGGCAGAACAAAAAGGCGCCTCGATAAATCACCATTTTTTATGGAAAAGGACGTATGAAGCATGACGGGTTCCGCCACGCCGGAGCCACGGCTTCGCCGTTCCGTGGCGGCGACCGTGGTCGGCAACTTCGTCGAGTACTTCGACTGGCTGGCCTACGGTCTCTTCGCCCCCCTGTTCGCCGCGCAGTTCTTCCCGGCCGCCGACCCCGTCACGTCGCTGCTCGGCGCGTTCGCGGTGTTCGCCGCCGGCATGCTGTTCCGGCCGCTCGGGGGCGTGCTGTTCGGCAGGCTCGCCGACCGGCGCGGGCGCCGCCCCGCCCTGCTGCTCTCGATCGCCCTGATGGCCGCCGGGTCCACGCTCATCGGGATCGCCCCGACGTACGAGCAGATCGGCGTGTTCGCGGCGCTGCTGCTGCTGCTGGCCAGGGCGGCCCAGGGGCTGTCCTCCGGAGGGGAGTGGCCCGCCGCGGTCACGTACCTGATGGAGATGGCCGCGGAGAACCGCAAGTGCTTCTACGGCGGCCTGTTCTCGATGACCGCCTCGGCGGGCGCGTTCCTGGCCGCGCTGCTCGGCGGAGGGCTGTCGGACCTGCTGGGCCCGGCGGCCATGACCGAGTGGGGCTGGCGGGTGCCGTTCCTGCTCGGCGGGGTGTTCGGCGTCGTCCTGCTGCTGGCGCGCAACCGCCTGGCCGAGACCGCCGTCTTCGAGCGCGAGGTGCGCCCCCGCCCGGCCCGCGGCTCCTTCCGCAAGGTCCTGGTCGAGTACCGGCGCCAGGTCCTGCTGACGGTGCTGTTCGTGGCCGGGCTCACCACGGTCATCGGGACCTGGTCGACCGTGGTGCCGGCCATCGGGCACCGCATCGCCCCGCCGGGGACGATGTTCTGGGCCGTGGTCGTCGTCAACCTGATCTCGATGGCGACGATGCCGTTCCTCGGCCGCCTGGCCGACCGGATCGGTGAGCGGCGCTTCCTGACCGCCGTCACCCTCGTCTTCCTGGTCGCCGGGCCGTTCGCCTACCTCGGCATGACGCCCGACCTCGCCGTCCTGACGGCCGCCTACGGCAGCGGCGTCCTGTACATGGGGTGCGTGACGGCCGTCATGCCCAAGATGCTCGCCGCGGTCTTCCCGCCCGAGGTGCGCGGCCTGGGCATCGGCCTGCCGCACGGGCTCACCACGGCGATCCTCGGCGGCCTCACCCCGTCGGTGGCCACCTACCTCGACGGGCGCGGCCTGTCCGGCTGGTACATCGCCGGGGTGATGGCGACGGTGCTGCTGGGATGGCTCGCCGCCGTCGTCGCGACCCGCCGGCCCGCGACCGCGCCCCCCGCGCCGGCCCCGAGGCGGCGTGAACCCGCCGGACTGGCCGGGTGACCGGCCCACCGGCCACCGGGCACTTCCCGACCGATCCCGCTCTGGAGGAGAAATTGCTGACCATCGATGTCCCGACGAGGGACGAGCTCGTACGGCGCGTGGCCGAATCGGTGCCGGCGCTGCGGTCGAAGGCCGCCTGGTCGGAGGAGAACCGGCGGCTGCACGAGGAGACGATCACCACGCTGGCCGGGGCCGGGGTCTTCCGGCTCAGGACGCCGAAGCGCTACGGCGGCTACGAGTGCGACACCCGCACCCTGGTCGACGTGGCCGCCGAGCTGGCCCGCGCCGACGGCTCCACCGCGTGGACCGCCTCGGTCTACTGGATCCCCACCTGGATGGCGTGCCAGTTCCCCGACGAGGTGCAGGACGAGGTGTTCTCCACCCCTGACGTGCGGGTGTGCGGCACGCTGAGCCCGACCGCGATGGCCACCCCGGTGGACGGCGGCGTCGTGGTCAACGGCAGGTGGGGGTTCGTCAGCGGCGCGCTGCACAGCCACTGGCAGGAGATCGTGGCCGTCCAGGTCGGCCCCGGCGCCGAACCCATGCCGATCATCGCGCTGGTCCCCGTCTCCGACCTGCAGATCGTCGACGACTGGCACACGGCCGGGCTGAAGGGCACCGGGAGCGTCACCACGGTGGCGCAGGAGGTGTTCGTGCCCGCCGCCCGGGTGCTCCCGCTGGGCGCCGTCCTGTCCGGGCAGCCCGCCTCCGCCGCGAGCGCCGCCTCCGCGATCTACCGGGCACCCCTGCTCCCGGTCGCCTCCGCCTCCTCCGTCGGCACCGCGATCGGGCTGGCCAGGGCCGCGCGCGAGGCGTTCTTCGAGCGGCTCCCGGAACGGAAGATCACCTACACCGACTACGAGAGCCAGCGGGTCGCGCCGCTGACCCACCTGCAGGTCGCCGACGCCACCATGAAGATCGACGAGGCCGAGTTCCACGCCCACCGCCTGGCCGCGACCGTGGACGCCAAGGCCGCCGCGGGCGAGCCGTGGACGATCGAGGAACGCGCCAGGGCCCGCGCGGACATGGGCGCGGCCTGCCGCCTGGCCAAGGAGGCGGTGGACATCCTCAACAACGCCAGCGGCGGCGGGTCGATCTACAGCCACGTGCCCATCCAGCGGATCGAGCGCGACGTGCAGGCGCTGAACCTGCACGCCCTGATGCACCCCGACACCAACGCCGAGCTCTACGGCCGGGTCCTGTGCGGCCTGGAGCCCAACACCCACTACATCTGACCGCCGGAGACCGCGGTGCCCAGGCCGGGCACCGCGGGGAGAGGGACCACCATGACCGCGACCACCGTGACCACCACGACCGCCGTCGAGCAGGCGGCCGCGGTTCCCCAGCGCATCATCAAGGCCTGGGCCGACCACGACGCCGCCGCCTTCGCCGACGTGTTCACCGAGGACGGGACCATGATCCTGCCCGGCGTCTACCGCAAGGGACGCGAGGAGATCCGCGCGTTCATGACCGGGGCGTTCGCCGGCCCGTACAAGGGGACGCAGGTCACCGGCTCCCCGGTGGACGTCAGGCTGATCGGCGACCGCACCGCGGTGCTGATCACCCAGGGCGGGGTGCTGGCGCCCGGCGAGACCGAGGTCTCCGCCGAGCGGGCCGTACGGGCGAGCTGGGTGCTGGTCGAGCAGGACGGGCAGTGGCGCCTGGCGGCCTACCAGAACAGCCCGCGCGACGCGGCCGGGGCCTGACCCGGGACGCGCCCGCCGGGTCCCCGGGCCGGTGCGGCCGCACCGGCCCGGGGACCCGGCACAAGTCCGCAATCCAGAAGATGCCCCACCGGGCGACCGGGACCACGATGAGGCGGGGGCGGCGAACCGCCTGCGTTCCGGAGACCATGTCCGTCGGAGGTCCCGGCACGGGACCCGAGAAAGGAAGACACGTCCAGACCATGAGTGACATCCAGAAGCTCGTTCAGGAGGCCATCGACCAGCTCGTCGAGTCCGGAGCCGAGACGGGTCTTCAGGCCGCCGTCTACCGCGACGGCGTCCTCGTGGCCGACGCCGTCGCCGGCGTCGCCGACCCGGCCACCGGCCGCAGGCTCGACTCCGGCACCCCGATCTTCAGCACCTCCATGGGCAAGGGGGTCGCCGCCACCGTCGTGCACGTGCTCGTCGAGCGCGGGGTGTTCGGGTACGACACCCGCGTCGCCGAGCTGTGGCCCGAGTTCGCCGCGCACGGCAAGGACTCCGTGACGGTGCGCCACGTGCTGACCCACTCGGCCGGCGTGCCCGGCGTGCCGGAGGACCTCAAGCCCGCGGACCTGTCCGACTGGCAGAAGATGGTCTCCTTCATCGAGAACGCCGAGCCGTGGTGGGAGCCGGGCACCAAGACCGGCTACCACACCCTGACGTTCGGCTACATCGTCGGGGAGATCATCCGCCGCGCCACCGGCAAGCCCATCTCGCAGGTGCTGCGCGAGGAGGTCGCCGCCCCGCTCGGCGTCGCCGAGGAGCTGTACTTCGCCGTTCCCGAGTCCCGCCTCGACGCCGTGGCCAGGCTGGAGGACATGCCGGGCGCCGCGGAGATGGCGGCCTCGATGCCCGCGGACCTGCCGATGTTCAAGACGGCGCCGCTGTCCGTGGCGCCCTCGGCCGAGCTGTACAACGACCCCGCCTTCCTCACCGCCGACGTCCCGGCGGGCGGCACCATGACCGCGCGGGCGGTGGCGCGCATGTACGCCGCCCTGCTGGGCGAGGTGGACGGCGTCCGCCTGATCTCGCCCGAGCGGCTCCGGGAGGTCACCGCCCCCGCGGAGACCGGCCAGGACCAGATCTTCGGCTTCCCGGCCTCGCGGACGCTGGGCTACGACTTCGGCCAGCCGATCAAGCAGGCGGGCGAGACCCCGACCGCGTTCGGCTTCGCCGGCACCAACGGCGCCGCGGTGTCCGCGGACACCGCCACCGGCACCGTGGTCGCCGTGACGAAGACCCGGATCGCGATGGGCCAGTTCGCCGCCTACGAGAAGGTCGCGGAGATCGTCGCCTCGTCGACGCGCTGACGGCCGGGGGCCGCGCCGCCCGTCGGCCGTGAGGGACGGGCGGCGCGGCCTTCGCCGCGTGAAGGATCAAGGAGGACGCGGTGTCGGACAAGGCCGACATGAGCGCCAGGCTGTGGTCGCTCGCGCACCTGGGAACCCCGATGGCGATCCGGGTGGCCGCCACGCTGCGCATCGCCGACCGGGTGGCCGCCGAGCCCCGGAGCGCGCGGGAACTCGCCGAGCAGACCGGCGCGCACGCCGACGCGCTGGAGCGCGTGCTGCGGCACCTGGCCGCCAAGGGCGTGCTGTCCCGGGACGACGCCGGGCGGTACGCGCTGACCCCGCTGGGCGAGCCGCTGCGCACCGGCCACCCCGCCCACCTGCGGGACATGCTGGACATCGACGGCGCGGTCGGCCGCGCCGAGCTCAGCCTCGTCCGGCTCCTGCACAGCGTGCGCACGGGCGAGGCCGCCTACCCCGTGCAGTTCGGCCGCCCCTTCTGGGACGACCTGGCCGCGAACCCGGCGCTGGCCGCCTCCTTCGACGCGCGGATGGGGGCCGACGCCGTCGAGCGGGCCGGTGAGATCGTGTCGGCCTGCGACTGGGGGGCGCTGGGCCACGTCGTCGACGTCGGCGGCGGCGACGGCACGCTCATGATCGCGCTGCTGACCCGTTTCCCCGCCCTGCGGGGGACCGTCGTGGACCTGCCCGGCACCGCGGAGACCGCGCGCAAGGCGCTGGCCGAGGCCGGGCTCGCCGACCGGGGCGACGTCGTCCCCGGAAGCTTCTTCGAGCCGCTGCCGCGCGGACGCGGGGGATACCTGCTCTCGTCGGTCGTCCACGACTGGGACGACGAGGCGGCACGGACGATCCTGCGCCGCTGCGCGGAGGCGGCCGGCGACGACGGCTCGGTCTTCGTCATCGAGCGGATCGGCCCGGACGGTGAGTCGCCGCACACCGCCATGGACCTGCGGATGCTCGCCTACTACGGCGGGAAGGAACGCCGCGCCGCCGAACTGGCCGCGCTGGCGGCGGACGCCGGGCTCGAGGCGGTGGCGGTGCACCCGGCCGGGCGGCTGTCGGTGATCGAGTTCACCGCCGCGCGGCGTCCCGCGCCCCGGCGGGAGGAGGACGCCGGCCGTACCGGGCGGGACGGCGCGGCCGCGGCAGAAGGACAGGAAGGACAGGAAGGACGAGCCGGAAGGACCGGCACCGAGGCGGCGGTCGCGGCCGGATGACGGCCGGGCGGCGGTCGCGCGGAACGACACGAAGGGCAGGGCAGCCGATGGCGGAGCAGGACGTTATCCGGATCACCGGGGCGCGGGTGCACAACCTCAAGGACGTCTCCCTGACGATCCCGAAGAACAAGATCACCGTGTTCACGGGGGTGTCGGGCTCGGGCAAGTCGTCGCTCGTCTTCGACACCGTGGGCGTCGAGGCGCAACGCCAGCTCAACGCGACGTTCCCCTGGTTCATCCGCAACCAGCTGCCGAAGTACGAACGGCCGCAGGCCGACGCCGTCGAGAACCTCACCCCTCCGGTGATCGTCGACCAGAAGCCGGTGGGCGGCGACGCCCGCTCCACCGTGGGGACGATGACCGACGTCTACTCCATGGTCCGTGCCCTGTTCGCGCGGCACGAGGGACCCGACGGCCGGGTCTCGTCGTACTCCTTCAACGATCCCGCCGGCATGTGCCCGGAGTGCGAGGGCCTGGGCCGCACCGTCCAGGTCGACCTGGAGCTGTTCTTCGACCGCTCCAAGTCCCTCCAGGACGGGGCGATCCAGTACCCCGAGTACAAGGTGGGCAGCCCCGACTGGCAGATCTGGGTCAACTCCGGCCGCTTCGACCCGGACAAGCCGCTGAAGGACTTCACCGACAAGGAGTGGAACGACCTGCTCCACGGCACGGGCGGGCCCAAGATCAAGGTCAAGACGAAGAACGTCTCCTTCCAGACCGACTACGAGGGCGTCATCGACCGCTTCACCCGGCTCAACCTCAAGCGCGACCTGTCCGCGCTGAGCGCGAAGCGGCGCGAGACCGTCGAACGGTTCATGAACAGCGGTGTCTGCCCGGCCTGCGAGGGCGCCCGGCTGAACGCCGCCGCGCTCGCCACCCGGATCAACGGCCGCAACATCGCCGAGTGGTGCTCCATGCAGATCACCGACCTGCGCAAGGAGCTGACCGGGATCGACGACCCGGTGGCCGTCCCGATCGCCGCGGCCCTGGAGCGCATCGTCGCGATCGGGCTCGGCTACCTCAGCCTGGACCGTCCCACGCCCACGCTCTCCGGCGGGGAGGGGCAGCGGCTGAAGATGGTCCGGCACCTGGGCAGCGAGCTGACCGGCCTGACGTACATCTTCGACGAGCCGAGCGTCGGCCTGCACCCGCGCGACGTGGAGCGGCTCACCGAGCAGCTCCGCGCGCTGCGCGACCAGGGCAACACGGTGCTGGTCGTCGAGCACGACCCCGACGTGATCGCCGTCGCCGACCACGTCGTCGACGTCGGCCCGGGCGCGGGCGCCCACGGAGGTGAGATCGTCTTCTCCGGGGACCTGAAGGGCCTGCGCGGGTCCGGCACCGCCACCGGCCGCGCGCTGGGCGTCAAGGCCGAGATCAAGAAGGACGTCCGCACGCCGCGCGGAGAGCTGCGGATCGAGGGCGCCGACCTGCACAACCTGAAGAACGTGACCGTGACCATCCCCGCCGGGGTGCTGACGGCCGTCACCGGCGTGGCCGGGGCGGGCAAGAGCACCCTGATCGGCGAGGTGTTTCGCGCCTGCCGGCCGGAGGCGGTCTTCGTCGACCAGTCACCGATCGCCGCGTCCTCCCGGTCCACGCCCGCCACCTACCTCGGCATGATGGACCCGATCCGCAAGCTGTTCGCCAAGGCTGGCGGTGTCGACGCGGGACTGTTCAGCTTCAACTCCAAGGGCGCCTGCGAGGAGTGCCAGGGGCGCGGCGTCATCATCACCGAGCTGGCCTTCGCCGACCCGGTCACGGTCCACTGCGAGACCTGCCGGGGCCGGCGGTTCAAGGAGGAGGTGCTGGCCCACCGGCTGCGCGACGCCTCCATCGCCGACGTGCTGGAGATGCCGGCCGAGACGGCCGCGGAGTTCTTCACCGAGAAGGCCCTGCGCGCCAAGGCCCAGGCCCTCATCGACGTCGGCCTGGGATACCTCACCCTCGGGCAGCCGCTCAGCTCGCTGTCCGGAGGTGAGCTGCAGCGCATCAAGCTCGCCGACCGGCTCGGCCGAACCGGGGAGATCTACGTCCTCGACGAGCCCACCACCGGGCTGCACCTGTCCGACGTCGACACCCTCATGGCCCTGCTGGACCGCATCGTCGACGAGGGGAACACGGTCGTCGTCGTCGAGCACCACCTCGACGTCGTCCGGCAGGCCGACTGGGTGATCGACCTGGGTCCCGAGGGCGGCCACGACGGGGGACGGGTCGTCTTCACCGGCACCCCCGGCGACCTCGTCGAGTCCACGGACTCGATCACGGCCGAGTACCTCCGGCGCCACGTGCGGTCCCGGGGCTCCCGGTCCGCCACGTCCACGAAGTCCGCGGGCTGAGCCCCGGCGGGGGCCGGCCCGGCAGGGCCCGGCCCCCGCCTCGGATCACCCCCGGCGGGGGCCGATCAGGCGGCCCGGCCGGTACGAACCGGCCGGGCGGCCCGATGAGCCTCCGGCGGGTGCCGGGACGACGGCACGACCCGGCCGCTCCCGCACCGGGACGTTCGAGGAAGGCCCCGTCCCCGAGGAGTTCGGGGAAGGGCGAGACGACCGAGGCAAAGGATGATGATGACCGAGCGGGCGGCGGCCTCCCCCGAGGAGGCGATGGCGGCGTTGCTGTCCCCGGACGGACGCCGCGACCCCTATCCCCGTTACGAGGCACTGCGCGCCCACGGGGACCTGGTGACCGTCAGACCCGGCCTGATGGCCGCGGTCGGTTACGCGGTGTGCGCGCGAGCCCTGCGGGAACCGTGGCTCCAGGTCCAGGACGCCGGGAGCTACGACCGGGACCTGCCGGGATGGCGCTCCCACTCCTCCCTGCGGGGATGGACCGGCTCCATGCTGTACACCAACCCGCCCGACCACACGCGGCTGCGGCGCCTGGTCAGCGGCGCGTTCACGTTCCGCCGGGTGACGGCACTGGGGCCGGCGATCGAGCGCATGACCGGCCGGCTGCTCGACCGCGTCGCCGAGCTCGGCGCGGGCGGGGCCCCGGTGGACTTCATGCGGGAGTTCGCCTTCCGCCTGCCCGTCGGGGTGATCGGCGCCCTGCTCGGCGTCCCCGAGGACGACCAGGGCTGGTTCCGCGCCGCCGCGGCCGACGTGACGCTCGCGCTGGAGGGCACCACCGACCCGTCCGTCCTCGGTACGGCGGACAAGGCCATGGACGAGCTGTCGGCGTACTTCACCACGCTGATCGCCCACCGGCGCCGGCACCCGGCCGACGACCTCGTCAGCGACCTGGTGCGGGTGCACGACACCGACGGGAGCAGGCTCGGCGAGCACGAGCTGACGGCCAACCTCGTCCTGCTGCTGTCGGCCGGCTTCGACACCACCACCCACCTGCTGGGACACGGCCTGAAGCTGGCGCTGGAGCACCCGGACGCGGCCGCGAGGCTCGCCGCGGAGCCCGGATTCGCCGAGGGCTACGTGGAGGAGTGCCTGCGCTTCGAGCCGCCCGTCCAGGCCACCACCCGCTGGGCCGTCACCGACGCCGACCTGCTGGGGACGCGCGTCCCCGAGGGCACCAAGGTGGTGGTCATGCTGGCCGCAGGGAACCGGGACCCGCGTCGTTTCGACCGGCCGGACGTCTTCGACCCGGCGAGACCGGACAACCAGCCGCTGAGCTTCGGCGGCGGTGCCCACTTCTGCCTGGGGGCGGCCCTGGCCCGCCTGGAGGCGCGGATCGCGCTGCCCATGCTGCTGCGCCGCTTCCCGGCCGTCACCGCCGCCGGGCCCGCCGACTACCGCGACCGCTGGCTGGTACGGGGCCACGACACCTTCCCCGTCACCGTCGGGTGACGTCCACGAGCCGAGGGACCGCCACCGGACGGGACCGACCACGTGGGAGACGACCGGGTGAGAGCCGGCCGCCCGGGAACGACCGCGTGAGAGACGACCGCGCGGGAGAGACGACCCGGGAGACGACCGGGTGAGGAGCGACGGACCGGGCGGGGGACGCGAGGAGAACGAGAAACGGCCGGGGCGCCCGCGGGCGCCCCGGCCGTGACCCGTGCGGCCGGCGAAGCCGTCAGAAGTTCCACCTGGTCGCGCCGTACGGTGCCGCGGTGCCCAGGGCGAACACCTTGTCCGGGACCACCTCGTACACGTACCACGGGGGCGGCCCCGCGCTCGGGGCGCTGTACTCGGCGTACAGGGCGCCGTCGCGGACGGACGGTTCCCAGCCCTGCGCCGCGTACGCCTCGGCGATCCCCTGCAGCCGGTCCTCCGCGGTCACCCGCTCCGCCCGCCCCTCCACGACGAGGTCGAACTCCTTCAGGGCGACCGTGACGGCGCAGCGCGGGTCGTGCGCGAGGTTCCTGCCCTTGCGGGTGCCCGGACCGGTGGTGAAGTGGAAGGCACCCTTCCACCAGAGCGCTCCCAGCGGCATGACGTGCGGCCTGCCGTCCGGGCAGACCGTCGTCAGCCAGCAGGTGTACCTGCCGGGACCGCCCGAGCCCGGTACCTGCGAGAAGCCGTCGTCGAGGCCCTCCAGCACCTGCTTCCAGGGGATCGGCGGCGCGCCGTACCCGTCGAGGTTCCGTTCGGCCACGGGTTCCCTCATGAGCATCCTTTCTCTCTGTCCTCTCCGTCACCTGGGGCGGGACGCCTCCCGACTCCTATCACGCCGCGATCTCGACGCGCGTGTGGTCGCCGATGACGAGGCGGTGGCGGATCTCGTCGCGGCGGGGCGCGATGACGGCGGCCCGGCCGATCAGGGAGTCCTGCAGCCGGTCGATCCCCGAGATGGAGGCCTCGTCCATGACGATGGAGCCCGACAGTCCGGTGCCGCGGAGCACGCAGCCGGCACCGAGGGAGACGTCCGGCCCGATCCGGCTGTCCTCGACCAGGGTGCCCGGGCCGACGATCACCGGGCCGACGATCCGCGACCGCACCACGCGGGCTCCCGGCGCCACCACCACCGGGCCCGACAGGCTGCTCAGGGGGTCGACCTCCCCGGCGATCTCGGTACGGAGCCCGCCCAGCAGGTGGCGGTTGCACTCCAGCACGTCCTCGATCCGCCCGGTGTCCTTCCAGTAACCGCCGTACACGCCGGCCCTGACCGTGGCGCCGCGGTCGATCAGCAGCTGGATCGCGTCGGTGATCTCCAGCTCGCCGCGGGCGCCGGGAGTGACGGCCTCGGCCGCCGCGTGGACGGCCGGGGTGAAGAAGTAGACGCCGACGAGGGCCAGGTCGCTACGCGGGTGGCGGGGCTTCTCGACCAGGCGCCGCACGGTGCCGTCCGGCTCCACCTCCGCGACGCCGAACGCCCGGGGGTCGGCCACCCTCTGCACCACCACCTGCGCGGCCGGGCGTTCGGCCCGGAAGGACGCGGCGATGTCGGCGACCCCGTCGGGCAGCATGTTGTCGCCCAGGTACATCACGAAGTCGTCGTCGCCGAGGAACGGCCGGCCCAGCCTGACGCAGTGCGCCAGGCCCAGCGGCCGCTCCTGCCGGATGTAGGTCACGCGCAGTCCCAGGCGGGAGCCGTCGCCGATCGCCCGCTCGATCTCCGGCGACCACGTGCCCACCACGATGCCGACCTCCCTCACCCCCAGTCCCCGGATGTCGTCCAGGACGTGCTCCAGGACCGGACGGCCGGCGATGGGGATGAGCTGCTTCGGCATGGAGTAACTGAAGGGGCGAAGGCGCGTTCCCGACCCGCCCGACAGAACAAGGGCTTTCATGAGCGACTCCGAAGATTCCCTGAGAGCGGCGTGCGCGGACCGCCACGCGGGCCGGTCGTGCCGGCCCGCGTGCCCGGTTCTCAGCGCACGGACATCTCGCCGGCGCCCTCGGGGGCCCGCGCCGGCCCTGACGCGCCGGCGCCTTCCGGCCTCCCGGCACCGGTCTGCGCGGCCTCCCCTGGCGTTCCGGCACCGGTCTGCGCGGTCTGCGCGGCCTCTCCGGCCGGGGAGGTGCCCGCCTCCTGCGGGCCGCCGGCCTGTGCCGCGCCGGTGGGCGGGACCCGCCGCAGGCCGGCCAGCGCGACGGCGGCCAGACCGAGGAAGACGACCGCCGTGACGACCGCGGTGACGTGCAGCCCGGAGGTGAAGGCCTCCCGGGCGGAGGCGAGCAGCTCGCCACCGGCCTGCCCGGGGAAGCGCTGCGCGGCGAGCACCGCTCCGCTGATGCTCTCCCGGGCGGCCTGGGCCGCCCCGTCGGGCACCCCGGCGGGCACGGTGACGCCGGTGCGGTAGACCGCGGTGGCCACCAGGCCCAGGACGGCCACCCCCATCGCGGTGCCGAACTCGCTCCCGGTGGACTGCAGCGACCCGGCCGAGCCGGCGCGCTCCGGCGGCGCGGACGTCATGACCAGCAGGGGGCTCAACACGGTGATCGGGCTGCCGCCGGCGTAGACCATGACCAGGCCGGTCATCAGGAGCGGCATGTCGCCGGAGGCGCCCACCCGGGTGAGCACGACCATCCCGGCCGCCGCGAGCACGGCTCCGGCGGCGATCAGGTACGCCGGGCGCACGACCCGCGCGACCGCGCCGGCCACGTTGCCCATCACGATCATGACCACCGCCGGGAGCACCATCCACAGCGCCACGCCCGAGGGCGAGTATCCCTGGACGAGCTGCAGGAACAGCGTCACCACCAGGCCGGTCCCGCCCATGACGAACGCGAACATCAGCGACAGCACCATGGTGCCGGAGAGCACGCGGATGCCGAACAGGCGCAGGTCGAGGAGCGGGTCGGTCAGCGTGCGCTGCCGCCGTACGAAGACCAGCGCGCAGGCCGCGCCCAGCAGGATCGCGGCGGCCGCCTGCGGGGCCGGGCCACCGCGGGCCAGCTCCTTGAGCCCGTAGATGAGCGGCAGCACCGCGCCCAGGGAGAGCAGCACGCTCGGCACGTCCAGCCGTCCCGCGTCCGGGTTGCGGGACTCGGGCACCAGGAACGGCGCGGTCAGCAGCAGCAGGCCCATGACGGGCACGGCCATCAGGAAGATCGATCCCCACCAGAAGGCGCCCAGCAGCAGGCCGCCGACCACGGGGCCGAGGATCACGCCCGCCATGATGGACGAGCCCCACACGGCCATGGCCGTGCCCATCTGCCGGGGGTCGGGGAACATGTCCCGGATCAGCGCGAGGACGGAGGGGGCCACCGTCGCCCCGGCCACGCCGAGCAGCGCCCGGGCGCCGATCAGCATCGGCGTCGAGGTCGCGTAGGCGGCCAGCAGCGAGGCGGCGACGAACATCGCGGCCCCGGCCAGCAGCACTTTGCGCCGGCCGATCCGGTCGCCCAGCGTGCCCATCGTGACCAGGAAACCGGCGATCATGAAGCCGTAGATGTCCGAGATCCAGAGCTGTTCGACCCCGCCCGCGCCCAGGTCGGCGCTCACGTGCGGCAGCGCCAGGAACATCACGGTGATGTCCACGGTGGTGAGCATGGTCGGCAGGCACATCACGGCCAGGCCCGCCCACTGGCGCCATCCGGCCCTCGCGGGAGTGCCGGAGGCAACGTCCGCTGTAGTCACGCACCTGTCCTCTCGTCGTCGGGGCACGTTCGCACCGGCCCGGTTCCGGGCCGACACCTGTCCCGCCCACGATCACAGGTCGCGCCGGTCCGGCACATCTTCCGGCGTGCGCTTCCCGCGGTACGGCCCGGCCGGCGGGAGCGCACGCCGGAAGATGCCCCGCGCGGGCGGCGGTGGGATCGTCCGTCGTGGCGGCAGCGGGCGGACCGTCCCGGACACCCGTACCGGACGATCGGCCCGGGACGCCCGTACCGGACGATCCGCCCCGGACCGCGGGAACGCGGTCCCGGCCCGACCCACACCGGCCCGACCTCACATCACAGGGGAAGCCCCATGCGCGTCCTGTTCACCTCGTATCCGTCGCACGCCCACCTGTGGCCTGTCGTACCGTGCGCGTGGGCACTGCAGAGCGCGGGACACGAGGTCCGCGTCGCCACCCACGCCTCCTTCGCCGGCTCCGTCACCGCGGCCGGACTCACCCCGGTGCCGCTGGGGGACCCGGACGGCGTCGAGCCGCGCATCAGGCCCGACGCCAAGCCGCCGGAGCACCCCGACGAGGTGCTCCGCCACGCCGACGTGCTCGGCCTGACCGGCCAGGAGCGCGAGCACTGGATCGTCTTCCACCAGTGGCTGCTCTGCGCGATCTCCGACTACGTGCGGACCGACCTGCCGGAGGCCGGGGAACTGGTCGACTTCGCCCGCGCCTGGCGTCCCGACCTGGTGATCTGGGACCCGACGTTCGCCTCCGGCCCGGTGGCCGCGCGCGCCTGCGGAGCCGCGCATGCCCGTTTCCTGCTGGGCCCCGACTTCCCGGGCTGGAGCTTCGACCGGGTCGCGGAGAAACGCGACGCGCTGCGGGCGGCCGGCCTGCCGGAGAACCTCCAGGCCGACCTGCTCAGGCCGCTGGCGGAGCGGTACGGGATGGAGGTCGACGACGAGCTGCTGTACGGGCAGTGGTCCATCGACCCGATGCCGCCCGGCATGAGGCTGCCGACCAGCGCGGTCACGGTCCCGATGCGCTACGTCCCCTACAACGGCGCCGTCCCCTTCCCCGAGTGGCTCCGCGAGCGGCCCCGGGTGCCCAGGATCGCCCTGACGCTGGGGGAGTCGACCCGCAGGTTCATCAAGGGCGACTGGGGCCGCTCACCGATGATCATCGAGGCCGTGAAGGACCTGGACGTCGAGCTGGTCGCCACCCTCAACTCCCTGCAGCTCGAGGGCATCCGGGACCTCCCCGCCAACGTGCGCGCGATCGAGTGGGTCTCGCTGAACCAGCTGCTGCCGACCTGCTCGGCGGTCATCCACCACGGAGGCATCGGCACGTTCGGCGCGGCGTGCGCGTTCAAGGTCCCGCAGATCGTCTGCGACACCGAGGAGACCGTCCTGGTACGCCCCTCCGAGGTGGACCCGCGCACCATCGAGGACGGCACCTTCCGCAACGGCTTCGAGTTCGGCGTCAGCGAGGAGGTCGTCCAGACCGTCACGACCTGGGAGCTGCCGGCCAAGAAGCTGGAGGCGACCCCCACGTCGGAGTACGTGATCGGCCGCGGCGCCGGCACCCGGCTCAACCACCGGGCGCAGTCGGTCGACGAGATCCGCAAGATGATCGAGCAGGTGGTGAGCGACGTCTCCTACGCGCGCGGCGCGCAGGCCGTCCTCGACGACTGGCTCTCCCTGCCGAGCCCGGCCGCCGTCGTCCCCGTGCTGGAGCGGCTGACCGCGGAGCACCGGCGCGCATGAGCGGCCCGGCTGACCGCCGAGCACCGGCGCGGATGAGCGGCCCGGCGCCGACGACCATGGAGGACCGATGCGCACGCTGACCACCGGCACGCTCGCGGTGCCCGGCGCGACCCTCTACCACGAGGTCCGCGGGAGCGGCCCGCCCCTGCTGCTCGTCCCCACCGGCAACGGCGACGCCGGGCCCTACGAACCGATGGCCGAGGCACTGGCGGACCGCTACACGGTCATCACCTACGACCGGCGCGGCTTCTCCCGCAGCCGGGCGGACGAGCCGGTGGACGACGCGCGCCGGGTGGACACCGACGCCGACGACGCCCACCGGCTGCTCGCCCACCTGGCCGACGGGCCCGCCCACGTGATGGGCGGCAGCTCCGGCGCCATCACCGCGCTCCACCTGCTCGTCCGCCACCCGGCCGCCGTCCGGACGCTGGTCGCCCACGAGCCGCCGCTGGCCTCCGTCCTGCCGGACGCCGAACGGTGGCTGCGCTTCTACGCCGACCTGTACGAGATCTACCGGCGCGACGGCGCCCAGACGGCGATGCGGTTCTTCCGCGACCGGGCCGGCATGGCCGAGCCCACGCGGCCCCCGCGGGAGTTCCAGCCGTCACCGGAGCGGCTGGAGGCGATGCTGGCCCGCATCCGCCGCAACCAGGTCTTCTGGTTCGAGCACGAGATCCTGCCGTACCCGGCGTTCGACCTCGACGTCGCGGCGCTGGAGACGGTCTCGGACCGGCTGGTGCTGGCCGGCGGGAGCGCCTCGCGCGAGCACTTCCCCTACCGGCCCAACACCGTGCTGGCCGAACGGCTCGGCCTGCCGGTCGTCGACTTCCCGGGCGGGCACGTCGGGTACGTGACGCACCCGATCGAGTTCGCCGACATGCTCATCCACATCCTGGGCGACCGCTGACGCCCCGGTGAGATCGTGTCGAGGAAGAGGGCGGGTACCCTGCCTGCGACGCCTCGAACCACGTGACCGGAGGAGCCGATGCCGGGATGACGCCAGGACGGCCGCTGCCCGCACAGGACGACGTGCTCGGGTACTTCGACACGCTGTCGAACTGGGGACGGTGGGGCGACGACGACGAGCTCGGCACCCTGAACCACATCACCGACCACGTCCGGCTGGCGGCGGCGCGAGCCGTGCGCCACGGCAGGAGCGTGTCGTGCGCGTGGGAGGTCGCCGTACCGGAGGACATGGAGCGGTCGACGACGACGTGCCCGTGCGCCGCCGACATGCCCGGCGCCGAGAACATGCCGGCGCCCGGATTCCGCAACGACCGCCGCTGGGGCTTCTCGTCCGAGCGGCTCGGCATCACGTTCCACGGCAACACGCTCACCCACCTCGACTCGCCGTGCCACATCTTCTGGGACGGCACCATGTACAACGGGCGGCCGCACTCGCTGGTCGACGCCTCGACGGGATCGGCGTGGGCGTCCGTCACGGCGGCGGCGAACGGGATCGTCACGCGTGGTGTCCTGCTCGACATCGCGAAGGTCCGCGATGTGCCGTGGCTGGAACCGGGGCAGGGCGTGTTCCCCGACGATCTCGAAGCGGCCGAGCGTCGCCAGGGTGTGCGGGTGCGATCCGACGACGCGGTGCTCCTGCGGACCGGCCACGGCCGCGCCCGGCACGAGACCGGTGAGACCGGCGGTTTCACCCAGGCCGGCTGGCACGCCTCCTGCCTGCCGTGGCTGCACGAACGGGAGGTCGCGCTGATCGGCGCCGACACCCCCCAGGACGTTCAGCCGTCGGGGTACGAGGACGTGCTGATGCCGGTTCACGCCGTGAGCCTCGTCGCCATGGGCCTGTGGATGCTCGACAACTGCGACCTGGAGGCGTGCGCGACGACGGCCGCCGAGCTCGGCCAGTGGGACTTCCACCTTGCGGTCGCACCGGTCCGCTTCGCCGGTACGTCCGGCAGCCCGGTCAACCCGATCGCCACATTCTGACCGCGGTTCACGAGGGGGTGCGACGCCATGAAGCCCGGCCCGCACCTGGAACGCGGTTGTCTGCGATTGCCTTTCGTGCCGGACAATGGTGAAAACCCTGGCTTCGGTCAGGGGGCGGCGGGCACGCCGGGTCAAGACCTGGAAGCAATGAGCTCCTGCGTGTCCGCGAGGACGGGCGGACGGCTTCACGCCGCCTTACGAGAGAGGGGAAGGATGGAGAACCGGAGGAGTTTCTCACCGAACCCTGCGGGTCTTTCCAGGCCATGGAGCTTCTCGGAGGAAGTGGTCATCGAGGCCGCCCTCATGAGCAAAGCCTGCGAAGACATCCCCCGTGGGCAGCACATTCTGCACATATTTTCCTCCAGATCGGATCACCCCTACTCTTTGGGCTG
The DNA here is from genome assembly GCF_044456585.1 of Streptosporangium sp. NPDC050855. Classification (NCBI taxonomy): domain Bacteria; kingdom Bacillati; phylum Actinomycetota; class Actinomycetes; order Streptosporangiales; family Streptosporangiaceae; genus Streptosporangium; species Streptosporangium sp. NPDC050855. The sequence continues at coordinate 323,515 of NZ_JBITFY010000006.1, forward strand.
TCTGGCTGCAGAGATGGGAGTCGCGGAGGCCGACGTCCGGGAGACCATGCGTCGCATCGACCAGTTCTGTGATGCCTTCGGCCGTGCACCTCTCATTAAAAAATCGGGCGAGGGTTACATAATGGACAGAGAAACGGCGAAAGTTTTCCTGGCGGCCTGGGAGTCCTGGTCCTGACCCCCTGGTCTTCTCGCCCTCCGGAAGTGTGTCCTCCCCTTGCCTTGCGTGGGAAGGAAAGGAAGGCCCGCTCGTCAGGCCGGACAAGCCGCTTCGCTTCTTCCATAGGTGCTCAGGTGGTTCCGGTCTCTAGCCTTGCGACGTCGCTCCGATACGTGCCGTGGAAGGAGTGCGGGGTGGTCCGAGAACTCCATCTCCTCAGCCTGTCCTGACCGAGGAGATGGAGGCGGGCGGTGTACGGCCGGTCGCTACTCGGCGGGAGTGGGCCAGGGCATGTCGGGTTCACTCGGCGCGCTGTAGTTCACGCCGGGTACGTCGAAGCCGTACAGGCGGCGCACCTTGGAGGTGAACCAGTCGATGTCGGCCAGGTCTCCGACGGTGCCCGGGGCGACGGCCTCCCACCGCTCGGTCACCTGCTCCTGGACGAGGGGATTCAGCTCCCACCGGTCCAAGCGGATGCGCCCGTGATCGTCGAGATCGAGTGCCTGGACGCCGGTGAGCAGATCCCACAGCTCGACGGACTGCTGAAGCGGAGACCGCACGGCCTCGCCGAGGACGCCGCGCAGGAGGCTGACGTACAGGGCGATTCCGGGGATCGCGGTGGACGCCTGAGTGACGGCGGCGCCGTTCACCGACGTCATGGCCCTCCCGCCGATCCCGGACAGGTCGCGGTTCAGCGTGAGCGCGGTCTCCTCCAAGTGGGCCTTGGCCGCGCCGATCGTACCGTCCCGGTAGATCGGCGCGGTCAAGTGCGAGCCGATGTAGGACAGGGCCACGGTGGTGAACCCCGGGCGCAGCAGGCCACGGTCGGTCAAGGCGTCGACCCAGAGGGCCCAGTCCTCGCCGCCCATGACCTTGATGGTGTCGGCCCGCTCGGTGTTACTGCCCGGCTCGACCCAGATCTCCTTCAACGCCGGTTCGTCTCCGCCGACGTCGAGGGTCTTGGTGCGGTACCCCGCTCCGAGCGGCTGGATGACCGACTGGTGGGTCCGTCCGGTGGCAGGGTCGGTACGGCGTGGCGCGGCGACGCTGTAGATCAGATGGTCGATGCCGCCGAACCGTTCGGCGAGCAGGTCGAGCACCTGGGCCTTGGTATCGTCGGCGAAGGCGTCACCGTTGACGAACGACCAGTCACGACCGGCCTTGGCGGCGAGTTCGGCGGTCGCGATGGTGCGGTACCAGCCCGCGGTGGCCGTGCGCCGCTCGGTGGACGGGCGCTCGAAACACAGACCGACACCGTCGATGCCGTAGCGGCGGACCCCCGCGATTACGGTCGCCATTCCGTAGCCCGCGCTGGAGCCGACGACCAGGGCCACCGGGCGGCGCTCGCCCTCCTTGTCGGGGACCGCAGGGGTGACGCGATCCCACATGTCGCGGACGATCTTCTCGCATCCGGCGGGGTGAGAGTCGAACAGCAGGAACCCGCGCCCTCGGGGTTCGATGAGGCGTTCCGTCATCGTGTGCCTGTGCCTGTCTGGTGGGGCCCGCGGGCGGGTCGGGGCCCGCGAGGCGCTGAACGGTCATGATGAGGCCATCGACCGTGTGGGTCTGACCGGTGCCCTCATCCGGGGTGGTCACCTGGAACCGCCCTTCAAGCTCTCGAACGGTTCCGGCAGCGAGAGGCTATCGACGTCAGGTCGTTCCACGGGTTCGGATCCGGATCGGCGTGGTCACATGGCGCACGTGCGGCGACTCCGGTCGTCGTTGTCCGCGCGATGAGGTTCCTCGGGCATGGCGCTTCCCTGCCGCGCGGGTGTGTGGCAGGGACAGCGGTCAGGCCACGATCACATCGGCCCGCCCGCTGACCAGGGCCGTGTGCAGGCGGGTCGCCCAATCGTCCCCGTCCCGGTCTCGCTCTCCGCTCCCGGGATGGTCGCCGGTGCCGTTCGTGTGCGGTGCCCATCCGTCCGGCGCGTCCAGCAGGACCGGCAGCCCGGTCTCGGTCCGGATCCGGTCGGCCCATCCCAGCAGGTGCTCCCAGCGCGTGCCGACGGAGCACGGGCCGGAGTGAGGGATTGAGCGGAGGGCGGGACGCGAGCCGGCCGGGGCGCCGTGCAGGTGCAGGGCGGTGACGCCCAGCGCGCGCAGTCGGCGGCACCCGTCGAGCAGCCGCTCGGCCCCGGCGGACCAGGCGTCCTCGTCCGGGCGGCGCAGGCCCGCGCACACGGCCGTGGCCGGGCCTGCCTCGTCCAGCAACGCGGTGACCGGCGCGGGGCCGGGGAGGCCCTGGTCCGGCAGGATCTCGACGAGCCTGACGCCACCGGCGCGTGCGACCCGGCCGACCGCGCCGGGGTGTGTCTCCGGGGCCACGACGACGCCGAGCACCGCACCCGTCGTCCCTGCTGCTCTCGTCGCTTTCGCCACCGCGTCGCGGATCGTGTCCTCGATGTCCTCTATTTCCTCGATGTTCCGGGCCTTTTCCGCGCCAGCGGTGCTTCCCGTGCTCGCGATGCCCCCGGTGACCCTCGCCATCGTGTCGCGCAGGTCGGCGAGAACGAGCGAGACGCCGGTCGGGCGGGCAGGGGAGTGGCGAGGGTCCTCCGCGTCGTGCGGCAGCCGCGCGGCCACGCGGGTGGGCAACCGGAGCGGCCCCAGCGTGACCGGGAGGCTCAGCGCGCCCGTGACCGGGGCCGCGCCTTCCACCGAGGCGACGTCCCGGACCTGTGCGAGGTCCCGGACCTGGGCGACTTCCTGGATCTGTGCGACGCCCTGGACCGGGGTCGTGCCCTGGACCGAGGCGACGTCCCCGACCACGGAGACGTTCTCGGCCGGGGCGGTGTCCGGAACCGGAGGCGACCCCCCGTCCAGGGGCGAAGACACCTTCCCGTCCGGCCCGTCGCGACCCTCCGGGCCCGTCCCCGCGACTTCTGCGGTGCTCGCCAGCGCGGTGAACTCGGCCTCGGCCTCGGCGATCCGGTCGCCGTGCCGGCGGCTCAGCCCGGCATAGGTGATCGCCCCGGTACGGGTGATGAAGTGCATGCCGAACCGGTGCGGAGGCATGTGCATCCGGCGGCCGAACGTCTCCCACCAGCGCATGCTCCGTCCGGCCAGGGTCTGGGTCCGGGCGACCGGCCCCCGGCGGACGGCCTCGTAGGCGGCGAACGCCTCGCCCGGCCGCCCGGCCCGGTGCAGGGCGTCGGCGAGTGCGATGGCGTCCTCCATGGCCAGCTTGGTACCGGAGCCGACCGAGAAGTGCGCGGTGTGCGCGGCGTCGCCCAGCAGCACGGCGTTCCCGGCCGACCAGCGGGCGTTGCGCACCACCCGGAAGGTGTGCCACCTGCTGCCGTTGCCGATCAGCGGCCGGCCGCCGAGGTGCTCGGCGAACACCTCGGCCAGCATCCGCCGGGAGCGGTCGTCGGTCAGCCCCGCCTCCACCGGCGCGTCCATCCCGGCGTTGCGCCACGTCCGCTCGTCGGCCTCGACGATGAAGGTGCTCACGCCCTCGCCGTACGGGTAGGCGTGCGCGGCGAAGACGCCGTACTCGGTGGGCACGAACGGGAAGGTCACCGCGTCGAACGGCGCCTCGGTCCCGAACCAGACGTACCTGGCCGCGCCGGTCTCGACGGTGGTGCCGAACCGCCCGGCCCACCGGCCGCGGTTGGCCGACCCGGCGCCGTCCGCCAGGACGGTCACCCGTCCGGGCCCGCCGTCCGGGTCGAGCCGCAGCTCCCGGTGGAAACGCACCTCGGCCCCGGCCCGGACGGCCTGACGCTGCAGGATGCGCAGCAGGGTGTGCCGGGACACGGCGGTGAAGCCGTACCCGCCGTAGCGCAGGGAAGCGCCGGGCAGCCGCAGCTCCATGTCGGACCACGAGACGCCGGCCCGCAGGATCAGCTCGTGGGTCTCGGGGTCGGCCGCCCGGATCGAGGACATCGTGCGGCCGGAGAAGACCACGCCGAACCCGAAGGTGTCGTCGGGGCCGTTGCGCTCGTGGACCCGTACCGAGGACGACGGGTCGGCCAGCATCAGCAGCCGGGCCAGGAACAGCCCGCCGGGCCCGCCGCCCGCCACGTCGACGTGGAGCCGGCGCATCTCACCTCCCGCGTGCCGCGAGCAGGCCGAGCAGCCGCTTCTTGTCGGGCTTGCCGATCGGGGTGTGCGGCAGCTCGTCCAGCACCTCCAGCCGTTCGGGAATCTTGAACGCGGCCACGCCCCGGGCCGTCAGCGACCCCGCCACGTCGTCGAGCGTCAGCGTGTGACCGGGACGGACGCGGACGAACAGGCACACCCGCTCGCCGACCTCCGGGTCGGGCATCGCGACCGCGGCGGCCTCGGCCACCTCCGGCATCTCCTGGACCAGGGTCTCGATCTCACCGGCGGAGACCTTCTCGCCCGCCCGGTTGATCAGGTCCTTGACCCGGCCGCAGACCACCACGTTCCCCTCGGGCGTGATCCGCACCAGGTCACCGGTGCGGTACCAGCCGTCCGGGGTGAACGAGACGGCGTTCTGCGCGGGCACCCCGAAGTAGCCGCGCGGCGTGTACGGGCCGCGGGTGAGCAGCTCGCCCGGCTCGCCGGGCGGCACCGGGCGCCCGTCCGGCCCGACCACCAGCAGCTCGTCGTACGGGCTGACCGGCGAGCCCTGGGTGGTGTGGGCCACCTCGTCGGGCGCGTCGGCCGGGGTGTAGCAGATGAGGCCCTCGGCCATGCCGTACACCTGCTGCAGCCGGCAGCCCAGCGCCGGGCCGATCCGCGCGGCGACCTCCGGCGAGAGCACGGACCCGCCGACGTGGACGTGGCGCAGGCTGGACAGGTCGTGACCGCTGTCCCCGGCCGCCTCCACCCACTTGAGCACCACGGCCGGGACCGCGGAGGTGGCGGTGACGCCCTCGGCCTCGACGGCCGCGAACACCGCCTCCGGCCGGGGCGACGGCAGCAGGACGACGCGGCCCCCGGCGTGCAGCGCCCCCAGGACGCCGGGACTGGCCAGCGCGAAGTTGTGGGCGGCCGGGAGCACCGCCAGGTACACGGTGCCCGCGTCGAACCCGCACACCTCGGCGCAGCGCCGGAAGTTGTACTCGTAGTCGTTGTGCGTGCGGCCGATCACCTTGGGCACGCCCGTGGTGCCCCCCGACAGCAGGAACACCGCGACGTCACCGGGGTCGGGCGCCCGATCGTCCAGCCACCGGCGCCGGCGCTCGACGTCGCCGTCCGGCCGCATCAGGGCGCGCACGTCCACGCCGCCCGGCCGTACCTTCTCGCCCACGACCAGCACCCGCGCCGGTCCGGGCAGCGTGTCCGCCACCCGGTGGGCCAGCTCCTGGTGGTCGTAGCCGCGCCAGTCGTCCGGTACGACCAGGGCCTTGGCCCCGACGTGCGCGCCGATCGAGGCCAGCTCGTGCTCGCGGTGCGCCGGAAGCATCATCACCGGCACCACGCCCAGCCGCAGGCAGGCCAGGGTGACCACGACGAACTCCCACCGGTTGGGGAGCTGCAGCAGGACCGTGTCACCGGCGGCGAACCCGAGCCCGGCGAGCCCCTCGGCCAGGGCGTCGGAACGCAGCGCCAGGTCCCGGTAGGTCAGGCGGTGCTCTCCGTCGACCACCGCGACCCTCTCGCCCCGTGATTCCGCCCATTCCCACGGCAGGGAGCCCAGCGGGCGGTCGCGCCAGCATCCCGCCTCGCGGTAGGCGCGGGCCAGGTCGTCGGGCCAGGGCACGGCACCCTCGGGCCTCATCGTGTGCTCCTCTCACTGATCGGTGCGCTCCCGTCGACCCGTTCGGCCAGCAGGGAGGCGATCGCGTCGATGGTGGGCCGGTCCCAGAACAGCGTCGCGGGCAGCGGGATGCGGAAGCGCCGCTCCAGCCCCCGGCGGATCCGGGCCGTCATGACCGACTCCAGGCCCATCTCCACCAGGGGGCGGCGCGGGTCCAGCTCGGCCGCGGCGAGCTTGGTCTCCGCGGCCACCTGAAGGCGGATCTCCTCGGCGAGGACCTCGTGCAGCTCGGTCCCCTTCAGGCCGGCCCAGCGCGGGGCCCCGGCGTCGGTCCCGGGCTCCTCGCCGGGCGTCTCCGGTGACAGCTCCGCCAGCACCGGCGGCCTGCGCCCGCCACCGTCCACCGGGACGGTCCGCAGCACGGCCGCGTAGCCCAGGCCGTACCGCTCGGCCAGCTCCCAGGCGTCGAACGCCTCCGCGGCGGTGATGTCGCCCGTGCCGCACGCGGCCAGCTCGGCGTCGGTCACCTCCGAGGAGGTGGACATGCCCAGCCCGCGCCAGGAGGTCCAGCCGAAGCAGGTCGTCGCGGCGTCCCCCGCGGCCCGGCGGCGCGCGGCGAGCGCGTCCAGGAACGCGTTGCCCGCCGCGTAGGCGCCCTGGCCGGGCAGGCCGAGCAGCTGCCCGCAGGAGGAGAACAGCACGAAGAAGTCCACGCTCCCCGGGGGGAACAGGGCGTCCAGCACCAGCGCGCCGTCCACCTTGGGCCTCAGCACCGCGCGGATCGACGCCTCGTCGAGCGCCCGGACCACGCGGTCGTCGACGACGCCCGCGGCGTGCACGACCCCCCGGATCGGCGGCAGCCCGAGCGCGGCGGGGGAGAGCGCCTCGGCCGCGGCCCGCGCGTCGGACACGTCCAGCGCGACCGTGACCACGGTGACGCCGCGCCGCTCCAGGGCACGCACGGCCGCGATCCTCGCCCGGAGTCCGGGATCGGCCTGGTCGTCCCAGCGGTCGCGGGGCGGCAGGGCCGTACGGCCGGCGAGCACGATGCGGCGCGCGCCCCGGTCCGACAACCACCGCGCGACCTCCAGCCCGAGGGCGCCCAGGCCACCGGTGACCAGGTAGGTGCCGTCCGGACGGCAGGCCGCGGCGGGCCCGCCGGGCTCGCCGTCCGGCAGGCGCAGCCGGGGCACCGAGAGCCCGCCGTCGCGCACCGCCACGACGTCCTCACCGCGCACGCCGCGCAGGACCTCCACCAGGGCGTCCGGATCGCGCGGGGAGCGGCCGAGGTCGACGACCCCGCCCCACAGGTCGGGATGCTCGCCGCCGACGATCCGTCCGAGTCCCCACAGCGCGCTCTGCGCGAGCGCGCCGGGGTCACGGCCCTCGCGCACGCCCTCGGTGACGCACCACAGCCGGGCGGGACGGGCGCTCCCGGAGCCGGCCAGCCGCCGCGCGGTCCGGGCCAGCAGCCAGGCGGCGCGGGCCGCCGCGTCGCCCACCTCGCCCGCCCCCCGCGGGGCGGCGTCCGGCGGGACCACGACGACGGCGCGGGGACCGGTCAGCTCGCCCTCGCGCAGCTCCTCCGGCGCGGCGGCGACGCGGTACGGGACCCCCGAGCCGTCGAGGCGGGCGGCCAGCCGGTCGCGCAGGGCGCCGTCCGGGCCCACCAGGATCACCTCCGCGAGCTCCCCGGCGGTCCCGGTCTCCCCGGTCTCCCGGGTCTCCCCGGGGGCCGCGGGACCGGTGTGCTCCACCGGCCGCCAGACGAGCTCGTGGACCAGCCTGCGGGGGCCGGTGACGGTCCGGGCGTCGCCGTCGGGCAGGCCGTAGCGCAGGCCGGTGAGCCGGCCGGTCACGGTGCCGCCGAGGTCGGTGATCTCCACGTCGACGGTGTCGTCACCGGTCACGCGGACGACGACGCGCGCCCGCGCCGGAGGTCGTTCCGCCAGGGTGACGCGCCGGATGCGCGCGGGCATGCGCAGGACCGGCGGTCCGGAGAACGCCACCGAGGCGGCCGACAGCACGGCGTCCAGCAGCGGTGCCCACGTGGCGGGCGACGTACCGGAACCGGAGCCCGCGCTCACGCCCGCGCCCGCGTCGGTACCGGGGCCGGAGCCCGCGCCCGCGTCGGAACCGGAGCCCGCGCTCACGCCCGCGCCCGCGTCGGTACCGGGGCCGGAGCCCGCGCCCGCGTCGGAACCGGAGCCCGCGCACGTGTCGGTGTCGGTGTCGGTGCGGACCGTGAACACCAGGCCGTCGTCGCCGCGCCGGAGTCGTTCGACCGCCCAGGGGAAGCCCATCTCGGCCACCTCCAGGGAGGCGAGCCGGTCGATCACGTGGCCAGGCGGCAGCTCCTCGTCGGCCGTCACGTCCAGGACGGGACCGTCCGGCAGCGCGGAGCGGGGTTCCACGACCGCGGTGGTGTGCGTCACCCAGCCGGCGTCGTCGTCGGCGCCGTCCACGATCCGGGAGGAGAGCCGGACGACGCCGTCCTGCAGGACGACCTGGAGGTCGCGCGGGTCGGTGAGGCTGACCGGCACCCGCAGGGCCACGTCGGCCAGGTCCGGCCGGGACCCCGCGGACGAGGCGGCGGTCAGGAACGTGTTCAGCAGCACGGCCGCGGGGACGATCTCCACCCCGCGCACCGGGTGCCGCCCGGGGTAGGGGCGGGACTCGCGGTCCAGGCGGGTCAGCCACGCCCACGCCGGGGTCGTGCCGTTCAGGCGGTTCCTGCCACCGAGCAGCGTGTGGCTCGACGGGTCGTGCCGCCCGAGCGTCCCGGCGCGGCCGGTCGGCTCCTCCGCCCAGTGGGGCCTGCGCTGCCAGGCCGGTCCCGGCAGGTCGGTGAGCGCGCCGTCCGGCCAGGCGCGCGACCAGTCGACGTCCGCGCCGTGGCAGTACAGCAGGCCCAGGTTGGTCAGCAGGGTCTCCAGCTCGGGCCTGCCGCGGCGCAGGGAGTGGGTCACGTAGGCGTCGTCGACGCCCAGCTCGTCGAGCGTCTCGCCGATCGAGTGCTCCACGACCGGGTGCGGGGAGACCTCGACGAACAGGCGGTACCCGTCCTCGACGGCGGCCGTCACCGCCCGGGCGAACCGTACCTGCCCGCGCAGGTTGGCCGCCCAGTAGGCGCCGTCGCGGGGCGCGGCCGAGCGCGGGTCCTCCAGCGCCGTGCTGTACAGGCGGACCGACGGCGGGCAGGGCGGCAGGTCCGCGGCGGCCTCGGCCAGCGGGGTGAGCAGCGGATCCATGTGCGGGCTGTGGAAGGCCACGTCGGAGTCGACGCGGCGTACGGCCAGCCCCTCGGCGCCCCACCGGGCGGCGAGCTCCTCGACGGTCCCGATGTCGCCGGAGACCACCGCCGAGCCCGTCGAGGCGGCCACGGCCACGGCCAGGTCGCGCCGGTCGCCGATGCGGGCCTCGGCCTTCTCGGGCGGCAGGTTCACCAGGGCCATGGCGCCGCGGCCCGCCACCCGGCGCAGCAGCAGCGAGCGCCGGCACACCAGCCTCGCGCCCTGCTCCAGGGTGAGCACCCCGGCGGTGACGGCCGCCGCGATCTCGCCGACCGAGTGGCCGATCACCGCGTCCGGACGCACCCCGCGGGCCCGCCAGACCGCGCCGAGCGCCACCTGCATCGCGAAGATCATCGGCTGAATGACGTGGACCGGCTGCGGGGCGTCGTCGGCGATCACCGCGCGGGGCGACAGGCCCATCTCCTCGGCGAAGATCGGTTCCAGGCGGTCGATCACCCCCGCGAACACCGGATCCTCGGACAGCAGCTCGCGGCCCATCCCGGTCCACTGGGAACCGTGCCCGGAGAACACCCAGACCAGCCCGTGCCCGGCGCCCGGCAGCACGGTCCCGGTCGCCGGTCCCGTGCCCTGCCCGGCCAGCTCCCGCAGCCGCGCGACCAGCTGTGCCCGGTCGGCGGCGACCACGGCGGCCCGGTGCGGCAGGTGCGTGCGCCGGCGCGCCAGGGTGTGTCCCACGTCGGCCGTGCCCGGCCTCACGCCGGTGGTGCCCGGCCCGCTGCCGGTCGTGCCCGGCTTCGCGTCGGTCGTGCCCGGCTTCGCGTCGGTCGTGACCGGTCTCGCGTCGGCCGTGCCGGCCTCCACGCCGGTCGTGCCCGGCCCGTCCTCGCGGGAGAGCAGGTCGGCGAGCCGGCCCGCGTACTCGGCGACGGCCGCGCGGCTCGCCCCGGACAGCGGGTACAGCGCCGGGCCGGCGTCCCGGCCCGTCTCCCGCAGGGGCGCGTCCCCCTCCTCCAGGACGACGTGCGCGAGCGTGCCGCCGTAGCCGTACCCGGAGACACCGGCGCGGCGCGGCCCCGCGGTGTCCGGCCAGGGGGTCGGCTCGGTCACCACCCGCAGCCCCGAGGTCTCCCACGGGACGGCCGGGTTGGGCGTGGTCACGTTCAGGCTCGGCGGGATCTCCCCGTGCCGGAGCGCCAGCACCGTCTTGATCACACCGGCCACGCCGGCACCGGCCTCCAGGTGACCGACGTTCGGCTTCACCGACCCGATCAGGCAGGGACGCTCCCGAGGCCGGTCGCGGCCGACGACCTCGGCCAACGCGCCGGCCTCCAGCGGGTCGCCGACCCGCGTGCCGGTGCCGTGCGCCTCCACGTAGTCGACCGTGGCCGGGTCCACGCCGGCGGCCTCGTAGGCCCGGCGCATCAGGTGGGCCTGCGCCCGGCCGCTGGGCGCCATGATGCCGTTGGTACGGCCGTCCTGGTGCACGGCGCTGCCGCGGATCACCGCGAGCACCCGGTCACCGTCACGCCGGGCGTCGGCCAGCCGCTTCAGCACGACGACGCCCCCGCCCTCGCCACGGCCGTAGCCGTCCGCGGACGCGTCGAAGGACTTGCTGCGCCCGTCGGGCGCGGTGGCACCGGCCGCGTCCAGCACCAGCGAGAGCCCGGGGGCCGCCATCACCATCACCCCGCCGGCCAGCGCCACCGGGCACTCCCCGGCGCGCAGCGCCTGCGCGGCCAGGTGCAGGGCGACCAGCGACGACGAGCAGGCGGTGTCCACCGCCACGCTCGGGCCGCGCAGGTCGAGCGTGTAGGAGACGCGGTTGGCGACCCCGCAGTAGGCGCCGCCGATGCCGGTCCACGCCTCGACGCGGGGCAGGTCCTCCAGCAGCCTGCGGCCGTAGTCGTCCGCACCGACCCCCATGAACACCCCGGCGTCGGTCCCGGCGAGGTCGCGCGGCGGGATGCCCGCGTGCTCCAGCGCCTCCCAGGCCAGCTCCAGCACGATCCGCTGCTGCGGGTCCATGAGCGCGGCCTCGCGCGGGGTGATGTCGAAGAACTCGGCGTCGAACCCGCGCACGTCGTCGAGGAAGGAGCCGCGCCGTGTCACGTCCCGGACGGCTGCGGCGTACTCGTGGCCCTGGGAGGCGTACCACTCCCAGCGGTCGGGGGGCACCTCCCCGGCGGTGTCGCGGCCCTCGCGCAACAGGTCCCAGAACGCCTCCGGCGAGTCGACGCCTCCGGCGAATCTGCAGGCCATCCCGATGATGGCGAGGGGTTCGGGGGATTCGGGGGGTTCGGGGGAGTTCATCGGCCCTCCTTCGTCCGTCATGGGCATCCCTGCGGGGCCTCCAGCGCAGCGTGCGGTCAGTGAAAGGGGGATCTCACCGGTGGCCGACGACGAGCGCGTGGCTGAAGCCCAGGTCCTGGTGGCGCTCCACCCGCGAGAAGCCGGCGGCGCGGACGGCACGCTCCATGTCGCCCGGTGAGTAGGCCATGCCCTCGCCCGAGGCGAGGGTGAGGAAGTACGGCGACACCAGCCCGGCCGTCATCGGCCCGGTGCCCTCGTCGTCGCAGGAGATGTTGTAGACCAGGCACACGCCCCCGTCGGGGAGCGCGTCGTGGCACCGGCGCAGCAGCTCGGTGTTGCGCTCCAGCGACCAGATCTCGAAGATGTGGAACAGCAGGACCGCGTCGGCGCCCTCGGGCAGCGGGTCGGTCAGCAGGTCCCCGGCGCGGAAGCGGACCCGCTTGCGCAGGTCGGGGTCGTCGATCCGCTCGGAGGCGAGCCGGACCACGCTCTCCTGGTCGAACACCGTCACCGTCAGGTGCGGGTAGCGCCGCGCCAGCTCGATGGCGTTGGTGCCGTCGCCGCCGCCGACGTCGACGGCGTGCCGGACCCCGCTGAAGTCGTAGTGGTCCAGGAGCTGCGCGAACGACTTGCGCGACGCGTCGCCCATGTTGGCGTAGAAGACCTCCTGCAGGTCCGGGTGGGCGGTGAGCCGCTCGTACAGCGTCGTGCCGGGGCCGTCGAGGTGCCGCAGCCCCACGTTGGTGCCGCGCCGTACCGCCTCGGCCAGGTCCGGCATGCTCGCGTTGATGACCCGGGCCTGGACGTCGACGAGCGGGCCCAGGAAGCGCGCGCCGCCGCGCAGGAGCTTGCGGCTCACCACCGGGCTGTTGACGTACCTGCCGTCGCGCCGCTCCAGCAACCGCAGGGAGGCCAGCCCCAGCAGCAGGACGCGGGCCGGTTGCTCGGCGACCCCCAGGGCCGACGCGGCCTCGGCCACGTCCATTCCGCCGGAGGACTCCAGGTGTTCGAAGAGGCCGAACTCCAGGGCGGTGCGGAGCAGCTCGAAGGCGGTCGTGCCGTGGATGATGAGCCGCAGGTAATCGGAGTCCGACAGGGTGACGTTACCGCTGGTGACCATCGATGTCCCCTACAGAAAAGCTGGCGTTCCCGATGTGACGACTACTCAGAATCATCGACACGCCATTCACGTCCGCATCTCCGTAAATGCGGTGAGGTCACCGGGAAAGCGGTCCCGGGGAAAAGAACCGCGTCCGGCCGGCGGACGGCGGCCACGGGGCGGAAAACGGCACTGGTGAAGAAGCGGCACAGGGACGGGCGCGTTTACGATCCGGCACATGTACAGAAGATGCCGTGTATGCGAAGGTGAACTGCGGGAGTTCGTCGACCTGGGACGGCAGCCGACGGCCAACGGTTTCCTGCGGCCGGAGGAGACCGACGGGGAGTACTTCTTCCGTCTGGCGGCCGGGATCTGCACGGACTGCGCGATGGCGCAGCTCCTCGACGAGGTCCCGCAGGAACGCAGGTACCACGGCGGATACCGCTACCACGCGTCCGGATCCGCCGGTCACCGCAAGCACTTCGAGGAGAACGCGCTCCGCCTCCTCGAGACCGAGCTCACCGGTCCCGACCCGTTCATCGTCGAGATCGGCTGCAACGACGGGGTGATGCTGTCGACGATCGCCAGGGCCGGGGTACGGCACCTGGGCGTCGAGCCCTCCACCAACGTGGCCGAACTGGCCCGCGCCAGGGGCGTCGACGTGCTGACCGAGTTCTTCGACGAGCGGACGGCGGCCGGCATCCGCTCCCGCCACGGCGCCGCGGACGTCGTCTTCGGCGCCAACACCATCTGTCACATCGCGCACGCCGCCTCGCTGCTGCGCGGGGTCGACGCGCTGCTCGCGCCGGGCGGCGTCTTCGTGTTCGAGGAGCCCTACCTGGGCACGATCACGGAGCGGACCGCGTTCGACCAGATCTACGACGAGCACGTCTTCTACTTCAGCGTGACCTCGGTACGGGCGATGGCCGAGCGCCACGGGTTCGAGCTGGTCGACGCCGAGCGCATCCCGCTGCACGGCGGCGAGATCCGCTACACGCTGGCCCGGCCCGGCGCGCGGGTGCCGAGCCACGCGGTGCAGGAGCTGCTCGCCGAGGAGCGCGAGCGGGGACTGTCGGACCCCGCGACGCTCGGCCGCTTCCGGGACAGGGTCGAGCGCGTCCGGAAGGACCTGGTCACCCTGCTGCGCGACCTGCGCGCGCAGGGGAAGCGGGTGGTCGGCTACGGCGCCCCGGGCAAGAGCACCACGGTGACCAACTACTGCGGGATCGGCCCGGACCTGGTCCCGTTCGTGTGCGACTCCACCCCGTCCAAGCAGGGCCACCTCGTGCCCGGCTCGCACCTGCCGGTGCTGCCGCCGGAGGCGTTCTCCGACCCCTACCCCGACTACGCCCTGCTGTTCGCCTGGAACCACGCCGACGAGATCATGGCCAAGGAGCGGGCGTTCCGCCAGGGCGGGGGCCGGTGGATCCTGTACGTCCCCGAGGTCCGGATCGTCTGAGCCGCCCCGCGAGCCGCGCCCCGTGACGGGCCCGCCGGGGCCGCCCCGCGCCCGGACCGTCACGGGACGCGGGCGGCTCGGCCGTCCCGGCCCGTAACGACGCACGGGCGGCTCAGGCGTCCCGGCCGTCATCGGACGCGGATCGCCCCGGCGCCCCGGGCGCAGGCGGACACGGGTCGAGCGCAGGCGGACACGGAACACCGGACGCCGGATCGTTCCGGCGTCCGGTCATGCGATCACGCGGCCGTACGCCCCGAGACCACACGGCCCGAGGGTCCTCAGACCCCCGCCAGGCTCCGGCCCCGGCTGCGCCCCAGGCGGGCGGGCACGCACTCGCGTACCGCCTCGACGACCCGGTCCACGTCGGCGTCGCTCAGCCCCTGGTGCATGGGCAGCAGGAGCGTCCTGGCCGCGGCCTCGTCCGCGCCCGGCAGTACGGCGTCGGAGCCGTAGGCCGCCACCCGGTGCAGCGGCGGGTAGCGGAAGGTCGTGTAGATCCCGCGCTCGTACAGGTCGCGCGCGAGCCGGTCCCTGATGCCGCCCTCGACCTGGATCCAGTACATGTAGTGGGACGACTCGTGGCCGGCCGGCAGCGGCGGCGGGCAGAGCAGCCCCTCGACGCCGGCGAGCCCCCGGTCGTACCGCTCGGCGATCCGGCGCCTGCGGGCCACGAAGTCCGGCAGGCGGCCGAGCTGCACCAGGCCCACGGCGGAGAGCACGTCGTTGGTGACCGAGCGCCTGGAGAACGACGACAGCTCGAACTCCCACCACCGGGTGTGCTCGCGCATCGCCTGGTCGTACCCGCTGGTCTGCTCCATCCCCAGATAGGCCAGCTTGGGGGCGCGCGCCGCGAGCCCGGGGTCGCGGACGTACAGCATGCCGCCGTCCACGGTGACCATGATCTTGCCGTGGTCGAAGCTCCAGACCCCCATGTCGCCGAACGTCCCGCAGGCGCGGCCGTCGACGCGTGAGGCGACCCCGATCGCCGCGTCCTCGATCAGCAGGACGCGGCGCTCCCGGCACAGCCGCGCGATCTCCACGATGTCGCCGGGGTGACCGCCGTAGTGCAGGACGACGACGGCCCTGGTCCGCGGCGTCAGCGCGGCCTCGACGTGGGCGGCGGTGGGGTTCAGCGTCCGCGGGTCGACGTCGCAGAAGACCGGCCTGGCCCCGCGCGAGGCCACGGCGTTGCCCGCGCCGACGAAGCTGATCGTCGGCATGACCACCTCCGAGCCCGGTCCGGCACCGGCCAGCTCCATCGCGATGAACGTCGCCTCGGTGCACGAGTTGGTGGAGGTCACGTGCCGCGGCCCGACGCCGAGGTGACGGGCGAACCCCTCCTCGAACGCCCTCGTCCGCGCGCCCCGGCCGATCCAGTTGCTCTCGAAGACCTCCCGTACGGCCGCCAGTTCCCTTTCCCCGAGCATGGGCTGGAAGACATTGATCATTTCTTTCATCGGTACCCCGTTCACATGACGGCGGTTTTCCTCCGACGTCCATAGTGATGGCGGGGAACGGCGCCGACAATGAACGGGCCCGATACGGCAATTTCCGATAAACGTTCCCGTGCGGGCGTGCGGGCACGAAACTCCAGGGCGGTCCGGGAATCCCGCGGCAACGGGCGGAGAACGCGGTGAAAGGCGCGGGAATTCGGGGGACCGCCGCAACCGGGAAGGTGCGCGGTGATTCCGCGCCGACCAGCATTGGGGGGACGCCGTGCCCGGGGCGGGGAACGCCCGCCACCGGGGAGGGCGGGACCGCGTGCCGGATCGCCCCGTGCCCCGGCCGCGGCCGCCGACCGGCATGCCGTTGACGAGGAGACCGAGAGGTGGTTCATGGCCGTGCCAGTGGTGGACCTCCCGGAGCCGCCGGGGGTGGACGCACGCGAGAACCCGACCGTCGCCGTGGTCGGCCTGGGGTACGTCGGATCGTGCCTTGCGGCGGCGCTGGCCGACCGCGGGCTGGACGTCGTCGGGGTCGACACCGATCCGGTGCTGGTCGGTGAGCTGAGGAGCGGTCACTGCCGCTTCCGGGAGCACGAGTTGGAGGAGGTCCTGTCGCGCGTCACGACGGCCGGCAGGCTGCGGGTCACCGGAGAGCATCCGGCCGTCTCCGCGGCCGACGTCGTGGTGGTGGCGGTCGGCACGCCGATCCGGGACGACGGGTCGATGGCCGACGGCCAGCTCCGCGCCGCCTGCCTGGCACTGGGCGAGCACCTGCGGCCCGGCCAGCTCGTGCTGCTCAAGAGCACCCTGGCCGCGGGCACCACCCGCGAGCTCGTGGTCCCGCTGCTGGAGCGCGGCGGGCTGACCGCCGGCAGGGACTTCATGCTCGCCTGCACCCCCGAGCGGCTCGCCGAGGGCACCGCCCTGGAGGAGCTGCGCACGCTGCCGATCGTGGTCGGCGGCATCGACGCCCGCAGCACGCGGGCCGCCGCGGAGTTCTGGCGGCGGGCCCTGGGGGTCCGGGTGATCGAGCACGAGTCACCGGAGGCGGCCGAGATCACCAAGCTGGCCAGCAACTGGTGGATCGACCTGAACATCGCCCTCGCCAACGAGCTGGCCATGTTCTGCTCGCTGTACGACGTGGACGTCCTCGACGTGATCGAGGCGGCCAACTCCCTGCCCAAGGGGTCCGGCAACGTCAACATCCTGCTGCCCAGCGCCGGGGTGGGCGGGTCGTGCCTGACCAAGGACCCGTGGATGGTGTGGCGGTCGGCCCGGAGCCGGGGCGTGGAACTCCGGACGCCACAGGCCGGCCGCGAGGTCAACGAGGCCATGCCCGCCCACACCGCGCAGCTCGTCGTCGACGAGCTGGTCGCGCGCGGCAAGGACCCGGCCAGGTCGAAGGTCGCCGTCCTGGGCCTGGCCTTCAAGAACAACACCGGCGACCTGCGGGCCACCCCGGCGCGCGGCGTCATCGAGGCGCTGGCCAAGGCCGGAGCGGAGGTCAGCGCCCACGACCCGCTGGTCGACCCCGACCAGGCCGAGGAACTGCTGGGCGTCCGGCCGGCGGAGAGCCTGCACGAGGCCGTCAGGGACGCCGACTGCCTGGCGATCCTGGCCCTGCACCGGTGCTTCGAGGACCTCGACGTCGCCGCGCTGCCCGTCGCCGAGTCCTGCCTGATCCTGGACGGGCGGGCCTACTACCCCAAGGAGACGATCGCCCGCCTGCGCGCCCTGGGGCACGCCTACCGGGGGATCGGGCGATGAGCGCCGTCCGCGCCGTCGTCACGGGCGGTTCCGGTTTCGTCGGCGGCCACCTGACCGACCGCCTGCTCGCCAGGGGCGACGAGGTCACCGTCTTCGACGGCGCGCCGCCACCCGGCCTGCCCGGCGGGGAGCACGCCCGTTACGTCGAGGGCGACGTCCGGGACCTCGACCGCCTGGCCGAGGCGATCACCCGCGGCGTGGACGTGGTCTACCACCTGGCCGCGGTGGTGGGGGTGGACCGCTACCTGGCCCGGCCGCTGGACGTCATCGACGTCAACTTCACCGGCACCCGCAACGTGCTGGAGCTGGCGGCCAGGGCCGGGGCGCGGGTCGTGGTGGCGAGCACCAGCGAGGTCTTCGGCAAGAACCCCTCGGTGCCCTGGCCCGAGGACGGCGACCGCGTCCTCGGGCCGACCACGGCCGACCGCTGGACCTACTCCTCCAGCAAGGCGCTCAGCGAGCACCTCACGTTCGCCTTCGGGCGCCAGCACGGGCTGGAGGCCACGGTCGTCCGCTACTTCAACGTCTACGGGCCGCGCCAGCGCCCCGCCTACATCGTCAGCCGCAGCGTGCACCGGGCGCTCAACGGCCTGCCCCCGGTGGTGTACGACCGGGGCCGGCAGACCCGCTGCTTCACCTACGTGGCCGACGCGGTCGAGGGGACCCTGCTGGCCGCGGCCCGTCCCGAGGCGGCCGGGCGGGCCTTCAACCTCGGCAGCACCCGGGAGACCTCGGTGGCCGAGGTCGTCGCCCTCATCGCCGAGCTCACCGGCGCCGGCCCGGCCGTGCCGGTGGACACGGCCGAGCGGCTCGGCCCGGCCTACGAGGACCTGCCCCGCAGGGTGCCCGACACCTCGCGGGCACGCGCGCTGCTGGGCTGGGAGTGCGTCACGCCGCTCAGGGACGGACTGCTGAGGACCATCGAGTGGGCCCGCGCCAACCCCTGGTGGCTCGGGATCCCCGACAGCGGCGCCGCCTGACGGCGAACGGCGACGAGCGGGCCCCGCCTCCGCGCGACGGAGGCGGGGCCCGTTCGCGTCCGTCGCGCGGAGGCGGGGCCCGGGGAGCGGGCCGGAAGGGCCACGGCACGGCCCGCCGGGACGGGCGGGGAGGGAGGAACGGCGAAGGCCGGCGCGGGAGGGCCTTCGCCCGTCCCGCACCGGCCTTTCCGGTGGTTCCCGATCTCTCCCGCGTTCCCGGTCCTCTCCGGCGGCTCAGCGGAGCTCGACGCCACCGTGCCGCACGGCCTCCAGGAAGTGCCCCCGGGACAGCGCCGAGGCCACGGTCTCGATGTCGTCGCTCATGAACCGGTCACGGTCGAGCGTGGGGACCAGCGCGCGGACGGCGTCGTAGGTCGCCCGGCCGGCCGGGCTCAGCCCGTCGTGGCGTCCCGAGACGTCCACCGCCTGGGCCGCGGCCAGGAACTCCACCGCGAGGATCCGGTCGTTGTTGCCCAGGACCCGGCGCGCGTTGCGGGCGCCGATCAGGCCCATGCTGACGACGTCCTGGTTGTCGCCGTTGGACGGCACGCTCTGCGTGCTGGCCGGGCCGATCGTCCGGTTCTCGGCCACCAGCGCCGTGGCGGGGTACTGCGCCCCGGCGAACCCGCTGTTGAGCCCCGGGTCCCCGGAGACCAGGAACTCGGGCAGGCCGTAGCTGAGGTGCCGGTTCAGCAGCCGGTTGGTCTGGCGCTCGGAGAGCACGCCGAGCTGGGTCAGCGCGATCGTCACGAAGTCCATCGCGAACGCGATCGGCTGGCCGTGGAAGTTGGCCCCGTGGAAGACCTCCTGACCCGGGAAGAACAGGGGGTTGTCGTTGGCGGAGTTGAGCTCGATGCGGAGCTTGTCCCCGGCGTGGGACAGGGTGTCCCGTACCGCGCCGAGGATCTGCGGCACCGCCCGCAGCGAGTAGGCCTTCTGCAGGTAGATGTCGGTGCGCTGGACCTCCACCCCGTCCCGCCTGCCCTGCTGCACCTGCCGCCGCAGGTCGCGGTGGTCGACCGTCAGGCCGCTGCCGCCCATGAGCGTCCGCAGGTTGGCCGCGCTGTCGATCTGGCCGGGGTGCGGGCGGGCGATCTCGTGGCCCTCGGGCAGGAAGGGGCTGGTCGAGCCGCGGAGGGTCTCGATGATCAGGGCCGAGACGATCTCGGCCTGCCTCACCTGGTCCAGGGCCCGGCAGACGACGAGCGAGCCCAGCCCGGTCATCGCGGAGGTGCCGTTGATCAGCGCGAGGCCCTCCTTGAAGCGCAGCTCCAGCGGGACGATCCCGTGCTCGCGCAGGACCGTCGCGGTCTCGACCGGCCGCCCGTCCCGCAGGACGTACCCCTCGCCGATGACCGTCGAGGCGATGTGGGACAGCGGCGCCAGGTCGCCGCTGGCGCCGAGCGACCCGATCTCCGGGATGGCCGGGGTGATCCCCCGGTTGAGGTAGAGGGCCAGACGCTCCAGCACCTGCGGTCGTACGGCGGAGTGGCCCTTGGCCAGGGCGTTGAGCCGGGCGGCCAGGATCGCCCTGGCCTCCTCCTCGCCGAAGAGCGGGCCCACGCCGGCGCTGTGGCTGCGGACCAGGTTGGTCTGCAGCTCCACCTCCTTGGAGACGTCGACCAGCATGTAGATCATCTCGCCGTAGCCGGTGGTGACGCCGTAGATGGGGATGTTCTGGCGGGCGATGTCCTCGAACATGCGCCGGCTCTCCGCCGCCCGTGACAGGGCCTCGGGGGTGACGCTGCAGGACGCCCTGTCCACGGCCACCCGCCGGACGTCCCCGATGTCCAGGCTCTCACCGTCGAACCCGACCTCCACGCGGGTCTCTACCATGGTCACATTACTCACCTCTGACAATTCATGAGATCGCACGAATCACAGCGGAATGGAAATCACGACAGCGTTCACAGATTCTGTGCGAAGAGCGCCCCGGAGTCCAGCGCCGAGAGTGCGAATATGCTCTCGAAAGGGGTTCATGTTCCTGCCATATTCGCACGGCGGCCGCCGCAACACGGAAGATGCGCGGCCGGACGGCGACGGTGAGGATGCGGTGGACGGATTCATCGGAACCGCCGCCGGGTCGTTTTCCGCGTGCGGTCGCCGCGGCCTGGGCAGGCCGCCCGTTCGAGAGGAGTACCGGTGAGTTCACCGCAGGAATACGACGTGGTGGTGGTCGGAGGTGGACCGGCGGGATCCACCGTCTCCACTCTCGTGAGCAAACACGGGCACCGGGTCCTCCTGCTGGAGAAGGAGAGCTTCCCCCGTTACCAGATCGGCGAGTCGCTGCTTCCCGCGACCGTTCACGGAATCGCCCACCTGCTCGGCGTCGACGACGAGATCCGGCGCGCGGGTTTCACCGTGAAACGCGGCGGTACGTTCAAGTGGGGCAGCAATCCGAAGCCGTGGACATTCGAGTTCGCCGTCTCCCGCAGAATGGCCGGGCCCACCTCGCACGCGTACCAGGTGGAGCGGATGAAATTCGACACCATCCTGCTCGAGAACGCGCGCAAGAACGGCGTGGACGTACGGGAGAACAGCCCCGTCACGGGCGTCGTCGAGGAGGACGGGCGCGTCCGCGGCGTACGCTACCGCGACCTGGACGGGAGGACCACCGAGGTCCGCGCCCGGTACGTCGTCGACGCCTCCGGCAACACCAGCCGCCTGTACGGCAAGGCGGGCTCGGAGCGGAAGTACTCGCCGTTCTTCCGGAACCTGGCGCTGTTCACGTACTACGAGGGCGGAGGGCGGCTGCCCGAGCCGTACTCGGGCAACATCCTGAGCGTCGCCTTCGACCACGGCTGGTTCTGGTACATCCCCCTCAGCCCCACCCTGACCAGCGTCGGAGCGGTGGTGGGCCAGGAGTCGGCGCAGCTCGTGCAGGGAGACCCCGAGGAGGCGATGCGGAGGTTCATCGACGCCTGCCCCCTCATCCGCGAGAAGCTGGCCGGCGCCACCCGCGTCACCGAGGGACCCTACGGACGCTTCCGGGTCCGCAAGGACTGGTCGTACTGCAACACGCGCTTCTGGGGCCCGGGAATGGTCCTGGTCGGCGACGCGGCCTGCTTCGTCGACCCGGTCTTCTCCTCGGGCGTGCACCTGGCCACCTACGGGGGGCTGCTGGCCGCCCGGTCCGTCAACTCCTGCCTGGCCGGCACGATCGACGAGGAGAGCGCCTTCGCCGAGTTCGAGCGCCGCTACCGCCGCGAGTACGGGCTCTTCCACGAGTTCCTCATCGGCTTCTACGACATGCACCGCTCCGAGGACTCCTACTTCTGGCAGGCGCGCAAGGTCTCCAACACCGCCCCCACGGACATCGAGGCGTTCGTCGAGCTGGTCGGCGGCGTGGCCTCGGACGAGATCGCCGACGGCGTCATGGCCCGCGCGCGGATGGCGGCCACCTCCCGGGAGCTGGCCAGGACGGTCGCCACGTTCGAGGAGCAGCCCGTGGAGTCCCTCGGCGCCGCGAGCGGACCGGTCCTGTCCAAGCTGCTGGAGCAGGGCGCGGCCCTGCAGGGGCGGGCCCTGCTCGGCGAGCGGGCCGGCGAGGGCGGGCCGCTGGAGCCCGGTGGCCTCCGCGCCTCCGCGGACGGCCTGATGTGGGTCCGGCACGAGACGGCCTGACGCGGGCCGGTGAACGGAGCGACCGATCATGCCGTCAGCGGGCTCGGCCTTCCTGCTCTTCCTGGTCCAGGTGGGCGTGCTGCTCTCCCTGGCCCTCCTGCTCGGGCGCGTCGCGGCCCGGCTGGGACTTCCCGTGCTGGTCGGCGAGCTGCTGGCCGGGGTGCTGCTGGGCCCGACGGTGCTGGGCCACGCCGCCCCGCAGCTCGCCGGACAGCTCTTCCCGGCCGGGCAGACCCAGCTCCTGGACGCCTTCGGCCAGATCGGGGTGCTGCTGCTGGTCGGCATCACCGGCGCCCAGCTCGACCCGGGGCTGCTGCGCGAGCGCGGCGCGGTCGCGCTGCGGATCAGCCTCGCCGGGCTGCTGGTGCCGCTGGCACTGGGCGTGGCGACCGGGTACCTCCTGCCCGGCGAGGTCCTGGCCCCCGGCACCTCCCGGGACGTCTTCGCCCTGTTCATCGGCGTCACCATGTGCGTCACGGCACTGCCCGTGATCGCCAAGACGCTGAGCGACCTCGGCATCCTGCACCGCAGGATCAGCCAGTTCATCGTCACCGCCGCGCTCTTCGACGACGCCGTGGGGTGGCTGCTGCTCTCGTTCGTCTCGGCGATGGCGGCGGGCCGGGCCCACGCCGGCGGCGTGGCGGCGACCGTGGCGTACACGGTGGCCTTCGTCGCCGCCGCGGTCCTGCTCTGCCGCCCGCTCGCGCGCCGCGCGCTGCCCGTGGTGACCCGGGACGCGGGCTCATCGATCGCGACCGCGGTCTCGATCGTGCTGTTCTCCGCCGCCGTCACCGGGGCGATGGGCATGGAGGCGCTGTTCGGCGCCTTCGTCGCCGGAGCGGCCGTCCTCACCCTGGTGGACCCGGTACGGCTGGCGCCGCTGCGCACGATCGTCATGTCGGTCTTCGCGCCCGTCTTCCTGGCCGGCATCGGCCTGCGCCTGGACCTGACGGCGCTGACCCGGCCCGAGATCCTGGCCGTCGGCGTCCTGCTGCTCCTGGTGGCGACCGCCGGCAAGTTCGCCGGCGCCTACCTGGGCGCGCGGACCGGCCGGCTGAACCACTGGGAGGCGCTGGCCCTGGGCGCGGGCATGAACTCCCGCGGCATGGTCGAGGTGATCATCGCCGCGACCGGCCTGGCACTCGGGGTGCTGACCACGGCGATGTTCACCGTCATCGTCTTCATCGCGGTCGTCACCTCGCTGACCGCGCCCCCGCTGCTGCGCGCGGCGGTGCGGCGCCTCCCGCCCGACGAGGAGGAGCTCGCGCGCCGGGAGCGGCAGGCCGCGTGGCACGCCGCGGGATGACGTCCCGGGACACCGCGAGAGGACGGCGCGGTCCCGGGGTCGCGCCTCCCGGGGGAACGCGATTCCCGGAGAGCGAGGAACGCAATTCCCGAGAAGCATCGACGAGAACAGAAATCTACGCTGGACGTGCGCGTTCCCGCCCGTACCGGGCCGCCGGGGAAAGGCCCCGCGGATGCCCGTACCGCCGGGGAGTCACTAGGGAAAGGTATCGGCAATGACCACCGTCGCACCGGTTGAGCAGATTCCGCTGAGTTTTCACCAGGAGTTCCTGTGCGCGTTCGACACGGGCACCACGGAGGGCCCGTTCGGCCCCCGCTACCACGTGGTCGGGGCATGGCGCCTGCGCGGCGAGCTCGACCTGACGGCGCTGGAGGCGGCCCTGAGCGACGTGGTGGCCAGGCACGAGGCGCTGCGTACCGTGATCGTCCGCGACGGCGAGCGGCCGTACCAGCGCGTCCTGGCCCCCTGCTCCCCGCGGCTGACCGTGCGGGACCTCGGCGGATGCCCCGCGCACGAGCGTGAGAGCCGCGCCGAGGAGCTGCTCAACGAGGTGGAGTCGGGGACCAACGACGCCTGCGAGGTCCCGCTGCTGCGGGCCGTCGTGGGCCGCTTCGACGACACCGACGCGGTGCTCGTGCTCAACGCCCACCACACCGCCGCTGACGCCTGGTCGATCGACGTGATCCTGCGCGACCTGCTCGCCTGCCACGCCGCCCGCGCCGAGGGTACGGAACCGGACCTGCCCGACGTGCCGCAGTACCAGGAGTACGCCCGCCACGAGCGGGAGAACGCCGACTCCCCGGCCGCGGTCGCGGCGCGCGCGTACTGGCGGGACACGCTGCGGGACGCGCACATCACCGCGCTGCGCTCCGACCGTCCCCGCTCCGCCGGAGCGCCGAAGGCGACCTCCTGGCACCGCTTCGCCGTCGACCCCGAGGTGGCCTCCGCGGCCGTGTCCCTGGCCGGTGAGCTGAAGAGCTCGCCGTTCATGGTCCTGTTCGCCGCCTACCAGGTGTTCCTGAGCCGGCTGACCGGCACCGACGACCTCGTGGTGCCGACGTTCACGCCCGGCCGCGGCAACGCGCGCTTCCACGAGACGGTCGGGTCGTTCATCAACTTCCTCCCGCTCAGGACGGACCTGTCGGGCTGCGAGACGTTCCGCGACGTGGTCCGCAGGACCCGCCAGGCCTGCCTGGGCGCCTACTCGCACGACGTCCCGTTCGTGCAGATCCTGGGCGAGGCCCCCACCCTGATGGCCCCGGTGGCCAGCGACGACCTCCAGGTCAGCGCCTTCCAGGCGATCAGCTCGCCGTACCTGGCGACCGACGAGCGGGCCGGAGGACTCACCTACTCCAAGCTGTGGCGGCGGACCGTCTCCCAGGAGGTCGGCTCCGACGTCCCCGACGGCATCCTGTGGACCCTGCACATCGGGCCCTCCAACGACATGGTCGGGAGCCTGGGATTCAACAGCAACCGCTTCGACGCCGACACGATGAGCCGGATGCTGGCCGACTTCCTGCGGGTGCTGCGCGCGGCGGTGACCGCACCGGACACCGACCCGAGGCGGCTCTGACCCGGTGCCCGCGCGGAACGCGGGCGCGCACGGCAGATGCGGCGACAGACGACGAGATCCGGAGACGCCATGGTCGACCACCCCACCGCCGGACCGGACGCTCCCCGGCCGGACGCGTCCGGCCCGAACGCGGGCCTGCCGGACACGACCGCACGGAACGCGACCGGACGGGACGCGACCGGACGGGACGCGACCGGGCCGGACGCGGCCGGTCCCCGGCGAAGCACCCGTCCCCTGACCGGAGAAGAGTACATCGAGACCCTCCGGGACGGCCGTGAGATCTACATCTACGGGGAGCGCGTCAAGGACGTGCCGTCGCACCCCGCGTTCCACAACCCCGCGCGCATGGTCGCGCGGCTCTACGACGCGCTGCACGACCCGGCCCGGCGCGAGGTGCTCACGGCGCCGACCGACACCGGGAGCGACGGGTACACCCACCGGTTCTTCACCACCCCCCGCAGCGTCGACGACCTGGTCGCCGACCAGCGGGCCATCGCCGAGTGGGCCCGGATGACCTACGGCTGGATGGGACGCAGCCCCGACTTCAAGGCCTCCTTCCTCGGCACGCTCGGTGCCAACGCCGACTTCTACGCGCCCTTCGACGACAACGCGCGGCGCTGGTACCGGGAGTCGCAGGAGAAGGTGCTGTACTGGAACCACGCGTTCGTCCACCCGCCGGTGGACCGGGACCGGCCGCCGGACGAGGTCGCCGACGTCTTCGTGCACGTCGAGAAGGAGACCGACGCCGGCCTCGTGGTCAGCGGGGCCAAGGTGGTGGCCACCGGCTCGGCGCTGACGCACTACAACTTCATCGCGCACGCCGGCCTGCCGGTCAAGGACCGCAGGTTCGCGCTGGTCGCCACCGTCCCGATGTCCGCTCCCGGGATGAAGCTGGTCTGCCGCACCTCCTACACCGCGGCCTCGGCGGTCATGGGCACGCCCTTCGACTACCCGCTCTCCTCGCGGATGGACGAGAACGACACCCTGCTCATCCTGGACAAGGTGCTCATCCCCTGGGAGAACGTGTTCGTCTACGGCCACCTGGGCAAGGTCCGGGCCTTCTCCGGCCAGTCGGGCTTCATGGAGCGGGCGGCCTTCCACGGCTGCACGCGGCTGGCGGTGAAGCTCGACTTCATCGCGGGCCTGCTCGTCAAGGCGCTGGAGATGAACGGCACCGCCGACTTCCGGGGCGTGCAGACCCGCCTGGGCGAGGTGCTGGCCTGGCGGAACCTGTTCTGGGGCCTGTCGGACGCGGCGGCGCGCAACCCGGTGCCGTGGAAGAACTCCGCGCTGCTGCCCAACCCGCAGTACGTGATGGCCTACCGCTGGTTCATGCAGCTCGGCTACACCCGGATCAAGGAGATCATCGAGCAGGACGTCGCCAGCGGGCTGATCTACGTCAACTCCAGCACCGCCGACTTCAAGAACCCCGAGATCCGCCCGTACCTCGACAAGTACCTGCGCGGCTCGCACGGCGCGGACGCCGTGGACCGGGTCAAGCTGATGAAACTCCTCTGGGACGCGGTGGGCTCGGAGTTCGGCGGACGGCACGAGCTGTACGAGCGCAACTACTCCGGCAACCACGAGAACATCCGGCTGGAGCTCCTCTTCAGCCAGACCGCCGGCCGGCAGATCGACGAGTACAAGGCCCTGGTCGACCAGTGCCTCGGCGAGTACGACCTGGAGGGCTGGACCGTGCCGGACCTGTCCTCCTTCGAGGAGCTGCGGCACTTCACCTCCGACGCGTTCAACGGCTGAGCGGGCCCTACCGCTCCACCTGCCGGCCGGTACGAGAAGCGTCCTGACAAGCACGAAAGGGGTAACCGACGATGACAGCCCTCATCCGCGTGAAACCGGATGCCGCTCCCGAGGAGGTCGTCGAGGCGCTCGAGCGCGACGGCGTGGTGATCGTCGAAGGACTCGCCGACGAGGCGACGATGAAGGGCCTCTGGGCCGACCTCGGCCCGGACCTGGAGGCCTCCGACTACTGCGAGAGCGGCTACGACGGCCATCGGACCCGGCGGATCTCCTCGCTGTTCGCCCGCACGACCCACCTGACGCCGGTCGTCACCCACCCCCTCTACCTGGGACCGGCCCGGACGATCATGCAGCGGCCGGTGCCGATCTGGATCGGCCGCTCCCGCATCGAGATGACGCCGAACATCCACATCAGCGCCACCCAGGCGATCCAGATCGACCCCGGACAGGGCAAGCAGCCCCTGCACCGTGAGGACACGCTCTACCTGCGCCCGCACCCGGGCCCCACGATCCGGCTGCAGCTCATGCTCGCCATGACCGACTTCACCGCGGAGAACGGCGCCACGCTGGTGATCCCGGGAAGCCACCACTGGGACGACGAGCGCGCCCCGCGGTACGCCGAGAGCATCCCCGCCGAGATGCCCGCCGGGTCGGCGCTCATCTTCGCCGGAGGGGTGTACCACTGCGGCGGCAGGAACGACACCGACCGGCCGCGCGTCGGCCTGACCCTCTCGCTGGACGTGGCGAACCTGCGCCAGGAGGAGAACCAGTACATCGCGGTGCCGAAGGAGGCGGTGCTGGCCCACCCCGAGGAGGTCCGGCGCCTGCTCGGCTACGACCGCTGCCCGCCGGGAGTGGGCTGGTTCGAGCTCCAGGACCCGCACATGGTGCTGGAGCACGACGACATCGCCCAGGCGCGCGCGGCCGCGGACCTGATGGGACTCAACGCCTCCCGCGAGAACGCCGTTCGCGAGAGCGCCTCCGGCGAGAACGCCTCCCGTGAGGCGGCGGGCGCCCCCCGGGAGACGGTCGACGCCTGAGCCGACCCCGGCGACCGAAAAGCCCCTGGCCGATGGCCAGGGGCTTTTCGCATCCGCGTCCGTCCGCGTCATTCCGTGTTCGTCACACCGGACGACCGGGAGGCCCCGGACGACAGCGAAGCGGCCCTCCGCCCGGCGGTGGCGAACAGCATGTGCATGCCGGTGTCCGAGAGCCGGTCCTCCTGCTCGACGGCGACCCGGAAGCCGCGCTCGCGCAGCATCGACACGACCCGCGTCAGCCGGCCCCCGATGTCGTGCACCTCCAGCGCCAGATGGCCGATCCTGGCCCAGTCGGGCTCCTCGATACCGGCCAGCACGTCCAGCTCGCCCTTCTCCACGTCGATCTTCAGCAGGTCCACCCGGTCCACCCCGTGCTCCCGTATCAGGGAGGAGAGGGTGACGGTCCGGCACTCCACGTGGGACAGCCGGTGCCGCGACCGGGCCAGCCTCTCGGCGGCCGGCGCGGGCACCCCGCCGCGCACCAGGAGCCGCCTGGCGAGCTCGGTCTCCTCCGGCTCGTCGGCGTAGAAACCCGACTCCGCCGGCGCCTGCGGGTAGTAGCCGAAGCGCCGGGTGCCGTTCCGGTCGGACACGGCGACCTCGTGCGCCACTCCCGAGGGGACGTGCCGGTCGAAGTTCTCGCGCAGCGCGGCGTAGGTGTCCGGCCCGGGCTCCGCGGCGACGACGAGCGCGTCCGGGTGACGCTGCTTGAAGAAGATCGACGCGAGACCGATGTTCGCGCCGATGTCGAAGATCACGTCGAGGCCGGTGGAAGGGAAGCCGTCCCTCAGGTACGACTCCTCGACGAATATCTCCCGATAGATCACAGCCGCTTCTCCGGGATCGACCTGCGTCACCTCCAGGCCGTTCGGCAGGCGCCTGCGCACGAGTCCCATCTCTCCTCCTCACGGCGCGGCCGGGACGGCACGGCACGGCCGGGGCCGGCCGCGCCGCCCCGGCCGTCCTCGTCGCTTCGCTACGCCTGCTCCCGCGGCGCCCTGGCGGCGACGTCGCGGACGAACGTCGCCAGGTCGGGGTCCTCGAACAGGTCGCCCATGTCGATCGTGACGCCGATCTCCTCCTCGATCCGGGCGATGATCCGGACCGCCGAGACGGACTGCCCGCCCAGCTCGAAGAAGGTGGCGTCGGACGGGAACTCGGCCACGCCGAGCACGTCCTTCCAGATCCGCTCGACCCGCCGCTCGATGTCCGAGGCGACGGGGCTCGGGCGCTGGTCAACGGTCATTGGCTCTCCTCCTGCCGTCAATGTGAATCATCCCTGTCCCCCGGAGAGGGCTCCGGCGGGAACGGCGGCACCGTGGTGCGCGGCACGTCCCCGTCCACGCGGGCCGTCCTGGGGACCGTCCCCACCGGCCGTCCCTCCCCGCGGGACGCCGGACCGGTCTCCCCGGGCACCCGCGGCCCGCGGCCGGGCCGCCTCGTGGACGCCCGTGACCGGCGGCCGGGTGGCCTCGTCGACGAGCGCCGCGAGCCCGGCCGGGGTCGGCTCGGCGAAGAACCGCCGCAGGGACGGCTCGACGCCGAAGCGGTCCCGGACGCGCGCGACGAGCCGGGGGACCAGCAGGGAGTGGCCACCGGCCGCGAAGAAGTCGTCCTCGACGCCGATCTCCGCCCGCCCCAGCAGGTCCGACCAGATGGCGATCACGCCCTTCTGGGTCGGGGTCGGGGCCGGGGGCTCCGGCCGCCAGGCGGCGTGCCGGGGGCCGGGCAGCCTTCCCCGGTCGACCTTGCCGGTGAGGTTCCGCGGCAGCGGGCGGTCCAGGACGGTGAACAGCACGGCCGGCGTGTCGCGGCCGAAACGCCGCCGCAGGCAGGCCCGCCAGGCCCGGGCCGGGGAGGCGTCCCCGGACGCGGAGGGGGCCGGGACGACGTAGGCGACCAGCGCGTCGGGCAGGCCGTCCCGGCCGGTACGGGCGACGACCGCGCACTCGGCCACCGACTCGTGCGCGGACAGGGTCGCCTCCACCTCGGTGAGCTCGATCCGGACGCCGGAGAGCTTCACCTGGAAGTCCTTGCGCCCGCGGAACTCCAGGCGGCCGTCCCAGCGCCGGCGCGCCAGGTCCCCGGTCCGGTAGGTCCGGCAGGCCACCGCGGGCTCCTCGGGTCTCCCGGGCCCCCGGAGCGGCTCGAAGACGGGCTCGCCACCGGCCGTGCCGATGTACCCGGGGGTGACGTACGGGGTGCGCACGACGATCTCACCGGTCACCCCCGCCGGGCAGGGACGGTCCCACTCGTCCACGACCAGGACCTGCCTGCCGGGGATGGGACGCCCGATGGGGATCACACCGGCGGCGTCCCCGACCCCGTGACCGGCCGTGTCCCCGGTCGTGTCATCGACGGTGCGGCCGGTCGTGTCCCCGGCGGTGTCCCCGGTCGTGCCGCCGATCTCGTGCCAGGTCGCCGCGATCGTCTCGGTGGGCCCGTAGAGGTTGATCAGCCGGGTGGACGGCAGGGCCGCGCGCAGGCCGCGCACCAGCTCCGGCGATACCGCCTCTCCCATCAGCAGGATGTGCCCGAGGCGGGCGGGGTGCCCGGCTCCTCCGCCGGTGATCGCGCCCAGGAGCGTCCTGGCGAAGCTCGGAACGGTCTGGATGTGGGTGATCTCCTGGTCGGTGAGCCAGGCCACCAGCTTCTCGGGGTGTGCTCTGATGCCGTCCGGTACGGGGCAGAGCGTCGCCCCGGAGACGAGCGTCGCGAACACCTCGCACAGGGCCGGGTCGTGCTCGGGGGTCACCCACTGCGCCACCCGGGAGCCGGGCCCGATGCCGAACTCGGCGGCGAACCAGGTGACGAACTGCGCGAGGGCGGCGTGGGTCTGCGGGATCCCCTTGGGACGTCCCGTCGAGCCCGACGTGTAGGCGACGTACGCCCAGGCGTCCGGACCCGGGACGCCGGGGAGCGGCGGCTCCGCAGGGGAGCCTCCGGCCCCGGCCACGATGTCGGCGGCGAGGTCGGCCGTGCCCGCCGTGTCCTCGCTGTCGCTGTCGCTGTCGCTGTCGCTGTCGCTGTCGGTGTCGGTGTCGGTGTCGAGGGCGAGGCCGCCGGTGATGTCGATGACCCTCCCGCCCAG
The DNA here is from genome assembly GCF_044456585.1 of Streptosporangium sp. NPDC050855. Classification (NCBI taxonomy): domain Bacteria; kingdom Bacillati; phylum Actinomycetota; class Actinomycetes; order Streptosporangiales; family Streptosporangiaceae; genus Streptosporangium; species Streptosporangium sp. NPDC050855. Next base: position 354,052 of record NZ_JBITFY010000006.1, read on the forward strand.
CTCGTCGCGGTACCAGCGGGCCAGTTCGTCCCCGTCGGGTGACCCCTCCACGAGCATGCAGGCGGGGCGCAGGTCGGACAGGACCGCCCGGACGCGGTCCCCGGCGTCGCCCGTGCCGAGCCAGACCAGGTGGGCGCCCGTGCCGAGCACCCCGAGCAGCGCCGCGATCCGGCCGGGACCCGGCGGTACGCGCACCGCCACCGCCGCGCCTCCGACACCTCCGGCACCGCTTCCGGCGCCGCTTCCGGCACGGCCTGCGGAACCGCCCCCAGAGCAGCCGTCTCCGGCATCGCCCCCGTGGTCCAGGCTGCGCAGGTGGGCGCCGAGGACGGACGCCCGCCGGGCCAGCTCACGGTAGGAGGTGACGACACCCCCCCAGGCGACCGCGGCGGCGTCCGGCCGGTGCGCGGCGTGCAGACGGACGAGCTCGTGGACCCCGGGACCGGGGGAGGGGCCGGCTCCGGTCCGGTCCGCCTCGCGGGCGGCCTCGCGGACGCGGTCGGCGGGCTCCAGGGGGAGAGCGTCCACCGGCAGGCCGGGGTCCCCGGCGGCGGCGGTCAGCAGGGTGTGCAGTTGGTCCAGGACGGAGCGGGCGGAGCCCTCGTCCAGGAGGCCGTCGCGGTAGGTCAGCGAACCGGTGACCGAGGGCCCGGCCAGGTCCACGGTGAACGTCAGGTCGGCCAGGCTCGCGACCACGTCGGTGCCGTCGGTGCCGTCCGTGCCTTCCGTGGCTTTCGTGGCCGGGAGGCGGCGCACCTCGGCGCCGGGAAGCCGCAGCTCGGCCTCGGGGCTCTCCCGCACGTCGAGCACGACGTCGGACAGCGGGACCCGGTACGGGTCCCGGTCGGCGCGAAGTGCCCGGACCACGTACGGGAAGGGCAGTTCCCTGCGGGAGAGGGCCTCGCGGACGCGTCCGTCCAGCCGGGTGAGCAGCTCGCGGAAGCACGGCCCGCCGGAGAGGTCGGCGGTCAGCACGAGCGGATTGACGAACGGCCCGACCAGCAGGTCCGTCCCCGGAGCCGTGCGCAGGCTCGCCGGGACCGTCACCGCCGTCCGGTCCGTGCCCCCGTACCGGTGCAGCAGGCAGTGCAGCGCGCCGAGCAGGACGGTGGACGGCGTGGTCCCGGCGGCGCGGGACAGTTCCGCGATCCGGGAGCGCGCGTCCGGGCCCCAGTCGAACCGGACGGTCCGGCCGCGCGCGGATCGGGGACGGCCGTGGTCCACGGGCAGGGCCGCAGGCGGCAGGGGGGTCAGCGCGCGGGTCCACCAGTCCAGCAGCTCGTGGAACGCAGGGGTGCGGATCCACCGGCGCTGCCGACGCGCGTGGTCGGCGAACCGGGACGTGAGGGCGGGCAGGGCCGTGCCCGCGGGTCTTCCCGCCAGCGCCGCGGCGTAGCCGGCCGACAGTTCGTCCACCACGATCGACACGGACCGGTGGTCGGCGACGGCGCGGTGCAGCCGGAGCGCCAGCAGGTGGTCGTTCTCGCCCAGGCGGACCAGGGTCGCCCGGGCCAGGGGGCCTCGTGCCAGGTCGAACGGCTCGGCGCTCAGCGCGGCGCGGACCCGTTCGGCACGCCGTTCCGCGCCGGGATCGTCATCGGGGCCGACATCGGGACCCATGTCATGACCGATGTCACGACCCATGTCGTCGGCGCCGTCGCCGACGACGGCGTCCGGGTCGAGGAGCGCGAGCGCGTGGCCGGCCTCCTCGGACGACGGTGAGATGTACTGGACGAGACGGCCGCCGCTCTCGCGGATGACGGTCCTGAGAGGTTCGTGACGGCGGACGACCTCGCTCCAGGCGGCGCGCAGCGCGCCGACGTCGAGGTCGCCGCGGATCCGGTAGGCCGCGCCCACGCCGTGGGCCACCGGCTCCGGGTCCAGCGCGTCGAGCAGCCACAGCCCGTCCTGCGCGCAGGACGTGACCGCCCGTCTGCCTCGGACGGCACGCGTGTGAGACGCCACGTCCTGCCCTCCCGCCTTCCCGTGCGGTGCCGCGTTCCGTTCCCCTTCGGGCGCCGGCCCGCCGCGCCGGTGGGACGCGGCAGGCCGGTGGTCGCGCGACCCATGGTCCGCTCCGGGGTCGCGCGGCCGCATCTCCTCGGTTGCCGGGCGTCGGCCGGGGAACGTGATGCGGTGCTGGGAAGTACGGTGGCGGAGTGTCGACCGGAGGAACGAGACGGACGGGCCGTGCTGTGCCGGGCCTCAGTCGGGGAACGTGATGCGGTCGGGCGGCACGTGGGCGGTGAGCCAGACGCCGTTGGCGCTCACCTGGAACTCGTGGCCGGCCCGGTGCATCTCCCCGGAGCGGACGACCAGTACGACCGCACGGCCCCGGCGCGCTCCCACCCGGGTCGCGGTCTCCCGGTCCGGGGACAGGTGCACGGCGTGGCGGGCCATCGGCAGCAGGCCCTCGCGCCGGATGGCGGCCAGTTGAGCGCCGACCGTCCCGTGGAACAGGAACTCGGGCGGCTCGACGGTGGGAAGGTCCAGGTCGACCTCGACCGTGTGCCCCTGGTTGGCGCGGATCCGGTCGCCCTCGACGGTGAAGCGCCGCTTGTCGTTGCCCTCCACCACCCGCGCGAGCTCGTCACGGGTGATCGCGAACCCGTGCCGCGCCGCGGCGGCGAGCAGGGCCTCGACCTCCACCCAGCCCTGCGGGTCGAGCGTCAGGCCGATGCTCTCCGGCTGGTGCCGCAGGTGCTTGGAGAGGTACTTCGAGACTCGAACGAGTCTTCTGTCGTCCATGGGAGACCAGGATGCCGACCGGCGACGCCGTTCTCCATCGAATTCACGCCGTCCCGAGATGCGGGAGGGGCTCAGCCGTCGGCGGCCCAGTTGTGGGTCTGCTTGAGCACGGCCGCCACCCGGGCGAAGCGCTCGCCGTCGAGGACGGAGCCCTCGCGCCGGATGTCGTCCTCGCCGAGGACGAAGACCCGGTCCAGGCGCAGGTAGGAGACGCGGTCGTCCCGGTCCCAGGCGCCGGGGCCGATCTCCAGCCAGTCGTCCGGACGGCCGCCCCCGGCGCGGCTGGAGAGCATCAGGGCGAGCAGGTCGCGGCCGTGGCGGCCGACGACCAGCAGTGGCCGGTCCTTGCCCCGGGCCGGGTCCTCCTCGTACGGGACCCAGGCCCAGACGATCTCGCCGGGGTCGGCGAGCCCGTCGAGGTCGGGGGAGTAGTGCAGGGTCGCGCTCCGGTCGACGCGAAGGATCTCGCGGACCGCGCCACGGGCCGGACGGGGGTCATCGCCAAGATCACGCACGCGGACAGCCTACACGGGCGTGTTCCCGGACCCGCCGCCGGACCGGCCAGGGGAGGCGTCCCCCGGCGTCCGCCCCGATCCGCTCCCGCCCCCGGCCACGGACCCGCCCCCGGACGGGGGCGGGTCCGTGGACGACCAGGCGTCGACCTCGGCCAGGAGCGCCGCGACGAGGTCCCGGGGGGCGAACGACGCCTCGATCGAGGTACGGGCCAGCTCTGCCAGGACGTCGTCGCCGTACCCGAAGACCTCGCGCAGCCGCGCGTACTCGTCGGCCAGCGCGGTCTCGCCGTCGGTGTTGATCGTGACCCTCAGCCCGGCCGCGCGCAGCCGGGGCAGCGGGTGGTCGGCCAGCGAGGGGACGAGGCCGAGCAGGACGTTGGAGGTGGGGCAGACCTCCAGCGGGATGCCGCTCTCGCGCACCCGCGCCACCAGCGCCTCGTCGTCGAGCACCCGGATGCCGTGCCCGAGCCGTTCGGTACGCCCCAGGTCCAGTGCCTCGCGGACGCTGGCCGCGCCGGCGGACTCCCCGGCGTGGTGGACCAGGTGCAGGCCGGCGTCCGCGGCCGCGCCGAACACCTCGGCGAACGGCGCCAGCGGATGGCTCTCGTCGCCCGCCAGCCCCATACCGATCACCTCGTCGTAGCGGGTGGCCAGCTCGTAGGTCCGCCACAGCCGCTCCACCGGCCGGCGCCGGGAGTGGTCGAGCAGCACCCGGCTGCGGACGCCGAACCTGGCCTCGCCCTCGGCCAGCCCGTCGAGCACCGCCTCCAGCGGCATCTCCAGCCGCCCGACCCGCTCCCCGTGCGAGGCGGCGGTGAAGGTCACCTCGGCGTAGCGGGTGCCCTGGGCGGCCTCGTCCTCGCAGAACTCCAGGGCGATCCGGCGGAAGTGCTCGGGTGTGCGCAGCAGCTCGCGCACCTTGGCCCGCTGGTCGGCGAACTCCCGGAAGCTCGTGAACGCACCCTCGGGCTCCGGTGGCCCGCCCAGCTCGCGCACGGTCTCCGGGCGTACCGTGCTCTCCAGGTGGACGTGCAGGTGGGCCTTGGGAAGCAGGCGGAGATCTCTCACGCCGCAGAATGCTAGAGCCTCGTGGTGAAGCGGCCGCGGGGGGGGGGGGGGGGGGGGGGGGGGCCGCGCGCGCGGGGGGGGGGGCGGGGCGGGGGGCGCCCCCCCCCCCCCCCCCCCCCCCCCCCCCCCCCCCCCCCCCGGGGCCCTCCTGGGGGTGGGGGGGCGGGGGGGCGGCCCCCCCCCCGGTCACCGCGTACGGACGGACCAG